>DASZNR010000074.1:0-107763 GCA_035551175.1 Amycolatopsis sp. | reverse complement strand
CGGCCGGTTCCAACCGGCCGCAACACTCACGAGTCCTGACCGAGGGGAACGGATGTACGAGCTGTCGCGGGTCCGCCTGCACTCGGTGGGCCCCGCGGGCGCCCGCTACCAGGACGTGGTGCTGGACTTCAGCGGCGTCGGCGCCACCATCACCGCGCCGAAGCAGGACGCGCTGTTCAACGCCGGTATCCACGCCGACGGGCCGGTGCGCCGCCCGTCGCCCGCGAGCGTGCTGTTCCTGGAGAACGGCGGCGGCAAATCGGTGCTGATCAAGCTGATCTTCTCCGTGATGCTGCCGGGGCGACGCCAGGTCGTGGGCACCACGAGCACGAAGGTGCTGGAGAAGTTCGTGGCGGCCAAGGACGTCTCGCACGTCGTGCTGGAGTGGCTGCACGTCGAGACCGGCCAGCGGGTGATCACGGGCAAGGTGTCGGAGTGGCGCGGGCACGTGACCTCCGCGGACTCGGAGAACCTCGTCGACTCCTGGTACTGCTTCCGCCCGACGCCGGCACTCGGGCTGGATTCCCTGCCGCTGGCCGAAGACGGCCGCCTGCTCACGATGTCGGGCTTCCACGACCGGATCGCCGCGGCGGCGATGGCCGAGCCGGAACTGGAGCTGTCGTGGACGCGCCGCCACTTCGAGTGGACGTCCAAACTGGACACTCTCGGCCTCGATCCGGAGCTGTTTCGCTACCAGCGCGCGATGAACGCCGGTGAGGGTGAGGCGGCCGACGCGTTCCAGTTCTCCACCGACGAAGGATTCGTGGAGTTCCTGCTGCGCGCCGTGCTTTCCGAGGACGAGCCGAAGGATCTCGCCGAGGTGGTGTCTGCGTACGCGCACAACCTCGCTCAGCGCGGCGATCTGCTGGCGGAGAAGGAGTTCGTCGAGGGCGCGCTGGAGCTGCTCGGTCCGCTCGCCGACGAGGAGGGTGTGGCCGCGGCGTCGCGCCGCATCGCGGAGTCGGCCCGCGCGGACCTCAAGGAGCTGGCCGGGCGAATCCACGCGCGCAACGAACTCGAGAACGCGCGGCTTTCGGGGCTCGAAGAGCATCTCGAGGAGGTCAGGTCGGCGGAGAAGCTCGCCGAGGGCGACCACCGGCGGCTCGTCGCGGGCGTGACGGAGTTGCGCCGGCTCGTCGCCGTGCTGCGGCTGGACGAAGCACAGCAAGCTCGGGAGCGCCTGGACGGCGAGCTGGCGGAGGCGAAGACCTCCGCCGAGGCGTGGCGCGAAACCGCGACCGTGCTCAACCAGCTGAATGCGGCTCGCAGGGCCAAGGACCTGCGCGACCTCGTCGGTAACCGCGAGGAGAAGGCGAAACCCGCGCTTGCCGCCCGCAACGCCGCGGCGTCGGCGCTCGCGCGCGGGCTCATGGCGCTGGCGCGCGACGCGCAGCGGCAGGCCGACAAGGCCGAGGCCCACGCCGACGCGTTGCGGGCGGAAGCCGAGAAGGCGCAGACCGATCGCGACGAGGCGGCCAATCTCGCGGCGTCGCGGCGGGCGGAGGCGAGAGGGCTCGCCTCGCGGATCGCCGAACTGCGCGAGGAAATCTCGGTTTCCGTCCGAAGCGGACTGCTTTCGGCCGGTGCGGACGTGGGCGAGGCGGCGCGGGCCGCGCGGGCCGAGGCCGAAGAGATTGCCCTGGAGCTTGCCCGGCGGGAGCAGGAGCTCGGCCGGGTCGGCGAGGATCTGCAAGCCGCTCAACGGGCGGTGAACGAGGCCAATCAGCTCGCCGGGTCCACTCAGGACCGACTGGTGCGCGCGGCCGAGGATCTCGACCGAGCGCACCGCCGCACGGACGCGCTGGCGGCCGAACCCCGGCTCGCCGAGCTGCTCGGTGCCGACGACGTCCGGCTCGAAAGCGACCTGCCCGTGCTGTTGCAACGGTTGCGCGAGGCGAGCGCGGTCGTCGAGAAGGAGCAGACGGCGCTGCGGATGGAGGAATCGGCCGACGAACGCGCGCTGGCCGCGTTGGGCTCGGGTGGTCTGCTGCCGCCACCGCAGGACGTGCAGTCGGCGCTGGACGCGCTGGAACAGGCGGGGATCACGGCGTGGTCCGGATGGCGGTATCTGTCCAAAGTGGACGCCGAGCGGCGCGACGAGGTGCTGGCGAGCATGCCGCAGCTCGTCGCCGGGGTACTGCTGAACGACGCGACGCAGGTGCCGCGGGCCCGGGAAGTGCTGTCGGCGGTGCGATTGCTGCCCAGCGCCGTGATCGCCGTCGGGACCACCGATGCGGTTCAGCGCGAAGGCGCGCCGGCCGCGGCGGGCGTGGAGTTCCTCGTGCCGCCCAACCCCGCGATGTACGACGAGGAAGCGGCCGACACCGAGCGCGAAGCGGTGGCCCGGCGACACGCCGAACGCCAGCGCCGCCTGGAGCAGCTGGCTGAGTCGCTGACCGCCGACGGTGCGCTCACGTGGAAGCTCACCGCGTGGCGTGAGGATTACCCGGCGGGCGCGATCGCGACGCTCGCCGAGCAGGCCGAGAGCGCCCGCGTCGCGCGGGAGCGGGCGCAGGCGGCGCTGGGTCAGGCCGACGCCGAGTTCGCGCGGCTGAGCGAAAAAGCGGCGGCGCTGCGGGAGCGGGTGCCGGCCTTGCGCGCGTCCGGGGCCGAGGCGGAGGAGAAGGCGCGGCGGCTGGGCGAGCTTGCGACCCGGGCCACGCGCGTCGCCGAGTGGACCGAGGAAGTCGAACGCGCCACGGAGATCGCCGAGCGTGCCGAGGCCGCGGCGGCCGACGCCTCAGCCCGCGCGGCACGGCTGCGTGAACAGGCGAGCGAGGAGCAACGCACCGCCGACGGGCACCGCCGGACCGCGACCACGGCGCGTTCGGAGCTCGCCGAGGTGCCGGGCGCCGCCGAGGCGACCGAGGATTCCGGAGAAGCCGAGGCGCCCGCCGAGCCGGTGGACGCGTTGCGGCGGACTTTCGCATCGGCGTCGGAGGCTTACGCGAAAGTGGAGGTCGGCAGCGACCTGCGGTCGGAGCTGGAGCAGGCCGAATCGGCGGAAGCCGCGGCGGCCTCGGCGCTCGAAGCGCTCGACGAAGGCGTGCGCAGCCGCGCGGCGGAGCTGCTGGAGACGCCCGACGGCTCCGACGCGTCCGCCCGCGTGGCGGCGCTGGCCCGCACGCGGCGAGTGGTCGCCGCGCTGGAGGAGGACCGCGCCGAAGCGATCGGCCTGGTGTCCACCCGGCGGGCGGAGCTCGACCTGCTCCCGCTGCAGACCGGTGCCGCGCCGGTCGAGCGCCCGCGCGACATCGAGCACGGCCTGGAGCTGATCGACGCGGCGTCGCTGGAGGTCTCGGCGGCGGCCCGTACGTGGGAGGAGCTGCAGGAACGCCGGGCGGCGGCGGAGGCGACGCTGGATGCGGCCAAGGCGTCGGCGTCCGGCTTCGGTCTGCTCGGCGAATCGCTCGCGCACCTGCTGCCGGAGGACCCGGCGCAAGCGTACGAAGGCGACGTGGAATCCGCGCGGGCCAGGCATGCCCAGCTCAATTCCGTGCTGTCCACCGCGCAGGAGGCCGCCGACGCGGGCGACCGCCGCGTACGCGCGGCCGCCGACCAGCTCGCCCAGTACGCCACGGAGAAACGCTTCGAGAAGCTGAGCACGCCGGTTCGCCAGCAGGTGATCTCCGTGAAGCGTGACCAGCTGCCCGCCCACGCGGCGGAGTGGGCCGAAGCGCTGCGCCCGCGCCTGCGCACGCTCACCGACGACCTCGCGCAGATCGACCGCCACCGCGGCGGCATCATCACCCGCCTGCAGGGCATGGTCGACGGCGCGTTGCGGACTCTGCGCTCGGCCCAGCGCGTGTCGCGGCTGCCCGACGGGCTCGGCGACTGGTCCGGCCAGGAGTTCCTGCGCATCCGGTTCACGGAGCTGGAGGACAACGTGCTCGCGGAAAAGCTCGGCGAAGTCGTCGACGAGGCCGCGGCGGGCAAGACAGCCGACGGCCGCGATGTGAAACGCGACGGGCTGTCGCTCGTGCTGCGCGGCGTGATGGTGGCCGCGCCCAAGGGATTCCGGGTCGACATGCTCAAGCCGGATTCGGTGCTGCGCACGGAACGCCAACGCGTGTCGGAGATTCGTGACGTGTTCTCCGGCGGCCAGCAGCTGACGGCGGCGATCATCCTGTACTGCACGCTCGCCGCGCTGCGCGCCAACAACCGGGGCAAGGCGCGCAACCGCCACTCCGGCGTGCTGTTCCTCGACAACCCGATCGGCCGCGCGTCGGCGGGCTACCTGTTGGAGTTGCAGCGCGCCGTGGCGGAAGCGCTGGGTGTGCAGCTGATCTACACGACGGGTCTGTTCGACGCCGGCGCGCTCGCGGAGTTCCCGCTCATCGTGCGGCTGCGCAACGACGCCGACCTGCGCGCCGGGCGCAAGTACCTGTCGGTGGACTCGACCATCCGCACGTCGCTCGACGACCTCGGCGACCCGGACGGCGTCGCCCGGCTCTCGGCGACACGGATGTTCACGAAGACCGCGGAAAAGGCACAAGAGCCCGATTCAGCACCCGATTCAGCTCTGGACGAACAGCCGGCGTGAGCCGGAACACCACCGGGCCGTCGAGGGTTGGCACTGGCATGACGATCTTCGGCCCGGTGGCGGCGGCGACTTCTTCGTTGGGCTCGGCGGACTCGGCGGCGGCGGTTGCCGCGGCGGTGCGCGCGGAGGAACTCGGCTATTCGACCCTGTGGATACCGGGCGGGCAGAGCGACAACGTCGCGCTGGTCCCCGAAGTCGTCCGCGCGACCCGGCGGATCACCGTGGTCAACGGGATCCTGTCGGTCGACCAGGTGCCGGCCGCGAAGGTGGCCGAGATGTACCGGGAGCTGTCGGCTGCCCACCCGGGCCGCTGGCTGCCCGGCCTAGGTGGCGCACACGGCGCCCGCCCGCTCGCGACCCTCTCGGCATACCTGGACGAGCTCGAGGACGTCGTCCCGGCTTCGGCGCGGGTGTTGTCCGCGCTCGGCCCTCGGATGCTGGAACTGGCGCGCGACCGCGCCACGGCGGCGTACCCGTTCCTCGTCACGCCGGACTACGTCGCGTCGGCCCGTGAACTTCTCGGGCCGGACCGCGGGCTCGCCGTGCTCACCACCGTCGTCGCGGACCCCGACCCGGCGCGTGCCCGCGAGACCGTGCGCGGTGGGTCGCTGCGGTTCCTCGCCGGCGTCCCGGGCTACGCCGCCAATTTCCGCCGCATGGGTTTCGGCTCCGACGACATCGCGGACCTGTCCGATCGGCTCGTCGACGCCGTGACCGTGCACGGCGACTTCGACACCGTCGTCGCGCGCCTCGGTGAGTACCTCGACGCGGGCGCCGACCAGGTGGTCGTGTCCCTCGACGACGTGCCTCCGGCGTGGCAGCGCGATCTGGTGCCCGCGCTCAGTCCTTCCGGCCGGTGAACGCGAGCGTCGCGCCGACGCCGATCATCACGAGGCCGCCGGTGCCGCCGACGAGCTCAAGTCGCCGCGGCGAACGCGCGAACCACGCGCGCGCCGTGCCCGCGGCGAGCGCCCAAACGCTGTCCGACGCGAGCGCGATCACCGGAAGACACACGCCGAGCAGCAGCATCTGCAGAGGCACGGAGCCAGCGGTGGGATCAGCGAATTGGGGCAGTAGCGCGGCAAGGAACACGATCGACTTCGGGTTTGCGAAGCCCACGATGTAGCCGTCGCGCAGCACCGCCACGGTCCGGCTGGGCGTGGTGCGCACGGCCGTCGCCATGGCCTCGGCGAGCTTGCGGCGCTTGCGGATCGCCTGGATGCCCAGATAGACGAGGTAGAGCGCGCCCGCGAGTTTGATCGCGGTGAACACGGTGGCAGACGTCGTCACCACCACGCCAAGCCCGAACGCGACGGCCACCACCTGCGTATACACCCCGGCGGCGTTGCCCACGACCGTGAGGAGCGCGTCGCGACGCCCGACCGTCAGCGCGCGGCTGATGGTGAACAGCACGCTGGGCCCGGGGACGACGACCATGAGGAACGTCAACGCGGCGAAGGTCGCGAAGTGCGCCGGAGTGACCATAAGCCGAGCGTAAACGCGTGACCGGCACCGGACGAAGCGTTTTTGTCGGGGCCCGCTGGTAGAACGGCCGGATGAAGATCTCCCTTGCGCAGCGCCGCGCGCGGCTCGGTGTGCGCCACCACCTCGCGGCGCCGGCCGCTTCCGTCGAGGCGGCCGCGGACGGCGTCGTCGCCCTGCACGCGACGGATCCGGCGTCGGTGTACCTGTCCGCGTGGGCGCGAGTGCGTGAGGTGGCGGCGGCCGATGTCGAGCGCGCGCTGTACGAAGACCGGACTTTGGTGCGCCTGCTGGGAATGCGCCGCACGATGTTCGTGGCCGGCGTGGCGACCGCGGCGCTCGTGCAGGCCGGCTGCGCGGCCGACGTCGCCGCGCGGCAGCGCAAACAGCTCGAACAACACCTGGGTACGGTGGGGCACCCGGAGAACGTCGCGGATCCGCCGCGGTGGCTCGCCGACGTCGCCGCGAGTGTCGAAAAAGCCTTGCGCGCCAGGGGTTCCGCGACAGCGCAGGAGCTGGTGGCCGACGAACCGCGCCTGCGTCAGCAACTGCACATGGCCAAGGGCAAGCCGTACGCCGCGATCACCAACGTCACCAGCCGCGTGCTCCTTCAGCTGGCCGCCGACGGCCGCATCGTGCGCGGCCGCCCGCGTGGCACCTGGCTGAGCACGCAGTACGTCTGGGCGCCGCTCGACGGCTGGCTCCCGGGCGGGCTGCCGGAGGTGCCGGCCAGCAAGGCTCGCGTGGAGCTCGCCCGGGCGTGGCTGCGCGCCTTCGGTCCCGCGCCCATCTCCGACCTGCGCTGGTGGACGGGCTGGACCGCCGCGCAGACCAAGGCGGCCCTCGCCGCACTCGACCTCACCGAAGTCGATCTCGACGGCGAACCCGGCGTGCTTCTCTCTGACGATCTCGATCCCGTCCCCGAACCCTCCCCGTGGGTCGCACTGCTGCCCGCCCTCGATCCGACCGCCATGGGCTGGGCCGCCCGCGACTGGTACGTCGGCCGGCACCGCTCCGCTCTCTTCGATCGCAGCGGCAATGTCGGCCCCACCGTGTGGTCCGACGGCCGCATCGTCGGCGCCTGGGCTCAGCACCCCTCCGGTGACATCGCCCTGCGCGTTTTCGAAGACCTCGGACGCGACCGCACCGCGGCCATCGAAGGGGAGGCCGAGCGTCTGCGGAAGTGGCTCGGCGAGATGCGGATCGTGCCGAAGTTCCGCACGCCGGCGGAGCGCGAACTGTCCACGTGAGACGGTCGGGGGAGGCACCGGCGGTTGGTGCGGGCTGGGGCTGGCGAGCTTGGGGGACGCATCGGCGGCTCTCGCGGGCTGGCCCGTGGGGTCGGGGAGCGCAGGCCGAGGTGGGGCGAGCCGGGGTCGCAAGCCTGGCTCGACGAAGGGGGTGGTGAACTGGTTGTGCCCGAATTTTGTGGCGTAGCCGAGGTTTTCGTGCCCGGGCGGAGGCGGCGGCTGGTGAGTTCGCTATGCGTGATTTCGGTGCCCGGCGACGAGCTCGCCGCGCCGGGTGCGGTGGTGGATGGTGACGCTGTTTCGCTCGACACCGGTGCACGAAAGCGCAGGCCCTGGTTTCGCACTCCCACGAAGCGGGAACCGCCGAAGTGACCCGGGCCGCTTCCGGTGCGTGAACCGCGGCACCAAGACCGATCAAGCGGGTGTCGGCGCGCATGGCGCCGCGCCGCACGCTTTGCGGCCGTAAGCTCGTGAGCTGGCTTCTTAATCGATTCTTGACGCTGCGGCGCAGTGGTGGAAGTCTCGTCGGTGCGGTCAGGGACGATCGCGCCCGCACGCTAGGGTGGCGCCCGAGCCCGGCAGACTTCCGGGGCGTTTGCCCCGGTTCGAGGATCACGAATCAAGAGGAGTGGCAGCAGTGACCGTTCGCGTAGGTGTCAACGGCTTCGGCCGGATCGGCCGCAACTTCTTCCGCGCCGTGAAGGCGAGCGGTCACGACATCGAGGTGGTCGCGTTCAACGACCTCGGGGACGTCGCCACGATGGCCCACCTGCTGAAGTACGACACCGTCCTCGGCCGGTTCCCGGGCGAGGTGTCGCTGTCCGACGAGGGCATCGTGGTCGACGGCACCACGATCAAGGCGCTGGCCGAGCGCGACCCGGCGAACCTGCCGTGGGGCGAGCTGGGCGTGGACGTCGTCGTCGAGTCGACCGGCTTCTTCACGAACGCCGACGCCGCCAAGGCGCACATCGCCGGCGGGGCCAAGAAGGTCATCATCTCCGCGCCCGCCAAGGGCGAGGACCTCACCGTGGTGCTGGGTGTCAACGACGACAAGTACGACGGCTCGCAGGTCATCATCTCCAACGCCTCCTGCACCACCAACTGCCTCGGCCCGCTGGCGAAGGTCCTGCAGGACGCGTTCGGCATCGAGCAGGGCCTGATGACCACCATCCACGCCTACACGCAGGACCAGAACCTGCAGGACGGCCCGCACAAGGACCTGCGCCGCGCCCGCGCCGCCGCGCTGAACATCGTGCCGACGTCCACCGGCGCCGCGAAGGCGATCGGCCTGGTGCTGCCGGAGCTGCAGGGCAAGCTCGACGGCTACGCGCTGCGCGTGCCGGTGCCGACAGGCTCGACCACCGACCTCACCGTCACGCTCACCAAGAGCGCGACCCTCGAAGAGGTCAACGCCGCGTACAAGGCCGCTGCTGAAGGCCCGCTGGCCGGCATCCTGCGCTACAACGAGGACCCGATCGTGTCTTCGGACATCGTCACCGACCCCGCGTCCTGCATCTACGACGCCCCGCTGACGAAGGTCATCGGCAACCAGGTCAAGGTCGTCGGCTGGTACGACAACGAGTGGGGCTACTCCAACCGCCTCGCCGACCTGGTCAAGCTCGTCGGCTCGAAGCTCTCCTGAGTCCGATGACCGTCAAGAACCTCGAAAACCTGCTGAACGAGGGCAGTGCTGGTCTCCAGGGCCGGTACGTGCTCGTGCGCAGCGACCTGAACGTCCCGCTCGACGGGGACCGAATCACCGACGACGGCCGTGTCCGCGCCGCGGTGCCGACGATCAAGCGGCTCGCCGACGCGGGCGCCAAGGTCGTCGTCACGGCGCACCTCGGCAGGCCCAAGGGCGAACCCGACCCGAAGTACACGCTCGCGCCCGTCGCGAAGCGGCTGGGCGAGCTGCTCGGCGCCGAGGTCCCGCTCGCCGGTGACCTCGTCGGCGACTCGGCCAAGGCGCTCGTCGGCGGCCTCGCCGAAGGCGGCGTCGCGCTGCTGGAGAACGTGCGCTTCGACGCGCGTGAGACCAGCAAGGACGCCGTCGACCGCTCCGAGCTCGCGGCCGAGCTGGCCGCGCTCGTGCCCGGCGGCGCCTTCGTGTCCGACGGATTCGGCGTGGTGCACCGCAAGCAGGCCTCGGTCTACGAGGTCGCCGCGGTGCTCCCGGCGTATGCGGGCGGCCTCGTGCTGGCCGAGCTCGACGTGCTGAAGAAACTCACCGACGACGTCAAGCGGCCGTACGTGGTCGTGCTCGGCGGCGCCAAGGTGTCGGACAAGCTCGGCGTGATCGCCAACCTGCTGACCAAGGTCGACCGCCTGCTCATCGGCGGCGGCATGGCGTACACGTTCCTCAAGGCCCAGGGCTACGAGGTCGGCCGGTCGCTGCTGCAGGAAGACCAGCTGGAGCAGGTCAGTGGCTTCCTTGCCGAGGCGGAGAAGCGCGGCGTGGAGCTCGTGCTGCCGGTCGACGTGCTCGCCGCGACGGAGTTCTCGGCGGACGCCGAGCACGAGGTCGTCGACAGCACGGCCATCCCGGCCGACCGGGAGGGCCTCGACATCGGCCCCCGCACTCGTGAACTGTTCGCCGGCAAGCTCGCCGACGCCGCGACCGTGTTCTGGAACGGCCCGATGGGCGTGTTCGAGTTCGCGGCGTTCGCGGGCGGCACGCGGGCCGTGGCCGAGGCGCTCGTGAAGAGCGACGCGTTCACGGTCGTCGGTGGCGGCGACTCGGCGGCCGCGGTGCGGCAGCTGGGGCTGCCGGAAGACGGGTTCTCCCACATCTCCACGGGCGGCGGCGCCTCCTTGGAGTACTTGGAGGGCAAGGAACTGCCAGGCGTTTCCGCGTTGGAGAAGGACCAGTGACTCGCAAGCCGTTGATCGTCGGCAACTGGAAGATGAACCTGAACCACCTCGAAGCCATCGCGCTGGTTCAGAAGATCGCTTTCGCATTGCCGGAGAAGTACTACGCCAAGGTGGACGTCGCGGTGCTGCCGCCGTTCACGGACATCCGCAGCGTGCAGACGCTGATCGACGGCGACAAGCTCTCGCTCACCTACGGTGCGCAGGACCTGTCGCCGCACGACTCCGGCGCCTACACCGGCGACGTGTCGGGACCGATGCTCGCCAAGCTGGGTTGCACGTTCGTCGCCATCGGCCACTCGGAGCGGCGCGAGTACCACGCCGAATCCGACGAGCTGATCTGCAAGAAGGTCCGTGCGGCGCTGAAGAACGGTCTCACGCCGATCCTGTGCGTCGGCGAGAACCTCGAGATCCGCGAGGCGGGCGAACATCACGCCCACGCCACCAAGCAGCTGCTCGAAGGCCTCAAGGGGCTCAAGGCCGAGCAGGTGAAGGACGTCGTCGTGGCGTATGAGCCCGTGTGGGCCATCGGTACCGGCAAGGTGGCGACCCCGGCCGACGCCGAGGAGGTCTGCAAGACCATCCGCACGGTGCTGGCCGAGAAGTACGGCGACGACGTCGCTTCGGCCGTTCGGGTGCTTTACGGCGGATCGGTGAAGTCGGGCAACGTGGGCGAGCTGGTGGCCTGCGACAACATCGACGGTGCTCTCGTGGGCGGCGCGAGCCTCGATGCCGACGAGTTCACCAAACTCTGTGCACTGGCGGCGGGTGGCCCGCTGCCCTGATCGAGGCCACTACCGGGTAACCTGTGTATCCGGTCCGTCACACAGCAGTGGGCGAGTCCAGGGGTACGGTGAAGATCCGCGACGCGGGTCGGGGCCGTGCCCCTGCGTTCTCCGACGAGCACAGAGGATGACATGAAGCTGTTCCTGCAAATCCTGTTGATCGCCTCCAGCGTATTGCTGGTGGTGGCGGTGCTGCTCCACCGCGGCCGGGGTGGCGGGCTGTCGTCGCTGTTCGGCGGCGGTATGCAGTCCAGCCTCTCGGGCTCAAGTGTCGCCGAGAAGAACCTCGACCGGATCACCCTGCTGCTGGGGGCCGTCTGGTTGATCAGCGTCATCGGCCTCGGCCTGCTGCTCAAGGTCTGACCGGACCTCGCCGGGCCGGTCGCTCGCTGGCCGCCCGGGTGTGCATCGGCGTGCCTATTGGGGGGCGCGCCGCCGATTCCCAGTTGTGAGGATTCATGGTTGGCGGTAACGCGATTCGCGGCACCCGCGTGGGTGCCGGCCCTTCTGGCGAGTCGGAGCGGGGTGAATCCGCGCCCCGGCGCCGCATCTCGTACTGGTGCGCCAATGGCCACGAGGCCCGTCCGTCGTTCGCGGTGGACGCCGAAATCCCCGACGAATGGGACTGTCCGCGCTGCGGGCTCCCCGGCGGGCAGGACCAGCAGAATCCGCCCGCCGCGCCCCGCACCGAGCCCTACAAGACGCACCTCGCGTACGTCAAGGAACGCCGCTCCGACGCCGACGGCGAAGCAATCCTCGCGGAAGCACTCGAACGCCTTCGCAAGCGCCGCGAACTGATTTAGTTCACGCGGCCCGAAACCACTGGCTTTGCCCGATTACGGGCGGAGTCGGTGGTTTTCGCATTTCCGGCCGGATCACCGGATCACGTCGTAGTGGAGATGCGTGACGCCGGGGGCCGCGACGGCTTGGCGCAGGTGCAGGTGGACGTGCCGGGGCAGTGCGTGGAAGAACGGGCGGCCGGCGCCGAGGAGAAGGGGGACCTGGTGCAGGACGAGTTCGTCGACAAGGTTCGCCTCGAGGGCTTCGGTGACCAGGCGGCCACCCATGAGGCCGACGTCCTTGGTGCCCGCGGCGGCGCGGGCCGCCGCGATGGCGTCGGCGACACCGGTGGTCACCAGGGTCTGCGGGCCGGCGAGGTCGTCGACCCGACGGTGGCTCACCACGAACAACGGCGCCCCCGGGTGGGGACTGCCGTCGCCGAAGCCTCCGGAGTGCTCGTAAGTGGCGCGGCCGGCGACGACGGCGCCGATACGCGACGCGAGGTCGTCGAACACGCGGGCGCTGGGTTCGCTCAGTCTGAAGCCGTCGAAGATCGTGCTCGGGGTGTCGCCGCTGAAGTACCAGTCGAACAGCGACGACGCGTCGCCGAGGCCGCTGCCGAACTCCTCCTGGCCGTCGGGGATGCGGCCGCTGATGAAGCCGTCGACGGAAACGGCATGCGCGCAGACGACCTTGTTCATTTCTCCTCCTGAAGAGCGCAATCGCTGGGGAAACCCCGAAAGGGCGGTGCTGCTGGTCCGGAGCCTCGGTTGCCTTTGGGCGGGCAGAATCGCCGTTCTGGCAGGCGGTGGGCGGGGCGGGCGGGGCGTTACTCGACCTTCGGCAGTCGTTCGCGAAGGAAGTGCCGTGCCGAAACGCAGGGCGGAGCGGTGGTCGAGATGCGGCGAAGGGGCGGCATCCGCGCGGTGCCGCCCCTTCGACCTGGGGAAGAGGGGAGAGCTCAGCGGTCCAGCGGGTAGCGCGCGCGGAGGCGGAAGCCGCCGTCCTCGGTGTCGGAGGTTTCGAAGCTGCCCCCGAGCAGGCGGGCGCGTTCGGCGAGCCCGGTCAGGCCGTGACCGCCCGAGGGCAGGTGCTCCGACGCGCGTTCGGCTCGTTCGTTGCGTACCTCGACGCTCAGCGCGCCGCTGCCGCCCTGGATGCGGATCGTGGCGGTGGCGCCGGGGGCGTGCTTGTGCACGTTCGTGAGCGCCTCCTGCACCGTGCGGTATGCGGCGGCCGACACCTGGCTCGGCAGCGTGTCCGGCAGGCGCTCCACGGTCAGGTGCACCGGGACGGAAGCCGTGCGGATCAAGTGGTCGAGCTCGCCGATTCCCGGGCGCGGCCCGTCGTCTTCGGAGTCGGAGCGCAGCACACTCACCAGCGAGCGCAGCTCCTCCAGTGTGCGCGTCGAGAGCTGCCGGATGACCTGCGCCGTCTCGAAGGCCGGGCCGTCGGTCGCCTGCGCCTGAAGAGCACCGGCCTGCATCGCGATCAGGGTGATCTGGTGCGACACGACGTCGTGCATCTCGCGGGACAGCCGTGCCCGCTCCTCGGCGCGCACGGCGTCGGCGTGGAAGCGGCGTTCGCGGTCACGGCTGCGCGCCAGCTCGGCGAGCTTCGCCGAGATCTCCGCCCGCGCGCCGATCAGCAGGCCGATCGCGATGGGCATGCCGGCGACCAGCACGCCGTAGATTCCGTCGAGCACGTGTTCGCGCCACGTCAGCTGCGCGAAATCGGAGAGGGGCCACTGCACGAACCGGCAGGTGAACACCATCGCCGCGCCCACCCACGTCTGCCAGTGGATCTGCCGGCGCGTGGCGAGGGTGCCCAGCGTGATCATCGACGCGAGCTCGGCCCAGCCGGCGAGGAAACCCGGCACTGCGAGGAAGATCGCGAGGAACGGGACCTTGCGCCGCAGCACCACCGCCAGGCACGCCGCCGCCGACAGATAGATCGAGTACGGCGGTGCCTTCGGCGGGATCACCAGCCACACATCCAGCACGGCGGCCAGCACCGCGAGCACGTCGAGGCCGATCGTCGACATGAGCGGACGGCGAACCGACGCGATCAAGCGCCGGACCCGGTCGGCCGCCCCCGCGCCGGGGGCGCCCATCGTGATTCCTGGAATCGACAGTCCCTCTGTGCTCATCGGCGACCCCATTCGTCTTGTGGACTTGATGATGAGATGCGCCGGCCACCCGATCGGGACGCGCGGCGGGCAACAAATTCGCGGATGCTAACGGGCAGCGGTGTGACGACGGTAAGTTTCACCCTGCCCCCGAAGTGTCGGCCTGCCGATCCCCATCGTTACGGCATTCAGGTGAGCTGAGTTCACCTCGTGTCGATCACACCACCGTACGTTCACCATACGGGGCACCCGGCGTCCAGGTGAGCCGCTCATCGGAGTAGCCATCACTAGTCCGGTTGGCACATGAATGATATTCACACTTTGGGGTGGCCCGTGTCATCCCCTCGTGCCACAGCTCGGGACACTGGTTCAAGACGGACCTGCGAAACGCCGAAGGCCGCCCCGGATGGATCCGGAGCGGCCTTCGGAGCCGAGCGGGACTATTCGGCCGGCGGCTCGTACACCTTCGTCAGCTTCCCGGCCGCCGAGCGGTCCAGGAGCCACAGCGTGCGCCGGTAGCCGCGGGCGCCCGACACGGGCACTTGCACCTCCGGGGCACCCGACAGCGCGAGCGACACGGCCTCGGCCTTCGCCTCTCCGGCCGTCATCAGCCACACCTCACGTGACCGGCGGATGGCGGGCAGCGTGAGCGACACGCGCGTCGGCGGTGGCTTGGGGCAGTCGCGCACCGGCACCACCGAACGCTGCGTCTCGTGCACGGCGGGGGAGTCCGGGAACACCGACGCGGTGTGTCCCTCCCCGCCCAGGCCGAGCAGGCAGATGTCGAACGCCGGCACGCCACCGTCGTCGGGCCCGGCCTGCGCGGCCAGAACCTCGGCGTAGGCCGCGGCCGCGGCGTCGACGTCGTCGCCGAATTCGCCGTCGGACGGCGCCATCACGTGCACGCGCTTCGGGTCGAGCGGCACGTGGTCGAGCAGCGCCTCGCGCGCGCCCTTCTCGTTCCGGTCATCCGAATCCGCCGGCACGAACCGCTCGTCGCCCCAATACACATCCAGGCGTGACCAGTCGATGGCGTCGCGCGCGCTCGAGGAGTTGAGCTCCGCGAGCACCGCGATGCCGGTGCCGCCGCCGGTGAGCACCACCGACGCCGTGCCCTTCGTCGCCTGCACGTCGACGATCCGCGTGATCAGCCGCGCCGCGGCCGCCGCGGCCAGCAGGTCGGCGTTGTCGTAGACGACGACCTCGGTGCGGCTCACGAGGCGCTCTTTTCCGCTTTGGCGGCCTTCTTCGAAGCCGCCTTGGCGGGCTTGGCCGCTGCCGGCTTCGCTGGCGAGGCGATCTTGTGCAGGCCGCCGAGCGACGCCTCGTACACCTCGTCCGGGTCGAGTCGGCGCAGCTCCTCCACGAGGCATTCGGGGTTGCTGCGCCGCTGCAGCGCGATCCGCCGCGTCGGCTGGCCCGGCTGCGTCAGCGTGCCGACGCGACCGTCGGGCCGGTGCAGCTCCACGATGCCCGAGCGCCGTTCGAGCGCCACCGAGATGATGCCCTGCGCGTCGGAGCTCTTGATCCGCTTCACCGGCACCTTGAGGTACTCGGCGAGCCAGCCCGCGAGCAGCTCCGTGGACGGTGAATCGGCTTCACCGGTCACCGTCGCGCCGGTGATCTTCTCGAACGGCGGCAGGTCGAGCGCCGACACGAGCTGGGCCCGCCAGTGCGTGAGCCGCGTCCACGCCAGGTCGGTGTCGCCCGCCACGTACGCCTTCGCGCGCGTGGTGAGTGCTCTTATGGGGTTCTTCTCCGCAGCCGAGTCGGTGATTCGCCGCTGCGCGAGCTCGCCGAGCGGGTCCTCCGCCGGGGCCTTCGGGCCCACGCCCGGCCACCAGGTGACGATCGGGGCGTCCGGCAGCAGCAGCGGCACGACCGCGCTCTGGCCCTGCGAGGCGAGCGCCCCGTAGAGCCGCAGCACGATGACCTCGCTCGCGCCGGCATCGCCACCCACCCGGATCTGGCCGTCGATGCGCGGCGCCGCCGTGCGGGCGCCCTTCGCCACCACGATCACGCGCGACGGGTGCTCCCGGCTCGCGTGGTTCGCGGCCTCTATGGCCTCTTCGAGCTTCGCGTCGTCGTCCGCGACGATCACCAGGGTCAGCACCCGGCCCAGCGCGACCTGGCCGCCCTGGTCACGGATCTCCACCAGCTTCTTGTTGAGCTGCGACGTCGTGGTCGATGGCAGGTCGATGATCACGGACGCCTCCAGTGCTTTTGCGGGATACTCCCCCGGGTGCGGGTGGCCCGCATGAACACAGTCAGTCGGCGTTCGTGATCAGCTTCGCGATTGTAGATCACGGACGCCTCCAGTTCCGGCCCGTACGCTCCAACATCTTGTCGGCGCTCTTCGGACCCCACGTCCCGGGCGCGTACTGCTCCGGCGCCCCTTCCTTGGCCCAGTGCTCGAGGACCGGGTCGAGGATCTCCCACGAGAGCTCGACCTCGTCGTTCACCGGGAACAGCGACGGCTCGCCCAGCAGCACGTCGAGGATCAGCCGCTCGTACGCCTCGGGGGAGGATTCGGTGAAGGCGTGGCCGTAGCCGAAGTCCATGGTGACGTCGCGGACCTCCATCGTGGTCCCCGGCACCTTCGACCCGAACCGCAGCGTGACACCCTCGTCGGGCTGCACGCGGATCACCAGCGCGTTCTGCCCCAGCTCCTCGGTGGAGGTGGAGTCGAACGGCAGGTGCGGCGCGCGCTTGAACACGACCGCGATCTCCGTGACGCGCCGGCCCAGCCGCTTGCCTGTGCGCAGGTAGAACGGCACCCCCGCCCAGCGACGGTTCTGCACCTCCAGCGTCACCGCGGCGTAGGTCTCGGTCTTGGAGTCCTTCGCGAATCCCGCTTCCTGCAGCAGGCCCGGCACCTTGGTGCCGCCCTGCCAGCCGCCGGTGTACTGCCCGCGCGCGGTGGTCTTGTCGAAGGGCTTCACCGGCACGGTCGCCGCGAGCACCTTCGCCTTCTCCGAGCGCAGCGCCTTCGGTTCGAACGACAGTGGCTCGTCCATCGCCGTGAGCGCGAGCAGCTGCAGCAGGTGGTTCTGGATGACGTCGCGTGCGGCGCCGATCCCGTCGTAGTACCCCGCGCGGCCGCCGAGGCCGATGTCCTCGGCCATGGTGATCTGCACGTGGTCGATGTAGTTGGCGTTCCAGATCGGTTCGAACAGCTGGTTCGCGAACCGCAGCGCCAGCAGGTTCTGCACCGTCTCCTTGCCGAGGTAGTGGTCGATGCGGAACACCGACTCCTCGGGGAAGACGTCGTTCACGATCCCGTTGAGCTCCTTCGCGCTCTTGAGGTCGTGGCCGAACGGCTTCTCGATGACGACGCGGCGCCAGGTGGTGGCGTCGGCGTCGGCGAGGCCCGAGCGAGCGAGCTGCTTCGTCACGACCGGGAAGGCGCTCGGCGGGATCGACAGGTAGAACGCGGTGTTACCGCCCGTGCCGCGCTCGGTGTCCAGATCCTTCACGGTCTGGGCGAGGCGGTCGAACGCTTCGTCGTCGTCGAACGTGCCCTGCACGAAGCGGATGCCTTCGGAGAGCCGGTTCCACACCGATTCCTTGAACGGCGTCCGCGCGTGCTCACGCACGGCGTCGTGCACCATCTCGCCGAAGTCCTGGTGCTCCCAGTCGCGGCGCGCGAACCCGACCAGGGAGAACCCGGCGGGCAGCAGGCCGCGGTGGGCCAGGTCGTAGATGGCGGGCATGAGCTTCTTGCGGGCCAGGTCCCCGGTGACCCCGAAGATCACCAGGCTCGACGGGCCCGCGATCCGCGGGAGGCGCTTGTCGCGCGGGTCCCGCAGCGGGTTCTGCCAGGTCGTCACTCGCCGGCCTCCTGTACGGCGCGGACGACCTCGGCCAGTCCGGCGGCCCGATCGGTCAGGTGCAGCCGCAGCACCGGACGGCCGTGCTCGGCGAGCACCTGACCGTCGCCCAGCGCCTGCGCGTGCTGCAGCTGACCCAGTGTGTACGGGCGGTCCGGCACCGCCAGATCGTCGCCGACGGCGCCGGTGATCTGGAGGAAGCTGCCGTTCTGGTGACCACCCTTGTGGTACTGCCCGGTGGAGTGCAGGAACCGCGGACCCCAGCCGAACGTGGTCTGCACGCCGGTGCGCTTGGCGATCTCGCCGCGCAGCAGCGAAGTCGACGCGTCGTCGAGCCGGTCGAGGTAGGCCTGGACGGCGATGTAGCCACCTTCGGTCACGGAACCGAAGAACGCGCGCAGCACGTCCACCAGTTTCCCGTTCGTGGCCACGCTATCGCTTCCGAAGATCTCCACGGCACCGTCCACAGTGGCCGGAGTCTCGCCGCCGGACAGCTTCTCCGGCTCATCCAGCAACGCGCGCGCGGCCTTCTTCGCGGCCTCGACGTCGGGCTGGTCGAACGGGTTGATCCCGATCAGCCGCCCGGCGAGCGCGACGGCGAACTCCCAGAGCAGGAACTGCGCGCCGAGCGGACCCGTCACCGCGATCTTCGCGGCGCCGCGCGCCGTGCCGGTCACCACCGCGGTGGCGTCGGACTTCGCGTCGGCGAAGCCGGGTGCCTCCGGACTCTCGACGGCGACCGGCAGCAGGCCGGTGCCGAGCTTGCCGGTGGACTCCGCGATGAGCTGCTCGGCCCAGTCCGGGAAACCCTTGATGCCGGAGCCGCTGTCGGCCAGTACGACCTTCTCCGCGCCGCCTTCGTGAGCCGCGGCCCATGCGGCGGCGAGCTTGATCGCCGGGTTGTCCGCCGAGTCGGTGCCGAGGGCCTCGGCCACGGCGGCGGCCTGGTCCAGCAACCGTGCGATGTCCGCGCCCGCGAGCCCGGCCGGCACGAGGCCGAACGCGGTCAGCGCCGAGTAACGGCCGCCGACGTGCGGGTCGGCGAGGAAGGTCTTGCGGTAACCCTCCTTTTCGGACAGTTCGGCGAACGGCGAGCCGGGGTCGGTCACGACCACGATCCGCCGGGCCGCGTCGATGCCCGCCTCGGTGAACGCTTTCGCGAAGATGCGCCGGTGGCTGTCGGTCTCCACCGTGCCGCCGGACTTCGACGACACCACGATCACCGTGCGCTCGAGGTCACCCGCCAGCGCGTCGGCGACCTGGCCGGGATCGGTCGTGTCGAGCACGGTCAGCGATACCCCCGCGGTGGCCGCGATGACTTCCGGCGCGAGCGACGAACCGCCCATGCCGGCCAGCACCACGCGGTCGACACCTTCGGCCTCCAGTTCGCCGCGCAGCGCCTCGATCTCCCCGATCAGCGGCCGCGACGACTTGTGCAGCGACGTCCACGAAAGCCGGATCGATGCCTCGGACTCGGCGTCCGGACCCCAGAGTGTCGAGTCCTGCGCGGCGAGCTTCGACGCCGCCTGGTCGGCGACCAGGCGCTCGACCAGCGGTGCCGCCCTGCCTGCCAGTTCGGCGTCGACGAGCTCGACGCCGGTTTCGTCCCCTGTCGTCATTGTCTTGGCTTCAGCCCTTCGCCTTGTTGAGCTGGCCGGTCACGCTCTCGAGCAGCTCCAGCCAGGACTTCTCGAACTTCTCGACGCCCTCGTCTTCGAGCGTCTTGAACACGTCCGGCACGTCGATGCCGGCTGCGCTCAGCTTGTCGAACACGGCCTGCGCCTCGGCGCCGCGGCCGGTCACCGTGTCGCCGGTGAGGTCGGCGTGATCGGCGACGGCGTTCAGCGTCTTCTCGGGCATCGTGTTCACGATGTTGCTCACCACGAGCTGGTCGACGTACCGCGTGTCCGAGTACGCCGGGTCCTTCGTGCCGGTCGAGGCCCACAGCGGACGCTGCGCGTTGGCGCCTTCCGCGGCCAGTGCCTGCCAGCGGTCGCCGGCGAAGAGCTCTTCGAACTTGGCGTAGGCGAGCCGGGTGTTGGCGATGGCCGCCTCACCGAGCAGGGCCTTGGCCTCGTCGGTGCCCAGCGCGTTCAGTCGCTTGTCGACCTCGGAGTCCACCCGAGACACGAAGAACGACGCGACCGAGTGGATGCCCTTGAGATCGTGGCCGTTGGCCTTCGCCTGCTCCAGGCCGGCGAAGAACGCCTCGATGACCTGGGCGTAGCGCTCGACGGAGAAGATCAGCGTCACGTTGATGCTGATGCCCTCGGCCAGGCCCGCGGTGATGGCGGGCAGGCCCTCGTCGGTGGCCGGGATCTTGACCAGCACGTTCGGCCGGTCGACCGTCTTCCACAGGTCCTTGGCCTCGGCGATGGTCTTCTCGGTGTCACGCGCCAGGCGCGGGTCGACCTCGATGGACACCCGGCCGTTGACGCCGTTCGTCGCGGTGTAGGTGTCGCGGAACAGATCCGCGGCGTTGCGCACGTCGCTGGTGGTCAGCTCGCGGACGGTGGCGTCGAGATTCGCGCCGCGGTCGGCGAGCTCCTTGACCTGCGCGTCGTAGGCCTCGCCGTGGGACAGGGCGTTCGCGAAGATCGTCGGGTTCGTCGTGACACCGACAACGTGCTTGTCGCGGATCAGCGCGGAGAGGCTGCCGGAAGTCAGGCGTTCGCGCGAAAGGTCGTCGAGCCAGATGGAGACGCCCGCTTCAGAAAGCTGCGCGAGCCGGTCGGTGCTACTCATCACTATCCCCTTTTTCACTATCCCCTTTTCGGAAAAATTCAATTCTTCGTATTCGCGATCGAGCGACGGGCGGCCTCCACCACGTGCTCCGGGCTGAACCCGAACTCACGGAACAGTGTGGCCGCGTCGGCCGAGGCACCGAAGTGCTCGATGGAAACGTTCACCCCGGCGTCACCGGTGAAGCGGTGCCACGACTGGGCGATACCGGCCTCGACGGACACCCGCGCCTTGACGTTCGGGGGCAGCACCGCGTCGCGGTAGGACTGTTCCTGCGCGTCGAACCACTCGAAGCACGGCATCGACACCACGCGGGTCGGGATCCCGTCGGCCTCGAGGGTCTCGCGGGCCGCGACGGCCAGCTGGACCTCGGACCCGGTCGCCATCAGCAGCACCTCGGGAGCGCCGGTGGAGGCCTCTTCGAGGACGTAGCCGCCGCGCTTGACGCCTTCGGCGTCGGTGCCCTTCAGCACCGGCACGTTCTGGCGCGTGAGCGCGAGGCCCGACGGGTGGTGGACGTCCTCCAGCGCGGCCTTCCACGCGTAGGCGGTCTCGTTGGCGTCGGCCGGGCGGACGACGTTGAGACCCGGGATCCCGCGCAGCGCGGAGAGCTGCTCGATCGGCTGGTGTGTCGGGCCGTCCTCGCCGAGGCCGATGGAGTCGTGGGTCCACACGTACAACGCGGGCACGCCCATCAGCGCCGCGAGCCGGACCGGCGGGCGCATGTAGTCGGAGAAGATGAGGAACGTCGCGCCGTACGGCCGGGTGCCGCCGTGGAGCGCGATGCCGTTCAGGATCGAGCCCATCGCGTGCTCGCGGATGCCGAAGTGCAGCGTCCGGCCGTACGGGCTGGTCTTCCACGCCCCGGTGGCGGCCTTCTCCGGAGCGAACGACAAGACGTCCTTCATGGTGGTGTTGTTGCTCTCGGCCAGGTCCGCCGAACCGCCCCACAGCTCCGGCAGCGGGTCACGCAGCGCGTTGAGCACTTCACCGGACGCCTTGCGGGTCGCGATGCCCTTCGCGTCCGGTTCCCAGTGCGGGAGGCCGTCGGCGAAGCCTTCGGGCAGCGTGCGGGTCGCGAGCCGGTCGGCCAGCGCCTTGCGCTCCGGGTTGGCGGCGGCCCACGCGTCGTGGCGCTCCTGCCATTCGGCGTGTGCCTGCTTGCCGCGGTCCAGTGCCTTGCGGGTGTGGGTGATGACCTCGTCGTCGACCTGGAAGTCCTGCTCCGGGTCGAACCCGAGGATCTCCTTGACGGCCTTGACCTCGCTCGCGCCGAGCGCGGCGCCGTGGGCCTTGCCGGTGTTCATCTTCGTGGGGGCGGGGTAGCCGATGATGGTCTTCAGCACGATGAACGACGGGCGCTCGGTCTCCGCCTTGGCCGCCCTGATGGCCTCCTCGATGGCGACGACGTCCTCGCCGCCCTCGACGACCTGCACGTGCCAGCCGTAGGCCTCGTAGCGGCGGGCGGTGTCCTCGGACAGCGCGATGGCGGTGTCGTCCTCGATGGAGATCTTGTTGTCGTCGTAGAAGACGATCAGGTTGCCCAGGTCCTGGCGGCCCGCGATCGAGGAGGCCTCCGACGTCACGCCTTCTTCGATGTCGCCGTCGGAGGCGATCACGTAAATGAAGTGATCGAACACACTTTCGCCGGGCGCGGCGTCGGGGTCGAGCAGGCCGCGCTCGCGGCGGGCGGCCATCGCCATGCCGACCGCGTTCGCCAGGCCCTGGCCCAGCGGCCCGGTCGTGGTTTCCACGCCCTTGGTGTGGCCGTATTCGGGGTGGCCCGGGGTCAGCGAACCCCAGGTGCGCAGGCGCTTGAGGTCGTCGAGTTCGAGCCCGAAGCCCGCGAGGTACAACTGGATGTACAGCGTGAGGCTCGAGTGCCCGGCGGAGAGGACGAACCGGTCGCGGCCCCGCCACTGCGGGTCGGCCGGGTCGTGGCGCAGTGTCCGCTGGAACAGCGTGTAGGCCAGCGGGGCGAGGCTCATCGCGGTGCCCGGGTGCCCGCTGCCGCACTTCTCCACCGCGTCCGCGGCCAATACCCGGGCCGTGTCGACGGCGCGGGTGTCGGTGTCAGTCCAGTCGGCGGGCACATTACGCCGGAGCAAAGGGTTGTTCTCGCTGGTAGAGGCGGTTTCGGACACTGAACTCGAACTCCCCGTCCTGAGGTTGTCGGTGGTTTACTTCGCGGTGTTGCCGGTGCGCGCCGCTGGTAACACTCCCTGTTATCTCAATCGATCCGGAAGAGACGATATTCCTGCTCGCAGCGCTGCGCCGGGCACCGCTCGGCCCGTCCGCGACAGACTAGTGCTTGAAATGTGGCGCGGGCAGCGGCGAGAGTCACCCGGGTCCGTCCGGCCCGGTGATCCGGGCCACCGGGCCCTCAGTGCTCCGTCGCTGGTCACGGACCGTGCAAACCGGACTCCCGGCGCGCTCGGGCGATCGCGTCGCGAACCCGGTACGGCGGGGCCGCTCGCGCGGGCCGCGCGGTGGCGTGACGCACAGAACAGGGCCCGGCGTGTCGAGGACCCTCGATAACCCACCGGAATCGCCACGTCTAACATCGAACGCGGGCCTGGTCCGGGAGTTCCACCCGGTTCCATCACGGTGTTCCGGACCGCCGCCCGGCCCCGAACTGACCCAGGGAGTGAAATGTCGTTGGTGAACGCTGCGCACGGACGCAGCGAAGGCACCAGCGCCGAACACCCGACCGGTGAACGACCGCGCGGTGGCCGGCGAACCTTGCGCCAGCTCGTCGGCGCGTACGCCGCGCTCGCGAAGCCACGGGTGATCGAGCTCCTGCTCGTCACCACGATCCCCGCGATGTTCCTGGCGGGCCGCGAGGTTCCGAACCCCTGGCTCGTGCTCGCGACGCTCGTGGGCGGCACCATGGCGGCCGGCAGTGCGAACGCACTCAACTGCGTGATCGACGCCGACATCGACAAGGTGATGAACCGCACCAAGCGGCGCCCGCTGGTGAAGGATTCGGTGCCGCGGCTCAACGCGCTGATCTTCGGGCTCGTGCTCGGTGTCGCGTCGTTCGTGGTGCTGTATTTCACGGTGAACCTGCTGTCGGCGATCCTCGCGATCGCGACGATCCTCTTCTACATCTTCGTCTACACGCTCGGGCTCAAGCGGCGGACGTCCCAGAACGTCGTGTGGGGCGGCGCCGCTGGTTGTATGCCGGTGGTCATCGGCTGGGCCGCCGTGTCCGGGACCGTGCAGTGGCCCGCGTTCGTGATGTTCGGCGTGATCTTCTTCTGGACGCCGCCGCACACCTGGGCGCTCGGCATGAAGTACCGCGACGACTACGAGCGCGCCGGCGTGCCGATGCTGCCGGTCGTGGCGACGCCGCAGCACGTGGCGCGTCAGATCGTCATCTACTCGTGGGTGATGGTCGCGTGGACGCTCTTGCTGCTGCCGGTCACGAGCTGGCTGTACGCGACCTTCGCGGTCCTCGCCGGCGCGTGGTTCCTCTTCTACGCCCACCGCCTCCAGGCCGCCGTCCGCCGCGGCGAGGAGACGAAGCCGATGTCGCTGTTCCACCGTTCGAACACGTACCTGATGATCGTGTTCGTCGCACTGGCCCTCGACTCGGCGATCGGGCTGCCGACCCTCGGGCTGCCGTTCTAGACTGTTCTTTCGCCTTTCGCACACCACTGCCGCTGTGGCCTCCCGGCCCGGCGGCGTTGTGGTGTGCGGAGCAGGAATCCCCCGCCCCGGCGGTTCGTTGTCCCTTGGTGGCCCATCGTCGATGCGAAAGCAGGAGCTGTCTTGTCCGTGTCCCCGGACCGGGAAGCCGACCGTACCCGCGACGACCGTGCTGTGGCTGACCGTGCTGTGGCTGACCGTGCTGTGGCCGACCCTGTTGTGGCTGACCGTGCAGCGGAGAGTCGTGTGCTCGACGAGGGCACTCCCGAGCACGCCGCCGAGCTGGCGCGTGAGCAGGCCTACGTGTCGACGCTGTACACGAAGCTCGACGCCGAACGGGCAGAGGCCCAGCGGCACCTCGACACCACGTTGAAGCAGGCCGGCGGTACGCCGCAGGCGCGCACGGA
The DNA here is from genome assembly GCA_035551175.1 of Amycolatopsis sp. Lineage (GTDB taxonomy): Bacteria > Actinomycetota > Actinomycetes > Mycobacteriales > Pseudonocardiaceae > Amycolatopsis. Next base: position 83,297 of record DASZNR010000074.1, on the reverse strand, counting down.
ACGGGACGTCGCCACGACGATCTACACCGACCGGCTCGCGCAGCTGGCGTCGGTGGAGCAGGGCCTGTGCTTCGGCCGCCTCGACTTCGTGCCGGAGGCCGGCGAGGAGACGACCTACGTCGGCCGGCTCGGGCTGTTCGACGAGTCCGACGACTACCGGCCGCTGCTGATCGACTGGCGGGCTCCGGTGGCCCGGCCGTTCTACCTGGCCACGGCGGCTTCGCCCGACGGAGTACGCCGGCGGCGCCACCTGCGATCGCTGAGCAGGCGAGTGACGGGCTTCGACGACGAGGTCCTCGATCTGTCCGCGGCCGATCAGGGCCAGGATCTCGGTCTCGCCGGCGAAGCCGCGCTGCTGGCCGCGCTGGAGCGTAGGCGCACGGGTGAGATGAGCGACATCGTCGCCACGATCCAGGCCGAGCAGGACCGGATCATTCGCGCACCGCTCGGCGGCGTGATGGTCGTGCAGGGCGCGCCGGGCACGGGCAAGACGGCCGTGGCGCTGCACCGCGCGGCTTACCTGCTCTACACCCATCGCCAGCAGCTCACCACGCGCGGCGTGCTCGTGATCGGGCCCAACAGCACGTTTCTGCGCTACATCGGGCAGGTGCTGCCGTCGCTCGGTGAGACGGGCGTGCTGCTCGCCACGATCGGCCAGCTGTGGCCCGGCCTGGACGCCGATGGTGTCGAGGTGCCGGAGGCCGCGGAGGTCAAGGGCCGCCTGGTGATGGCCGACGTGCTGGCCGCCGCCGTGCGCGACTGCCAGCGGGTGCCCGAGCCGGTGCTGGAGATCGAGCACGAGCGCGAGATCCTCAAGCTCGACCGAAAGACCTGCGTCGAGGCCCGCACGCGAGCCCGCCGCTCACGCCGGCCGCACAACCTCGCGCGGCGGCTGTTCGTGTCCGATGTCCTCGACGCCCTGACGCGCCAGGCCGCCCGCAAATTGGGGGAGGACCTGCTCGACGCGCAGGACGTGCAGGACATCCGCGCCGAGCTCTCCGCGAGCCCGGCCGTTGCCGCGGCCGTGGACCGGTTGTGGCCCCGGCTGACGCCCGAAGGGCTCCTCGACGATCTGTTCGCCGAGCGCGAACGCTTCGATCGGGTGGCGGGGAAGCTGCTGTCCGAGGCGGATCGCGCGTTGCTGGGAAGCGGCCGCGACGCCAAGTGGACGCCCGCCGACGTGCCGCTGCTCGACGAGCTCGCCGAGCTGCTCGGTGAGGACGACAGCGAGGAACGCGCCGTCCGCAAGCGCCGCGAGCGCGTGGAGCGCGCCTACGCCGAGGGCGTACTGCACATCCTGGAGCAGGACGAAGAGATCCAGGACGAGGAAATCCTGCGTGTGTCCGACGTGCTGGACGCCGAGCTGTTCGCCGAGCGCCAGCAGGAGCGCAGCGAGCTGACGGCCGCACAGCGCGCCGCGCTGGACCGCACGTGGACGTTCGGGCACGTGATCGTCGACGAGGCACAGGAACTGTCCGCGATGGACTGGAGGCTGCTGATGCGCCGGTCGCCGAACCGCTCGATGACGCTCGTCGGCGACGTCGCGCAGACCGGTGCGGCCGGGGGAGCGCGCGCGTGGGCCGAGGTCCTTTCGCCCTACGTCGAAGACCGCTGGCGGCTCGAGCAGCTCACCGTGAACTACCGCACGCCCGCCGAGATCATGGCGGTGGCGGCCCGTGTGCTGGCGGAACTCGACGTGGACCTCGCCGCGCCGGCATCGGTGCGGGAAACGGGGGTGCCGCCGTGGTCGGTGGCCACGAGCGAGCTCGCCGTGGACCTGCCGGGGCTCGTCGCGTCCGAACTGTCCGCTGCGGACGGTGGGACGGTCGCGGTGCTCGTACCGCCCGCCCGCCTCGCGGCCGTCGACGCGCTCGTGGGCTCGGACGAGCGGCTGAGCGTGCTCACGGTGGAGCGCGCCAAGGGCCTCGAGTTCGACTCCGTGGTGCTGGTGGCGCCGGACGAGATCGTCGCCGCGTCGCCGCGCGGGCTCAACGACCTGTACGTCGCCCTCACGCGGGCGACGCAGCGGCTCGGCGTGGTCCGGACCGGTGACCCCGTCGGGGCACTGGGCGGGCTTGGTTAGCGTTCTCGCCATGCAGAGTTCCGGCAGGAGCTGACCGTGGCGGAGACCGTTCACACCGGCTGGGTCTCCAGCTGGCACGTTGACGAGGGCTGGGGTGTGCTCGCCGCCCGGACAGTGCCCGGGCAGGTCTGGGCTCACTGCTCGAACGTCGACCTGGACGGCTTCCGCAGCCTGAACCCGGGCGCCGAAGTCGAGTTCACGGTCGAGCGCGCCGAGCAGGACGGCTACCACTGGCGAGCGGTGTGGGTGAAGGAGAAACTCCCGGAGAAGCGCTGAACCGCCGGGCCGGTAGCGGCCCGGCGGATGCGCGTCACGGAATCAGCAGGAGCTTGCCGGTCGTGCGGCGGCCCTGGAGATCCTCGTGGGCCCGGCGAGCGTCCGCGAGGGGGTAACGGCCGCCGACGCGGATGTCGAGTGTGCCCGCGGTGATGGCGGCGAAGAGTTCGTCCGCGCGCCAGTCGAGTTCCTCGCGGGTGCGCACGTAGTGGGCCGACGTGGGGCGGGTCAGGAAGAGCGAGCCGCCCTGGTTGAGCCGTTGCGGGTCGATCGGCGGGACCGGGCCGCTGGCCGCGCCGAACAGCGCGAGCAGGCCGCGGACCTTCAGGCTGGCGAGGCTGCCGTCGACGGTATCCTTGCCGACGCCGTCGTACACCACGGCCACGCCTTCGCCGCCGGTGAGCTCGCGCGTGACCGCTGCGAAGTTCTCGCGGTCGTAGCGGATCACGTGATCGGCTCCGGCGCCACGAGCCAGCTCGGCCTTCTCCTCGGTGGACACGGTGCCGATCACGCGGGCGCCACGTGCCTTCGCCAGCTGGACCAGCAGCAGGCCGACACCGCCGGCCGCGGCGTGCACCAGCACGTCGTCGCCCGGCTTGACCTCGTAGGTCGAGCGGACCAGGTAGTGCGCCGTGACGCCCTGCAGCATCGTCGCGGCGGCGACCTCGTCGGACACGCCCTCGGGTACCTTCACCGCAACGGCCTCGGGCAGCAGCTTCCGGCTGGCGTAGCTGCCGAGGGAACCCTGCCACGCCACGCGGTCACCGACCGCGAACCCGGTGACGCCCTCGCCGACTTCAGCGACGGTGCCCGCGCCTTCGAGGCCGAGCACGAACGGCAGGTCGATCGGGTAGATCCCCTGCCGCTGATAGGTGTCGATGTAGTTGACGCCTGCCGCGGCCACGTCCACCAGCAGCTCGCCCGGCCCCGGCGAGCCGACCTCGATCTCGGCGGTCTCCAGCACCTCGGGGCCGCCGGTCTTCCGGACCTGCACTGCGGTCGGCATACTTCCTCCTCGCGTCGGGATCACTCACCTGTGCCCAACTATGGCCGACACCACGCTTGTTCCGCGCCACCGGGTACGACCGGTTAAGCTCGCCGTCGTGGCCGACGAGACCGAGCAGAAGCCCCCCGCACCCACCGCGCGCCAGCTGGCAGGCGCCCGAGACTTCGTGGCGCGGCACGGGAAACCTTCGCGCGCGGTGGTCGAGCACATCGGTCGCATGGGCGCGCGCGTGGTGCTCGTGGGTGCCGACGGCGCGATGGGTGACATCGTCGTGCCGAGCCCCGAGACGGGCACCGCGCTCGTCGAGGCGGTCGCGGACCTCGAATCCGCAGAGTGGGACCCCGAAACCGTGAAACAGGCCAAGATCGGTGCCCACCACCGGCACCGGATGGCCGGCCGGTGACGCGCGAGGCGATTTTCGCCGCCTGCGCGAAAATGCCCGAGGGAGACGGCGACGACACCGTCGCCGCGTCCGCGCTCGCCGACCTCGGCTTCACCGTCCGCTGGGGCGCGTGGGACGATCCCGCACTCGACTTCGCCGCCGCCGACGTCGTGGTCCTTCGTGCCACCTGGGACTACCCCGATCGCCGCGCCGAGTTCGTCGACTGGTGCGAAACCGTGCCCGCATTATGCAACCCGGCTCCGGTCGTGCGCTGGAACACCGACAAGTCCTACCTGGTCGAGCTGTTCGACGCCGGCGTGCCGACCGTGCCGACCACACTCGTCGAGCCCGGTGAGCAGGCGAAGTGGCCGAAGGTGCCGTTCGTGGTGAAGCCGTCGGTCGGCGCCGGCTCCTTCGGCGTCGCCCGCTTCGGCCCCGACGCGACGGGAGCCGCGCAGCACCTGGGCGATCTGCACGCCGACGGGCGCACGGCGCTGATCCAGCCGTACCAGTCCAGTGTGGACACGCAGGGAGAGATCGCACTCGTGTACCTCGGCGGGGTGTACTCCCACGCGTTCACGAAGGGCGCGATGCTCGGGTCCGCCGCCGACCCGTCGGGCCTGTTCCTCGAGGAAAAGCTCGCCGCGGCCATCCCGGCGCCCAAGGTGCGCGCCGTCGCGGGCGCACCGCTGCGGTTCGCCTCCGCGGTTCGCCAGCAGTTGGCCTGAGCCTTCCCTGCCCTCACGCGCTTCGCGGCGAACCGTTCCGCGCGGGGCCACCGCACATCCGTTGCCCAGCCGAAGCGCTCGAACAACCAGATCACTCGCGCGGACACGTCGATCTGGCCGCGGAGCACGCCGTGGCGGGCACACGTCGGGTCGGCGTGGTGGGAGTTGTGCCACGATTCGCCCATCGACAGCAGCGCGAGCGGCCAGAAGTTGGCGGCACGGTCGCGACTGGCGAACGGGCGCTCGCCGATGAGGTGGCACACGGAGTTCACCGACCACGTCACGTGATGCAGCAACGCGATGCGCACGAGCCCGGCCCAGAAGAACGCGGTGACGGCACCCCACCACGACCACGTGATCAAGCCGCCGAGCACGGCAGGCAGCGCGACGCTGAGTGCGATCCACAGCGCGAAGAACCGGTTCACCACCCGCAGGTCGCGGTCACCGACGAGGTCGGGTGCGAAGCGGTCGGCATTGGTGACCTCGCGGGTGAACATCCAGCCCATGTGTGCGTGCCAGAACCCGCGCAGCAGCGCCGCCGGCGAGGCGCCGAACAGCCACGGCGAATGCGGGTCTCCCTCGCGGTCGGCGAACGCGTGGTGGCGGCGGTGGCTCGCGACCCAGAAGATCACCGAACCCTGCACGGCCATGCTTCCCGCGATGGCCAAGATGATCCGCAGCGCGCGCGGGGCTTTGAACGCGCCGTGCGTGAAGTAGCGGTGGTAGCCGACGGTCACGCCGAGCGTCCCGAACGTGTAGAAGGCCGTGGCGAGCGCGGCGTCGACCCAGGTGAGACCCCAGCCCCACAGGAGCGGCACGGCCGCGACCACTGCGACGAACGGCACCAGCAGAAACGTTTTCAGCACCACCATTTCCGCCGGACTCCGGCGTCCCGAGATCAGCGGTTTGACGGTGTTCGACGGGACGGTGGTCATGAACGTCACCTCGCGCGGCATCCGGACGATTCGCGCTGAGGGTAGGTGCCCGTTCTGTCCGCGGTACCGACGAGGAGTGGACGCGAAGTTACCGATCCGGGCAAAGTCGGCGGACATTCAACCGGCTGCGTGGGCCGAGCATTTCGGCCGTCCGACCGCGCCGCCGCGTGGCCCGCCCGGACCCGTCAGCTCGCCGGCGTGAGCTCGCGGTCGGCCGGTGGGACGGGGTCGAGCGACACGGCCGGGCCGCGGTCGCGGGTCCCCGTCCAGAGCGTCGCGGTCACGACGATCACCAGCGCCGAGCCCAGGACGTGGAAGGCCACCATTGCGTCGGGGACGCCGAGGGCGTATTGCACACTGCCGAGCACACCCTGTGCGAGGGCGATACCCCAGACCCACGCGTAGCGCTGCCACACGGCGCGCGGAGTGGCCGAGCGCATGAGCACCAGGCCGAACACGGCGAGCACCACCAGGTACGCGATGAGCAGCCCGCTGTGGAACTGGGCAAGCGTTTCGATCGGCGCGTCGAGGCGGTGGGTGTTGATGTCGCCGCCGTGCGGACCCGCGCCGGTGACTGTGGTGCCGGCGATGAGCACGGCCCACATGAGCACGGTGAGCACCACGAGCAGCTTGCGGCCCAGCATCGGCACGAGCGGCTGTGCGGGTTCGTCCCCTTCTCGGAACGCCTTCAGTAGCAGCACGGCGAGCCAGATCAGCGGAGTCGACGCGAGGAAGTGGATCGCGACCGTCCACCACTCGAGCTTCGCCAGCACCGTCATGCCACCGAGCACGGCCTGCAGGACGACGCCGGCCGGCATCATCCACGCGAGCACCATGAGCCGACGGCGGCCCGGGTGGTCGATCAGCATGCGCCACGCCGTGATGACGGCCAGCGCCGCGACGATGATGACCGCGCCCGTGAGCAGGCGGTTCGAGAATTCGATCCACTGGTTGATCGCCTGGATTCCGGGGTGGCGCACCGGAACGAGGCTGCCGGGCACGCACTGCGGCCACGTCGGGCAGCCGAGGCCGGAGCCCGTCACGCGCACGACGGAGCCCGTGACCCCGATCCCGGCCTGCGCCACCACGGCGGCGAGGCCGACGCCCCGCTGCACCGCGGCGGAGGGGTAGGGCAGACGGGCGATCAAACTGCGAAGGGACACGTGGGAATCGTACTCGTGAGTGTTGCGGCCGCTTCCAACCGGCCGTTTTGGATCGGCACCGCCGCTCACGAGTATTTGTCCACAACCCCGTCGTTCATCCACAGATTCTCCGTATCCGATGTGCGGCGTCTCCTCGGTGAGAAGGTCGTTGGATGCCTCTTCATTCACGATGGTCGGAATCCGGCCGGATCCCCGAATCCCAGCTCGGCAGCTGGAGATCATTGCTGCGTCGGCAATCCGGAGTGGTCTCAGATGCCCAGCTGAGGAGCTTCGGCCTCAGCCGCCACGAGGTGGCGGCCAATCTCGAGGCCGGTCGGTGGCAGCGCTTGCTGCCACGGGTGTACGCGATGTTCACCGGCTCGCCGGGTCGTGACGCGCTCCTCAACGCGGCGATTCTGTATGGCGGAGCTCACGCGGTGCTGAGTCATCGGACTGCCGCCGAGAATGGGAAATGCTTCCCGTCGAATCCGGGCCGGTTGAGATCACCGGGTCATACGGAAGTTCGGCGGTGTCGCAGCCACCACTGGTGAGGGTGCATCGATCACGAGCACTGGCCAACACGGCCGTCGGCACCGCGCCACCGCGCACCCGGCGCACGGACACGATCGTCGATCTCGCGGTCGAGGCGGCCACCGCGCAGGCTGCCCTGCACCTGGTCGTCGACCTGGTCAGCCGCAACGCGGTCGGCGTGCCGGAGATGCGCGAGTGCGTGGCCGCGCGGCCGCCGCGGCGCTATCGGGCGGTGATCCAGAACGCGCTCGACCTGGTCGCGGGCGGGCTGATGTCCGCACTGGAAGTCGAGTACCTGCACCGGGTCGAGCGGGACCACGGGCTGCCCGAAGGCCGTCGGCAGGTGCCGTTCGTGGTCGACGGCAAGACGTTGTGGGAAGACCTCACCTACGACGACGCCGGTGTGGCGCTCACGGTGCGTCTCGACGGGCGGGCGACGCACAGCGCCGCGGGAGTGGCGTTCAGGGACCGTCGCCGCGACAACGTGGCCGAGCTTGCCGGCCGGGCCCGGCTGACCTACGGGTGGCGCGACGTGCACCAGGACCCTTGCGGCGTCGCCAGGGAAGTGGCTGCCGTCCTGACCCGGCTCGGCTGGTGTGCTCGAGTGGCTTGTGAGTGTTGGTGCCGGTTAGAGGCGGCTTGAGCGCTCACGAGTGTGTGGGGTGTCGCGGGTGGGCTCGGTTGGTGTGCTCGAGTGGCTTGTGATTGTTCGTGCCGGTTAGACGCGGCTTGAGCGCTCACGAGTCCGTGTACAAGAGCGGCTTGAGCGCTCACGAGCGTGTCAGGTGAGTTTGGTGGTGCGCGTCGCGACGAGGCCCGCGACGACGGCCCACACCGCGAGCACCGCGAGCGGGCCGGGTGCGAAGTTGCCGTCCACCAGCGCCACGCGAAGGCCTTCGGCCAGTGCCCCCGAAGGCAGCAGCGAGACGACCGTGCCGAGACCGGACGGCAGGACCGACGGCGACAGCAGAATCCCGCCCGCGAGCAGCAGCACGAACCACACGATGTTGGCCAGCGCCAGCACGGCCTCGGCCCGCAGCGCGCCGCCGAGCAGCACGCCCAGCGCGCCGAACGCCGCGGTGCCCAGCACCAGCAGCAGGATCGCCGAGCCGATACCCGCGGCGGACGGCGACCAGCCCAGTACCGCGGCCACCGCGCCGATGATCACCGACTGCAGCGCGACCACCACGAACGCCGCGACGAGCCGCCCGGCGACGAGTAGCCACCGGGGCAAAGCCGTGGCGGACAAGCGTTTCAGCACGCCGTAGCGCCGATCGAAGCCGAGCGCGATGGCTTGGCCGGTGAAGGCCGACGACATCACGGCCAGCGCGAGAATCCTGGGCGTGATCCAGTCCACTTTGGACGTCGAGCCGAGCTGGCTCGCCGGGAGCACGTTGAGCAGGCTCAGCCCGATCAGCAGCGCCAGCGGGATGATCAGGGTCAGCAGCAGCTGTTCGCCGTGGCGCAGGGTCAGCGCGGCCTCGACGCGCGAGTGCGTGCGCAGCATCTTGCCCAGAGAGCCGCGGCCCGGCGCCGGAGCGAACGTGCCGGCCGGAAACGTCGTGTTCACGCGCGAAGCTCCCGTCCGGTCAGTTCCAGGAAAACCTCTTCGAGTGTGCGGCGCCCGACTTGCAGTTCTTCGGGCAGCACACCTTGTTGCGCACACCACGAAGTGACGGTGGACACCACCTGCGGATCCACCGCTCCTTCGACGAGGTACGAACCGGGCGAAGACTCCGTTACCCGGTACCCTTCCGGCAGTGCCGCCGACAGCAACGACGTGTCGAGCCGCGTGCGCGCGCGGAACCGCAGCTGCGCCGCGTCGCCCGCTTCCAGTGTCAACGCGTGGGGCGAACCTTCCACGACGACCTTGCCGTGGTCCACGATCACGACCTGGTCGGCGAGCGCTTCGGCTTCCTCCATCAGGTGCGTGGTGAGCAGCACGCTCACACCGTCGGCGCGCAGCGCGCCGAGCAGTTCCCACACGAGGCGTCGCGCCTGCGGGTCCATGCCCGCGGTCGGCTCGTCGAGGAACACCAGTTCGGGACGTCCGATGATCGCGCACGCGAGCGAAAGACGTTGCTGCTGCCCGCCCGAAAGCCGTTTGAACGGCGTGCGTTTCGCCCCGGCGAGCCCCAGTACGTCGAGCAGCCACGCGGAGTCGAGCGGGTTCGCCGCGCACGAGGCGACGAGGCCGAGCATCTCGCCCGCATGGACACCCGGGTAGGCGCCGCCGCCCTGCGGCATGATGCCGACGCGCGGGCGAAGCCGGGCGCTGTCCCGGACGGGATCGAGGCCGAGCACCCGGACACTTCCGGCATCAGGCTTGCGAAATCCTTCGCAGATCTCGACGGTGGTCGTCTTGCCCGCGCCGTTGGGCCCGAGCAGTGCCAGCAGTGAGCCACGCTCCATGCGCAGGTCGAGCCCGTCGACTGCGGTGGTGGAGCCGTAGCTTTTCACCAGGCCGGTGATCTCGACGGCGGGGTTGTCCACAACCAGTCACGATACGACGTCCGTGGCGGCGGGCCGTTCCGGGGACGTCCTCGAGAGCAGCAGCGGCGAGACCTGCCGCACGATGGCGAGCCCGCCGAGCGTCACCACGACCGCCGCGCCGTAGGCCCAGGGAAGGATGTAGGCGTGGCCGTCGAACGAGCTTCCCGTTGGCGGCAACAGGAACGGCAGCCCGGCGCTGATCACGGTGGCGGCCACACGGAAGCGCGAAGTGCCCGCCGCCGCCGCGAGCGGGATCACGGCCCACAGCACGTACCACGGCTGCAGGTTGATCTGCAGGATCATCGCCGCGCCGAGCGCCACGCCCAGCCCGATGATCGGGCGGTAGCGCCATTTGAAGCTGGCCCACAGGAACTTGACCGTGACGAACGCGGTGACGAGGTAACCGAGCGCGCCGATGATGGGCACGAGCGCGTCGGTGTGGTTGCCCAGCCCCAGCGCGATGCCGAGCACCCCGCCGAGGTTCGCGAGCTCGGCGGTGGGGGAGATCCACGAGCGGACAAGACCGGGTGTGCCGAGCGCGCCGATCCAGCCGAAGCCCAGCCCCGTGCCGTAGCAGACCGCGACGAGCACCACGCCGAACAACGCGGCCATCGGCACGCCGGCCCACACGAGGTCCTTGAGCCGCCCGTGCCAGCGCCGCGCGACCATCACGGCGAAGAACGGCAGCGCCAGCAGTGCGGGCACTTTGACCGCGGCGCCGAGCGTGATGACGGTGACGCCGATCCCGATGAACAACAGCTCGCCTCTCGCGAGCGGTGGCGGGGTGTCGCCCTTCACGCGCACGGGCAGGCGCCGGATCCCGATCTCCAGTCCCGCGACCATGAGGCCGATGGCGAGCGCGTCGTTGTGGGCTCCGGCGATGAAATGGAAGATCAGCAGTGGGTTGGCCGCGGCCAGCCACAGCGCCGTCGCCGGCTGCACGCCGAAGCGGCGCGCCAGCCGGGGCACGGCCCACACGATGAGCACCACGCCGACGAGCGCCAGCGCGCGTTGCAGCAACACCCCGACCACGATGTTGTTGCCGCCGATCGGCGCGAGCCAGCCGCCGAGGCGTAGCAGCAACGGTCCGTACGGTGCCGGTGTTTCGCGCCAGATGTTGGCCACGCCGGCGGTGAGCGGGTCGGCGACGCCCAGCGCTTGCGCCGGGCCCAGCTGGTAGGGATCCATGCCGCGGTGCACGATCTCGCTCTGTGCGAGGTAGCTGTAGACGTCGCGTGAGAACAGCGGCGGGATGAGCAGCAGCGGCGCGACCCACATGGCGATCGTGCGGGCCAGCTGGCCGTTGCTCGCCAGGCGCTTGCTCGCGGGCCGGGCGAAGTGGCCGAGCATGAGCCAGCTCAGCACGAGAATGCCCATGCCGGAGAAGGCGATCGCGAGCGACACCGTCGGCATCCGGGTGAACAGGCGCAGCACCGGCAGGTCCTGCACCGGGTTGATCACGGGCGCGGCACCGGCACCGAGCGAACCGAGGGCGAGGAACAGCGAGCCGACCGTGCCGAAGCGGCGGACCACGTCGAGGCCGCGGCGTTCGCCGGCGTCGAGCGGGTGCGGCTTCTGCGGGCGCGGGGGTTCGGGCAGCTCCGCCGGGCACTCCGGGGCAGGCGCCGCCGACGCCGAAGGTGGCGCCACGGTCGTCGCCGTGTCGCCGGGTCCGCCCATTTCCGGGTCCCGTTGCACGGGGTGCTCGCCGACTGCCACGTCCCGAAGGGTATCGAGTCGGTGTTCCCGTGACGCGAGTCACTGCCGGAGGCCCCGCCTTGGCCTGGGGGCCGGAAATAAGACACACTTGTGTTGTGAAAAAGAACGGGAGCCCCGGCGAGGTGCGCGGCGAGACGCCGCACGCCGCGCACGGCGCTGTTCCCGTGCAGGTCAGTGCGGTCAGCATGGCAGAAGGGCGCACCCGACACGAGGTGGCCCGCCTGCTGCTTGAGCAGGGCCCGATGACTGCCGCCGTGGTCGCGGAGCAGCTGGGCATCAGCCCGACCGCCGTCCGGCGGCACCTCGACGCGCTGGTGGCCGACGGCGAGGCCGAGACCCGTGACGCGTCGCGGCGGGGCCCGCGCGGCCGCGGCCGGCCGGCCAAGCTCTTCCTGCTCACCGAGTCCGGCCGCGCCCGGTTCGGCCACGCCTACGACGACCTCGCGGTGTCGGCCCTGCGGTTCCTCGCCGAGCACGCGGGGCCCGACGCCGTACGGGCGTTCGCCGAAAGCCGCGTCGACCGGCTCGTGGGCCCGCACCGCACGGCCATCACCGGTTCCGGTGATCCCGCGGATCGGGCGGAAGCCCTGGCCACCGCGCTGACGCGGGAGGGCTACGCTGCGTCGACCCGTCAGGTCGGGGTCCCGGCCGGCCCCGGCGACAGTGCCGGAGCCGTCGGAGCTCAGCTTTGCCAGCACCATTGCCCGGTCGCGCACGTCGCCGCGGAGTTCCCGCAGCTGTGCGAGGCCGAGACCGAAGCCTTCGCTCGCCTGCTCGGCACCCACGTGCAGCGGCTGGCGACGATCGCACGCGGTGACAACGCGTGCACCACACACGTACCCGTCGCACCGGCGGCGGGTATTCCGGCTGTTCCCCGGCCGGACAGCACGAAGTCTCCTGTGACGACCGAGGCGGCCGAGCCGGCTCTGCCGTTGGAGGGGACTACAGCACGGATCCCGAATGGAGGGAAACCCGCATGACTGCCGCTGCCGAGCAGCGCACTCCCACCACCGCGCCACTGAGCCAGGAAGAGACCATCGAGTCCCTTGGCAAGTACGCGTTCGGCTGGGCCGACTCCGACGAGGCGGGCTCGACCGCCCGCCGCGGACTCAACGAGGACGTCGTCACCGACATCTCCTCGAAGAAGTCCGAGCCGGAGTGGATGCGCGAAGCCCGCTTGAAGGCGCTCAAGCTCTTCGAGCTGAAGCCGATGCCGAACTGGGGGGCCGACCTCTCCGGGATCGACTTCGACAACATCAAGTACTTCGTGCGCTCCACGGAGAAGCAGGCGGCCAGCTGGGAAGAGCTTCCCGAAGACATCAAGAACACCTACGACAAGCTGGGCATCCCCGAGGCGGAGAAGCAGCGCCTCGTCGCCGGCGTCGCGGCGCAGTACGAGTCCGAGGTCGTGTACCACCAGATCCGCGAGGACCTGGAGGCACAGGGTGTGCTGTTCCTCGACACGGACACCGCGCTCAAGGAGCACCCGGAGATCTTCCAAGAGCACTTCGGTTCCGTGATTCCCGCCGGGGACAACAAGTTCTCCGCGCTGAACACCGCCGTGTGGTCGGGCGGCTCGTTCATCTACGTGCCGAAGGGCGTGCACGTCGACATCCCGCTGCAGGCCTACTTCCGGATCAACACGGAGAACATGGGCCAGTTCGAGCGGACGCTGATCATCGTCGACGAAGACGCGTACGTGCACTACGTCGAGGGCTGCACCGCCCCGATCTACCAGTCCGACTCGCTGCACTCGGCGGTCGTGGAGATCATCGTGAAGAAGGGCGGCCGCTGCCGCTACACGACGATCCAGAACTGGTCGAACAACGTCTACAACCTGGTCACCAAGCGCGCCAAGTGCGAAGAGGGCGCCACCATGGAGTGGGTCGACGGCAACATCGGCTCCAAGGTGACCATGAAGTACCCGTCGGTCTTCCTCATGGGCGAGCACGCCAAGGGCGAGGTCCTGTCGGTCGCGTTCGCGGGCGAGGGCCAGCACCAGGACGCGGGCGCCAAGATGGAGCACCTCGCGCCGCACACGTCGTCGACGATCGTGTCGAAGTCGGTGGCGCGCGGCGGCGGCCGTACCTCCTACCGCGGTCTCGTGCGGGTCGCGAAGCGGGCGCACCACTCGCGTTCGTCGGTGGTGTGTGACGCGCTACTGGTGGACACCATCTCGCGGTCGGACACGTACCCGTACGTGGACATCCGCAACGACGAGGTGTCCATGGGTCACGAGGCCACCGTGTCGAAGGTCAGCGAAGAGCAGCTGTTCTACCTGATGTCCCGCGGCCTGGCCGAGGACGAGGCCATGGCGATGATCGTGCGCGGGTTCGTGGAGCCCATCGCGCGCGAGCTGCCGATGGAGTACGCGCTCGAGCTGAACCGCCTGATCGAGCTCCAGATGGAAGGGTCCGTCGGCTAGTCATGTCGGTTACTGAGAACTCGGTCACTGAGAGCAACGTCGCCGAGTCGCTGCGGGAAGGTGCGGTCATCCCCGCCGCTTCCCGCGCGGAGCGGTTCACCTCCTATGACGTCGAGGCCTTCGAGGTCCCGGGCGGGCGCGAGGAGAACTGGCGCTTCACTCCGATGAAGCGCCTGCGTGGCCTGCACGACGGCACGGCTGTCGCCTCCGGCGAAATCAAGCTGGAGACCGACGCCGCGCCGGAACTGAAGATCGAGACCGTCGGGCGCGAAGACGCGCGCCTCGGCGAGGCCGGCGTGCCGAGCGACCGGATCGCCGCGCAGGCGTACTCGTCGTTCACGTCCGCCACGGTCGTCACGGTGCCGAAGGAGACCGCCGCGTCGAAGCCGTCGGTGCTGCGGATCCACGGTCCCGGTGAGGGCGAGGTCGCGTACGGGCACCTGCAGGTGCGCGCCGAGCCGTTCGCCGAAGCCGTGATCGTGCTCGACCACGTGGGTTCGGGCACGTATGCGGACAACGTCGAGTTCGTGATCGGCGACGGGGCCAAGGTCACCGTGGTCAGCGTCCAGGACTGGGCCGACGACGCGGTGCACGTCTCCGAGCAGCACCTGAAGCTGGGCCGTGACGCCAATCTGCGGCACACCGTCATCACGCTCGGCGGCGACCTCGTTCGGGTCTCGCCCACCGCGACCTTCGCGGACAAGGGCGGCGACGTCGAGATGCTCGGCGTCTACTTCGCCGACAAGGGGCAGCACCAGGAGCACCGCCTCTTCGTCGACCACGCGGTGCCGAACTGCAAGTCGCGCGTGATGTACAAGGGCGCGCTGCAGGGCAGTGCGGGTGAAGGACCGGACGCGCACACCGTCTGGATCGGTGACGTGCTGATCCGGGCCGCGGCCGAGGCCACCGACACCTACGAGCTCAACCGCAACCTGGTGCTCACGCCGGGAGCGCGCGCGGACTCGGTGCCGAACCTCGAGATCGAGACCGGCCAGATCGAAGGTGCCGGACACGCGAGCGCGACGGGAAGGTTCGACGACGAGCAGTTGTTCTACCTCCAGTCGCGCGGGATCGCGGAGGAGGCTGCGCGGCGACTGGTCGTTCGCGGGTTCTTCCACGAGATCCTGGTGAAGATCGATGTTCCCGAGGTGCGTGAGCGCCTCGAGGCCGCGATCGAGGCCGAGCTCGAAGCCGTTGGCGCCTGACGCCGTCCACCGCAGACTTTAGGAAACGAAGAAATGGCTACCCTGGAAATCAAGGATTTGCACGCCTCGGTCACCACCGACGAGGGCGCCAAGGAAATTCTCAAGGGCGTGAACCTGACGATCAAGTCGGGTGAGACGCACGCGATCATGGGCCCCAACGGCTCCGGCAAGTCCACCCTGTCCTACGCCATCGCCGGCCACCCGAAGTACCAGGTGACCTCCGGCGAGGTGCTGCTTGACGGCGAGAACGTGCTCGACATGAGCGTGGACGAGCGTGCCCGCGCCGGCCTGTTCCTTGCCATGCAGTACCCGGTCGAGGTTCCCGGCGTTTCGATGTCCAACTTCCTCCGCACCGCGGCCACCGCGGTCCGTGGCGAGGCCCCCAAGCTGCGCCACTGGGTCAAGGAGGTCAAGGACGAGATGGGCAAACTCGGCATCTCGCAGGAGTTCGCGGAGCGCTCGGTCAACGAGGGTTTCTCCGGTGGTGAGAAGAAGCGGCACGAGATCCTGCAGCTGGCGCTGCTCAAGCCGAAGATCGCGATTCTCGACGAGACCGATTCGGGCCTCGACGTCGACGCGCTTCGCGTGGTGAGTGACGGCGTCAACGAATACAAGTCGCAGAGCGAGGTCGGCGTCATGCTGATCACGCACTACACCCGCATCCTCCGGCACATCACCCCGGACTTCGTGCACGTGTTCGCCGACGGGCGCGTGGTCGAGTCCGGCGGCAAGGCACTCGCCGACGAGCTCGAGGAGAACGGTTACGTGAAGTACGTGGGCAAGGCCGAGCCCGCAGCGCTCTGAGCCCGCGCACGAGAAGTTCCCGACTACACCGAGAGGAGTTGGCTCGATGACCACCACGGCGAACAGCCCGACCAACTCTGTTCCCCTTGACGTGGCGGCACTGCGTGCCGACTTCCCCATCCTGTCCCGCACGGTGCGTGACGGGAAACCCTTGGTGTACCTGGACTCCGGCGCGACCTCGCAGCGGCCGGTGCAGGTCCTCGACGCGGAGCGCGAGTTCCTCGAGACCTCCAACGCCGCTGTGCACCGCGGCGCGCACCAGCTCGCCGAGGAAGCCACCGACGCCTACGAGTCCGCCCGTGCGCGGATCGCGGAGTTCGTCGGGGCTTCGCCCGAGGAGCTCGTGTTCACGAAGAACGCCACCGAGGGCATCAACCTCGTGGCCTATTCGATGAGCAACGCGTCCACGGCCGGTCCCGAGGCGGAGCGGTTCCGGGTCGGCCCTGGCGACGAGATCGTGGTCACCGAGATGGAACACCACGCGAACCTCGTGCCATGGCAACAGCTGTGCCAGCGCACCGGGGCGACGCTGAAGTGGTTCAAGGTGACGCCCGAGGGCCGCCTCGACCTTTCCGAACTCGACGAGCTGATCACGCCGCGCACCAAGCTGGTCGCCTTCGTGCACCAGTCCAATGTGCTCGGCACGGTCAACCCGGTCGACGTGCTGGTGGCGAAGGCGAAGTCCGTCGGTGCGCTGACGGTGCTCGACGCGTGCCAGTCGGTGCCGCACGGTGTGTACGGCCAGGGGGCCGTGGACCTGAAGGCGCTGGACGTGGACTTCGCGGCGTTCTCGGGGCACAAGATGCTCGGTCCGTCGGGCGTCGGTGTGCTGTACGGGCGCAGTGAGCTGCTCGAGGCGATGCCGCCGTTCCTCACGGGCGGTTCGATGATCGAGATGGTCCGCATGGAAGGTTCCACGTGGGCACCGCCGCCGCAGAAGTTCGAGGCGGGCGTGCCGATGACGTCGCAGGCCGTGGGCCTCGGCGCGGCCGTGGACTACCTCACCGCGATCGGCATGGATCGCGTCGCCGAGCACGAGCACCGGCTCACCGAGCACGCGCTCGCGGGCGTCGGCGCGATCGAGGGTGTGCGGATCGTCGGGCCGACCGACCTGGCCGACCGCGGCGGCGCGGTGTCGTTCGTGATCGACGGCGTGCACCCGCACGACGCCGGTCAGGTGCTCGACAGCGTGGGCGTCGCGGTGCGCGTGGGGCACCACTGCGCGTGGCCGCTGCACCGGGCGTGCTCGGTGCAGGCGACCGTGCGGGCCACGTTCTACCTGTACAACACACTGTCCGAAGTGGACGCGTTGGTCGACGGGGTCCGCGAGGCGCAGAAGTTCTTCGGGGTCGCGTGATGAATCTCGAGAGCATGTACCAGGACATCATCCTGGACCACTACAAGAATCCGCACGGGCGTGGCCTGCGCGAGCCGTATGACGCCGAGTCGTTCCAGGTCAACCCGACCTGCGGCGACGAGGTGACGCTGCGGGTCAAGCTCGACGACGACAAGGTCACCGACGTTTCCTACGAGGGGCAGGGCTGCTCGATCAGCCAGGCTTCGGCGTCGGTGCTGACCGACCTCGTCGTGGGCCACACCGTGGAGGAGGCGTTCACCACCATGGACGCCTTCGTGGAACTGATGCAGGGCAAGGGCAAGATCGAACCCGACGAGGAAGTGCTCGAGGACGGCATCGCGTTCGCCGGCGTCGCCAAGTATCCGGCGCGCGTGAAGTGCGCACTCCTCGGCTGGATGGCGTTCAAGGACGCCGTGGCCCGCACCACCACAGGAGCTGAGAAGGCATGAGCGAAGAAGTGACGGACGTGCGCGAGGGCCGCACCCCCTCCGATCTGCCGGAACAGGCCGCGCCGTCGGTTCCCGCCGACGTCGCCAAAATCGAAGACATCGAAGAGGCGATGCGCGATGTCGTCGATCCTGAACTCGGGATCAACGTCGTCGACCTCGGCCTGGTCTACGACATCCGGGTGGAGACCGACAACTCCGCCACGCTGGACATGACCCTCACGTCGGCCGCCTGCCCCCTCACCGACGTCATCGAGGATCAGACCGCCGCCGCCCTCACCTCCGGTGGTCTCGTCAGCGATTTCCGCATCAACTGGGTCTGGATGCCACCGTGGGGCCCGGAAAAGATCACCGAAGACGGCCGCGAGCAACTTCGTGCGCTCGGGTTCACCGTCTGAGCACTTTCCACGGAACAGGCCACTCCGCACCGAGCGTGGTGGCCTGTTCTGCGCTACGGGCCACCGGAGGCGCCGCCCGAAGCCGGCCGGTGTGCGCTCGGGCGGAACCGGTGGCACGGCGACGGGCTGCGAATGTTATGACGGGATCATGATGCACCGAGGCGGCTCATGACGGTCCTCCGTTCGATCGTGCTGTTCCTCGCGGCCGCGGTGCTGGAGATCGGCGGCGCGTGGCTCGTGTGGCAGGGCGTACGGGAGAACCGGGGATGGGCGTGGGTCGGTGGGGGAATCGTGGCGCTCGGCGTGTACGGCTTCGTCGCCACACTGCAGCCGGATGCGCACTTCGGTCGCATCCTCGCCGCCTACGGCGGGGTGTTCGTGGCGGGCTCCCTCGCGTGGGGCGTGATCGCCGACGGATATCGCCCCGACCGGTTCGACATCATCGGTGCGCTGCTGTGTCTCGCCGGCGTCGCCGTGATCATGTACGCCCCGCGCGGAGCGTAACGCCCCTCGGGCGGGCCCGATAGACGTGCGTGACCGACTTCCCGGCGCCTCCGGCGGCGCCGCCTCGCACACGCCGGTTTTCGCCGCTTCTGGCGCTTTTCGTGGTATTCGTCGTGGCTGGTGCCGCGCTGGTGGCGACCGGGGTGGTGAAAGTGCTCGGCTACGGCACGGTGCGCATCGGCGGACAGTCCATGGAAACCACGATCAGAGCCGGCGAGCCCATGGTTCTTCACTGGGCCGGGAGCCACGAGATCCACCGGGGCGACCTGGTTTCGTTCCAGGCGGACGCGTTCCCGGGTTTCCCACCCGGTTACCACCTCGTCAAGCGCGTGATCGCCGTCGGAGGCGACCACGTCGTCTGCTGCGGACCGGACAACCGGCTGCAGGTCAACGGTAAGGCGATCACGGAGCCCTACCTCGATCCGGTGGTGCCACTCTCGGTCGGGGCCCTGGGGTTCGAGGCGCAGGTGCCACCGGGTTCGATCTTCGTCGCGGGCGATCGGCGCGACATCACCGATGATTCCCGGCGCTTTGTCTACGCCCCCGGCGGCGGGGCCATTCCCCTGTCCAAGGTGGACGGTGTGATCGTCGCGAGAGGCACGCTCTTCTCATCCGTGTCCCTCGTCCCCACGACCGCCTTCACCGACGCCGGCCTGCCCGGAGCGTCCACTGAGGACATGGGACTGCCCGAGGGCCGGTACCTGGCCCTCGGCGGCGCCGTGGTGTTCCTGCTCGGGTTCATCGGTTTGATCGCTATCGTCACGAGCTCCGGAGGAAGGCGGCGAAGAACAGCCGCGGGCCCGCCGGTGGGTCGATGACTGATCACGCTCATTCTCGGCGGATCCAGCCGGCGAACGGTACGGGTCACCGACTTTCGGACGTGGTCGCGTTCTTCGTGAACTCCTAACGTCGAGACCGTCGGCATCGTTCTGCGAAGGAGACGTGGATGAAGGCACGCGGGTTCGGACGGGTCGCGGTGGTGGCGGTGGCCCTGGCGGCGCCGCTGGGAATGGGTCTGGTCGCGGGTCCGGACGCCTCGGCGGCGGCTGTGACGACGGTGTACTACACCTCGAGCGGGGCTCCGGATTACCTGTCGCAGATTGATCAGGGTGCCGCGAACTGGAACGCCGCGGTCGACGACGTGAAGCTTGTGAAGAAGGACTCCGGGGGCACGGTGGTCTTCCACGAGATCCACAGCGGTGGGTCGTACACGCAGACGGACGGCCACGGCACCGGGGACGTCTACCTGGACACCAGCCAGGTCGCGGAGGGATTCGACCCGACCCGGATCGCGGCGCACGAGCTGGGTCACAATCTGGGGCTGCCGGACGACTACGAGGGGCCGTGCTCGGAGCTGATGTCGGGCCACGGTCCGGGTACCTCGTGCAAGAACGCCGAGCCCAGCGCGGAAGAAGCCGCGAAGGTCGAGCAGCTGTGGGCGAACGGCTTCGGCGCGGGCGAGGAGTTCGGCACGCGCGTGACCACGACGGTGTACTGACGTCGGTCCGGGTGCGTCTCCCTCCCGTCGTCCATAGTGGAGGGAGGCGCGCGACCGAGGATCACAAAGCCCGTGCGGACGCTGATGAGCGGCGGTGTCCCTGGGGCTGGGTGGGGCGATCAGCGCGCCCGATCTGCTTCTGGCGGCGTAATGCTGCGGCGGTCCCGCCGCTTGTGCCGTCGGTCGCAGCTGGCGTGCCAGGGCCGGCGGGGGTTCGGCCGCCGTCCTTCGGGTCAGGCGGAGCTGCTGACGGCGACGTCGCGGCCGATGCCGCGGAGGATTTCCACTCGCTCGGAGCCCGGGCGGGACAGCACCCAACTCGCGCCCGGCACCGCTTTGGCGCGTTTTTTCAGCGGCGCCAGCAGCCTGGAGGCGTCGCGGTAGGACGGGATGGAGCCACTGCCGCACACGAGGGTGGCCAAGGAGACGGTGACGGGCATGCCCTCGGCGGACCAGTGGGTGTCGAGGAGGGCGGCGGCGACCGTGCCGATCTCGTCGACGTCGGAGACGACGAGGAAGTCGTCGCCGCCGACGTGGGAGACGCGCATGCGGGGGAGGCGGCGGGTGAGGTCCGTGAGGGTCTCGCCGAGAGCGCGGATGAGGTCGTCGCCCGCGGCGAAGCCTGCGTTGTCGTTGACCGACTTGAACGAGTCGACGTCGAGCCACCCCACCACGAACTGTTCGCCGGACGAGATGCGGCGCTCGACGTCGCGGGCCACGACCTCGCTGCCCGGCAGCCGCGTGAGCGGATTCAGTGCCACGGCCTCCTCGACCTTGGCCTCCGCGACCCCGCGGACGACCTCTGTCACCAGCACCACGCCGAGCGTGCGGCCCGCGGCGTCGACCACCACGACGTCGTCGCCCGTGCGACCCCAGTCGGCGTCGGTCACCAGCTCGAGGAACTCCAGCGCACTCGCCGTTGCCTCGATCGTGTGGGGTTTGTCCGCGAGGCGCTCGGCGGGACGCTTCGCGTGCAGCGCATGACCGTATGGACCTGTGACGGCCACCAGGAACCGCGTGCGATCGACTGACCACTGTGGACGGTTCTCGGCGTCGACGCCGACCACTCCGGTCGGCGCGTCGGCCGCCGCGAGGACTTCGCGGACGGCGTCGCAGGTCGCGTCGGAGGGCAGCGTCGTCGCGGGGCGCAGGAAATCGCCGACGCGCGGTGCCTGTGGTGGGGCGGGAGCCCGGCGGTCGTCGGGCACCAGTGCGCCGGCCGCGGTCGCGCTGCGGTGCGCCGCGGGCGGCGCGAGCAGGTTCCCCTGCGCGATCCGCACGCCGAGCCCGACCGCCGCGTCGAGCTGCGGACCGGTTTCGATGCCCGTGGCGACCAGCCGGAGTCCGGTGCGGCTCGTGAAGTGCAGCAGCGACTCGACGACGGCGACGGCGGCCGGGTCGTCCGGCAGTCCGCGCAGCACGCTGCGGTCCAGCTTCACCAGGTCCACCGGTGCCTGCACGAGCAGCGCGAGGGGAAGATCACCGCGGCCGAGCCCGTCGAGCGCGAGGCGGAAGCCCAGTTCGGTCAGCGCACGCATCCCGGCGAGGAGCCGGTCCGCCGGCAGGTGCGTGAACGGCGGGCCGATCTCCAGCACGACGTCTCGGGTCCGCCTGCCCGCTCCGCTCAGCTCGCCGATCAGCTCGTCGAAGACGGCGGGACCCGACGCGAGCGTGCGGGCGGAGATGTTCAGGTGCAGTGGCAGCGCGCTCGGCCGTTCGGCCTCCTGGCGGACAGCGGTCGCGGCCAGCCCGAGGTCGACCTCGGCGAGGCGGCCGGCCCGGCGCGCCTCGGCGAGCAGTTCGTGGGCGGTTCCTTTGCCCGGACGGGCGAGCGCTTCGTACGCGACAACGCCACCGGTGTGCAGGCTGTACATCGGCTGGAAGGCGAACCGGACCGCACGGGGCGTCGTCACGCGGAAGATCGTCGCATCCTCTCGCGCGGAAGGAAACCGTTGTCAGCAGATGTTCACCGCGCCGGAACCTGAGTTACCTGAACCGGAGTAACGGGATCGGTGTGATCACCCGATCGGGACAGTTTCCGCGCACCGCCGAAAGTGTGAAATGCCCGGCATCGCCTGCAGGCGCGGTCAGTGCGGGGTGACCCGACTCGCGGCTGTGACCAGCGGATCCACTCCGAGGACCTCGATCGTTTCACCTGATCGGTCCCGCTCGGCGGATTCCGCGGAACGTGAGTCTGCTTCACGAAGGTTTCGTTGCGGGTCCGTTCTCGCTCATGCCGATTCCGTCGGCGAACCGAACCGTATTCGAGCAGTGTTCATCGCCACGTTCATCGCCACGTTCATCGCCAGGTTCGTCGCCACGATCATCGCCACCCGGCCAGCCGAGCCCGGATTCGGGGCGGCGCTGCGCCGAACAACCGGGCCATCGCCGTGAATGTGCCGGACAGGTCTTCACGGCCGGACGTGAACGCCCGTTGCGTGGACTCGGGTGCCGCGAAGAAGAGATCGAAGAACTCGGCGAGCTCAGCGGCGGACATTTGCCGCAAAGCACGCAAACCGTACCGACGCAACGCGTGCACGGCGCGTGCCTCGGCTGTCCACAGTGCCCGGTGTGCGGCCCGGGCGGCCGCCGCCGGTCCCTCGTCGAACGCGCCCGCGATCGCCATGGCCACGCGCGGTGCGAACCGCAGCGCCGTCGCCACGCTGAACCCCGTCGCGGGGTGCACGAGCCCCGCCGCGACCCCGAACGGCACCGCGCCGACCCCGAGCGGCACCGCCGCGATCCGGCCGGGCAGCGGCAGGTCGAGCACGATCCGCACCCGCTCCTCCCGCTCGAACACCCAAAGGCCGACGTCGGCGAGCCGGGTCCGCAACCGAGTCGCCAGCTCGTCGATGGGAACGCCCGGCCGTCGCGCGAGCGACGTCTCCTCCACGAGCACCGAACCGTCGCCGAGTGGCAGCACGTAGCGGAAACTCGACGTGCCGCCGCGCCAATCCATGACTACGGCCGTGGTGGCCGCACCGGGCACCAGCCGCTCGGCGTCGGCGGCGGGAAGCACGAGCCCGTAGGCCGTCTGCTCGGCACGAGCGCCGCGCGCCGGACCGCCGGTCAGCACGCGGTGCGCGCCCGACGTGTCGACCACCACGGCCGCCGCGAGCCGCCGGTCGTCGGTGAGCACCACCGTGGCGCCGAACCGGCCGTACTCCGCGCGCTCGACCCGCCCCGCGACAACCGTGACGGGCGCGGTGCCGAGCCACGCGCGCAGCCCGGCGTTGTCGAGCACCCGGTACGGCCGCACGAGCCGGTGCTCGCGCGTGCCGTACGCAATCGTGGCCTCGGGTGCCGAAGCGATCGCCGAGGGCGGCAGCACGGGCAGCTCGTCGGCCCACGCGCCGTAGGTGTTGCGCCAGGGCGCCCGCGGCGCGGCGTCGACGAGCGTGGTCGCGAGCCCGCGTCGCGCGCAGGCCTGCGCGAGCGCCCACCCGGCCGGTCCGCCGCCGGCGATCAGCACGTCGGTCATCGCTTCGATCCTGCCCCACGCCGGATCTCGGGACGGATACGGTGGTCCGCATGGACGAGACCGACCCGAGGGCCGCGCGCCGGGACCCGTCGAGCTCGGCGGGCGGGTACACCGACCTCGCGACGAGCCCCTTCCGCATCGATCGCGACCGCATCACCGCGTCACCCTTCTTCGCGCGGCTCGGCGGGGTCACGCAGGTCGTCAACGCCGGCGGCGCCGGCCTGCTGCACAACCGGCTCACCCACAGCCTCAAGGTCGCGCAGGTCGCCCGCGCGGTCGCCGAGCGACTCAGCGGCGACGGCGCCGCGGCCGAGCTGGCGGCCAAACTCGGCGGCTGCGACCCGGACGTCTGCGAAGCCGCCGCGCTCGCCCACGACCTCGGGCACCCCCCGTTCGGGCATCTCGGCGAGCAGACGCTCGATCGCATCGCCCGCCACCGCTTCGGCCTCGCCGACGGTTTCGAAGGCAACGCGCAGACGTTCCGCATCCTCACGACCACCGATGTGCGCGGCCCGTCGGCCATCGGCCTCGACCTCACCACGGCCGTGCGCGCGGCGGTGCTCAAGTACCCGTGGGCGCGGCTGCACCATCCGCAGCCGCACCCGACGGCCATGCCGACGCCGCCGCGCGGGGCCGCCGAACCAGCCGGCGCGCCGGGCACGGGCGCGAGCAAGTTCTCCGCCTACGTCACGGAACTCGACGACTTCGCGCAGGCGCGCGGCCCGTTCACCGGCCGCGTCGAACAGTGGCAGCAGACCGTGGAGGCGTCGGTGATGGACACCGCCGACGACATCGCCTACGCGATCCACGACCTCCAGGACTTCCACCGCATCGGCGTGCTGCAGCACGCGCCCGTGGCTGCCGAGCTGGGGGAGTGGCTCGAGCACGCGACGGACCTCGCCGCACTCGACGGGTCGCGGCTCGCTGCCGAGCTGCGCCGTCCGGGCCGTTCGCTGGAGCTGATGCGCCGGCGCATGCACCTCAAGGACGGGTGGATCGTCGACGACGACGCGTTCGCCGCCGCCGTCCGCCGCGTGCAGCGAGAGCTCGTCGACGGGCTGCTCGCCGCCGGCTTCGACGGTTCGGTCGAAGCCGAACAGGCCACGGCCGCCTTTTCCGCGAACTGGACCTCCCGCCTGGTCGACGGGGTGTTCGTGCTGTCGTCGCCGACTCCCCGCTCCGGGCACGTGTCGCTGCACCCGGCGCAATGGCACGAAGTGCAGGTGCTGAAGTTCGTGCACCGGCGGTTCGTGCTGCTGCGTCCCGAGCTCGCGTTGCACCAGCGTGGGCAGGCGAGCCTCGTGACCTCACTCGTCGACGCGCTCGACGCGTGGCTGCTCGACCGCGACGAGGTCAGCCGGCTGCCGCGGCGGCTGCACGACCTCGTGGAGCTCGCGCACGACGAGTACAGCGCCGTGGCGAGGACGGCGCCCGAGCTGCTCGTGGGTGCGACCGGGGAAAGCGTGACGGGAACGGACGCCGTGCGCGGCCTCGCGCGCGGGCGGGCAGTGGTCGACTTCGTGTCGTCGCTGACCGACAAGCAGGCCATGTCGCTGCTCGACGCGCTGTCGGGCCGCGCGATGCAGCCCTGGTCGGACTCCTTCGTGCTCTGAGCACGGCCGCGCCCGGCAGGCCGGCAAGCAGGAGCGCCCTCCGCCCTGTCCACTCTGGACGGACCGCTTCCGGTTGCCGTGGTCGGCCGCGTGGTGGTCGTGGGCCGGACAACTGGCATCCGACGGTCGGGCGGGGGTGAGCCCGGCCACGGCGTGGAAAACCGCTCGACGCCGACCCGTACACTGGGGGCGTGGACAGGGAGATCCTCAGGGAGTAACCGCGGTGCCGGACGCCCGGATCCCGCGCGGTGCGCGACCGGCGGGCGAGGCCGGCCCTCGATGCTGTCCACAATCCACCCCCGATTCCGGGAGTTCACTTGATCACGGCCACTGGCCTCGAGCTGCGTGCCGGCTCGCGCATTCTGCTGGGCGGCGCCACCCTCCGCATCCAGCCGGGCGACCGCATCGGTCTCGTCGGGCGCAACGGCGCGGGCAAGACCACGTCGCTGAAGGTCCTCGCGGGCGAGGGCGAGCCACACGCCGGCGAAGTGCGCAGCAGCGGCGAGCTCGGCTACCTGCCCCAGGACCCGCGTGAAGGCGACCTGTCCGTCACGGCGAAGGACCGCGTGTTGTCCGCGCGCGGGCTCGACACCTTGCTGCGCGACATGGAAAAGGCGCAGACGGTGATGTCGGAGCTCGTCGACGATCGCCAGCGCGACAAGGCCATCAACCGCTATAGCCGGCTCGAAGAGCGGTTTGCCTCCCTCGGCGGTTACGCCGCGGAGAGCGAAGCCGCGCGCATCTGCTCGAATCTGGGCCTGCCCGACCGCGTGCTCACACAGACGCTCAACACCCTCTCGGGCGGTCAGCGCCGGCGCGTGGAGCTGGCGCGGATCCTGTTCGCGGCAGCCGAAGCGGGCGCGGGCGGTAAGTCCGAGACGATCCTTCTGCTGGACGAGCCGACCAACCACCTCGACGCCGATTCGATCACCTGGCTGCGCGGCTTCCTCAAGCAGCACGACGGCGGGCTCGTGGTGATCAGTCACGACGTCGAGCTGCTCGCCGACGTCGTGAACAAGGTCTGGTTCCTCGACGCCACGCGCGCCGAGCTCGACGTCTACAACATGAGCTGGCAGCGGTACCTCGACGCGCGTGCGACCGACGAGAAGCGCCGCCGTCGAGAGCGCGCGAATGCCGAGAAGAAGGCTTCGGCCCTGCAGCAGCAGGCCGCGAAGCTCGGCGCGAAGGCGACGAAGGCCGTGGCCGCCAAGAACATGGCGCGCCGCGCGGAGCAGATGCTCTCGGCGCTCGACGAGACCCGCCAGGCCGACAAGGTCGCGCGCATCAAGTTTCCCGACCCAGCCTCGTGCGGAAGGACACCGCTCACCGCCGAAGGCCTGTCGAAGTCCTACGGTTCCCTCGAAATCTTCACCGGCGTGGACCTCGCGATCGATCGCGGTTCGAAGGTCGTCGTGCTCGGTCTGAACGGCGCCGGGAAGACGACATTGCTGCGGCTTCTCGGCGGGATGGAAACCCCGGATACCGGTTCCGTGGAACCGGGTCACGGATTGCGTTTGGGCTATTACGCACAGGAACACGAAACTCTTGACCATCAAGCGTCGGTGTGGGAAAACATTCGTCATCTCGCGCCGGACACGGGTGCTCAAGAGCTGCGCAACCTCCTCGGCTCCTTCCTCTTCACAGGCGAACAGCTCGACCAGCCTGCCGGCACGCTGTCCGGCGGTGAAAAAACGCGCCTGGCGCTGGCCGGGCTGGTCTCCAGCGCGGCAAACGTGCTGCTCCTCGACGAGCCGACCAACAACCTGGACCCCGCGAGCCGTGCGCAGGTCCTGGACGCGCTGCGCAGCTTCGCCGGTGCTGTCGTGCTCGTGACCCACGACCCAGGCGCGGTCGAGGCGCTGGAGCCGGAACGGGTGATCCTCCTGCCCGACGGTACCGAGGACCATTGGTCCGAGGATTATCTGGAACTTGTCCAGCTGGCTTGATCAGATGCGTCCATTCGGGTGCTTGCGCCAGCGCGTTGAGCACTTGATTGGCCCAATGTGATCGCAGTTTCGGTTGTTTTACGTCTGTCGTCTGGCATTCCGGCGCTCAGTGTTCGATCATTGCCCCGGCAGGGGCCGTTAACTGGCCCGCAACTCCACTCGGCGGGACGGCGATCGACGTGGCTGATCTCAAGAAAGGCGCGCGGATCACCGGCAACACGCGCGACAAGCTGGCCGCTGACCTGAAGAAGAAATACGAGAAGGGCTCGAGCATCCGGGCTCTTGCCGAGTCGACCGGGCGGTCCTACGGGTTCGTCCACCGGGTTCTCTCGGAGTCCGGAGTCCAGCTGCGGGGGCGCGGCGGGGCTACTCGGGTCAAAAAGAAGTAGCAACACCAGGTTCACTGCGCGGGGGGCGCAGTGCCTGTTCGGCCGCTCGGAAGGCCAGCACCGCACCGAGCAGTACCGAGGGATAAACCAGGTAGCCGTAGCGGGTTGCCGGGGTGAGCAGGATCAACGCGCCGAGTCCGACGGCAATCCGCAAGAGCGCGGCGGATCCCGTCGCGGGGGGACGGCGTACCAGCCACACCAGCATCGCGGCCCCCGCGGCCGCTACCAGGACGAGTGAGATCACGCGGCCCGCTGATCCGGTTTCCGCGATCAGGTGGCCCGGAAGCGGGCTCGCCGCGGGCGAACGCACCTCGCCCATCCCGAGCGGGAACCGGATCACGTGCTCCACGAACGCGTCCGGCGCGACCAGGTACACCGGCAGGTGCAACGCCACCGTCGCGGTGACCAAAGTGGTCACGAACCACGTGAGTGCCTTGCGGTCACGCGGTTTTTCGTCGTGCTCTTGTGCCTGCGCCCGCCGTCCGCAGAACAGGAACACCGCCAGCACGGCCGCCGCCGGCGCGACGATCAGCTTCGCGCTGATCACCAGCGCCAGTACGAAACCGGACCAGCCCGCACGTCCCGTCGCAGCGAGTGTGCAGGCGAGTACGAGCAGTCCGACAATGGCGAGGTCGGGTCCGGCCACTGCCCACGTCAATGCGGTGAGTGGGCAGGCGATTGCCAATTGTGCCGAAAGAACCGGAATTCTCGGCCATTTCAGCATTCGTAGCGAAGTGATCACGCAGAGAGACGCACAAAGTGCGAACATCCACCGCGCGTCGGTGAGTGCATCGGTCAACGGTGTTCCGCCGAACAACGCGCGCGGAAGACCGAACACCGTCATCACCGGACCGTACGGTGTGTAATCGTTCACTTCCGGTGGGCGGCCGAGAGTGTTCACGTCGACATACGGCGTGCCGTTGTGCAGCAGCAGGCTCGCGCTGCGCTCGATCACCCACACCTCGGGCTGCGCCGCCCACGAAAATGGGGTGATCAGCCAGTCGACGCCCGTCAGGCGGCGAATCACGAGCACCACGAGCGGCACGATCATCGCGAGCAGCACGATCACCGCGATGCCGCACCACCGGGAACCGAGCCGTCCGCGCACGGTCCGGCCCAGTCGCGCCGACACGAGCAGCCAGCCACTGTGGGCCGCCGCGAACCCGTAGGCGGCCGCGGCGAACGTGCCCCAGATCCGGTAGCCGTAGAACTCGGACACCAGTGCGGAGATCAGCGCGAACGCGAAACAGCCGAGGTAGAACACGACGTCCCATGTGAGCACCCGCCCGGCGCGACCGGTGACCGCCCTGGCCGGCGCCATCAGCAGCTGCACCGTTTCCCCCTCGCTCGCCCGGCCGTCTCCGTCGGGTCAGGTTACCGAGCACGCGCTGATCACCAGTGAGGGGTGAGCCGCGCGGCCGGGGAGCGCCTCGAAGACGGCCGTGAGGCCCGGGTCGGCAGGGGGAATGCCACGGAAGGTGCCGCTGACTGGTTGCCGCTGACTGGTTGCCGCTGACTGGTTGCCACTGGCTGGATGCCACTGACGGATCGGGGCGAGGATAGAGTGACCGCGTGTCGCGCCCCCGAAGCACCGGTGGTGGTGACGCCCCGGCTCGATCATCCGCTCAAGCACGCGCAGCGCGGCTGGTCGCGCCGCAGGCCGAGCAGGTGGCGATCGCCGTGCGGCGCGAGGGCGATTCCGTCGAACCGCCGCCGGCAGGTGGAGCCGGTCGAGGAGGCACGCCGGATAAGCCGGGAGCGGACCGCGGGAAGAACTTCGGACGAACCCGCGTTGTGCAGGTCATATCCGGACAAGAGCTTCAGTAATATTGAGGTTCGGACCTCGGTTCGCCGATTCTGGGGAGGCTTCGTATGGACAACGCGTGGGCGCTGCTCGGCTCCGCGATGCGCGGTGGCGACACGCCGAGGTCGCTCACTCGTGGCACCGTGAACCGGGTCGCGCGGTTCGCCCGGCCGCATTGGGTGCGCCTGATCGTCTTCCTGGTGCTCACGGTCGTGTCGGCGGTGCTGGCCGTGACGACGCCGGTGCTGGCCGGCAAGGTCGTCGACGCGATCGTCGGCGGTCACCAGCTGGGGCTCGTGATCTGGCTTGCCGTGGTGATCGCCGTGCTCGCGATCCTCGACGCCGGGCTGGGGCTCGCGGAGCGATGGCAGTCGGCGCGCATCGGTGAAGGGATCATCCTCGACCTGCGCGTCGCCGTGTTCGCGCATGTGCAGAAGCTACCGATCGCGTTCTTCACGCGCACCCGCACCGGCGCGCTCGTCAGCCGGCTCAACAACGACGTGATCGGCGCGCAGCGCACGTTCACCGCGACACTGTCCGGTCTGGTCACGAACGTGATCCAGCTGGTGCTTTCGCTCGTGGTGATGGTGACACTGTCGTGGCAGGTCACCGTGTTCGCCCTGGTGCTGCTGCCGATCTTCGTGCTGCCGGCGCGCCGGCTCGGCCGCCGCATGGCCGGGCTGCAGCGCGAGGCCGCGCAGCTCAACGCCGGGATGACCACTCAGATGACCGAGCGGTTCTCGGCGCCGGGTGCCACGCTCGTGAAGCTGTTCGGCCGGCCGCGCCAAGAGGTCGGCGACTTCAGCGACCGCGCGGGGCGCGTGCGCGACATCGGCGTGCGCACGGCGATGCTCACGCGCTGGTTCATGACGAGTCTCACGCTCGTGTCCGCGCTGGCGCAGGCGCTGGTCTATGGCCTCGGCGGCTATCTGGCCGTCACGGGTCAGATCGAACCCGGCACCGTCGTCGCGCTCGCGTTGCTGCTGACCCGGCTGTACACGCCGTTGACGGCGCTGGCCAACGTGCGCGTGGACGTGATGACGGCGCTCGTGTCGTTCGAGCGCGTCTTCGAGGTGCTGGACCTCGAGCCGATGCTCAAGGAACCACAGCGGCCGAAGGCCCTGCCGGCGGGTGGGGTTTCGGTGGAGTTCGACGACGTACGTTTCGGCTATCCGGCCGCCGACCGGTTCTCGCTGGCTTCGCTCGAGGACGTGGCCACTTTGGACAGCCGTGGTGGCGAAGAAGTGCTGCACGGCATCAGCTTCCGGGCCGAGCCGGGTCAGATGGTCGCGCTCGTCGGATCCTCGGGCGCCGGGAAGTCCACGATCGCCTCGCTGCTGCCGCGACTGTACGACGTGGACGGTGGCGCGGTCCGGCTGTCGGACGTGGACGTACGGGACCTCGACTTCGCCACGCTGCGTGCCACCGTCGGCGTGGTGACGCAGGACGGGCATCTGTTCCACGACACGATCCGCGCCAACCTGGCCTACGCCCGCCCCGGCGTGACCGACGACGAGATCTGGGCGGCACTGGCGCAGGCGCGCCTCGAACCGCTGGTGCGCTCCCTGCCCGACGGCCTCGACACCACCGTCGGCGAACGGGGTTACCGGCTCTCCGGCGGCGAACGCCAGCGCCTCACGATCGCGCGGCTCCTGCTCGCGCAGCCCAAGGTGGTGGTCCTCGACGAAGCAACGGCCCACCTGGACTCCGAATCGGAGGCCGCCGTCGGCGAAGCCCTCACCGGCGCACTGGAAGGCCGCACCGCTCTCGTCATCGCCCACCGCTTGTCGACCGTCCGCGCCGCCGACCAGATTCTCGTGGTCGAGGACGGCGCCATCGTCGAACGCGGCACCCACGACGACCTCCTCGCCCGTGGCGGCCGCTACGCCGAACTGCACCACACCCAGTTCGACGAGGACGAGCCGATCGTCGCCTGACGAGCACGCGCCGCTGCTCGGAGCCGCTTCCCGGAGCGCCCGTCGCTCAGGGTGTGGTCAACGCAGGGCCGGCACGCGCGGGCCGTATTTGGCCAGCAGCGCGGTGTTGGCGTCGTCGCCACCCTCCACATTGGAGCTGCGCCACAGCGGGACGTCGATCCCCTCCGCGGTGCCGCGGTCGAACACCTCGGCCAGAATGAGGTTCCACAGGAACGCGTTGACCACAGTGGACAGTGGCGCGGTGCGGGGGCCATCGGCCGGGTGGCTCGCGTCGCCGGGGATCACGAGCGAGTCGAGTACCACGGTGCCTTCCTCAACCAGCGTGGTCGCCGACCGGCGCGGCGCCGCGGCCACGCATTCGCGCGAGGTCACCGCGATCACCGCCGCTCCCCGGCGGCGAGCGCCAGCGGCCAGCTCCACCGGATACGGGTTCACGCCGGACGTCGAAAACACCACGAGCACGTCGTCGGGGCCCGGCGCGCGCTCCGCGAGGACTTCTTCGGCCAATCCGCTGCGGCGCTCGGTTTTCGTGCTGTGCTGCGCGCCGTGCAGCGGCAGTAGTTCCGAGTGGTAGAGCGGGTAGACGCAGGCGAGCCCACCCGCTCGGTAGAACGTCTCGGCGACCGCGGCGAGCGAATGTCCGGCGCCCGCGGTGAACACGAGCGCGTCGGACCGGATCACGCCCAGCACGAGGTCGGCGGCCGCCGACACGGCTGCGGCATTGGCGTCCCGCACCGCCGCGAGCTTGTCCGAGGTGCTCTTCCAGATTTCCGTGGCGCTCACCACACCTGCCCTTCGTCGGGGGTCCGGGCGCCGAATGTAGCGCGTGGACACGCTTCGTGGTGGATTAGCGTGGGAGCTGATCGTTTCGGGTCCCGGTGACTGGGAGGCGGCTGGTGGACGGAAAACCCGTCGTGTCGGTGCGTCGTGCGAACGGCCCGGCTCGGGCCGTCGCGCTGGTGCTGCACGGTGGCGCCGAGCACGGCACCACGCGGGTCGGCCCGTTGCGGCCGGCGTACTTGCGCATGGTGCCGCTCGCGCAGGCGCTGCACCGCGCCGGCCGCGACGCCGGGCTGGAGGTGCGCCTCGTGCGCAACCGCCGCTACGGCTGGAACGGTCCCGCCGAAGACCCCCTCGACGACGCGCGCTGGGCGCTCGACCGGATCCGGGCCGAGCGTCCGGGGCTGCCCGTCGTGCTCATCGGGCATTCGATGGGCGGGCGTGTGGTGCTGCGGGTGGCCGACGACCCGGCCGTGGTGGGGGTGTGCGCGCTCGCGCCGTGGACGCCGCAGGGGGAGCCGGTGGACGCGGTCACGGGCCGCTCCGTCGTGCTGCTGCACGGCACCCGCGACCGCATCACGTCACCGCGCGATTCGCACGCGTTCGCCGACCGCGCCCGCGACCTGGCCAAACGCCTGGCGCGGTTCGAGATCACCGGTGAGGGCCACGCGATGATCAAACGTCCGGCGGTCTGGACCAGGCTGGTGTGTGCTTTCACACTTGAAACGATCGACGTGGGCGAAACCGACGAGACTTTGCGCCAGGCGTGGAACCGGCCCGGGGCCGAGCGCTTGCGCATTCCGGTTTGACCGGATCCGGGGCGGGTGACCACATCCGGCCGTCGCCGGGAATACCATCAGTCGCGGGCTTGAAGAGCCCATCCGGAGGGAGTGTCTTGTCCACATCGAGTGTTGACCGGGCGGCGGGCCCCGTCTCGCAGCCGGTGCCCGACGAAACCCGGTGGCCGGGGCTGGCCACGCCACCGCATTCGCCGCTGCGCGCCCGCGCCGCGGAAGCGCTCTTCCGCCGTGCCGTGAAGACGCTCGAACTTCGCGTGACCTTTCCCGACGGCACCACGCTCGGCGCCGGCGGCCCCGACTCGCCGGAGATGCGCATCCACCGGCCCGCCGCGTTCTTCCACCGCCTCGGCGCCGACGCGAAGATCGACTTCGGCGAGTCGTACATGGTGGGCGATTGGAGTGCCGACGACCTCGCCGACGTGCTCACGCGCTTCGCCGAGAAGCTGGCCACGATCGTGCCGCCGTTCCTGCAGCGGTTCCGCCGGTTCGCCGAGCGGACGCAGCCGGCGCACGAGGAGAACACGATCGAGGGCGCGCGGGACAACATCCACCGCCACTACGACCTGTCCAACGACCTGTTCAGCGCGTTCCTCGACGAGTCGATGATGTACTCGTCGGCGCTGTTCGGGCCCGGTGACACGTTGACCCAGGCGCAGCACCGCAAGCTCGACAGCGTGCTCGACTACGCCGGTGTGCGCGACGGCAGCAAGGTGCTCGAGATCGGCACGGGCTGGGGAGAGCTGTCGATCCGCGCGGCCTCACGTGGCGCGAAGGTCACGTCGCTGACGATCTCGCAGGAGCAGAAGGTGCTCGCCGATGCGCGCATCGCCGAGGCGGGCCTGTCCGACCGTATCGACGTGCAGCTGTGCGACTACCGCAACGCCACCGGCGACTACGACTCGGTCGTGAGCGTCGAGATGATCGAGGCCGTCGGGCAGTCGTACTGGCCCACGTTCTTCGCCACCGTCGGCAGGCGGCTGCGTCCCGGTGGCCGGTTCGGGCTGCAGGCGATCACGATGGACCACGACCGGATGGCGGCCTCGGCCCGGTCGTACACCTGGATCCACAAGTACATCTTCCCTGGCGGCATCATCCCGTCCGTGCAGGCCGTCGAAGAGGGCGTGCGCGAGAACACCCGGCTCAAGCTCGCCGGCATGCGCGAGTTCGGGCAGGACTACGCACGCACGCTCAAGCTGTGGCGCGAGCGGTTCCAGTCCCGGTGGGAGGACATCCGCGGCTTCGGGTTCGACGACGTGTTCCACCGGATGTGGGAGTTCTACCTCGCCTATTCGGAGGCCGGGTTCCGCTCCGGCCACCTCAAAGTCCACCAGTTCGGGTTCGCCGACCCGCGCTGACCAGGGCTTTTCCCGCCGGGATGAACCCGGGTCGGGTGCCAAACGTCCCTATTCGGAGGACGTGCGGTCTACTGTGCCCGCACGAACATCGCCGGATCGGGGAACGGGGAAGAGACCGATGACGTACGGAGGCGACGACGGCAGGCGGCGAATGCCGCCCCGGCCACAGCAGCCGCCCGCACGCCCGCGACAGCATCAGCGCGCGCAGATGATGCCGCTGCCGGGCACGAGCAGCAGCCCCTACGACTCGCGGACGAGACCCACCGGCTCACGGGGTGAAGCGCCCCGGCCGCCGATGCCACCGCGGCAAGTGCCGCCGGACGACTACCCGCCACCCGGTCCGCCGAGGCGCCGGCGCCGCCGGTGGGGCTTCGGCAAAGTGCTGATGACGCTGTTGATCATCATTGTGCTGTTCATCGGAGGAATCTGGGCCTACCTGGAGTTCTCCATCAAGCGCGTCGACGCACTGAGCGACTACTCGGGCCGTCCCGCGGCCGCGGCGGGTACCAACTGGCTCATCGTCGGGTCCGACAGCCGCGACGGGCTGAGCGCCGCGGATGAGGAGCGGCTCGCGACCGGTGACGTCGCCGCCGCCGGCGGCGGCCAGCGCACGGACACGATCATGATCGCGCACATCCCGGACAACGACACGAAGCCGACGTTGCTGAGCCTGCCGCGCGACTCGGAGGTGAGCATCCCGGGCCACGGCACGAGCAAGATCAACGCCGCGTTCTCCATCGGCGGCCCGTCGCTGCTGGTCAAGACGGTCGAAGGAGTCACGGGCCTGCACATCGACCACTACGCCGAGATCGGGTTCGGCGGGTTCGCGAACGTCGTCGACGCGATCGGTGGCGTCGACATGTGTGTGCCCGAGGACATGAACGACACCGAGACCGGCATCGACATCAAGGCCGGCTGTCAGAAGCTCGACGGGCGGGACGCGCTCGGGTTCGTGCGCATGCGCCACAGCAGTGCGACGCCGCGTTCGGACCTCGACCGGGTCGCGAACCAGCGCAAGTTCATCGGAGCGCTCGTGAGCCAGATCGCGAGTCCCGGCACGCTCCTGAACCCGTTCGACTTCTTCCCGCTGCTTTCGGCGGCACCCGACGCACTGACGATGGACACGGGCGACCACGTTCACAACCTGGTCGGCCTGGCGATCGCGATGCGCGGCATCTCCTCCGGCGGAGTGCTCACCGGCACGGTGCCGGTGACGAACGGCTCGGCCGAACATTGGGACACGGCCAAGTCGGCGGCGCTGTTCGACGCGCTGAAGAACGACACTCCGGTCGACCCTGCCGACGTCGTCAAATAGCCGGCTCGCGGGGCCCGCCGCGTAACTTGGGCGGGCCCCGGCGGTGCGGGACTGTCACGATGGGGTGCATGAACACCCTCACCGACGGCGTGGTGACGCTGGAACGCTGGCGTCCCGAAGATCTCGACGCGCTGGTGGCCGCCGTCTCGGGATCCCTCGAGCACGTCGGCGCCTGGCTGGTCTGGGCGACCGACGGCTACGGGTTGGCCGAGGGCCGCGAGTTCCTCGAGGGCAGTGCCGAACGCTGGGCCTCGGGCGAAGGCTTCGAATACGCCATCCGCACCACCGCCGGCACCCTCGTCGGCGGCTGCGGACTCATGCGCCGTGGCGAAGGCCGGGAAATCGGCTACTGGCTCACGAAGCACGCCACCGGCCACGGCTACGCCACGCGCGCCGCGGCTCTGCTCGTGACCGAGGCCTGGCGCCTTGGCGCACCCCACGTGACCATCCTGCACGACGAACTCAACTCCCACTCCAGCGCGATCCCGCGCAGGCTCGGGTTCAGCCTGCATCACCAGGAAGCGGCGGCTGGTCCGATCGCGCCGGAGTGCTCGGGTAATGACTGGGTTTGGCGGATCGAGCGACCCGCCTGAGTCGTGAGTTTTGTTTTCTTGCCGGGATTTTCGGTGCCCGCGGGGGTTCCTCCCCGGACCGAACAGCCAGCTCGGCTCGGGCGCGAACGCCCCTGGCGGTGAAGGTCAGGCGCCGCCAGGAGGTGGCGAACGGCTTGATCCGGGGTCAGACGGCGTTGTTGTGATCCCGCAGCGTCTTCAGCGCACGGTCGGCGTGGGCGGTGAAGTTGAGTTCGCTCTTGATCACCTCGAGGACGCGCCGGTCGGTGTCGATGACGAAGGTGGTGCGCTTGGTGTGCAGCGGGATCAGCTTGCGCCACACGCCGAACTGTTTCGCGACCGCACCGTCCGTATCGGACAGAAGCGGGTAGTCGAAGCCGTGGGCGTCGGAGAATCGGCGCTGCTTCGCCACGTCGTCGGGGCTGATGCCCACGCGCTGGGCACCGGCCGCGGCGAACTCCGCGGCCAGGTCACGGAAGTGGCAGCTCTCAGCCGTGCAGCCGGTGGTCATCGCGGCCGGGTAGAAGAACAGCACGACCGGGCCGTCGGCCAGGAAGCCGGACAGCGTGCGTGCGGTGCCCCGGTCGTCGGTGAGGGCGAAGTCGGGGGCGAGGTCGCCGGTCTGCATCGGGCTCCTTCCGGTCGGCGCGATCACCGTGATTCTTCCGGGTGCTCGACGCCGCGCTGCGACCCGGATCGCCTCAACCCGCGTGGCGTTGGATCATCTCGTCCACTTCGTCGCCCGTCGCCGAGTCGGCGACGAACGAGCCACGCGCGGCCAGCACGCCGAGCTCCCGCAGACGAGCGGCGTGTTCGGCGGTGCGTACGCCTTCCGCGCCGATGCGCAGCTTGAGCTCCTTGCCGCGGTCCACGAGCTGGCGCAGGTGCCGCAGGTCGGTTTCGGCCGCGCCGTCGGCGAGTGCCTCGATGACCGCACCACTGAGGATCACGTGCTGAACCGGCAGGCCGTGGCGGGGGATGAGCTCGAGGTCGTCGGAGCCGGAGACCGTGAGCACGAGCTGGGCGCCGAGGTCGGCCAGCACGGTGAACGAATCGAGGACTTCGCCCTCGTCGGTGAACATCGCCCGCCGGTCGGTGCACAGGCGCAGCGCCTGTGCGGGCAGGCCGTGGCGGTCGAGCTGTTCCTTCACCAGCAGCACCAGGTCCGGGTCGGTCGCGAGGCGCTGTGGCAGCCGGATGCAGACGTCGGGTGCGGCCCGGCCGAACCGGTCACGCCAGCGCGCGGTCGCGGCCAGCGATTCGGCGAGCAGCCACTTGCCGAGTGGAATGGTCATGCCGGTGGTCTGCGCCAGGGGATAGAACTCGTCGGAGTCGAGCTCTCCCTTCTCGGGGTGGTTCCAGCGCAGGCCCGCGTTCACGGCCGCGATCTCGTCGGGTTTGGCGAGCTTCACGGTCGGTTGGTAGACGAGCGAGAACTCGCCGTTTTCGAGCGCGCCCGCGATCACGGCCCCGAGCTGGTAGCGGCTGCGGTCCCGTTCGTCTTCGTCGGGATCGAACAGCATCCACTGCGCCTTGCCGGCTTCCTTGGCCCGGTGCAGTGCGAGCTCCGCGGCCCGCACCAGCTCGCGGTAGCCACCGTGCCGGCACGCGCCCACGACGATGCCGGCACTCGCGCTCACGCCGATACCGTGGCCGCCGAGGTAAATCGGCTCGTTGAGGTCTTCGAGCGCGCGGTCGACGAGCGCGACCACCCTGGCCTGCGTAAGGTCCGAGCCGCGCATCAGTACCGCGAACCCGTCGCCGGACAGGCGCGCGACGTACCCGTCGTGGTGTCCGGTGAACACGGTCGCGAGCTTGCCGGCGATCTCCTTGAGCACCTGGTCGCCAACCCCTGCGCCGAGCCCGTCGTTGATCACCTTGAAACCGTCGATGTCCAGATACACCAACGCGATCTCGTCGGGGTGCGCCGTGCCGAACGCGGCTTCGAGGCGCGTGGTGAACGCCGCGGAGTTCGGCAGGCCCGTGAGCGGGTCGTGGAGGTTCTGGTGCAGCAGCCGCTCGCCGAGCAGGTGCAGGTCGTCGGCGTCCGCGGCCATGAGCACGGGGAACTGCGTGCCGGGGCGGTCGCCGGGCAGCCACGCGAGCGTGATGTTGGTGGTGAGGCCGCCGTCTTCGCTGTGGTCAAGGTGGACCCCGCGTTCGGTGTGCCGCTCGAGGCCGGTCACGCTCATTCGCTGCAGCCCCGTGCGCACGCGCGTGGCGTCGTGGGCGGTGGCCGCCAGCTCGGACAGGTGCCGGCCGCGCAACCGCTCCTGCGTGGAGCCGAGAAGCTTGGCGAGCGCGGCGTTGACCTCCACGATCTGGCCCGAGGTGTCGGCCAGCGCGATCCCGATCGGGGCGGCGGAGAAGAGGGCGGTGAAGCGCAGCAGGGCGCCTTCGTGAGCCGGATTGGCGACCTCGACGACCTCGTGCGCGAACTCGAGCAGGAGCTGCTCCAGTTCCGCAGTCGGAAGCGTTACTCCTTTCGTGTCAGTCAGCGTCGCCGCGAACTTGCGCGCGACGTCGACCAGCCCTGGTGCGTAACCAGGCTCAGGCACACTCCACCTCTTCATGCGCGGACTAAGGCCAGCTCAGACCCGGTGTGGCGATCCACGGACCCACACTAGGTACGAGTTGGCCATGAGTGATGCCACGGCACCACGCGCGAAACGGGGTGTCTACCGGCTGATCGAGTGATGACACCTACACAAATGGTGACGTCATGTCACCTTGAGTGCACGATCGGGTTTTCCGATTCATCCGGTTCACGAGCCCCGCTCCGCCGCCTCCCACGGCGTCCGTCAACGATATTCGAGCCGCATCGGCAGGCCGTCGGCGGGGACCGGCAGCGACACGTAATCCCAGCGTGCGGTGTAGTTCTCCGGCACCGACCAGCGGAAGGTCCGCAGCATTTCGTGCATGAGCGCCTTCACCTCGAGCGTTCCGAAGTTCAGGCCGATGCACTTGTGCGCGCCGCCGCCGAAGGGCATCCACGCGAACCGGTGCGACTTGTCCTCGCGCCGGTGCTCGGCGAAGCGCTCGGGGTCGAAGCGCATCGGGTCCGTCCAGCATTCCGGCGTGTAGTGGCTCAGCGTCGGCTGCACGCCGAGCAACGTGCCCGCAGGCAGGTAGTGCCCGAGCACTTCGGTGTCCTTGGTCGTCATGCGCGCCAGCGACGGCACGGGTGCCCGCAGCCGTAGTGATTCCTTCATCACGAGGTCGAGCGTCTCGAGGCTTTCCAGCGCCTCGATGTCGGGCACGTCGTCGCCGAGCGCGAGTGACTCGGCGCGGGCGCGTTCCTGCCACTCCGGGAACTTCGCGAGGTAGTACGCCATCGCGGTGCTGGTGATGGTCGTCGTGTCGTGCGCTGCCATCATCAGGAAGATCATGTGGTTCACGATGTCGGCGTCGGTGAACCGGTCGCCATCCTCGTTCGTGGCCGTGCACAGTGCCGCGAAGAGGTCGTCGCCACCCGTGCGCCGCTTCTTCGGCAGGGTTTCCCCGAAGTAGCGCTCGAGCACCCGTCGTCCGCGCAGGCCCGCGGACCAGCGGCCGCCGGGCACGGGGTAGCGCACGATGGCCGTGCCCGCGCGCACGGTGCTCACGAACGCGCGGTTGATCCGCATCGCGTCGGCCGGTGAGCGCATGTCCATGAACACGCGCGTGGCGACGTCGAGCGTCAGCTGTTTGAGCGCCCAGTACAGCCGCGGCCGCGTGCCGGCCGGCCATTCCGCGACACCGGCCCGCAGCGCCGGCCCCATCTGCCCGACATACCCCACGAGCCGTTCGCGTGTGAACGCGCTCTGCATGATCCGCCGGTGCAGATGGTGCTCGCCGAAGTCCAGCAGCATGAGGCCGCGGTCGAAGAACTTCTCGATGAAGAACTTCCAACCCTCCTGTGAGAAGGCCTTGTCCTTGTTCACCAAGGCGATCTGCGTGGCCTCGGGTCCCGACAGCGAAACGATGCGACGGCCGAACCCGCCCATCCAGGACACCGGACCGTACTTCTCATAGCGACGCAGGCTGAAGTCGAGGCCGAAGCGCATCATCTCCAGCGCATGCCCGACGACCGGCGGTCCGTCGTCGCCCAGCACCGGCTTGAGCCCGCTCCCGGCGGGTGGCGGCGCCAGTTCTTTGACCGGGTAGGTCGCGGCCTGCCACCGCCGGTCGAGCGATCGGGGCAAGGGCAACGACGTCAGTGGCGGCATCCGTTCGCGCACATTCTCGGTGACTTCCCGGACCTTGCCGATCTTCTCGGCTGTGCTCGTCATGGCGACCCACCTTCACTGGCGCAAACCGGTGCTCTTCCCACGGTGCCCGCTTGTTGACCGCTAGACAATATCTGCGGCGGTGTTCATTCGGGTGAACCCCGGTGTCCCCGGAGTGCGTCGACGCCGTGTTCCGGGGCGGGGTCTTCCGCAGGAGTCCACAAAGGATTCGCGGCTGGTGGCCGGGCCATCGGTGGGGCCGAGCCCGGCCACCACGGGCCGGCTGCCACCACGGGCCCGGCCACCACGGGCCCGGCCACCACTGGCCCGGCCACCACTGGCCCGGCCGACGCGGGCCTGGCCACCACGGGTCCGGCCACCACGGGCCCGGCCACCACTGGCCCGGCCACCACTGGCCCGGCCGACGCGGGCCTGGCCACCACTGGCCCGGTCGACGCGGGTCCGGCCACGCGCCGGCGAACCAGTGGCGTGGCCGAGCTGTCCGGGCCGGCGACACAACACCGTTCCTGGCAGGGCAGCATCAGTCCCAGTCGAGCGCTCCGCCGGACTGGTACTCGATTACGCGGGTCTCGAAGAAGTTCTTCTCCTTCTTCAGGTCCATCGCCTCCGACATCCACGGGAACGGGTTCTCCGTCTCCCCGAAGATCGACGCGAGGCCGATCTGCTGGGCGCGCCGGTCGGTGATGAAGTGCATGTACTGCTCGCACAGCTGCGCCGAGAGGCCCAGCATGCCGCGTGGCATCGTGTCGCGCGCGTACGCGACCTCCAGCTCGCACGCCTCGTGCAACATGCCTCGGATCTCCGCCTGGAACTGCTCGGTCCACAGGTGCGGGTTCTCGATCTTGATCTGGTTGATGCAGTCGATGCCGAAGTTCAGGTGAATCGACTCGTCGCGCAGGATGTACTGGTACTGCTCGGCGATGCCGACCATCTTGTTGCGGCGGCCGAGCGAGAGGATCTGCGCGAAGCCGGTGTAGAACCACATGCCTTCGAAGATCACGTAGAACGCCACGAGGTCACGCAGGAACGCCTGGTCGGCCTCCGGCGTGCCGGTCTCGAAGTCCGGGTTCTCGAGGTTCTGCGTGTATTTCAACGCCCACGCGTCCTTCTCGGAGATGGAGGGCACCTCGCGGTACATGTTGAACAGCTCGCCCTCCACGAGGCCGAGGCTTTCGCAGATGTACTGGAAGGTGTGCGTGTGCACGGCCTCCTCGAACGCCTGGCGCAGCAGGTACTGGCGGCACTCGGGGTTGGTGATCTGGCGGTACACCGCGAGCACGATGTTGTTGGCCACCAGCGACTCCGCCGTGGCGAAGAAGCCGAGGTTGCGCTTGAGCATCTGGCGCTCGTCCTCGGTCAGCCCGTCGGGCGACTTCCACAGCGCGATGTCGGCCTGCATGGCGACCTCGGTCGGCATCCAGTGGTTGTTGCACGCGGCGAGGTACTTGTCCCACGCCCAGCGGTACTTCATCGGCAGCAGCTGGTTGACGTCGGCGCGCGCGTTGATCATGCGTTTGTCGTCGACGTTGATCCGGGCCGCGCCGACCTCGATCTCGCCGAGGCCGGTGGCGTCCGTCGTCTCCACGTTGGTCATCAGTTGGCTCCAAGGAAAAGCTCGTGAGTGGCGAGACCGGTCAGAACCGGCTGGAGAGAACCGGCCACTCACGAGTCTGTGGTTACTGGCAGGCTTCGCAGTCCGGGTCGTCGATGCGGCAGGCCGCGCCCTCGGTGGCGACGAAGTCGACGCCGGTTTCCGGCGGTTGCGTCGGCTCGGGCTTGGCCGTTGCCGCAGCGGCCGGGGTCGCCGGCACCGCCGCGGAAGGTGACGGCGAAGCGGCGGACGGCGAAGCGGCGGACGGCGACACGGTGGAAGGCGACACGGCGGACGGCGAAGCGGCAGCGGGAGCCGCCGACACGGAGTTGAGCTTGCCGTCCGTGCCGCGCAGAGTGCTCTTCTCCACGTGTGTCGCGGACTGTGCGCGCAGGTAGTACGTGGTCTTGAGGCCCTTGTGCCACGCGTAGCGGTACAGAGTGTCGAGCTTCCGCCCGCTCGGCGCCGCGATGTAGAGGTTCAGCGACTGCGCCTGGTCGATCCACTTCTGACGCACCGAACCGGCATCGACGATCCACTTCGATTCGATCTCGAACGCGGTCGCGTACAGCGCCTTGAGGTCGTCCGGCACCCGGTCGATCTGGCCGAGGCTGCCGTCGAAGTACTTGAGGTCGCTCACCATGACCTCGTCCCAGAGCCCGCGCGCCTTGAGCGAACGAACCAGGTGCGGGTTCACGACGGTGAAATCGCCGGACATGTTCGACTTCACGTAGAGGTTTTGGAACAGCGGCTCGATCGACTGGCCCACTCCCGAGATGTTGGAGATGGTCGCGGTCGGCGCGATCGCCATCACGTTGGAGTTGCGCATGCCGACGGTCTTCACGCGCTCCCGCAGCGGCGCCCAGTCGAGCGTGGTGGAGGTGTCGACGTCGAGGGCGTCGCCCTGGCGCGCGTCGATCAGCAGCTGCATCGAGTCGATCGGCAGCACGCCGCTGCTCCACAGCGAGCCCTCGAACGACTGATATGCGCCGCGCTCCTCGGCGAGGTCGGCCGACGCCGAGATCGCGTAGTACGACAGGTGCTCCATGCTGACGTCGGCGAACTTGACCGCGTCGTCGGAGGCGAACGGGAAGCCGAGCTCGAACAGCGCGTCCTGGAACCCCATGATGCCAAGACCGACCGGACGGTGGCGCAGGTTGGAGCGGCGAGCCTCCGGGATCGTGTAGAAGTTGATGTCGATCACGTTGTCGAGCATCCGCACGGCGGTGCGCACGGTCTTCTCGAGGCGTTCGGTGTCCAAACCGGACGGAGTCACGTGCTTGAGCAGGTTCACCGAACCCAGGTTGCACACGGCGACCTCGTCGGTGCTCGTGTTCAACGTGATCTCCGTGCACAGGTTCGACGAGTGCACGACGCCGACGTGCTGCTGCGGAGACCGCAGGTTGCACGGGTCCTTGAACGTGATCCACGGGTGTCCGGTCTCGAACAACATGGTGAGCATGCGGCGCCACAGCTCCACCGCGCGCACGCGCCGGAACACCTTGATCTCACCGCGGTCGGCGGCGGCCTCGTACTCGCGGTAACGCTCGGCGAACGCCGTGCCGTAGAGGTCGTGCAGGTCGGGCGTCTCGTCGGGGGAGAACAGGGTCCAGGACGCGTCGGCCTCCACGCGGCGCAGGAATTCGTCCGGTACCCAGTTGGCCGTGTTCATGTCGTGCGTGCGGCGGCGGTCGTCACCGGTGTTCTTACGCAGGTCGAGGAACTCCTCGACGTCCACGTGCCAGGTCTCGAGGTACGCACACGCGGCGCCCTTGCGCTTGCCGCCCTGGTTCACGGCGACGGCGGTGTCGTTCGCGATCTTCAGGAACGGCACGACGCCCTGCGACTGGCCGTTGGTGCCCTTGATGTGCGCGCCGAGGCCGCGGACCGGGGTCCAGTCGTTGCCGAGTCCGCCCGAATACTTGGCCAGCAGCGCGTTGTTCTTGTACGCCTGGAAGATGGAATCGAGGTCGTCGTCCACAGTGGTCAGGAAGCACGACGAGAGCTGCGGACGCGTGGTGCCGGAGTTGAACAGCGTCGGGGTGCTGGCCATGAAGTGGAAGGTGGACAGCAGCTCATAAAATTCAATGGCACGAGATTCCCTGTGGTCCTCGCGGATCGCCAGGCCCATCGCCACGCGCATGAAAAACGCCTGGGGAAGCTCGAACCGGACACCGCCGGCGTGCTGGAAGTACCGGTCGTAGAGCGTCTGCAGGCCGAGGAAGCCGAAGTCGAGGTCACGCTCGGGGCGGATCGCGGCGGTGATCCGGTCGAGGTCGAACGTCTGCAGCTGGCCGTCGACGAGTTCGAGCTCGATCGCGCGGCGCAGGTACGCGCGGAAGTAGCGGGGGTACTCGCCGGCCATCTCGTCCTGGCTGGCCTGGCGCGGCGCGCCCGCAAGGTAGCTCAGTGCCTCGCCGCGCAGCTTGTCCAGCAGCAGCCGGGCGCTCACGTACGAGTAGTTCGGCTCCTGCTCCACGAGCACGCGGGCGGCCATGATCTGCGCGAGCGCGAGCTCGTCGGTGCTGATGCCGTCGTAGAGGTTGCGTTTGGCCTCGGCCAGCACCGGCTCGGCGGAGACGTCTTCGAGCCCGGCCACGGCTTCGCCCACCACATGGGACACCCGCGCCCAGTCGAGGGGGCGAAGCGTGCCGTCGGCACCCTTGACGCCGATCGCGGCCTCGGCCGGCGCGGGCAGCGCCGAATTCCGGGCTGCTTCGCGGGCTTTGGCCCGCTCTTCGCGGTACAGCACGTACGCGCGGGCGACCTTGTGGTGCTCACCGCGCATGAGGGCGAGCTCGACGAGGTCCTGGATCTGCTCGATGTGCAGGGCGGGCTCGGGGCCGGCGTGGCGCAGGAGCGATGCCTCGACCTGCTCGGTCAGCTCGGCGACGACGTGGTGCACGCGCGACGACGCCGCGGCGTCGCCGCCCTCGACGGCGAGGAAGGCTTTCGTGAGGGCCACGCTGATCTTGCCGGCGTCGAACGGCGAAACGCTGCCGTCGCGCCGGATCACGCGAACCGCGCTCGGCGCCGGGTCCGCCGCCGAAGGCGGACGCTGACCGGTTTCCACTGACATGCGGGACTCCCAGTGTCGTCGAAAAATGGGCGCGTTGGAGCCGCACACGACCGGCCGAGGCCGTGCGCTGCTGCTTTGCGAA
Organism: Amycolatopsis sp.; assembly: GCA_035551175.1. Taxonomy (GTDB): domain Bacteria; phylum Actinomycetota; class Actinomycetes; order Mycobacteriales; family Pseudonocardiaceae; genus Amycolatopsis. Next base: position 38,392 of record DASZNR010000074.1, on the reverse strand, counting down.
AACTGCCCGGCCGCCCTTCGGAAGCGGTCTCCCCGTCGCTGGGGGTGGCCGGTTCTCAGAGACTACATGTAGGGGTTCGGGGTCGCACGGGCCCCAAGGGGTGGCGTGTCGCGGCCTCACCCTCACGGGTTAGGTGATCACTCAGAGCGCCTGTTGAGAGCGGCGACGGCTCCCGAAGACGAGGGTGAAATCGCGGAGCTCGGCGCTCCCGATCGGGCGATGCCCGGCCAGGAACCGGAGCGGGCCGAGCGGGTTGATCGACCAGTCGGTGGTGGCCGCGTGAAGCTTCGCGCGGCACGAGACGGGGCTGCGGGCGAGCCGTCCGCCGAGGGTCTGCGCGACGTCGAACCGCGTCGGCAGCGCGGCTGGCAGCCCGGCGCGGCGGGAGAAGGCCGCGGTGGCGATCCAGTCGCCGTCCGTGGCCGCGGTGGCGGTGAACCGCCGCCCGTCGGTGAACTCGAACGCGGCGAGATCCTTCGGAATGCCCCACAGCTCGCGTCCGCCGTCGCGGGAGCTCGGGCTGTCGACCCAGATCCCGGTGATCGACGCCGCGAGGCCGCCGCGGATCGCGGTGGCGCACAGCAGTTCGTGGTAGGCCAGCTGGCCGGGCGCGCGGTAGTCGAACCACGCGGTGAACACGGCCGCGCGTCCGGCGGCGACCCGGGGTTCGGCGCCTTCGGGCAGCGCGGGCAGGTCGGCCGCCGGCACGAGCCACGCGGACAGGCGGGCATGGCCGGCGAGGTGCCACGGTTCGGGCGGGTAGGCGGTCATTTCCCGGTCCACGGCAGGTAGTCCGGCAGATCGCGATCCACGCGCTGGGTGAACTCGGGCGGGCGCTTCTGCAGGAACGAAAGCACGCCTTCCACCGAGTCCGGGTTGGTCGCGAGCCCGCCGATGAGTTTCGAGTCGAGCTCGTGCACCTCGAACGGCGACGGCGCGGACGCCATGCGGTACAACAGCTGCCGCGTGACCGCGACGGACACCGGCGCGGTCGTCTCCACGAGCTCCCGCGCCAGCTCGTAAGCCTTGTCCAGCACGGCTTCCGGCGGGTGGACGCTGTGCACGAGGCCCCTGCGCAACGCCTCGTCCGGCCCGAACACGCGGCCGCTCACCATCCAGTCGAGCGCCGTGCCCATCCCGACGAGCCGGGGAAGAAACCACGCCGACGCGCCTTCGGGGTAGATGCCGCGCCGGGTGAAGACGAAGCCGAACTTCGAGTTCTCGGCCGCGAGCCGGTAGTCGCACGAGAGTGTGATCGTGAGGCCGGCGCCCACCGAAGCGCCCCGCAATGCGGCGATCACGGGCTTGTTCATCGCGAAAATCCGTTTCGAGCACCGCCCGGCCGGTTCTTGCCACCCGTCGGGCGGCACCGAGCCGAGGTCGAAGTCGAAGCCGCCCGCGGACAAGTCCGCGCCGACGGAGAAGTCCGCGCCCTCGCCGGCCAGCACCACCACGCGGACGGTTTCGTCGCGGTCGGCGCGGTCCATCGCGTCGCCCAGCTCGTCGGCCATCCGCACGGTGTACCCGTTGCGCGCCTGCGGCCGGTTGAGCTTCACCGTCGCGACCCGGCCGGCGACTTCGTAGGTGATGTCCGCGTAGGGGCTCATGGGTCTGAACGGTAGGACAGGCGGCGACTACTGGCAATGCGTCAATAGCGGCCGTGGGCGCGGGCGGCAAAACAATCAGGCACGCTTGATTTTTCCACATCGAGAGTGCGAGGCTGAAGACCGGGACACAAGGAGGCGCAGGATGGCTGATCTCGGCGTGATCCTCGGGGATCTGGCGGCCGAATCACAGGCGATCGACGACGTCGTGGCCGGGCTCCCGGCCGAGGAGTGGGAGCGGCCGACGCCCGCCGAGGGCTGGACGATCGGCCACCAGGTCGCGCATCTGGCGTGGACGGACGGCAAGGCCCTCATCGCCGCCGCACGGCCGGACGAGTGGCAGGCGGAGGTGCAGCACCTGCTGAGCGTCGGTGAGCACTACGTCGATCTCGCCGCCGAACAAGGCGCCGCGCAGCCGAAGGTCCAGCTGCTCGCCGAGTGGCGCGCCGGCCGCGCCGCGCTGGCCGAAGCGCTCGCCGCCGTGCCGGAGGGGCGGAAACTTCCGTGGTACGGGCCGCCGATGAGCGCCGCGTCGATGGCCACCGCGCGGATCATGGAGACCTGGGCGCACGGACAGGACGTGTACGACGCGCTCGGCCTCACCCGCGAGCCCACCGCGCGGCTGTGGCACATCGCGCGCTTCGGCAGGCGCACGCGGGACTTCGCCTACCAGCTCAACTCCCTCGCCCCGCCGACCGAGGAGTTCCGGGTGGAGCTGGCGGCGCCCGACGGCACGACGTGGGCGTTCGGCCCAGAGGACGCCGAGCAGCGGCTCACCGGGAGCGCACTCGACTTCTGCCTCGTCGTCACGCGCCGGCGGCACCACGCCGACACCGATCTCGTCGCCACGGGGGCCGACGTGGAGGAATGGCTGGGCATCGCGCAGGCGTTCGCGGGTCCTCCTGGCGAGGGCCGGAAGCCGGGGCAGTTCGCATGAGTCCCTCGCTGCGCATCGGCAATGCGTCCGGGTTCTACGGCGACCGGTTCTCCGCCGTCCGCGAGATGCTCACCGGCGGTCCGCTCGACGTCCTCACCGGCGACTACCTCGCCGAGCTGACCATGCTCATCCTCGGCCGCGACCGCATGAAAGATCCGTCCCGGGGCTACGCGAAGACGTTCCTGCGCCAGATGGAGGAAAATCTCGGGCTGGCCAAGGAAAAGGGCGTGAAGATCGTCGCGAACGCGGGTGGGCTGAATCCGGCCGGGCTGGCGGCGGCCCTGCGGGAGCTGGCCGGAAGGCTGGGCCTCGACGTCACGGTCGCCCATGTCGAAGGCGACGACCTCATCGGCCGCGCGGGCGAGCTCGGATTCGGCAAACCGTTGACCGCCAATGCTTATCTCGGCGCGTGGGGCATCGTCGAGTGTCTCGGCGCGGGCGCCGACGTGGTCGTGACCGGGCGAGTCACCGACGCCTCCGTGATCGTCGGTCCCGCGGCCGCGCACTTCGGCTGGGCGCGTGACGACTACGACGCCCTCGCCGGAGCCGTCGTGGCCGGGCACGTCATCGAATGCGGCGCACAGGCCACGGGCGGCAACTACGCGTTCTTCCGCGAGCATTCGCTCGGCGTGCCCGGCTTCCCGATCGCGGAGATCCACGCCGACGGGTCGAGCGTGATCACCAAGCACCCTGGCACCGGCGGCGTCGTGAACACCGGCACCGTCACCGCGCAGCTGCTCTACGAAATCACCGGCGCGCGCTACGCCAATCCCGACGTGACGGCGCGTTTCGACACGCTGCGCCTGACCGAGGACGGGCCGGACCGCGTGCGCCTCACCGGCGTCACCGGCGAACCACCGCCGCGGACGCTGAAGGTGGCGCTCAACCGCCTCGGTGGTTTCCGCAACGAGACGACGTTCGTTCTCACCGGACTCGACATCGAGGAAAAGGCCACGCTGGTGCGGGAACAGCTGGAGACGGCGCTCGCGGGCAACCCGCCCGCCGAGGTGCGCTGGACCCTCGCGCGCACCGACCATCCCGACGCCGAGACCGAGGAGCAGGCCAGCGCGCTGCTCCACGTCGCGGTGAAGGACGACGACCCGAAGGTCGCGGGCCGCGCGTTCAGCGGCGCGGCGGTGGAGCTGGCGCTCGCGAGCTACCCCGGCTTCCACGTGACGGCTCCGCCTTCGGACGCCTCGCCCTACGGCGTGTACTCGGCGTCCTCCGTGGATGCCGGTGAGGTGCCACACCTCGCGGTGCTGCCCGACGGTCGACGAGTCGACATCGCACCGTCCACCAAGACCTTGGCGCTGGCCGAAGTGAACGAACCGGCGTTGCCCGAACCGTTGCCGGACGGGCCGATGCGCCGGGTGCCGCTCGGGCGGGTGATCGGCGCGCGGTCCGGGGACAAGGGCGGCAGCGCCAACCTCGGCGTGTGGGTGCGGTCCGAGCAGGCGTGGCGCTGGCTCGTGCATCGGCTCACGGTGCCGGAATTCCGGCTGCTGTTGCCGGAGACGGCGGACCTGCCGGTGACGCGGCACCTGCTGCCGAACCTGTGGGCGATGAATTTCGTCGTGGACGGCATCCTCGGAGAGGGCGTGGCGTCGCAAGCCAGGTTCGACCCGCAGGCCAAGGCGTTCGGCGAATGGCTGCGAGCGCGCGAAATCGATGTCCCGGAGGCGCTGCTGTGATCCTGGATCCGTTCGCGACGCCCGAGCGCACGGAGCTGCGCGCGACCGTGCGCCGGTTCGTCGAGAAGGAGGTGCTGCCGCATCTCGACGATTGGGAGCGCGCGGGCGAACTCCCGCGCGAGCTGCATCGCGCGGCCGGCGCCCTCGGGCTGCTCGGTGTCGCGTTCCCCGAATCCGTGGGCGGCGGCGACGGCAACTACCTCGACGCGCTCGTGGTCGCCGAGGAAATGCACTACGCGGGCGGCTCCGGTGGCCTCTTCGCGTCGCTGTTCACCTGCGGCATCGCCGTGCCGCACATCGCCGAAGCCGGCGACCCCGCGCAGATCGAACGCTGGGTGCGCCCCACCCTCGAGGGCGCCAAGATCGGCTCTCTCGCGGTCACCGAACCCGACGGGGGGTCCGATGTGGCCGGGATTCGCACCACCGCCGTGCGCGAAGGCGACGAGTACGTGGTCAACGGCGCCAAGACGTTTATCACCTCCGGCTGCCGCGCCGACTTCGTGACCACTGTGGTCCGCACGGGCGGCGAGGGTGCGCACGGTCTTTCGCTGATCGTCGTCGAACGGGGCACGCCCGGGTTCACCGTGTCGCGCAAGCTGGAGAAGATGGGCTGGGCCTGCTCCGACACCGCCGAACTGTCCTACGTGGACGTCCGGGTGCCGGTGGAGAACCTCGTGGGCGCCGAGAACAGCGGCTTCGCGCAAGTCGCCACCCAGTTCGTGACCGAACGGCTGTCGCTCGCGGTGCAGGCCTACGCCCACGCGCAGCGCGCGCTCGACCTCACGCTCGATTGGTGCCGCCTGCGCGAGACGTTCGGGCGTCCGCTCATCTCGCGCCAGGTCGTGCAGTACAAACTCACCGAGATGGCCCGCCGCGTGGACGTCGCCCGGACCTACGTGCGGCAGATCGCTGTCCGGCACACCTCCGGCGAGGAAGTGATCGCCGAAGCTTGTTTCGCCAAGAACACCGCCGTCGAAGCGGCCGAATGGGTCGTGAACGAGGCCGTGCAGCTGCACGGCGGGCTCGGGTACCTGCGCGAGTCCGAAGTAGAACGTCATTACCGAGACGTCCGCGTCCTCGGCATCGGCGGCGGGACCACCGAGATCCTCACCGGTTTGGCCGCGAAGCGATTGGGATACACCGCATGACCGCACTCCGATCCACCGTGGACACTCGCGCCGGCGAGTTCTCCGCGAACCGCGACGCGATGTTGGCGAAGCTCGTCGAGATCGACGCCGAGCACGCCAAGGCCGTCGCCGGCGGCGGCGAGAAATACGTGGAGCGCCACCGCAACCGTGGCAAGCTCCTGGCTCGCGAACGCATCGAGCTGCTCATCGACGAAGACTCGCCGTTCCTGGAACTCTCGCCGCTCGCGGCGTGGGGCTCGGATTACCGCGTGGGCGCGAGTGTGGTCACCGGCATCGGCGTCGTCGAGGGCGTGGAGTGCCTGATCTCGGCGAGCGACCCGACCGTCAAGGGCGGCGCGAGCAACCCGTGGACCACGAAGAAGTCGTTCCGTGCGGCCGACATCGCGGCGCAGAACCGGCTGCCGGTGATCAATCTCGTCGAGTCGGGTGGCGCGGACCTGCCGACACAGAGGGAGATCTTCATCCCCGGTGGCCGGATCTTCCGGGACCTCACGCGTTCGTCGGCGGCCAAGGTGCCGACCGTCGCGCTGGTGTTCGGCAACTCGACCGCAGGTGGCGCGTACCTGCCGGGCATGTCGGACTACGTGGTGATGGTCGCCGACCGCGCGAAGGTGTTCCTCGGTGGCCCGCCGCTGGTGAAGATGGCCACCGGCGAGGAATCCGACGACGAGTCACTCGGCGGCGCCGAAATGCACGCGCGCACGTCGGGCCTGGCCGACTACCTCGCCGTCGACGAGGAGGACGCCATCCGCCTCGGCCGGAGCATCGTCAAGCGGCTCAACTGGCGCAAGCAGGGCCCGGCGCCACGCTCCGGTTACGCCGAGCCGCTGTTCGACGCCCAAGACCTGCTCGGCATCGTGCCGAACGACCTCAAGGTGCCGTTCGACCCGCGCGAAGTCATCGCCCGGGTCGTGGACGGCTCCGACTTCGACGAGTTCAAACCGCTGTACGGGCCGAGCCTCGTCACCGGCTGGGCGAGCATCCACGGTTACCCGGTGGGAATTCTGGCCAACGCGCAGGGCGTGTTGTTCAGCGAGGAATCGCAGAAGGCCGCGCAGTTCATGCAGCTGGCCAACCAGGTCGACACGCCACTGGTGTTCCTGCACAACACCACGGGCTACATGGTCGGCAAGGAATACGAGCAGGGCGGCATCATCAAACACGGCGCGATGATGATCAACGCGGTGTCGAACTCCAAGGTGCCGCACCTGTCCGTCCTCATGGGAGCGTCCTACGGCGCCGGCCACTACGGCATGTGCGGGCGGGCCTACGACCCGCGGTTCCTGTTCGCGTGGCCCAGCGCGAAATCGGCGGTGATGGGCCCGGCGCAGCTGGCCGGCGTGCTGTCCATCGTGGCCCGCGCGGCGGCCGCGAGTCGCGGCCAGGACTACAGCGAGGAGAACGACGCGGCCATGCGTGCGATGGTGGAGAACCAGATCGAGGCGGAGTCGATGCCGATGTTCCTTTCGGGCATGCTCTACGACGACGGCATCATCGACCCGCGCGACACGCGCACGGTGCTCGGTCTCAGTCTGTCGGCTATCCACAACGGACCGGTGAAGGGCGCCGACGGTGGTTTCGGCGTCTTCCGGATGTAGGGGAGCGGACGTGATCCACAACCTGCTGGTCGCCAACCGGGGCGAGATCGCCCGCCGGGTGTTCCGCACCTGCCGCGACGCCGGAATCGGCACGGTGGCGGTGTTTTCCGATGCCGACGCGGACGCCCCGCACACCCGCGAAGCCGACGTCGCCGTCCGTCTGCCCGGCGACGCGCCGGGTGAGACCTACTTGCGCACCGAGCTGATCGTGAAGGCCGCAGCCGACGCCGGCGCCGACGCAGTGCACCCCGGATACGGGTTTCTGTCCGAGAACGCCGCCTTCGCGCGGGCCGTGGTCGACGCCGGGCTCACCTGGGTCGGCCCGCCGCCGACGGCCATCGAGACGATGGGATCCAAAGTGGAGTCGAAGCGGCTGATGGCCGCTGCCGGCGTGCCGGTGCTGTCCGAATTGGACCCGGACCAAGTCTCGGAAGCGGATCTTCCGTTGCTGGTCAAGGCTTCCGCCGGTGGCGGTGGCCGGGGAATGCGGGTGGTGCGGAAGCTGGACGAGCTGGCCGAGGCCGTGGAGAGCGCCCGCGCCGAAGCCGCGTCCGCGTTCGGTGATCCGGCCGTGTTCTGCGAGCGGTACCTCGAAACCGGGCGCCACATCGAGGTGCAGGTGCTCGCTGACCGCCACGGCACGGTGTGGGCGGTGGGCGAACGTGAATGCTCCATCCAGCGCCGGCACCAGAAGGTGGTGGAAGAGGCCCCTTCGCCGTTCGTCGACGACAGCATGCGTGCCGAGCTGTTCGACGCGGCGCGCAAGGCGGCGTCGGCCATCGATTACGTCGGCGCGGGTACCGTCGAATTCCTCGCCGGTCCCGACGGGCGGTTCTACTTCCTGGAAATGAACACGCGCCTACAGGTGGAGCACCCGGTGACCGAGAACGTCACGGGCCTCGACCTCGTCGCGCTCCAGCTGTCCGTTGCCGAGGGCGCGAAGCTTCCGCCGGAACCGCCAGCGGCGCAAGGACATTCGATCGAGGTCCGGCTCTATGCCGAGGACCCGGCCGCGCAGTGGCAGCCACAGAGCGGCACGCTGCACGAGTTCGCGATGCCGGGCGTCGATCGCGCGTTCGCGCCCGGCGCCGGGCTGCGGCTCGATTCCGGGGTGGAGCTGGGGTCGGTCGTCGGTGTGCACTACGATCCCATGCTGGCCAAGGTGATCACGTGGGCACCCACCCGAGACGAAGCCGCACGCCGGCTCGCCACCGCGCTGGCTGGTGCCAAGATCCACGGCGTGGTCACGAATCGCGACCTTTTGGTGAACATCCTGCGCCACGAGGCGTTCCTGGCCGGCGACACGGACACGGCGTTCTTCGATCGCCACGGACTCGGCACGCTCGCGAAGCCGTTGGCCGGCGCCGACGCCGAACGGCTGTCCGCGCTCGCCGCCGCGCTGGCCGCCGCTGCGGAGAACCGCGCCGGCGCCACCACGCTCGCCCGGCTGCCCAGCGGCTGGCGCAACGTGCGCTCGTCCGGGCAGCGCAAGGTGTTCGCCCGTGGCGACACCACGTACGAGGTGTCTTACGCGCTCACCCGCGAGGGACTGCGGGCCGACGGCTACGACGACGTGCGGCTCGTGTGCGCCGAGCCCGACCGGGTCGTGCTCGACGTCGCCGGTGTGCGGCGCACGTTCGAGGTTGCGCGGCACGGGGAGAAAGCCTTTGTGGACTCCGTGCTCGGTCCCGTGACGTTCCAGGTCGTGCCGCGCTTCGCCGACCCGTCGGCCGCGCTCGCGGCCGGTTCGCTGGTCGCGCCGATGCCCGGCACGGTCGTGCGGCTCGCGGTGGGCGTCGGCGACACCGTCGCGGCGGGCGATCCGTTGTTGTGGCTGGAAGCGATGAAGATGGAACATCGGATCTCGGCGCCCGCCGACGGCGTGGTCACCGCGCTTCCGGTGGAGGTCGGGGTGCAGGTCGAGGTCGGTGCGGTGCTGGCCGTGGTGGGAGAGAACGCATGAACGCGATGAACTTCGTCGAACCCGCGGAGCGCGTTGCGCTGCGCGAGGCGGCGGCCGAGCTCGGGCGCAAGTACGGGCACGAGTACTACCAGAAAAAGGCCAGGGCCGGCGAGAAGACCGTCGAGCTGTGGCAGGAGGCGGGCCGCCTGGGGTATCTCGGCGTGAACCTGCCCGAGGAGTACGGCGGTGGGGGCGCCGGTATCGCGGAGCTCGCCGCAGTGCTCGAAGAGTTCGCGGCCGCGGGCTCGCCACTGCTGCTCATGGTCGTCTCCCCGGCGATCTGCGGCACGGTGATCTCGCGCTTCGGCACCGAGGACCAGAAGAAGCAGTGGCTGCCCGGCATCGCCGATAGCAGCAAGAAGATGGTCTTCGGCATCACCGAGCCCGACGCCGGGTCGAATTCGCACAAGATCACCACCACTGCACGCCGCGACGGAAGCGACTGGGTTCTCAGTGGACGCAAGGTGTTCATTTCCGGAGTGGACGAAGCCGACGCCGTGCTCGTCGTCGGGCGCACCGAGGACGCGAAGACGGGCAGGCTCAAGCCCGCGCTCTACATCGTGCCCACCGACGCGCCGGGATTCGAATGGCGCAAGATCGAAATGGACCTCGTCGCGCCGGAAAACCAGTTCTCCCTGTTCCTCGACGATGTGCACCTGCCGGCCGAAGCGCTGGTGGGGGAGGAAGACGCGGCGATCGCGCAACTGTTCGCCGGGCTGAACCCGGAACGGATCATGGGCGCGTCGTTCTCACTCGGCACCGCGCGGTACGCGCTCGACAAGGCAGTGGCCTACGCCAACGAGCGCAAGGTGTGGGGCACGCCGATCGGCGCGCACCAGGGACTGGCGCACCCGCTCGCGCAGATCAAGGTCGAGCTGGAACTGGCGAAACTGATGACGCAGAAGGCGGCTTCGCTCTACGACTCGGGTGACGATTTCGCGTCGGGCGAATCGGCGAACATGGCCAAGTACGCCGCCGCCGAGGTCGCGATCCGGGCCGTGGACCAGGCCGTGCAGACTCACGGCGGCAACGGGCTCGCGTCGGAATACGGCCTCGGCACGCTCGTCACGGCAGTGCGGCTCGGGCGGATCGCGCCGGTGAGCCGGGAAATGGTGCTCAACTTCGTCGGCCAGCACAGCCTGGGGCTGCCGAAGTCCTACTGACTCGTGAGTGGCAGCGCCGGTTCTAACCGGAAGCCGCACTCACGAGTCCTGAGCAGGGAGGTACCCGGCCCGATGCTCCGCGAACCACAGCAGGAGCGCAGCCGCACCACGCGTCGGCGGCTGATCGAAGCCGCCGTCGACTGCCTCGGCGAGCGCGGCTGGCACGGCGTCACGGTCGCCGTGATCGCTGAACGCGCCGGTGTGTCGCGCGGCGCTGCGCAACACCACTTCCCGACGCGCGAGGACCTCGTCGCGGCGGCCGTCGAGCTGCTCGGCGAAGCGCAGATCACGGAGCTGCGCACGCGGACGGCCGGCTTGCCCACGGGGCCCTCGCGCATCGAACGGGTGGTCGAGATGGTCCTGAACCTCTACACGGGACCGATGTTCCGGGCCGCGCTGCAACTGTGGGTCGTGGCGTCGTCGGACGAGCAGCTGCGCAGCACCCTCGCCCCGCTGGAAGCCCGTGTCGGCCGGGAAGCCCACCGCATGACGGTGGAGCTGCTGGGCGTCGACGAGTCGCGCCCCGGCGTCCGCGAGCTCGTTCAGGCCACGCTCGACCTGGCCCGCGGCCTCGGCCTCGCCAATCTCCTCACCGACGACACGCGCCGCCGGCGTCAGATCGTGCGGGAGTGGGCGCACACGCTGGAATCTCGGCTCGCCGAGCTGGTCACGTCTCGCTCGCGGTGAGGTGCGCGACCAGCGGGTTCGGGCCACCGTCGCGCGTGGCGACCACCACCCCAGCGGGCGCCGGGATGCCCCGCGGGGCACGCCCAGGCCGGCCCGCACCGGACTGGGCCGGTCGCCGACCGCCAGGACCGCGCTCGCCTGGTCGCTCACGTGCGAGTTCGGGGAGGTTGACGCAACGGAACCAAAAGGGGGTAGAGGACGTCACAACTCGGACTATTAGGCTGTGGGCGTTAACACATTCGGCCCAACGGACGATGACTCCGAGTAAGTGGCTTCACCAGAAAGAAGGTCGGTTCCGGTGTCCGGTTCAGAAGGCGCGGCAGTCGAGCTGACTCATCGCGCGATGGCGATGCTCCGGGCGGTCGCCGCCCATCGCGCGGAAATGACCACCAGCAGCGAGCCCGACCTCTTCATCGACGGCTTCGCCTGCTGTGACCAGATGACCGCTCACGCCCTCGCCCACGGCGGCTACATTCGCCCCGCGGCGGAAGCCACCGCCGGCCGCGTCCTGGCCGAGCTGACCGACGCCGGCCTCGCGGCCCTCGCCATCACCACTGCCGCCTGAGTAGCACCCGAAGAACGCCGAGTCGGCGGCCATCGGCAACAGCCCCGCGGCCACCGGGTCGGGGGGTCTCGCCCCGGGGCAACAGCCCCCCGACCCGGTGGTCGTCCTTTGTCTCGCTTCGCGCGGCGCTCGTTCCTGCTCGGGAGTGGCCGGCCTGGTCCACAGCCGGCCGGTATCCGCGCCGAGGTGCTCGGACGCCAGTGCTCGGCGGCGGCCGGCCGGGTCCACAGCCCGGTGGTCGCGCCGAGGTGCTCGGTCACCCGGGTGCTCGGCGCCGAGCCCGTGGCGTCGGTGTCGACGAGCAGGGTCCCGTCCTTCGTGCGGAAGACCGCGAACCCGCAGAGCTCGCCTCGCCCACGAACAATCCGCGGTCACCGATCCGCGGCACGAGCCCGAGCTTCTCGACGGCCGCGTCCGTACCGGCGGCCGAAGCACCGGCATGGCTGGTTGGTGCCGTGCGCCGACCGGGCTCCTTGGTGCTGCCCGCCGGCGCCGGTTCACCCGCGCGGGTTCCCGGGGCGAGCGTTGCTTGGCGTGCGCGCCAGCCCTGGTTCAGTCCTGCGCTGGCCGGTCGATGCTGCCGATCAGGGCGGAGGCGAGGGCGGCCACGGTGCGGTCGCCGTCGGTGGTCAGCTGGTGCAAGAGGGGGCGGGTGGCCGCCCGGGGAAGTTCGGCGAGGGCTTGGGTCAGGCGGACGAGGCCGACGGCGCGGTGAGCTCGGCGGTCAGGGCGTCGAGGATCGCCGGGGCGTGGGACGGGTCGGCGGCGAGGGTACCGAGGGCTTCGGCGGCTTCGACGTCGCTCGGACCCGTCACGATCATCGCGACGAGCGTGGGCACGGCGGTGGCCGAGCCACGGGTGCCGAGGGTGAGGGCGGCGTGGTGGCGGACGCCGGGGTCCGGATCGTCCAGGGCGGGTGCCAGCGCGGCGGTCGCGGCGGGGTCGGGGAGTTCGGACAGAGCGCGCGCCGCGCGGCGGCGGACGGTGGCGTCGGGGGAGTTCAGGCCTGAGGCGAGGGTGGCGACGCCGTCGGTGCCCGCGCGGGCGAGTGCCCAGCGGAGCGCGCCTGCGACGTAGGGATCGGCTTCGGCGAGCACGGCTTCAGCGAGCAGCGGTGCGGGCGCGTCGTCGGCCGGGGACAGCGCGGCCTGCTGACGGCGGGCGGCGTCGGGTGAGCCGAGGTCGTTCAGCAGTTCGACGATGCGCAGCACGCCCCGCCAGTCGAACGGCGCCGACGCGTCCACCGCGCGCAGCCGGTCGAGCAGTTCCTGCTCGCGCCGCAGCCGTTCCTCGGTCCGCCGGACGAGGTCGCCGACGAGCGCGGCGGGGGTGAACGCCGGATCCGCCAGCGCCCGCCCGATCTGGCGCAGTGACAGGCCCAGCGACCGCAAGCTTTCCACGTGGAAGATCCGGCGGATGTCGTCTTCGGAGTACTCGCGATAACCGCCGACGGTCCTGCCGGTGGGCCGTACCAGCCCGAGGGTGTCGTAATGCCGCAGCATCCGCGTGCTCACCCCCGAGCGGCGCGCCACCTCACCGATCAGCACGCGGACGGCCCCAGCGCGACGATCCGGTCCGCCTCGCCGACCGCGAGCTCGAACGCGGCGTCCGGGTCCCGCAGCAGTTGCTCCGTGGCCCGCGCGTGCGCGCGCACCACCGGGTCCGCGTTTCCCGACGCCGATCGCAGCACGGGCTCGATCACGTCCCCGAGCGCCACCAACGCGCGGCTCAGGCTGAGCCGCACGGCCCGGTCGCCCCGGCTCAGCGACGCCGCCAGTTCCGCGGCCAGCCCGGCCCGCTCCCCGGCGGGCACGAGCACGATCGCCGCCCGCCACGCGCTGCGCGCGACCTCGTCGTCCGGATCACGCAGCAGTGACCGCGTGATCGCGGGCCACGCGCGAGCGTCGCCGATCTTCGACAGGGTGTGCAAAGCCTGGCTCCTCGCCTGGGCGCGATCCGATCGCAGCTGCGCGAGCAGCAGCGGCACGGTGACGTCCGCCGGCAGTCGCGTCAACGCCCACGTGAGCATGTCGCGCACGAAGAAATCCGGCTCGACCGCGCACCGCGCCACGAGCGCGCCGGCGAACGCGGGGTCCGCGTCGGTACCGGCGAGCAACGCCGCCCTCAGACGGGCCGACGAGTCACCGGCGCTCAGCTGACTGTTGATGGGAACCACCTCCTGACGCCAGTGAAGACCCTGTCACCGTGTCAAGGTCAAGCGCAGTTCCGCCGCGCGGGTCGTGACCGGGTCGAGCACCCGCTTCGAGGTCGGCGCGTCGATGCCGTCCGGTCGCCGGCGCGCTTCGCGTCCGAAGCCGGCGCGCGCCCGCGCCTCCGAGCACGACGGAGCCGAGCTTGATGAACGCGAACAGTGCCGGTGGCTACCAACAGACCGGAAAGGGGCGGGGACCCCGGTCCGGGATCCCCGCCGGGCCGTCAGCCCTGGTAGCCGGCCACAATCTTGGTGAACGCGTACTTCTCCTGGTCGATACCGCTGCAGGTGCCACCGCCACCGCAGTCGCGGTTGGTGGCCCAGAACGTGAAGCGGCCGAGGTGATGGCTGGTGGCGTAGTCACGGATCGAGGTGAAGTCGTCCACCGTCACGGTCTCGCCGGCGTTGTCGGTGTTGCCGTTCATCGAGGAGAGGCCGCTGTGGCGGTACGCCTCGTCGTCGCTCCAGCCGAACGCGGCCTTGAGCTGGTCCTTCAGCCCGTCGACGGCCGACTTCGTCATCGCGGCCATGTCGCCGCCGTTCGAGAAGTCGAACGGCATGACCGACCAGACGTCGATGTCGGCGCCGAGTGCCTTGGCCTGCTTGATGAGGCGGCTGCCCCATTCGGTCGGCCCCTGCGGGCTCGTGCCCATGGTGATCACCACGCGCAATCCCGGGTTCTTCTGCTTCGTGATCTTGACGGCGTTCAGGATGCGGTCCTGAACCGTCGCGTTCTCGAATTCGTCGGTGTTCTCGATGTCGAGGTCGATCGCCTTGAGCTGGTAGGCGTCGATCACCTTCTGGTACGCGCCGGCCAGGTCCTCCGGCGAGCCGCAGTTCGGCCCGAGCTTGGTCCCCGACCAGCCGCCGAACGACGGGATGACGTCGCCGCCCGCCGCGCGGATCTTCTTGATCAGGTCGGTGTCGGAGCCGGTGAGGTCGCGGTTGCCGTCCCACTTGGGGTTGCAGCCGCCGTCGGACAGCATGAACGCGAGCGTGAAGGCCGTCACGCCGGTGGCGTCCATGGCGGCCGTCGGGTCGGTTTGCCCGCCCCACTGGTACAGGTACGGCGAGGCGGTCACGGGGTCCGGGGCGGCCAGCGCCGTCGGGGTGAGGCTGACGGTCGTGGCCAGCGCCGCGCCCGCGGCGAGTGCAAGTGTGGTGGTGCGACGCAGAGGTTTCATGGGTCCTCCAAGAAGGCACGCCGAAGCGCGCTGGTGTGGAGTACCTCCGATGCCGATGCGGCGGAATCAACACGAAGGGACACTCGGGTGGGGATGCGTGCCCCGCCACAATGGACTAGACCATTGAGGAGTGTCGAGGTCGTGCGCCAGCCGGAAACAACCCACCGAAAGTCGGTGGTGCGCCACCGGTCCGGCGGCGATCATGAGGGGATCGCCAGCCGGCTTCTGGTGTGCGGCCCGGAAAACCGGGGTGTGGACCGGTCAGCGAGACCGGGCTGTTCAGTCCGAAGTGGACGGCTCGCCGATGTCCTCGAACCACAGCTGTGGGCGGGTCGCGATGAATTCCTTCATCAGCGCCGTGCACGCGGGGTCGTCGAGCACGTCGATGCCCACGCCGTGCTCGGCGAGCCAGCCGTGGCCGCCGCTGAACGTCTCCGCTTCGCCGATGATCACCCGCGGGATGCCGAACTGGCGCACGAGCCCGCTGCAGTACCAGCACGGCGAAAGCGTGGTGACCATGATCGTGTCGCGATAGTGCGGGCGCCGTCCGGCGTTGCGGAACGCCGTGGTCTCGGCGTGCAGCGACGGGTCGCCGTCCTGCACCCGGCGGTTGTGGCCTCGGCCGAGCAGCGTGCCGTCGCGGTCGAACAGGGCGGCGCCGATCGGCACCCCGCCCTCGGCCTTTCCTGCTTCGGCCTCCTCGCGGGCCACGGCGAGCAACGCGTGCGGATCGATCTGCATGCGCCCACTTCACCGGCCTCGGCCGGCCCTGGCAAGTCAGCCGGAATCGAGGACCAATTCTGTCCGCGGCATCTGGCACAGTGAGGCGTATGTACGGACCCTCGGAACGGCTGCTGCGCCTGCTGTCGCTGCTGCAGGCCCGCCGCGACTGGCCTGGTCCCGACCTGGCGGAGCGCCTCGGCGTCGACGTGCGCACCGTGCGCCGTGACGTCGAACGCCTGCGTCGGCTCGGCTATCCGGTGCACGCGACGCCGGGCGTCGCCGGCGGCTACCGACTCGGCGCCGGGGCCGGGTTGCCGCCGCTGCTGCTGGACGACGACGAGGCCGTGGCCGTCGCCGTCGGTCTGCGCACGGCCGCGAACGGCACGGTGTCGGGCATCGAGGAGACGTCCGTGCGCGCGCTCGCGAAGCTCGAGCAGGTGCTTCCCGCGCGGCTGCGCCACCGCGTGAGCGCCATGGGGTCGGCCATGCTGCCGATGGGCGGTGGGGGACCGGTCGTCGATGCCGAGGTGGTCACCGCCATCGCCGCGGCCTGCCGGGACCACGAACGGCTGCGGTTCAGCTACGCCGACCACGCCGGCGAGGTCACCGACCGCGACGTCGAACCGCTTCGCCTGGTCCACACCGGCCGCCGCTGGTATCTCGTCGCCTACGACCTGACCCGCGAGGCCTGGCGCACCTTCCGCGTCGATCGCCTGAACGGCACCCCGCGCCCCGGCTTCCGCTTCACCCCGCGCGAACCGCCGTCCGACGACCTCGCGGCCTATGTGTCGAGGCAGATCGCGGCCGCGCCCTACGCCCACCAGCTGACGCTTCGCGTGTCCGTGCCCGCCGAGGTACTGGCCGCGCGCGTGCCCCCGACGGTCGCCGTGGTCGAACCCGTGGACGAGCACACCTGCCGTCTCCACACCGGCGCTCACCACCTCGAGGCCGTCCCGATGCACCTCGCGCAGTGGGACTACGACTTCGTGGTCGAAAATCCGCCGCCGGGCTTCGCCGAGCGGCTCTCCCGCATCGCCGAGCGATTCGCCGCGGCGGCGGCCGGCAGCTGACCGGTCACGCCGGGCGGGCGCCGAGCATGCGCAGCACGAGCTCGCCGTACTCCTTGCCGAGCGCGGCCGGCGTCTGACGCGCGCGGTCGCTGTACCAGCGGGCCACGTCGACGCCCAGCGACAGCACCGCGCGGGCGGCGGTGTGCGGGTCGGGGACGGTGAATGCGCCGGATTCGATGCCGGTGGTGATGACGTCGCGCACGATGCGCTCGATACGCCGGCGCAGCCGGGTGACGACGTCGAATTCCTGCTCCGGCAGGGCGTTGAGCTCGTACTGCACCACGCGCGCCACCGTGTGCCGGCGGGCGTGCCAGGCCACGAAGTCCTCGACGATCAGCCGGATGCACTCGGCGGGGTCCTCGACCTTGCCGACAACGTTCTCGACCAGCGCCAGCGTCTGCTCGTGCCCGCTGCGGCTGATCGCGAACAGCAGCGCGGCCTTCGAGGGAAAATGCACGTACAACGCGGCCGGGCTCATGCCCGCGGCGCCGGCGATGTCCCGGGTGGTCGTGGCGTGATACCCACGCTTCGCGAAGGACTCCACACCCGCGAGCATCAGCCGTCGCGCGGTCTCGGGCTGTACGTCGGGCCACAGCTCGGTCGAGAGCGAAGTCGTCATCCGGCGATCCTTCCAGATCAGCCGGTCCCGCCGGGTGGGCGTGGACCGTCGAAGACGATTCTAAGCGCTTGCTTTGTTGGGGAAGCCGTAACGCGGGCCGTCGTCGGATGTCGGCCTGCACCGGGCGTCGTCCCGAGCGTGGCGAACAGTGTAATGATGCAGGTGTAGCGCTACTGTCTGCAGAATCCGAACGGTCGGTATCCGGAGCTCCCCGGGTCGGCCAGCGTGGTGACGCCCCGCCAGGCCGGCGAAGCCTTCGGCGAGATCGTGGTGGACGGCCTGCGCAAGCGATCGCTGCCGACAACCGGGAAGCGAGCCGGTCCGGTCGCGGGCGGCATGTCCTCTGATTGACGGCGAATTCGCTCATGGTCACGCCAACTACCAATCAGCCGGATTCTGCTGCCGAAATCGGGATGGGGGCGGTACGGGTACGACGCCTGGCACACGCTGGTGTGACCGTCTCCTCACCGGGCGTGCCGCCGTAAAGTGTCGGGAGTGGTCGGGCACAGAGGCGGTGGTCGTGGGTGAGCCGCCGGACGACGCAGCTGGCCGGGCTCGATCTGAATCTGCTGGTGGTGCTGCGGGAGCTGCTGCGGGAGCGCAACGTGACACGCGCGGCGGAGCGGGTCGGAGTGAGCCAGCCAGCGTTGAGCGCGGCGTTGGCCCGGCTGCGCCGGCACTTCGAAGACGAGCTACTGGTCCGCGCCGGCCGCGGCTACATGCTCTCGCCGCTGGCACGGCAACTCGCACGTCAGGTCGAGGACGTCTGCGCGGCCGCCGAGCAGCTCTTCGCGACCGGGTCGAGCTTCGTGCCCAGCACGTCGGTGCGGGAGTTCACGCTGCTCATGGCCGACTACACACTCGCGGTGATCGGCCGGCCGCTCGCTGAGCTGTTCGAACGAGAGGCACCGCGGGCCCGGCTCCGGATCCGACTCGTCCGCGAGGCGCTGATCGCGGACCTGCCGCGGATCGCCCGGTTCGTCGACGGCGTGGTCGCGCCGCCGATGGAGCTGGGCGACGGCCCGCGGCTGCGTTCGGCTGAGCTGTTCCGCGACGAGTGGGTGTGCGTCGTGTGGGCCGGCCACGACGTCGGCGACGGCGGGCTCACCCTCGCCGACCTGCAGCGGCTCGACTGGGTCGTGCCCTACCACCGCGAGCCGGGAGTGGCGTTGCCGCCGGTGCCGCGACGGCTCGCCGCGCTGGGGCTCGCACCGCGGGTCGCGATGAGTGTGGAGAGCTACCAGGCCGTGCCGGCGCTGGTGGCTGGCACCCACCGGATCGCGCTCGTGCAGCGCCGTCTGGCCGTGGAGTTGGCGAAGCGCTTCGACCTGCTGGTTCTCGAGTGCCCCGGCGAGCCCGAGGGGATCGTGGAGAGCCTGTGGTGGCACGAGGACCTCGACCCCGACCCGGCGCACGCCTGGCTGCGGGAGGCGCTGCGCGGCATCGGTGAGCGGCTCTGCTGACCGGGCAACCATAAACCAGGCTGATTATCGAGATCAGTATTTCTGACTTCCGGGTACCGGCGGGGATTCTTAGACTCTTTCGGGGCAAGCGATATATCGCAGTGGAGCGGTATTCGTGATCGGAAGGAATTTCCTGGATGTCGACGACCGTATCCATGACAGACGAGCGACTGACTCCGGAAGCGCGACGATCGGTCGTCGGTGGCATCCTCTCATTGTTCGTCGACAGCTTCGACATCTATCTGCCCGCGCTCGTGCTGCCGGCGGTGATGGGCTACTTCGAGCCCGATTCGATGCCGGCCACGACAAAGGTCACCCTCGTGACCGTCATCTTCGTCGTCACCCTGCTCGGACGGCCGATCGGCGGCCCGATCTTCGGCAATCTCGCGGACAAGATCGGCCGGCGGCGAGTCACTCTGATCACCGGCGTCGGCTTCACCATCGTGACGCTGCTTATCGGCCTCATGCCGGGATATGCGAGCTGGGGCTACGGCTCGATCGTCGGGCTGATCCTGCTGCGCCTGATCGGCGGAATCTTCCTGGGCGGCGGGTATGCGGGGCCGGTGCCACTGGCCATCGAACGCTCGCCGATGCCCCGGCGCGGCCTGGTCGGTGGCGTGATGGCGGCCGGCGCGCCCGCGGCCATCACGCTCATCAGCGTCCTCCAGCTCGTGGTGCTGGAGCGGTTCTCCGGTCCGGCGCTGGAATCCTGGGGCTGGCGTATTCCGTTCTTCTTCGGGTTTCTGCTCGGAATTGCCTACGTCATCTATTACTCGCGGGTCGAAGAAGTCGATCTCGACGAGCTCAAGAAATCGCGTGAAGGAAACCGGGCGCCGCTTTTTCAGCTGTTCAACCGGAAGAACGTCCGCGGTTTCGGCCAGGTGTTCCTTCTCATGACCGGAATGTGGTTCGCCGCGCAGATCGTGCTGTCCTTCATGCCCGGTCTGCTGGTCGGTGTGCTGCACCAGAACCCCTCGAACGTCAGCACGCTGGAGATCATCGCCAACGTCGCGACGATCATCTGCATGATCGCCGCCGGCGTGTGGGGGCAGCGGATCGGGCGCCGGAAAATGCTGCTCGGCTGCGCCGTGGCCATCACGATCGGCGCCAGCCTTGCCTACGTGGTCTTGGTGCTGCTCGCCCGGTCCGGTGCGGGGTTCCTGCCGATCGGCATCGTCGCGTTCGTCGCCTTCGTGCTGCCCAACGCGCCGCTCGGCTGCCTGGTCGTCTACCTCAACGAACGCTTCGGTGCCGGCGTCCGCTCCTCGGGGTACGGCACCGTCTACACCCTCAGCCTCATCCTGCCCGCGCTCTACAGCGTCTGGATCACCGTATTGCAGGCCGTGCTGCCGTACGAGTACACCGCGGTGGTGCTGATCGTCATCGGCGGGCTGCTCTTCTTCGCCGGCGCCTGGATCGGCCCGGAGACCCGCGGCACCGTGCTGCTCGGCAAGCCAGCCGAACCGGCGGCCCCGCGCGCGGACGCCGCGACCGAATGAACCCGCACGGATTTCCGGAGGCCACGATCACCGAACGCGAATTGCGCAGCAACCATCCCGTCGGCTCGCCCCGCTGGGCAACGACCCGGACGCAGTGGAAGTCGCTGGGCTACACCGACGAGCAGATCAGGCAACCCAAGATCGCCGTGGTCAACTCGTCGTCAGGACTGGCGCCCTGCTTCGCCCACCTCGATGCGATCGCCGCCGCGGTGAAGGAGTCGATCGACGCCGCCGGCGGGCTGGCCTTCGAGATCCGGACGGTGGCGCCCACCGACTTCATCATGGCTGCCGGGCGCGGCGGTGGTTACGTCCTCTCCGGACGCGACCTGGTGTCCTACGACATCGAAGCCGTCGTCGACGGCGCGCAGCTCGACGGCATGGTCTGCCTGGCCTCGTGCGACAAGACCACCCCCGGTCAGCTGATGGCCGCCGCGCGCACCGATGTGCCCACGCTCGTCATCGCCTGCGGCTACCACAGCTGCGGGGTCCTCGACAGCGGTCGGCGCGTGGACATCGAGGACGTGTTCGGCGACGCCGGCAAAATCGCGTCGGGTGCGATCAGCTTCGAGGACCTGTGCGCTGAATCCGACCGCGCGATCACCAGCCCCGGCGTCTGCACCGGCATGGGCACGGCCAACACGATGCACATCGTCGCCGAAGCGCTCGGCATGGCGCTGCCGGGTACGGCACCGACCCGGGCCAACAGCGCCACCATGTGGGCGGCGGTCCGGGCGTCGGGCGCCGCGATCCTGGCCGCGGTCGAGGCCGATCGGCGGCCCAGCACCGTGATGACGCCGGGCGCGGTCCGCAACGCGGTGGCGGCCGTGATCGCCGTCAGCGGCTCGATCAACGCGGTCAAGCACCTGGAGGCGATCGCGGCCGAGCTCCCGTGGGACCTCGACGTGCACGGCCTGTTCGAGGAGCTCGGCCGGAGCCTCGGGCCGCTCACCGCCGTGCGTCCCAACGGGCCGGCGTCGATCGAAGAATTCGACGACGCCGGTGGCGCCCGTGCGGTGCTGGCCCAGCTCGGCGACCTCGTTGACGGCTCGGTGCCGACGATGAGCGGCGCCACGATGGCCGAGAACCTCGCCGGCGCCGAGGTCGACGCCGCGGTGATCCGCGGCGAACCGATCCGTCCGGAGTCGACGATCGTGCTGATGCGCGGCAGCCTTTGCCCCGGCACGGCGATCGTGAAGCTCTCGGTCACCGAAACGCGCGCGCGGACGTTCCGCGGCCCGGCGCGGGTGTACGAATCGGCGCCCGACGCCATCGCGGCGATCGAGCGCGGCGAGGTGCGGCCGGGCGAAGTCCTGGTGCTGCGCGGGCTCGGTGTCACCGGAACGCCCGGGATGGGCATGGCCTCGAGCGTGGTGTTCGCACTCAACGGCGCCGGGCTGAGCGAGCGGGTCGCCTTCGTCACCGACGGGCAGCTTTCCGGGCTCGTCAACAAGGGCATCGTCGTCGGCGAGGTCACGCCGGAAGGCGGGATCGCGGGCCCGCTCGGGGTGCTGTGCACCGGTGACGAGATCGCGATCGACGTGCCGGCCCGCACTGTCGACCTGCTCGTGGACCCGGCCGAGCTCCGGCGCCGCCTCGCGGACTACCCCACCATTCGGCCACCCCAGACCTGGCCGGCGCGCCCCGGCTCGTGGCTCGGCGTGTACGCCGGCGCCGTGGAGCCGATCGAGAAAGGCGCGACGCTGCGCCGTACGTCCTCTCCGTCTTCGTCCTAAGGAGTTTTGTTGCCTCACGCATTGACCGATCTGCGGGTGAACACTGTCACCCGGCCCGCGGACCGTGCCGCGGAAACGCTGGATGCCGACGTGCTCGTCGTCGGCGCGGGGATCGCCGGGCTGACCGCCGCGATCGACGCGAAACGTTGCGGCCGTGACGTCGTGCTCGCCGACGCACTTCCTGTCCTCGGTGGACAGTGCGTGAACTCCATGATCGGACTGTTCTGCGGGATCTACGGAAACGCCCCCGAATACCACCAGCTGACGCACGGGATCTTCGACGAGATGTTTCCGGCGCTGGAGCGCACCGGCGACATCGCCTACAACCGCACGCACACCCAGACCGTCCCCTACGACGAGGTCGTCTTGGGCCGATGGTTCGAAAATCTCGTCTCAGAGCTCGGGATCCGGCTGGTGCTGGGCGCGTCGATCAGCGGCGTCGGCATCGAGGGCGGCGTGCTCGACCGGGTCGACTTCGCGACGCGCTACGGCCCGGTTGCCGTGCACGCCAAGGGATTCGTCGACGCGACCGGCGACGCTGCGCTGGCGTGGGAAGCCGGGCTGCCGTGCCGCGTGCCGGAGCGGACGGTGTGGGGCTCGCAGCAGATCCGGCTGACCGGGTTGGTCGAGTCGGCCAAGCCCGACCCGGCGGAACTGGCGGCCCGCATCGACGCGAAAGCCGACGAGTACGGCCTGCTCCGTCGCGACGGGCTCGCGTTCTTCTTCCCGGGGCGCAACACCGCAGTGATGAACATGACCCACGTGGAGGCGCCGCTGACCGCGGTCGAGGCCGCCGAGGCGCAACTACGGGGCCGAGCGCAGGCCGACCGGGTCGTCGAGTTCCTGCGCGCCGAGTTCCCCGCGGCGTTCAAGGAAGCGTCCGTGCTGGCCTACGGGTTCCCGGGCCGTCGGCAGACGCGGTGGTTGGCTGCCGACCACCAGCTCACGCTCGACGAAGTCCGCGACGGAGTCACGTTCGAGGACGCGGTCGCACGGACGGCGTGGCCGGTCGAGCTGCACGACCGGGCTTCGGGATACGTCTGGGAAACGTTCGGGCCGGACCACGTCCACTACGTCCCGCTGCGCAGTCTCACCTCGCCCGGGGCCCAAAACCTGGTGGCGGCCGGGCGCTGCGTCGACGGCGACGCGGCGGCGCTGTCGAGCGTGCGGGTGATGGGCCCGTGCTCAGCGATGGGCCGCGCGGCCGCGCACGTGCTCGACCTGACCCTCGGTGGCGACGTCCACGACGTCGACAAATCCGTCCTGCGCGACCGGATCCGCGACAACGTGGAGGGCTGACCGATGGTGTGGCTCACCGACGAAGAAAAACGCATGCGCGACGGTGCGGAAGGCGGAGCGGTGGCGGCGGCGATGGACCTGCTGATCCGCTACGCCGACGCGCTCGGGGCCGAGCGGCTGTGCGAAACCCGCAACGTCGCGGGCACGACCACGCAGCCGTCGCCGGCCAAGGAGAAGCTGGTCGCCGAGGGCGGCTGGGCGAAGGCGTTCTCGGTCATCAGCCTCGACTCCGACGAAGACCTCGACATCCCGCCGATGGCGGTTCCGACGTGCCAGCTGCAGCACGGCTTCGGCGAAGACGCCCGCGGCATCATGCCCTACCCCGAGTACAAGATCGACCTGCAGGCCGAAGCCGAGTCGTTCGCCAGCAGCCGCGGTGTCAACGTGCTCGCCACCTGTACGCCGTACCAGGTCGGCAACCTGCCGACCTACGGCGAGCACGTCGCGTGGATGGAATCCTCGGCAGTGGTCTATGCCAATTCCGTGCTCGGCGCGCGCACGAACTGCGAGGGCGGGGCGTCGACGGGCGCGGCGAGCCTGACCGGGCGGATCCCGTGCTGGGGCAACCACCACCGTGAAAACCGGTACGGCACGCATCTCATCGAGACGACGTCGCCGGTGAGCGGATTCCAGGACTGGGGGCTGCTCGGCTACTTCGCGGGCGACATCGTCCAGGAGGAGCGGCCGGTGGTCGTCGGTGATCTCGGCAGCCCGGATCTGGCTGACCTGAAGCACTTCGGGGCCGCGGCCGCTTCTTCCGGCGGCGTGGAGATATACCACCTGCCCGGCCGTACGCCCGACGCGCCGACGCTCGAAGCCGCCTTCGGGGGCCGCCCGATTCCGGAGCCGATCCGGTATGGCGAGGCCGAACGCCGGGCGGTCTACGAGTCGCTCAACGCGATCGGGCAGAGCGAAGACGTCGACTTCGTGCTCCTCGGGTGCCCGCACGCTTCGCTGGAGCAGGTCGGCCGTGTCGCGCGAGCGCTGGAGGGCCGCACGATCTCGTCCGGCTGTGAACTGTGGCTGATGACCCCGCGAGCACTGCGGATGGTCGCGGATCGCAACGGCTGGACCGAAACCATCCGGCGGGCCGGCGGGCGAGTGCTCACCGACTCCTGCCCGGCGATGTCGCGCGTCGCGCCGGAAGGCACGAAGGTGTTCGCGACCGACTCCGCGAAGCAGGCCCATTACCTGCCCGCGATCCTCGGGATCGAGGCATGGTTCGGCACGCTCGAGGAGTGCGTCGACGCGGCGGTCACCGGCCGGTGGCGTGGCTCCCTGAAGGCGGCCCGATGACGGCCGCCGGGGTGTTGCTCCACGGGCGCGGGATTGTGCCCGGCCGGGTCGTCGGTGAAGCGCTCGTCTCCCACGAGACGATCTCGGGCTGGGGCGGGATCGACCCGGCGGCCGGTACGATCATCGAACGCCGCCACGAGCTGTTCGGCATGTGCTTCACCGGGAAAGTCCTGGTCTTCCCTGGCGCCAAGGGCTCTTCGGGGTGGTCGGGCTTCTTCCAGTCCACGCGGCTGCTGGGCACCGCGCCGCTCGCGATGGTCTTCACCCGCCTCACCACGAAGGCCGCGCTCGGCGCCATCGTGACCCGTGTCCCGTCCGTCACGGACCTCGACGACGACCCGGTTGCCCGCCTCCGCACCGGCGACCTCGTCGAGGTCGACGCCGACCGGGGGCTGGTGCGCGCCCTGTCGTGAGCGGCCGCGCCGCCCGAGCGGTGGCGTGGCTACGGACGCAGCCGTCCGTTACGCTGCGACCTAAGCAACCGCTTAGCCGCACCGCGGGCGGCAGAATCAGGAGGCCCGTCAGATGAACTCGTTCAAGGACCGCGCGGCGATCGTGACCGGCGCGAGTCGCGGCATCGGCCTCGCCATCGCGAAGGGGCTGATCGAGCGAGGCGCGAAGGTGTGCATCACCGCGCGGCAGCCCGAGCCGCTGGCCGAGGCCGTGGCCGAGCTGGGTGGCGAGGACGTCGCGATGTTCGTGGCGGGCAAGGCGGACGACGCGGCGCACCAGGAAGAGGCGGTCGCGAAGACCATCGAACGGTTCGGCAGCCTGGATCTGCTCGTGAACAACACCGGCATCAACCCGGTCTACGGTCCCACGCTCGGCGTCGATCCCGCCGCCGCCGCGAAGATCTTCGCCGTGAACGTGCTCGCGCCGCTCGCGTGGACAAGGCGCGCTCGCGACGCGTGGATGGGCGAGCACGGCGGCGCCGTCGTCAATGTCGCCTCGGTCGCCGGCCTGCGCGCGTCGCCCGGCATCGGCATGTACGGCGTGAGCAAGGCCGCGCTGATCCGCTTGACGCAGGAGCTCGGCGCCGAACTGGGGCCGAAGATCCGCGTGAACGCCGTGGCGCCTGCCGTGGTCAAGACGAAGTTCGCGACCGCGCTCTACGAGGGCAAGGAAGACGAGGTCGCGGCCGCGTACCCGATGAAACGGCTCGGCGTGCCGCAGGACATCGCGGGCGCGGTGGCGTTCCTGCTCTCCGACGACGCGGGCTGGATGACCGGCCAGACCGTGGTCCTCGACGGCGGCGTGACTTTGGGCGGCGGCCTGTGAGCGCCGGGGTCGTCATCACCGGGGGCGGCGGCGGGATCGGCCGCGCGCTGGCCCGGCGGTTCGCCGCGGACGGCGCGCGGGTGGTCGTGGCCGACCTCGCCGGCGACGCCGTGGCGGAGGTCGCCGCGGAGGTCGGCGGCACCGCGTACGTCGGCGACGTCGCGAGCGAGGCCGGCGTCACCGACCTCATCGCCTCGGCCCGCGCCACGCTCGGCGAGATCGACGTCTACTGCGCCAACGCCGGCATCGCCCCCTTCGGAGGCGAACAGTCGACGGAGGACGACTGGGCCCGCACCTGGGACGTCAACGTAATGGCCCACGTCCGTGCTGCGCGGCAGCTCCTGCCCGCGTGGCTCGAGCGCGGCAAGGGCCACTTCGTCGCCACGGCGTCGGCCGCCGGGGTCCTGACCACGCTGGGTTCCGCGCCGTACTCGGTGACCAAGCACGGCGCGCTGGCCTTCGCCGAGTGGCTTTCGGCGACCTACCGCCACCGCGGCATCACCGTGCAGGCGATCTGCCCGCAGGGCGTGCGCACGGCGATGCTCGAAAGCAGCGGACCGCGCGGCGAACTGATCATGGGTGCGTCGGCGATCGAGCCCGAACAGGTGTCCGACGCGCTGTTCGAAGCCATCGACGAAGGCCGCTTCCTCGTGCTGCCCCACCCGGAGGTCGCCGAGTATTACGCGATGCGCGCCACCCAGACCGACCGCTGGCTCGGCGGCATGAACAAGCTGCAGCGCAAGATCGAGCAGCTCCCCGAGAGCTGACGGTTCTCTCGCTGCGTCCAACGCGCGGGCGAAACCCCGCCGTCGAATCGCGGTCGGTGGGTTTCCGCACTGGGTCGGGCGGGCGGACTCGCCGGCCGCTCGGTGGCGGCTCGGGGTGCGCCGTGCGGTTTTTCGGCCGGACCGAGTGGATCCGCCCGTCGCGCGGGCCTGCTCGACTGCGTGACCGCTGGCGCGCCGGAAGGTTCCGCGCGGTCACGGCACTGTCGCGCAAGCCGGTTCGGCGCACGTGCGAAACCCCGCCGGCGAAACCGCGGCCGGCGGGGTTTGCACGATCGGATCAGGCGGGTAGATCCACCAGGTCCGCCAGCCGCGCCCGGTGGCGGCCCGGCGTGCCGAACGCCAGCTCGTCGCTCTTGGCGCGCTTGAGGAACAGGTGCGCGGGGTTTTCCCACGTCATCCCGATGCCGCCGTGGAGCTGGATGGCCTCCTCCGTGGCGTGTACCGCAATCGGTGCGCAGCGGGCCTGCGCGACGGCCACGGCGATCGGCACGTCGTAGCCGCCGGCCAGTGCGTCGGCGGCGTAGCGCGCGGTGGCGCGGGCATTGACCAATTCCGTGTACAGGTTGGCGAGCCGGTGCTTGAGCGATTGGAACCCGCCGACGGGACGGCCGAACTGGTACCGCCCCTTCAGGTACGTGACGGTCGTCGTCAACGCCCACTCGGTGAGGCCCGTCTGCTCGGACGCGAGGAGCCCCGCGGCCGTGCTCAGCGCGGTGTCGAGTGCCGCCGAGGCGGCGGCACCCTCGACGATCAGCCGACCCGGGGCACCGGACAGCGACACGTCCGCGATCCGCCGCGTGAGATCCAGCGATACGACCTCGTTCACCTCGGCCGCGGAAGCTTCCACCGCGTACAGGCCCGGCCCGTTCGGCCCGGTCGCGGGCACCACGAAAACCTCGGCCACCGAGCCGTCGACGACCGTGCCCACCCGTCCGCTCAGCGTCCCGTCCGCGGTTGCCGACACACCGGTGGGAAAAGGTGAACCCGGCGCCGTCGACAGCGGCACCGCCAGCGCGCCGGTCAGTTCACCGGCGGCGAGCCGCGGCAGCACCTCGGCAGCCACGGAACCGCCGGCCGCCAGCAACGCCGACGTCGCCAGCACCGCACTCCCGAGGTAGGGCACCGGCGCAACGCTGCGGCCCAGCTCTTCCAGCACCACGCCCACCTCGCGCGCACTCGCGCCGTGGCCGCCGAGTTCCTCGGGGACCATCAGCCCGGCTGCGCCGAGCTCGGCGGCGAGCGTGCGCCACAGCTTCAGGTCGTACGGCTCCGGAGTCTCGACGCGCGCGAGCAGCGATGCGGGGGACGCCTGGTCCGTGAGCAGGTCGCGGACCGACGCGCGCAGGTCTTCCTCGACGTCGGAGTACAGCAGATCCGGTGCGTTCATCGCGGCAGGTCCTTCCAGGCGACGTCCTTGTCCACCCGCGGCTCGGACGGCAGCCCCAGCACGCGTTCGGAGATGATGTTGCGCAGGATCTCCGAGGTCCCGCCCTCGATCGAGTTGCCTTTCGCGCGCAGGTAGCGGTACCCGGCTTCACGCCCGAGGAAGTCGACCTTCTCCGGCCGCCGCAACGTCCAGTCGTCGTAGCGCAGGCCTTCTTCGCCGAGCAGCTCGATTTCGAGCCCCGTCAGCTTCTGGTTCAGTTCGGAGAACGCCACCTTCATCGCCGAGCCCTCCGGTCCCGGCGCGCCGACCGCGAGCTGCTGGCGTAGCCGCGAACCCGCCAGCCGCAACGATTCCGCCTCCACCCAGTGCTGCACGAGCCGGTCCCGCAGCTCCGGCGTGCGCAGCTCGGGCCGCTCACGCCACGTCTTCGCGACCATGCCGATCAGCCCACCCTCGCGCGGCAGCGCGTTGCCGCCGATGGCCACGCGCTCGTTCATCAGCGTGGTCTGCGCGACCTTCCAGCCTTCGCCGACGGTGCCGAGCCGCTGCGTGTCGGGGATTCGCACACCGGTGAGGAACACCTCGTTGAACTCGGCCTCACCGGTGATCTGCCGCAGCGGCCGCACTTCCACGCCCGGCGCGGTCATGTCGCACATGAAGTACGTCATGCCCTGGTGCTTGGGCACGTCCGGGTCGGTGCGGGTAACGAGAATGGCCATCTGCGCGTTGTGCGCGCCCGAGGTCCACACCTTCTGTCCGGTCACGACCCAGTCGTCGCCGTCGCGCACCGCGCGGGTGGACAGCGCGGCGAGGTCGGAGCCGGCGCCGGGTTCGCTGAACAGCTGGCACCACACCTCCTCGCCTGTCCACAGTGGACGCAGGTAGCGCTTGCGCTGGTCGTCGGTGCCGAACGCGAGGATCGTCGGCGCCGCCATGCCGAGCCCGATGCCGATGCGGCGCGGGTCGTTGTCCGGCGCGCCGGCCTCGGCGAACGCGGCGTCGACCACCGGCTGCAGCGCCCGCGGCGCGCCCTGGCCGCCCAGGCCCTCGGGGAAGTGCACCCACGCCAGCCCGGCGTCGAAGCGGGCGCGCAGGAAGTCGAGGCGCTCGGTGGTTTTCGGGTCGTGCGCGGCGAGGAACTGTTCCACCTGCCCGCGCAGGTCATCCGTGGTCACGGTCATCGGCCGGCCTCCGCCCGGTACTTCTTCAGCTCACGCCGTGCCAGTGAGCGTTTGTGCACTTCGTCCGGCCCGTCGGCCAGACGCAGCGTGCGCACGCCCGCCCACAGTTCGGCCAGCGGGAAGTCCTGGCTCACGCCGCCCGCGCCGTGGGCCTGCACGGCCTTGTCGAGGATCCATTCGACGGTGATCGGGGTCGAGATCTTGATGGCCTGGATCTCGGTGTGCGCGCCCTGGTTGCCGACGGTGTCCATGAGCCACGCGGTTTTCAGCACCAGCAGCCGTTGCTGCTCGATTTTCACGCGCGATTCGGCGATCCAGTCCTGCACCACGCCCGACTCGGCGATCGGCTTGCCGAACGTCTCGCGCGAGAGCGTGCGCCGGCACATGAGTTCCAGCGCCCGCTCGGCCATGCCGATCGCGCGCATGCAGTGGTGGATACGGCCCGGCCCGAGGCGGGCCTGCGCGATCGCGAACCCCGCGCCTTCGGTCGCGATGAGGTTCTCGGCCGGCACGCGCACGTCTTCGAAGAGCACCTCGGCGTGGCCGCCGTGGTCGCCGTCGGTGTAGCCGAACACATGCATGCCGCGCTTGATCGTGACGCCCGGGGTGTCCCTCGGGACGAGGATCATGCTCTGCTGTTGGTGCGGCTGGGCGTCCGGATCGGTCTTGCCCATCACGATCATGATCTTGCAGTTCGGGTTCATCGCGCCGGAGATGAACCACTTGCGCCCGTTGATCACGTACTCGTCGCCGTCGCGGCGGATGCTCGTGGCGATGTTGCGCGCGTCGGACGAAGCCACTTCGGGTTCTGTCATCGCGAACGCCGAACGGATCTCGCCGTCCAGCAGCGGCTGCAGCCACTGCTTCTTCTGCTGCTCCGAACCGAACATGTGGAGCACTTCCATGTTCCCGGTGTCCGGTGCGGCGCAGTTGACGGCCGTCGGAGCGAGCCGCGGGCTGCGGCCCGTGATCTCGGCCAGCGGCGCGTACTGCAGGTTGGTCAAACCCGCGCCGTCCTCACCCGCCAGGAAGAAGTTCCACAGACCGCGTTTCCGCGCCTCGGCCTTGAGCTCCTCGACGACCGGTACCGACGTCCACGGGTTCTCGCGTTCGGCCAGCTGTTGCTCGAAAACGGGTTCGGCGGGGTAGACGTGCGAATCCATAAACTCGAGCAGCCGCCCGCGCAGCTCCTCGGTCCGGGCGTCGAAAGCGAAGTCCATGACTACTTCTCCTCTTTGAGCGTCTCGTGGCCGTGCGAGATGAGCGGCACGACGGCGTCACCGATGTGTTCGAACCCGCCCCCGACGGTCTGGCCTTGGCTGTAGCGGAAGTAGATGCCTTCCAGGATCACCGCGAGCTTGAAGAACGCGAAGCTCACGTACCAGTTGAGCGCCGACACGTCGCGTCCGGAGCGTTCGGCGTAGCGCGCGATCACCTCGTCGGTGCTCGGGTAGCCCGGCGCCGAGCTGGCGTTGGACACCATCTGCAGCGACACTTTGTCGCGCTCGGCGTAGGCCACCATCAGCGCGAGGTCGGTGAGGGGGTCGCCCAGCGTGGACATTTCCCAGTCGAGCACCGCGGTGATGCGGTCGTCGGCGTCGACCAGCACGTTGTCGAGGCGGTAATCGCCGTGGACGATCGTGGCCGGACCGGACCCGGGTAGCTTCGCGGCGAGGCTCTCGTGCAGCTCGTCGGCGCCGGCAAGGTCGCGGCTGCGCGACCCGTCGAGCTGCTTCTTCCAGCGGCGTAGCTGCCGCTCGAGGAACCCGTCGGGCCGCCCGAAGTCACCGAGCCCGACGGCCGCCGGATCCACGGCGTGCAGATCGACGAGCGTGTCCACCAGCCGGTAGCCGATCTCGCGCGTACGTGCGGTGCCGAGCTTTGCGAGCTCGGTGTCGGTGCGATACGGCGTGCCCGCCACGAATTCCATGACGTAGAACTGCGCACCGAGCACGTCCGGGTCCTGGCACAGCACGACGGTCCGCGGCACCGGGACCGCCGTGCCGGCCAGCCCGGAGATCACCCTGTACTCGCGCGCCATGTCGTGCGCGGTCGGCAGCACGTGTCCGAGTGGTGGGCGGCGCACCACCCAGCGGCTCGCGCCGTCACTCACGATGTAGGTGAGGTTCGACCGGCCGCCCTGCACCACCTCGGCGGTCAGCTCGCCGGTGACCAGGCCGGGCCGCTGCTCGTCGAGGTATGCGCGCAGCCGGGCCAGGTCGAGGCCTGGCGGGTCGGACGGGGTCATCGGGAGCCTCCTCGAATGAGCGGAAATCGCGTCACCGACCGGTCGGTATGGCGCGGGAGTGGCCCGGGTTCCCGGGCCGGGCACTCAGGCGATCACACGGGTGACGAACTCGGCGACGCAACCCGGCTTGGCTTCGCCGTCGATCTCGACGGTCCACCGCACCACAGCTTGCTTGCCACCGGGTACGTCGGTCACCTCGAGCAGGTCGGCGCTGCCGCGGACCTGCGAACCGACCTTCACCGGCTGCGGGAAGCGCACCTTGTTGAGGCCGTAGTTGATGGCCATCTTCAGCCCGTCCACGCGGTAGACCTGAGCGCTGAAGCGCGGCAGCAGCGACAGCGTGAGGAACCCGTGGGCGATCGTCGTGCCGAACGGGCCGGCGGCGGCCTTCTCGGTGTCGAGGTGGATCCACTGGTAGTCGTCGGTTGCTTCGGCGAACTGCTGCACCCGCTCCTGCGTGACGGTGAGCCACTCACTTTCGCCGAGGTGCTCGCCTGCCGCGGCCGCGAACTCGTCGATGTTTTCGAACACGCGCATGTCAATCAGTCCTTCGGTCCGCCGGCGACGTAGATGACCTGGCCCGACACGAAGCCCGCGCCTTCGCTGACCAGGAAAGCGGCCACGTGCGCGATGTCGTCCGGGGTGCCCACGCGCTGCACCGGGATCTGGGCGGCGGCCGCGGCTTTGAACTCCTCGAAGCCCACGCCGAGGCGCTCGGCGGTCGCCGCGGTCATGTCCGTGGCGACGAACCCGGGCGCGATCGCGTTGGCGGTGACGCCGAACTTGCCGAGTTCGATGGCGAGCGTCTTGGTGAAGCCCTGCATACCGGCCTTCGCGGCGGAGTAGTTGACCTGGCCGCGGTTGCCGAGCGCCGACGTGCTGGACAGGTTGACGATCCGGCCCCACTTGGCTTCGGTCTGGTACTTCTGCACCGCGCGCGTCATCAGGAAGGAGCCCTTGAGATGCACGCCGAGCACGGAGTCCCAGTCGTTCTCGGTCATCTTGAACAGCAGGTTGTCGCGCGTGATGCCGGCGTTGTTGACCAGCACGGTCGGCGCGCCGAGCTCTTCGGCGACCCGCGTCACGGCGGCGTCGACCTGGTCGGCGTTGCTCACGTCCAACGAGACGCCGACAGCCTTGCCGCCCCCGGCGACGATCGCCTCGGCGCCGGCCTTGACCGCGGACTCGTCGAGGTCCAGCAGGCCGACGGCGAAACCGTCGGCGGCGAGGCGGCGGGCGACGGCGGCGCCGATGCCGCGGCCGGCGCCGGTCACGATGGCAACGCGGGCGGGGGATTGGGTCACGAGGACCTCCTCGTCGTTGAGTGAACGGGTCGGGCTCGCAGTCTGCCCGACTAAGCGGCCGCTTTGTAGAGAGATCCGGTGACAGCTCCCTGATTGTGGGATGGTATGCGTCACAGCGTATCGGCCGCTGAGTACGGGGGCCTGCGAACGCGACCTGTTTTGTCCTGGTCAGCTTTGTTCAGTCGTCCGAAGACTGATCCGGGTAACGGCGAACGGATTGCTTGACTGAGCGCTTACTAGGCACATTCATCGGATGTATGGGCGGCTTCGCTGCCGAAAGATGTATCGCCCCATGGTGTCGAAGAATCGACATGGGGCGCCGTGGTGATCGCAGCGGACGAAGGCGGCGCTGTGGTGCAGATCATGGCTGCTGCCAGAATCCTGCTGCCAGAATCCGGTGTTCCGTGGCACGTGGTCGCTGCTCGCCGGTCAACGCGGGCACCGCACGGACGCAGCTCTATCGGACGCCTCAGGTGTGAGCCCTCCGGACTCTCGCGGAGTTCTTCCGCCGGAAGGTTCTTCGGACATCGATCGGGTTCACGCCGGCGGCTTCTGCCCGGTGCGTTTTCGCCATTCGTGTCTTCGCAGAGCCCACCAGGCTTCGCTGATCTCCTTGGCCGAGCGCAGGTTGAGTCCCGACAGTTGCTTCACCTGGTTGATCCGGTAGCGCAGGGTGTTGGGATGCACCACGAGCACCTCGGCGGCCGCGGCGGTGTTCATGTCGGCGGCGAGGAATGCGTCGAGCGAGGCGACGAGTTCGTGCCCGAACTCGCCCTGGGCGAGCAGCGGGCCGAGAAGCCGGTCGAGGAGGTCGTCACCGACGGCGTGCTCGGAGGCGACCGCGACGAGCAGTGAGAGCCCTTCCAGGGTTTGCGGGCCGGTGCGGCCGAATTCGAGGCCGACTTCGATCATGCGTCCCGCTACGAGGTAGGACTCGGGAATCCGGCTCAGTTCGCGGGCGGGGCCGACGCCGACGGTGGGACCCCTGCCGGGCGAGGCTTCCCCGGTGAGGATGCCGACCGCCTCGCCATCGACGACGGCGCCGAACGGCGCGAGGTGTCGTTCGGCGCCCCAGCCGAGGATCTTCTGCAGGAGCGCGCCGGGTGATTCCCCGTTGCCCGGCCGGGCGCGGAAAGCCCGGTAGGGGGTCGTGGCGCTGAGCCCGAACGAGGTCGCGTGGAGTCCCATGTCGGGCGTGTTGACCCCCTCGTCCAGCATGCGGCGAACGAACTCGACGCGATGCGTTTCGGCAGTTCGTGCCATCTCGAGGTCTTCGTCGCGGTGCGCGACGGCGTATTCGCGGCTGACGAGGTCGTTGACTTCCCATAAAATGCGGATGGCCTCAAGTTGTATTCCGGGTCGAATTCCTGATTCCGTCGCCGCTTGGATGACGAATTCTCGCAGATTCTGAAACGACATGCGGATGGCGAGCAGCACCTGTTCGATGGGGATTCCGGCGCGGGCGCGCTCGGCGGCCACGGAGACGTCCTGTACCCGGTCGGGTACCTCGCCGAGACTCAGGGAGTGGGCGGCGGTCTCGATGTGCTGCAGCAGCGACCGGCGCAGCGAGCGCCGGGTCACCGCGGCATAGGCGGGTACGGTGTGGACGATCTCGTCCACAATGGCCTCGGCCAGCCGGTCGGCGTCTTCCCGCAGCCGCCGTGCGACGTCGTCGAAGGCCCTGGTCACCACGGCCTTCTCGGGTTCACTTGATCGCTTGCCCACCGAGGCCTCCTTCTCCGCGGACTGGCGTGTCCTGATGCCGGAAGCGATTGTCCCGCCCGTTGTGTGGCGGCACAACCAGGTCTGCCGGCTGTCATCGCCGCAAACATGGTCCGGTCGCGTTGGCAGGCCTAACGTCGTTCCCACTCCGTGCGGACAACGAATTCCCGGTCTGTCGAAAATCAATGCGGTATCGAAAACGACTCGTCAAAGGAGATGGGGTCATTGGCTGAGGAAAGCATGTCCATACCCGCGACAGGGTCCTCCGGCACCATGGGCCGCGTGGCTGTGGCGAGTTGCGCGGGCACGACGATCGAGTTCTACGACTTCTTCGTCTACGGCACCGCGGCCGCACTGGTTTTTCCCAAAGTGTTCTTCCCGGCGCTCGGAAGCGCGGCCGGGGCGGTGGCGTCGCTCGCGACCCTGGGGGTCGCGTTCGTGGCTCGCCCGGTCGGCGCCGTCGTCTGCGGTCACTTCGGCGATCGCTTGGGGCGTAAGAACACATTGGTGGCGACGTTGCTGCTGATGGGTGCGGCGACGGTCTTGATCGGCGTATTGCCCTCGGCGAACGCCCTCGGCCCCGCCGCGCCGATCATCCTGGTCGGCTTGCGTTTCCTGCAGGGTTTCGCCGTCGGCGGTGAATGGGCCGGCGCCACGTTGCTCGCCGCCGAATACGCCCCGCCGGGCAAACGTGGCCTGTACGCCGTATTTCCACAACTGGGGCCGGCTCTGGGTTTCGCCTTGGCGAGTGCCACCTTCTTGGTGGTCGATCTGGTGGTGGGTCCCGGCAGTCCCGCGTTCGTCTCCTATGGCTGGCGGATCCCCTTCTGGTGCAGCGCCATTCTTGTCCTGATCGGACTATACGTGCGACTCGCGGTCGCGGAGACACCCGCGTTTCGCAGACACTTGGCGGAACTGGAAGCCTCCGGCGTCGGGCAACCGAAGGTGCTGCCGCTCGGCGCGGTGCTCCGCGCTCAGTGGCGCGAGGTGCTGCTGGGCGGCGGCGTGATGACCGTCCTGTTCGCCCTGTTCTACATCGCGACGGCGTACATGACTTCTTTCGGGACGTCGCCCTCCGGCCCGCATCTGAGCAGCGCGACGGTGCTGGTACTCGGGATCGTCGCGAGTGCTGCGCTGGCGGTCACGACCGTGGTCGCGGGCATCCTGTCCGACCGGTTCGGCCGTCGTCGCGCGATCCTGGTCGGCTACGCACTGACCGTGCCGCTGGCAGTGGGGTTGTTCGCGTGGGTGTCCGGGGGTTCGGGCGTCGCCTTCGCAGTGACGCTGGCGGTGATGATGGGGTTGTACGGCATCGCCTACGGCCCGGTCGGGGCATATCTGCCCGAGCTGTTCGAGACCGGCTACCGCTACACCGGAGCCGGGATCGCGTACAACCTCGGCGGCCTGCTCGGCGGTGCACTCGCACCGCTGGCCGCGGCGGCGCTGGCGGCCGCCCACGGTGCCATCGCAGTGGGGATCCTGCTGGCCGCGCTGGCCGCGTTGAGCCTCGCCAGCACCGTCGCGCTGCGCCCGCGGGCCTCCCACCCCCGCACCGTCTCGTCGGCACCGAACCTGGAGCACACGCCATGACCGCTACACCGGGCGCCGCCCTGGACGGAATCCGCGTTCTGGACCTGAGCCGGCTCGCCCCAGGGCCCTACTGCAGCATGCTGCTGGCCGACCTCGGCGCGGAGGTCGTCATGATCGGCGGAGGCCGCACCGGAGCCCCCATCCCCGTGCTGCGCCGGGGAAAGCACTCGATCGAACTCGACCTGAAAACCCCGCCGGGACGCGCGCTGCTGGACCGCATGGTCGAACACGCCGACGTGCTCATCGAAAGTTTCCGGCCCGGGGTCGCCACCCGGCTCGGGGCCGATCACGACCGGCTCAGCCGAATCAATCCCCGTCTGATCTCGTGCAGCCTGACCGGCTACGGGCAGGACGGCCCGCTCGCCGCGCGGGCGGGACATGACATCAACTACGTCGCCATCGCGGGTGCGTTGGGCACCTTCGGCGCCGCCGGCACTCCGCCGACCCCGCCGCTGAACCTGCTGGCGGACTTCGGTGGCGGTGGTCTGCTCGCGGCGTTCGGCATCCTCGCCGCCCTGCACGAACGACATCGTTCGGGCATCGGTCAGCATGTCGATGCCGCGATGATCGACGGCGTGCTGTCGATGATGGCGATGCCCTTCGCCGACTGGGGCACCCCGACGCTGCCGCACCGGGGCGCGGGGGCACTGACCGGCACCATGCCCGCCTATCGCACGTATGTCTGCGCCGATGGTCGCTACGTCGCGGTGGGAGCGCTCGAACCGCAGTTCTTCGCGGCACTGTGGACGGGGCTCGGGCTCGACGACGGTGCCGGGATACCGGATCACCTCGACCCGGCCGGGTTCCCGGCGATCACCCGCACGCTGGAGGAGGTCTTCCGCGCCAAGGACCGGGACACCTGGGCCGCGCATTTCGCCGGCAGCGATGCCTGTGTGACCCCCGTGCTGGAGCCGGGCGAACTGGCGAGCCATCCGCACGTGGCCGCGCGGCACCCCGACTTCGCGCTCGACCGGGTTCCCGGCGTGCCGCGGTTGTCCCGCACCGCGGCCGCCCCCGGCGCCACGCACACCCCAGCCGAGACCGTCGCCGCACTGGCCGGTTTCGGGCTCACGCCGGAAGAGGCCATCCGGCTCACCGCTGCGGCCCGGCCCGCCGGTGGGGATCTGACCTGGCCCCCGATCACTCGACCGCACCCACACGAGGGTGGAGAAAGGAGCGCCTGACCGATGAGCGCCTTCGAGACCGAACTGCACGCGGACTTCCGGGCCAGCGTCCGCAAGCTGGCTGCCGAGCGGATCGCCCCCTACGCCGCGGACGTCGATGAGCAGGAACGGTTCCCCCACGAGGCATGGCAAGCGATCGTCGACGCGGACCTGGCCGGCCTGCCCCACCCCGAACACCTCGGCGGCTCCGGCGCCGACTTGCTGTCCCAAGTGATCGCGGTCGAAGAGATCGCCACCGCCTGCGTGACC
The DNA here is from genome assembly GCA_035551175.1 of Amycolatopsis sp. Taxonomy (GTDB): domain Bacteria; phylum Actinomycetota; class Actinomycetes; order Mycobacteriales; family Pseudonocardiaceae; genus Amycolatopsis. The sequence goes on along the minus strand of DASZNR010000074.1, from coordinate 1,007 downwards.
ACGTCGCATGTACTGCTCGTGAACTGGGCCGGTACCTGCACCATCCTGTCCGAAGGATCCGAGGCGCTGCAGAAGCTCGTGGTGCCCGAAGTCGCAGGTGGCCGGGCCGGGGCGGGCTGGTGCCTGACCGAACCCACCGCAGGGTCGGACGTCGCCGGGCTCACCACCACCGCCACCCGGGTAGCCGGAGGCTGGCGGCTCAACGGGCGGAAGCGATTCATCAGCAACGCGCCCTGGGGTCACTGGTTCGCCGTACTCGCCCGCTCGGGCGAATCCGGCCACGGCGTGTTCATCGTGCATCGCGACGACCCTGGCCTGAGCTTCGGCCCGCACGAACGCAAGATGGGGCTGCGGGGCAGCCCGACCGCCGACCTCATCCTCGAGGACTGTGTCGTCCCGGACCTGCGGGTCGTCGGCGATCCCGCACAGGGATACCGGTACATCATGGCCGAGCTCAACGGCAGCCGTGCGCTGATCGCCGCACAGGCACTCGGCGTTGCGCAGGGCGCGTTCAACGCGGCGGTGTCCTACACGGCCGATCGCTCCCAGTTCGGGCAGTCCATCTCGCGGTTCCAGATGATCCGCGGCATGATCGCCGACATGGCTGTGCGGATCGCGTCCGCACGGGCACTGCTGTATGAAGCCGTCGCGCTGATCGAGGCCGGTGACCCGCACGCGCGGGCCCACGCGTCGATGGCGAAGCTGCTGTGCAGCGACAACGCGATGTCCGTCACGACCGACGCCGTACAGCTCTTCGGCGGGTACGGCTTCATCCGTGACTACCCGGTCGAGCGGATGATGCGCGACGCGAAGATCACCCAGCTCTACGAGGGCACGCAGCAGATCCAGCGGCTGGGGGTGGCACGCGCCCTCCTCGGACACGCGTGACCGGGTCGTGACGGGCCCCTGAGGTGCGGATCGTCGTCCTGTCCAAGCCCGTGCCCGACCCGGCGTCCGGCCAGGAGCGCCTGACGGCCGACGGCCGGGTCGACCGCGCCGCCGCGCCG
>DASZNR010000073.1:0-1770 GCA_035551175.1 Amycolatopsis sp. | reverse complement strand
CGCGACGTCGCGCTGCTGTGGGACGAGATCCACGGCTGGGCCGCCGCCGTGGAAACGCATTCCGGCGAGGACCTCATCGTCATCCGCTACCTGGCCGGGCCCACGGTCGCGCCGCCCGCGTCGCGCGTCGCCGAGTTCGCGGCCGCGGTCCGCGACGACGACCACCGGATCGGCTGCCTCGCGCCGCCCGAAATCCGGACGCTGGGCACGCCCGCCGAACTCGACGCCGTCCTGCGCGCCGCGGGGTGAACCGGGCGGCGCACCGTCCGTGAGCGTCCACTGTGGACTCCCCCGTTTCGCGCCGCCGCGTGACGGGTAGCCAAGATCATGAGCGAGTTCGAAGCGCAGCGAAGGATGCCCGCGCCCGCGGAACGGGTGTACGCCGTCGCGTCCGATGCCGCGCACCAGGACGAATGGCTGCCGGAGCCGGTCGCCGCGCCCCTGGCCGGGCGCCGTGACCGGCTGCGGCTCGAATGGGACGGCGGCTGGCTCCAGGTCGAGTCCGGCGCGGCAGGCACGAGCCACGCGACGCTGCACCTGTCGGTCCCGGCCGGACCCGGCCGCGACGATGTCCCGGCGCGCATCCGCGAGTCCCTCGACCGCCTCGCCGTTTTGTCCGGCTCGCCCGGCTGACACCGTCCACAAGGGACTCGGCCCGGATCGTTTTCCGTCGCACGGAACAGGAACGGCACCGCGCGCTTCAAATCGGCTACTCTGCGGCCAGGAGTTGATGGTCCATGGTGGTGCGGAAGGAAATTCTGCCCGGGCCTCGCCTGCCCCGCACGGAACGGAACCGGTTCGCGGTCGACTGCGTCGTCGACAGCCTGCTGCGCTGCCTTCCGCTGGCCGCGCAACCCCGGCTGGGCGTCGTCGCGGCGAGCCGCGGGCGCACGTGCGACCGCGAGGCCCTCCTGATGGAGATCTCGTTGCGCACCAGGCGTTCCCCGCTCGCGGCGAGGTTCCTGGTGCGCGCGGTCTACTCGGCACTGGGGCAGACGTCGCCGGAACTCGCGTCCCGGGTGCGCGCGGGCGTGAGCCCGGACGTGCTGGTCCTGCTGGGCGGGACGCGGCAGCCGAGCACGTGGTCGCGGGAAACCCCGCCCCGGTGCCACAGCGGGTAAACCCTGCTCAGGCTCGAGTCCGGCCGCGATCCGCTGCCGCCGCGGGCCGGTCCGCATCGCACCTGCCTCCCCACTCGGGGAGTTGCCGTTCCGGCAAGATCGCGTGCGCTCCGGGCCCGGCTGCGGCGACGCTGGACGCACCCGACCCGAGGAGCCGACCGATGACCACCGACGCGACCCTGTTCTGGGACGAAGTGCACGCCGCCCGGCCGCCCGCGGACCCGAAGCCGAACGCCCGGCTCGTGGAAACCGTCTCCGGCCTTCCCCCTGGCGCCGCGCTCGACCTGGGCTGCGGCAACGGCGGCGACACCCGCTGGCTCGCCGGCCGCGGCTGGACCGTGACCGCCACCGACATCTCCGCCGTCGCCGTCAACCGCCTCTCCGGCCCGAGGATCACCGCGGTGCGGCACGACCTGCGGGTCAGCTTCCCGGCAGGCGAATTCGACCTCGTGACGGCGCACTACCTGCAGACCCCCTTCGAACTGGACCGGTCGGCGGTCCTGCGCACTGCCGCGCACGCACTGCGGCCGGGCGGCCGGTTGCTGGTCGTGGACCACGGCTCGATCGCGCCGTGGTCGTGGAACCAGGACCCGGACGCGCATTTCCCCAGCCCGGCCGAGATCGCCGAAGACCTCGCCCTCGACCCGGC
>DASZNR010000072.1:0-17622 GCA_035551175.1 Amycolatopsis sp. | reverse complement strand
TCAAAGGAAACCCCAACGAGGGAGTTTCAAAATAAGCTCTACTGGCTTAGTTCACTAGCACACTGTTGAGTTCTCAAACAACACACCGCAACCCAGCCCACCCAAGAGGCGAACCAGACCACCGCGCTGTTTCAAGCTTTTGTTCCGAAGGTCCACCGTACACCCCGTGAAGTTCGCACTTCGTGGGGGCTGGTCAGCTCCGGAGTTTTGGGACCACCCACTCTACCACCAGTAGTGGAGCTTGGTTCGTGTTCCCGGCGGCCGCCCGGTTTCCCTGGCGACTTGGAGTACTTTACATGGTCCGAAAACCGGTCCGCACAGGGGGGTCCCTTTCTCGCGCCACCACCGTGACCTGCCCCGATACGCGACTACCGCTGAATGAGGCGTCAGACCGAGTGCGACCGCCCTCGGCTCACCGCGACCGTCACCACCACGAGTACCGCCACGAGCACCGCCGCGACGTGAATCGGCGCCGGTCCGAACGAGGCCACCACCACGAGCACCGCCGCGACGGGGAAGCCGACCGCGATCGGCCGGCACTCGTTGGTCGGCCCGATGTGCAGCAGCCACACACTCAGCAGGAAGACCGCGACAGGCACCGTCACGACCAGCGCCGTGACCAGCCCGCTCAGCTCCGTGTGGTGCGTGTCGTAGTCGACCGCGAGCTCGAGTCCCGTCCCGACGGCAGCGGCCGAGGCGAAGATCAGATAGTGCCCGTAGCCCCAGCTCGACGTGCTCAGCAACGACGGATGCCGGACGAGTCGCAGGTGGCCCGGTTGGTCGAAGTACAGCCACCACATCGAAAACACCAGCACGAGCCCGGCGGCTGCGAGCCCGATGAGAGTGCGGACGTGCTCGCCCTCGCTCAACCCCTCTTTCACGGCGTTGGTGGCGCTCAGCACCACCTCGCCGAGAACGATGAGCGTGAACAGTCCGTAGCGCTCGGCGATGTGGTGCGGATGCCACGTCGTTCCTCCGCGCAGCTCAGCCAGGCTCGGCACGGCCAGCTCGCAGATCGCCAGCACGGCGAACACGATCACCGCGGTGGCGCCCGCAAACCCGAGCACCCCGTAGAGCACCCACAGCACCTGCACGATCGTGATACCGCCCGCGTACCAGAGCGCCGTCGTGCGGCACTCCGGTTCCGACTTCGCCGCCCGCAGCCACTGCGCGACCATCGCCAGACGCATCAGGATGTACCCGACGACGACCACGCGGAAGTCGCCGCCGAACGCCCGGTCGACGCCGGCCGCGACGGTCAACCCGCCGGCGATCTGCACGAGTGTCGCAACCCGGTACGGCACGTCGTCGGTGTCGAACGCCGACGCGAACCAGCTGAAGTTCAGCCACCCCCACCAAATGGCGAAGAACACCATCGCGTAGCTCAGCACCCCGTGGCCGACGTGCCCCTCGACGAGCGCGTGGTGCAGATCCGCGCCCGCGGCCCCGACCGCGACCACGAAACACAGGTCGAACAGCAACTCCAGCGGCGTGGACACGCGGTGGTTCTCACCGCTGTCGCGCGACCGCATCGGCCGGTACCACATTCGGATCTGCCGGGTCGAAGGAATTCCCTGGGCCATGAACGCTCCCGCACTCGCCGTCGATCGCGATCATCCCAACACGGCCGTGGCACATCAGGAAACACGACACCCGGACACGGAGACGAAAAGTGGCGGGCCCGGTTCCCCCTCACCCGGGCCCGCCCGACGCCTTCGCCGCATCCCCCGCCACCCAGGGCATCACTCCCGGCGGTCGCCGTACGGTCCCCCGCGGACGCCGACGAGCCTTACGCCTGGGAGGTGACCGAGAGTGTCCATTCCTGGGAACTCCGGAACTCTCGGCCGCCCGGCCGATCGACCCATCCCCGGTCGATCGATCGAAACGCCACTGTAGGTAGCCAAAGTGCAGTACTGAAGGCTCCATAAGGTCTACCCGGTTGCTCTGAGTAGCACCAGGGTCAAACGGAGCGAGTCACTCGGATGGAGCATCACGGGATGGCGGTAAGTAGTTCACCAGACCGGTTGAGTGAGGTGATCGTCTACCGATGAGGACCATCCCGCGGCGGCTCCCAGAACGGGCACCGGGACGAAACATGCGCGCGTATCGCGTTGGACGCTGCCGTCGCCGGTATCCAGGCCCCGCCTCATCACGGCGGCGCCATACGGTGGTGCTGCGGCGAGCAGGTCGTGGACCCCGGCCGGCACCGAAACCGCGAGTACCCCTTCACCGCCATGGGTCCGGCAGGTACGCACTCACCGTCACGTGTTGGCGGTGATCCCCGGAATGCCCTTCAGCTCGCCGATGAGCATCGAGCTGACCTTCACCGGGTAGTCGTAGAGCGCGAACACCGTCTGGTTCTTGCCGACGAGCTTCAAATGAACCGGCGTTTCACCCTTGTGCGCGAGCAACGTCGACTTCAGCTCGCTCACCACGGACTGGTCGATCTTCTCCGCCGCGGCCAGCAGCATCAGCGGCGGTTCCTCGTCACCGTTGCCGACTTCCGACAGGTCCAACGGCACGAGCCCGCCACCGAACACCGACATCTTGTCCTCGCGCCAGTTGACTCGCCCCTTGACCAGCACCGCGTTGTCTTCGACCAGGTCCGCGGCGAACATCGAGTACGCCTTGGCGAAGAACAGCACCTCGATCGCGGCGTCCATGTCCTCGACCGTGCAGATGGCCCAGGGCTCACCCTTCTTGTTCACCCGCCGCTCCAGCGAGGTGAGCAGGCCCGAGATCACGACCTCGCCCTCCTTGGGCGGATCGGCGAGCAGCGCGGCGATGGGCTTCGGCGCGTGTTTGCGCAGAATGCGCTCGGCGCCGTCGAGTGGGTGCGCGGACACGTACAGGCCCAACATCTCCCGCTCGTACGCGAGCATCTGCTTGCGCGGGTATTCCTCCTCGCCGAACTTCAGGTGCGCCAAGGGTGACGACGACGTCGCCTCCGCGGCATCGTCGTCTCCACCGAACGAGCCGAACAGGTCGAACTGGCCCATGGCCTCCTGGCGCTTGAGCGGAACGACGGCTTCCACGGCGTCCTCGTGCACCTGGATCATCGACAGCCGCGTGTGCCCCATGGAGTCGAAGGCACCGGCCTTGATCAGTGATTCGATGACCCGCTTGTTGCAGGCCACCAACTCCGACTTGTCGAGGAACTCCGTGAACGAGGCGTATTTGCCCTTGGCCTCGCGGGTCTTGATGATCGATTCGACGACGTTCGCGCCGACGTTGCGGACGGCACCCAGCCCGAAGCGGATGTCGTCCCCGACGGCGGCGAACCGCAGGGCGGACTCGTTGACGTCCGGCGGCAGCACCTTGATCCCGAGCCTACGGCACTCCGACAGGTAGATCGCCGACTTGTCCGTGTTGTCACCCACGGAAGTGAGCAGCGCGGCCATGTACTCCGGCGTGTAGTTGGCCTTGAGGTACGCGGTCCAGTACGCGATCAGGCCGTACGCGGCGGCGTGGGACTTGTTGAACGCGTACCCGGCGAACGGAAGGATCGTGTCCCACAGTGCCTTGACCGCGTCGGGTGAGAAGCCACCGGGCCGCAGGTCGCTGGCTCGCATACCCGCTTCGAAACCCTCGTACTCCTTCTCGAGGACTTCCTTCTTCTTCTTGCCCATGGCCCGGCGGAGCGTGTCCGCTCGGCCCATCGTGTAGCCGGCGACCTTCTGCGCGATCTGCATGATCTGCTCTTGGTAGACGATCAGGCCGTACGTCTCGGCCAGGATCTCGCGCAGCGGCTCTTCGAGCTCCGGGTGGATCGGCTTGACCTTCTGCCGGTTGTTCTTGCGGTCGGCGTAGTCGTTGTGCGCGTTCATGCCCATCGGGCCCGGGCGGTACAGCGCGAGGACGGCGACGATGTCCTCGAAGCCGGTCGGGAGCATGCGGCGCAGCAGATCGCGCATCGCGCCGCCGTCGAGCTGGAACACGCCGAGCGTGTCACCGCGGCCCAGAAGCTTGTACGACTCGGGGTCGTCGAAGCCGAGGCGGTCGAGGTCGATCTCCTCGCCGCGGTTGGCCTTGATGTTGGCCAGCGCGTCGCCGATCACCGTGAGGTTGCGCAGGCCGAGGAAGTCCATCTTCAGCAGGCCGATGTTCTCGCACGACGGATAGTCCCAGCCCGTGATGATCGAGCCGTCGTCGCGCTGCCACACCGGAATCGCGTCGGTGAGCGGTTCGCTGGACATGATGACCGCGCAGGCGTGCACCCCCGCGTTGCGGATCAGGCCTTCGAGGCCACGCGCGGTGTCGAAGATCGTCTTGCACTCCTCGTCGGTCTCGACGAGGGTGCGGACCTCCGCGGCTTCGGCGTAGCGCTCGTGCTTGGAGTCGACGATGCCGGACAGCGGAATGTCCTTAGCCATGATCGGCGGGGGCAGCGCCTTGGAGATCTTGTCCGCGATCGAGTAGCCCGGCTGACCGAAGTGCACGCGGGCCGAGTCCTTGATCGCCGCCTTGGTCTTGATGGTGCCGAAGGTGATCACCTGGGCGACGCGGTCGGCGCCGTACTTTTCCGTGGCGTAGCGGATCATCTCGCCGCGACGGCGGTCGTCGAAGTCGATGTCGATGTCGGGCATCGACATGCGCTCGGGGTTGAGGAACCGCTCGAACAGCAACTTCTGCGGGATGGGGTCGAGGTTCGTGATACCGAGCGCGTACGCGACGAGCGCGCCGGCGGCCGAACCGCGGCCTGGGCCGACGAGGATGCCGACCTCGCGCGCGTGCTGGATGAGGTCGGCGACGATGAGGAAGTAGGCCGGGAAGCCCTTCTGCTCGATGACGCCGAGCTCGTAATCGCAGCGCTCCTCGTAGCCCTCCGGGATGCCGTCCGGGAAGCGCCACCTCAGGCCCTCGGCGACCTGGTGCCGCAGCCAGGACGCCTCCGTGTGGCCTTCGGGCACGTCGAAGACCGGCATGCGGTCCTTGTGCGTGTAGACGTCTTCATAGGACTCGACGCGCTCGGCGATGAGCAGCGTGCTGTCGGCCGCGCCCGGGACCTCTTTGTCCCAGTACTCCCGCATCTCCTCGGCCGACTTGAGGTAGTAGCCGTTGCCGTCGAACTTGAAGCGGGTCGGGTCGTTGAGCGTTTTGCCGGCCTGCACGCACAGGAGTGCCGAATGCGTGTCCGCCTGGTCCTTGGTGACGTAGTGCGAATCGTTGGTCGCGAGCGGGCGCAGGTCGAGCAGCTTGCCGATCTCGAGCAGGCCCTCGCGCACCGACCGTTCGATCGGGAGGCCGTGGTCCATCAGCTCGAGGAAGAAGTTGTCCGGCCCGAAGATGTCCTTGTAGTCCGACGCCGCCTGGATCGCCGCCTCGCGCTGCCCGAGCCGCAGGCGCGTCTGCACCTCGCCCGACGGACAGCCGGTGGTGGCGATGATGCCTCCCGCGTTCTCCGCGATCAGCTCGCGGTCCATGCGCGGCTTGCGGTAGTAGCCCTGGATCGACGCGAGCGACGACAGCTTGAACAGGTTCCGCAGGCCGGTGGCGTCGGCCGCCAGCATCGTCATGTGCGTGTACGCGCCGGCGCCGGAGACGTCGCCGCCCTCACCGAGCTCGTCCGAACCGCGCTGGCTGGTCTGGCCCCAGAACACCGGCTTCTTGTGGAACCGGCTCTCCGGCGCGATGTAGGCCTCGATGCCGATGATCGGTTTCAGCCCATGCTTTTTCGAGGTCTGGTAGAACTCGTCGCCGCCGTACATGTTGCCGTGATCGGTCATGCCCACCGCGGGCATGCCCAGCCGCGCCGCCTCGGTGAAGAGGGGGCCGATCTTCGCCGCACCGTCGAGCATCGAGTACTCGGTGTGGACGTGCAGGTGGACGAAGGAATCGTTCGACACCAGCGAAAACCTCCCCTAGGCAGACGGCTTCCCGGTTGTTGCTGCGGCGCGGCCCGGGGAGCTCACCCTAGTCCGCGCTCGCGGTGTGCGGCTCGGCAGCATCCTCCCTCCGGGACCCGCCCTGGCGCCCGCCGACATGCCGCGCGCGGGCGCGCGAACCTCGGAAACCCACGCTGGGGTGAGCGCTGCGGCGGCGGGCACGAGGTTTCGGAGCACATCGGGGATCGTCGCATCCGGGACCGACAGAACTCGACGGCCGGGAGCGGCGCCGGGCGGGCACTCTCAGCGACTCGCGCACCACTGCATCCGGCAAGCACGCCGCGATGCTCGCCACCCGTCGCGAGCGCAGCTGGTCCTGGGCACACACCTCGATCGGGACCATCCGCTCCAGGTCGCGGTCCGCGAAACCGTGGCGGATCTCACGGGGCAACGGTCATCCCGCGTGGCCGTCGACGGGTGCGGCGCGCCGTTTGCGTTGTCGCTGCGCTGCCGGGAGGCTTGCCGCCGCAGCCCCGGTAGGCCGGACACCTTGTCGCGCAAGGGATCCGGCAGCACCCGGACCTCGTCGCCGGCACGCGCCGCGACGTGACTGCGCTCATGCGGGCCGAAGCTGCTCGCCGAGGGCGGTTTCGAGGCCGTACAGCTCGCGCCGCCCGACGGCGCGGCCGCCGCGCTGAAGATCTCCGACGGCGGTGACCGCGCGCGACCCACGATCTTCGCCGCCGCGCTTGCCCGCTGCGGCGTCGACTCGAGCGCGCTCGAACCCTTCACCACCCCCGCACTGCCGGTGACCGGCCAACTCGTTGATCACCCACGCGCGGCGTGACCCCTGTCACGCGGCGCGGGTAGCTTCGGAGAAGTCCGTTCGCGAAAGGGGTCACCTGTGCTCAACCGCATCGCCGACGTCCTGCTCGGGCTCCCGAAGGCGGAGGATCCCGCACCGGTCTCCGACAAGGGCCTGCGGATCCCGATGCCCGACGGCGTGCACCTCGTCGCCGACCGCTACGCCCCTTCGGGGCTGAGCCGAGGACCGGTCGTGCTGGTGCGCACGCCGTATGGGCGAAAAGGCCCGATCGCCGCGCTGTTCGGCGCGACGTTCGCCCGCCAGGGCTTGCAGACGGTGGTGCAGAGCACCCGCGGCACGTTCGGGTCCGAGGGCCTGTTCCGCCCGTTCCACCTCGAACGCGAAGACGGCATCGCCACCTGCGAGTGGCTGCGAGCGCAGCCGTGGTGCGACGGGCGGCTCGCGACGGCGGGGCTGAGCTACCTCGGGCACACGCAGTGGGCGATCGGGCCGTACCTCGACCCGCCGCTGGAAGCGATGGCGCTCGGCGTGACGGCTTCGGAGTTCGTCAGCACCTTCTACACGGGCGGAGTGCTCGCGGCGGACAACATGGTGTCGTGGTCGGCGCTGATCGGCCGTCAGGAGGAGCGGTTCGCCGGGCTGCCGAACCCCGTCCAGCAGCACCGCACCCGCCGCGCGATGGCGCACCTGCCGATCGAGGCGGCGGACGTCGCGGCGATCGGCAAAGAAGTGCTGTTCCTCCGCGACGTGACCGCACACGCCGAACCGGGCGACGACTTCTGGGCGGACTCCGACCACAGCGCCGGCGTCGCGAGCTTGACCACACCCGTCAGCATGATCACCGGGTGGTTCGACCTGTTCATCACGATTCAGCTGCGTGATTTCCGCACGCTGCAGGACGCCGGGCGCCACCCGCGGATCACGATCGGGCCGGGGGCCCACGGCGACCCGGGCAGCCTGCGGCGCGCGGTGCAGGACCAGGTCGGGTTCCTGCGCGCGCACCTGCTCGGCGACCGCACCCAGCTGCAGCGCTCCCCCGTGCGGTTGTACCTGCAGCAAGCGGCGACCTGGCTCGACTTCGACGCGTGGCCGCCCGAGTCGGCGCCCACGGACACGCACCTGCGGCCCGTCGCCGGGCTCGGTGAGCCCGTCGACGGTGACGCGCTCCCGTCGAAGTTCACCTACGACCCGGCGGACCCCACACCGGCCGTCGGCGGACCGCTGCTCACGGGCAAGAACCGGCAGCAGGACAACAACGAGGTCGAAGCGCGCGACGACGTGCTGGTGTTCACCGGCGATCCGCTGACCGCCGATCTCGACGTGATCGGCGAGGTCGCCGCGACCGTCTTCGTCCGCACGGAGCTGCCCCACGCGGACGTCTACGTGCGGATCTGCGACGTCGAACCGGGCGGCCGCTCCCGCAACGTCACCGACGGCATCCTCCGGCTGCGCCCCGGCGCACCGCAGGCGGGCGACGAGGGGATCGTCGAGGTCAGGGTGCCACTGGATCCCACGGCTTACCGCTTCCGCCGCGGCCACCGGCTGCGCGTGCAGGTCGCCGGCGGCGCGTTCCCGCGCTTCGCGCGCAACCAGGGCACGGGCGAACCGGTGGCGAGCGCGGTCGGCGGCAAACCCAACCGGTTCGAGATCTTTCACGACGCCACGCACGCTTCGCGGGTCACGCTGCCGGTGTTCAGCCGCTGAAACCGCCCACCCGCCGAGCCCGGCCGTCGCGCCACGCGGCAGTCGTCTGGAGCACGCTGTGCACACCGGCGGCCGTTGCTGTATTCAGTGCAGATGCCCAGTATTCAGGCCGCTGAGGTGGCTCGTGCTCGCGCCGAAACGCCCGGTTGCACCGGGGTCGTCCACCTCAACAACGCCGGTTCCGCACTCCCGCCGTCCTGCGTCACCGACACGATGGTCGACTATCTGCGGACCGAAGCTCTGGTCGGCGGATACGAGGCCGCAGCGGCGGCCGGCGAGCGCATCGCCGCCGTATACGCGTCGATCGCGCGGTTGATCAACGCCGCACCCGATGACATCGCGCTCACCGACAACGCGACGCGCGCCTGGCAGGCGGTGTTCTACGCGCTGCGATTCACGGCTGGTGACCGAATTCTGACCTCGCGCGCTGAGTACGCGAGCAACGTCATCGCGTACCTGCAGATTGCGCGGCGCACCGGGGTGCGCGTCGAAGTGGTCGGCGACGACGAGACCGGCCAGCTGGATGTCGACGACCTGCGCCGGCGGATCGACGACCGCGTGAAGCTCATCGCGGTCAGCCACGTCCCCACTCAAAGCGGACTCGTGAATCCCGCGGAGGCGATCGGCGCCGTCGCGCGCGAAGCCGGGATCCCGTTCCTGCTGGACGCGTGCCAGTCGGCCGGCCAGTTGGACCTGGACGTCGAACGCCTTCAGTGCGACGCGCTTTCGGCCACCGGCCGCAAGTACCTGCGCGGTCCACGGGGTACCGGGTTCCTCTACGTGCATCCGCGGCTGCGGGAACGGCTCGAACCCGCGATGCTCGACCTGCACTCGGCGACCTGGGAGTCGCCGGAGAACTACGTGGTGGACCCGACCGCGCGGCGGTTCGAGGTGTGGGAGCGCGACTACGCCGCCGTGCTCGGGCTCGGTGCGGCGGTCGACTACGCGCTCGGCTGGGGGCTGCCCGCGATCGAAGAACGCGTGGGCGCGCTGGCGGCAACGCTGCGGGAGCAGCTGGGTGCGGTCGAGGGGGTGCGCGTGCACGACGTCGGCGCGCGCCGCTGCGGGCTGGTCACGTTCAGCCTCGCCGGGCTGCCCGCCGAGCAGGTGAAGCAGCACCTGTCTGCGGCGAAGATCAACACGAGCGTCACACAGGCGACGTCCGCTCAGTTCGACTTCACCGCGCGGCTCCTGCCCGACCTCGTGCGCGCGTCCGTGCACTACTACAACACCGAGGACGAGATCGGTTTGCTGGCGGCCGAGGTGACGAAGCTGGCGCAGGCCGGCAGCTAGCCGCTCCCACCCGCCCCGGGCTCACCACGCCACCCGCACCACCGCTGATGGGGGTCCGGGGCCCTCCCGGCCGGGGCCGGGGGGTCGCACCCCCAGAACACACGACGAACTCGGCCCGCTGCGAAGACGCCCCAACGCCGAGTAGGTGCAACCAGCCCGAGTGAGTGGGCGCAGCAGGGTTCGAACCTGCGACCGCTCGGGTGTAAGCCGAGTGCTCTTCCGCTGAGCTATGCGCCCGTCGGCGGGACCCGGCGGAGCCGGGTGCCGTCGTGGTGTGTCAGGCCGTCAGTTCGGCGATCGCCTTCTTCCAGGCTTCCTGGTCGCGGGCGTCGCCGGGCTGGTTCATCTCGGCGAAGCGCACGATGCCTTCGATGTCGATGAGGAAGGTGCCGCGCAGGGCCATGCCGGCTTTGTCGTTGAACACGCCGTACTGCTGGGCGACGGCGCCGTGGGGCCAGAAGTCCGACAGCAGCGGGAACTGGTAGTTCTGCTGTTCGGCCCAGACCTTCAACGCGAACGGCGTGTCGACGGAGACACCGAGGACCTGAACGCCCTTGGCTTCGTAGTCGCCGAATTCGTCGCGCAGCTGGCACAGCTCGCCGGTGCAGACGCCGCTGAAGGCGAACGGGTAGAAGACCAGGAGCACCGGCTTGTCGCCCTTGAACGACGACAGCGTGACGGGCTGTTTGTTGGAGTCGTTGAGGGTGAACTCAGGGGCTGGTGAACCGACCTCGACGGCCATACCGGCGAATCCTCTCCAGAGCGAACACGGGCGTGCGCCGACAACCTTATCGCGTCGGGGTTGTCCGGCGCGGAGCGTGGCGGCGGCCCGTGGTCAGCGCTGCTTCGCTTTCGAAGATTTCGGCGACACGAGCCGGGTGCCCAGCCAGTCGGCGCCCACGCTGATGTTCGCGGTCTGTGCCAGGCCGACCTGCGGCACGGCTTCGGCGATCTCACTGGGTTCGACGTGTCCCGGCTGGCCCGTCTTGGGGGTCAGTACCCAGATCACACCGTTCTCGTCGAGGGGACCCCGGGCGTCGACAAGGGCGTCGCCAAGGTCGCCGTCATCATCGCGCCACCAGAGCAGCACGACGTCGATGACCTCCTGCGCGTCTTCGTCGAGGAGATCAGCACCGATCGCCTCTTCGATCGCCGCGCGGACGTCTTCGTCGACGTCCTCGTCCCAGCCGATCTCCTGGACCACCATGTCCGGCTTGATGCCAAGCCTCTCGGCGACGCCGGCGCTGCCTGCGTCTCCCGCGGCGACCACTGCTTCCACTCCTCCAACTACGACGGAGCGCGGCGGAGTCCGCCGCACTCGGGGTACACGGTTGTCGCTAGCGAACACTGGCGCGGCGCTGCGCGCAACCGTCCACACCGGATCTTTGACAAGTCGTGTCGCAGCGTAGAGGCCTCCAGGGGCTCTCACCAGGCCCCGGGACGGGTGTCTGTGGGCAGTGTCCCACCACGCCCCAGAACCACTCCTCTAGGGTTGTGGAGAAGAAAACGCGCGCGCGATACACCGCGCGCGGGGAGTGGTGCACTCGGGGCGACCCTTGTTACCGGACAGTAAGGGTGACGGGAGCCGGGCCGGGGACGACGATGGGAATCGGCGTGCACTCCCGCCCAGCAGCTACAACGGCTACAACCAGCTACAAGGAGACCCCTTGGCCCCGCAGAACGACGGCGCCTCCGGCAAGGAGACCCCGGCACGCGTACGCGTCATCCGTGACGGACTCGCGGCGCACCTGCCCGACATCGACCCGGAGGAGACCGCCGAGTGGCTGGACTCCTTCGACGAGGCGCTGGCCAGGGGTGGCCAGCAGCGCGCTCGGTACCTGATGCTGCGCATCCTCGAGCGCGCCCGTGAGCGCAACGTCGGCGTGCCCGCACTGATGTCCACGGACTACGTCAACACCATCCCCACCGACAACGAGCCGTGGTTCCCGGGCGACGAGGAGATCGAGCGCGCCTACCGCCGCTACATCCGCTGGAACGCGGCGATCATGGTGCACCGCGCGCAACGCCCGGGCGTCGGCGTCGGTGGCCACATCTCGACCTACGCGTCGTCGGCCGCGCTGTACGAGGTGGGCTTCAACCACTTCTTCCGCGGCAAGAACCACTCGGGCGGCGGTGACCAGGTGTTCTTCCAGGGACACGCCTCCCCCGGCATGTACGCGCGCGCGTACCTCGAGGGCCGGCTCACCGCCGACCAGCTCGACGGGTTCCGCCAGGAGTACAGCCACGCCGGCGAGGGCGGCGGCCTGCCGTCGTACCCGCACCCGCGGCTCATGCAGGAGTTCTGGGAGTACCCGACGGTGTCGATGGGCCTCGGCCCGATGAACGCCATCTACCAGGCCCGCTTCAATCGCTACCTGCACGACCGGGGCATCAAGGACACGAGCGACCAGCACGTGTGGGCGTTCCTCGGCGACGGCGAGATGGACGAGGCGGAGTCGCGCGGGCTCATCCACGTGGCCGCGAGCGAAGGCCTCGACAACCTCACGTTCGTGATCAACGCGAACCTGCAGCGGCTCGACGGGCCGGTGCGCGGCAACGGCAAGATCATCCAGGAGCTCGAGTCGTACTTCCGCGGCGCGGGCTGGAACGTGATCAAGGTCATCTGGGGCCGCGAGTGGGACGCGTTGCTGCACGCCGACCGCGACGGCGCGCTCGTGAACCTGATGAACGTGACGCCCGACGGCGACTACCAGACGTACAAGGCCAACGACGGCGCGTACGTCCGTGAGCACTTCTTCGGCCGCGACCCGCGCACGAAGGACCTGGTCAAGGACCTCTCCGACGCCGACATCTGGAACCTCAAGCGTGGCGGCCACGACTACCGCAAGGTCTACGCGGCGTACAAGACGGCCATGGAACACCACGGCAGGCCGACGGTGATCATCGCCCACACCATCAAGGGCTACGGTCTCGGTCCGGCGTTCGAGGGCCGCAACGCCACGCACCAGATGAAGAAGCTCACCCTCGACGACCTGAAGCTGTTCCGCGACGCCCAGCGCATCCCGATCAGCGACGCCGAGCTCGAGCGTGACCCGAAGCTGCCGCCGTATTTCCACCCGGGCCCGGACTCGCCCGAGATCCAGTACATGATCGGCCGCCGCAAGGCGCTCGGCGGCTTCCTGCCGGAACGCCGGCCGCGCAACGCCAAGGCGCTCGTGCTGCCGGGCGACAAGGTCTACGAAGGCATCCGGAAGGGGTCGGGCAAGCAGGAGGTCGCCACGACGATGGCGTTCGTCCGGCTCGTGCGCGAGCTCGCGAAGGATTCGGAGATCGGCAAGCGCGTGGTCCCGATCATCCCGGACGAAGCGCGCACCTTCGGGCTCGACTCGATGTTCCCCACGGCCAAGATCTACAACCCGCACGGCCAGACGTACACGTCGGTCGACGCGAGCCTGATGCTGGCCTACAAGGAGTCCGAGAAGGGCCAGCTGCTGCACGAGGGCATCAACGAGGCGGGGTCCACGGCGTCGTTCACGGCCGTCGGCACGTCGTACGCCACGCACGGCGAGCCGATGATCCCGATCTACATCTTCTACTCGATGTTCGGGTTCCAGCGGACCGGCGACGGCCTGTACGCGGCGGCGGACCAGATGGCCCGCGGTTTCGTACTCGGCGCCACCGCGGGCCGCACCACGCTGACCGGTGAGGGCCTGCAGCACGCCGACGGGCACTCGCACCTGCTGGCGGCCACGAACCCGGCGGTGGTGGCCTACGATCCGGCCTACTCGTTCGAGATCGCCCACATCGTGCGCGACGGTTTGCACCGCATGTACGGCGAGACCGGGCCGTACGGCAACGGCGAGAACGTCTTCTACTACCTGACGATCTACAACGAGCCGTACCAGCAGCCCGCCGAACCGGAGAACCTCGACGTCGACGGCCTGCTCAAGGGTCTCTACCGGTACGCCGACGCTCCGGCGGGCGACGGTCCCCAGGCGCAGATCCTGGTTTCGGGTGTCACGATGCCCGACGCGCTCAAGGCGCAGCGGCTGCTGGCCGAGGAATGGGGTGTGCGCGCCGCGGTGTGGTCTGCCACCTCGTGGACCGAGCTGCGCCGCGAGGCCGTGGAGATCGACCATGACAACCTGTTGCACCCGGATGACACCCCGCGTGTGCCGTACGTGACGCAGGCGCTGTCGGGTGCCGCCGGTCCGGTCGTGGCGGTGTCGGACTGGATGCGCGCCGTGCCGGACCTCATCCGGCCGTGGGTGCCCACGGACATGCTGACGCTCGGTGCCGACGGGTTCGGGTTCTCCGACACCCGCCCGGCCGCGCGCCGCAAGTTCCTCGTGGACGCGGAGTCGATCGTCGTCGGCACGCTCACCGCGCTCGCGAAGCGTGGCGAGGTCGACCAGGCCAAGGTGGGCGAAGCGGTGCGCCGCTACCGCCTCGACGACGTCTCGGCCGCCGGCCCGCAGACATCGGATTCGGGCAACGCCTGAGCCGGGTAGTTCACGGCGAGACCCTCCGGGCCGGAGAATGGCCTGGAGGGTCTCGCCGTTTTCGGGGCCCCGGTTCGCGTCTAGGGTAGACATCGGATGTTTCCGGTGTCGGTGTGAAGTTTCTGGAAGGGTGATCGAGGATGACCCAGCGTCGTCTGCCACGGCCGAGTGAACTCAAGCAGATCCTGCGGCCGAAGCCGGTCGTGCTCAACCCGACCGACCGACGGCTGGCGAACGCGCACACGATTCCCGACCTGCGCACGATCGGGCGCAAGCGCACGCCGCGCGCCGCCTTCGACTACACCGACGGCGCTGCGGAGCTCGAAGACAGCCTGCTGCGCGCGCGGCAGGCCTACCGGCGCGTGGAGTTCCACCCCAACGTGCTGCGCGGAGTGTCCGATGTGGACACCACGAAAACGGTGCTCGGCAAGACGTCGGCGCTGCCGTTCGGCTTCGCCCCCACCGGCTTCACGCGGATGATGCAGCACGAGGGCGAACGCGCCGTCGGCCGCGTGGCGCAGCGCAACGGCATTCCGATGGGGCTTTCGACGATGGCGACGACGTCGATCGAGGACCTCGCCGCGGCGGCGCCGGACGCGCGCAAATGGTTCCAGCTGTACGTGTGGCGCGACCACGGCGCCGGCGAAGATCTGATGAATCGGGCGTGGGAAAACGGCTACGACACGCTGCTGCTCACCGTCGACACCCCGGTGGCGGGCGCGCGCATGCGCGACGTGCGCAACGGGCTGACCATCCCGCCGGCGCTCACGCTCAAGACGTTCGCCGACGGCGCGCTGCACCCGGCGTGGTGGTTCAACCTGCTCACCACCGAACCATTGAACTTCGCTTCGCTGAGCCACTTCGACGGCACGGTGGCCGAACTGCTCGCCAAGCTGTTCGACCCGACGCTCGACTTCGACGACCTCGACTGGGTGCGCCGCACCTGGCCCGGGAAACTCGTGGTCAAGGGCGTGCAGAACGTAGACGACGCGCGCGACGTGGTGAAGCACGGTGCCGACGGTGTGGTCCTGTCCAACCACGGCGGCCGGCAGCTCGACCGCGCGCCGACGCCGATCGAGCTCCTGCCCGCGGTGCTCGACGAACTCCAGGGCGGTGCCGAGGTGTGGGTCGACACCGGCATCCTGTCCGGCGGCGACATCGTGGCCGCGATCGCACGCGGTGCCGATTTCGTGCTCGTCGGCCGCGCCTTCCTCTACGGATTGATGGCGGGCGGCGAACGAGGTGTGCAGCGATGCGTCGACATCCTGCGCACCGAGCTGGTCCGGACCATGCAGTTACTGGGCGTGCGCCGCGTGGAGGATCTGCGGCCCACGCACGTCACCCTGCGATAGAAACGGCGCCGAATGGCGTAGTGCGTTCACCCGGTGCTCGCAGCGCCGGGCGAACGGACTGCGTCCGATTGGTCCAGACGTGCGACACGGGGTTGACGGCCCGATGGGCTTGTGACGAGGATCGCTGCCACTTGGTGAAAGGCCGGTTCCGCGATACGGAAACGGCGGTCCCCCTGGAGGTCCCCCGTGTTCGTGCAGGAACTGACCCCGCTCGGCGGCCTCGGTCTTTCGGCCCTCGTCGCGGTGGTCCCACTGGCAGTGGTGCTGGTGCTGCTCGGCGTGGTCCGGACCAAGGCACACCACGCCGCACTGATCGGCCTGGCCGCCGCGCTCGTCGTAGGGATCGCGGCCTACGGAATGCCTGTGGGACAGGCGATTTCCGGGGCTCTGCAGGGTGCGGCGTTCGGGCTGTTCCCGATCATGTGGATCGTGGTCAACGCGCTGTGGATCTACCGGGTCACCGTGCGAACCGGCCACTTCGACGTGCTGCGCCGCTCGTTCGGCCGGATCTCCGACGATCCACGGCTGCAGGCGCTGATCATCGCGTTCTGCTTCGGCGCGCTGATGGAGGCGCTGGCCGGGTTCGGCGCGCCCGTGGCGATCAGCGCCGTGATGCTCGTGGCCGTCGGGTTCAAGCCGGCGAAAGCTGCTGTGGTGTCGCTGGTCGCGAACACCGCACCGGTGGCGTTCGGCGCGATGGGCACGCCGGTGGTCACGCTCGCGCAGGTGTCCGGGCTGCCGCTGGACCAGGTGTCGTCGATCGTCGGCAGGCAGACCCCACTGCTGGCGCTGTTCGTGCCGCTGCTGCTGGTGATCATCGTCGACGGCAAGCGGGGCCTGCGGGAGACGTGGGTGCCGGCGCTCGTGTGCGGTGTCGTGTTCGGTCTCGTGCAGTTCCTCGCGTCCAACTTCGTGTCGCCGCAGCTGGCCGACATCGGCGCGGCGCTCGCCGGTGCCGTCGCGCTCGTGGCGCTGCCGCTGACTCGCCGCGCGGTGCCGGACGAAGTCCGCGCACAGGTGCTGACCGGCACGCGCACGGCCACGCTCGACCGGCCCGACGAGCGGGCCGAGGTGGTGCGCGCCTACCTGCCGTACGTGCTGATCATCGTGATCTTCTCGCTCGCCCAGGTACCGCCGATCAAGAAGGTGCTCGACACGGCGACGTGGAAGTTCCACTGGTTCGGCCTCGACGTGCACGCACCGAACGGGAAAGCGGTGTCCGGCAACACGTTCTCGCTGCCGTTCCTGGACACCGGCGGCACGCTCGTGCTGATCGCCGGGCTGCTGACCCTCGTCGCGCTCAAGGTCACCGGGTCCGCGGCCGGGAAGGAATGGCTCGCGACCGTGATCGAGCTGCGGTTCGCGATCCTCACTGTGACCGGCGTGCTGGCCCTCGCCTACGTGATGAACCTTTCGGGCCAGACGACCACGATCGGCACGTTCATCGCCGCGGCGGGCGCCGGGCTCGGCTTCCTGTCGCCCGTGCTGGGCTGGTTCGGCGTGGCCGTGTCGGGTTCGGACACCTCAGCCAACGGGCTGTTCGGCGCGCTTCAGGTCACGGCAGCCCACCAGACCGGCCTGCGCGCCGACCTGCTCACGGCGGCCAACAGCTCGGGCGGCGTGCTCGGCAAGATGATCTCGCCGCAGAACCTGACCATCGCGTGCGTCGCGGCCAACCTGCCGGGCGAAGAGGGCAAGCTGCTGCGCAAGGTCCTGCCGTGGAGTCTCGGGCTGTTGCTGGTGATGTGCCTCATCGTGCTCGGGCAGAGCACCTCCGTGCTCAGCTGGATGTTGCCGTGACCGCTCGGGCGGCGACGCTCTTCGCCGAGCGGCTCCACGTCCACCAGCCGTGTGCGACGAGGCCCGCGAAGACCACGTAGATCGCGGCAGAGAAATACAGACCCGAGGAGATCTGCAGCGGCACGCCGATCGCGTCCACGACGAGCCACACCCCCCAGAACTCGACGAGTCCGGCGCCCTGGGCCGCGAAGGCGACGAGCGTGCCGACGAAGATCGCGGCGTCCGGCCACGGCGCCCACGACGCGTGCAGTGCCTGCAGCACCAGCGCCATCCCGACCGTGCCAACGGCGAACGCGCCGAGCATCACCCAGCGCTCGCCCGGCCGTCCGAGGCGAACGAGCACGCCGTCGACGGGATCG
>DASZNR010000071.1:0-5593 GCA_035551175.1 Amycolatopsis sp. | reverse complement strand
GCTGCTCTGCTGGGCTGTGTTCACGATGACCTCGGTGGACCGGTCGACCTGGGGCCCGGCGTCCTCGGCGGTCAGCGATTCGCTCGGCGTCCCGCTGGCCGCGCTCGGGATCTTCGCCACCTGCTACTACATCGGCTACGTCATCTCGAACACCGCCGGCGGCTTCCTCTCCGACTGGCTCGGCAGCCGCGCGATCCTGGGCATCAGCTCCTTCGTCGCGGGCGCGCTCATGGTGGGATTCGGCTCGACCACGTCCATCGCCTGGGGCCTGGTCCTGCAAGCTCTGCTGGGCCTGTTCGCCGGAGTCGACTTCTCCGCCGGACTGAAGCTGATCACCACCTGGTTCCGCCCGGAGGAGCACGGACTCGCGAGCGGCATCTTCATGACCGCGACGTCACTGGGCACGGTCGTAGCCAACGCCGTCGTGCCGACGCTCGTGAAAACCAGCGGCTGGCCCGTGTCGTACCACCTCTTCGGCGGCGTCACCGTCGTACTCGGCCTGCTGTGCCTGGCCTTCATCCGCAACGGCAACGTCTCCACGTCCACCCGCCGCGGTTTGCCGGACCCCCGCCCGCTTTTCCGCAACCGCGACCTGTTGCTGCTGGGCTTAGCCGGTTTCGGCGGTCTGTGGGGCACCTACGGTTTTGTCACGTGGTCCAACACGCTGATGATCCGCGGCGAACACATCGATCCCGTACGGGCTGGTGTAGTCCTGGTCATCTTCTCCGGCACAGCGGTAGTGATCAAACCGCTGATCGGCTGGCTCACCGACAAAATCGGCCTGGGCAGGCGAATCCCCATCATCGCCGTCCTCATCCTCTTCGGCGGCGCTCTGCTGGTCTTCGGTTCCCTGAGCAGCTACAGCGCTTTCCTAGTGGTAGCCCCGATTCTCGGCATCGGCGCGTACGCCTACAGCCCGCTGACCGCCGCCATGATCCCCGCCCTGACCGGTGTCCGCCTAGCCGGGTCCGCGGCAGGCGCGGTGAACGCCTTCTGGCAACTGGGCAGCGTCATCGTGCCCGCCGTCGTGGGCCCGGTCTTCCACGCGACCGGCTCGTTCTACTCAGCGTTCCTCACCCTGGCCGCCGGACCGCTCGTGGGAGCCGCGGTCCTCCTCTTCATGCGAGACGACCGCCCGGCCCGGGTCGCTCCCCAAACCGCCACGGCCTAACACCGGAAACTCCGCCTCGATCGCCGCCAACCCGTCGATGATCGCCGGCAGCTCGGCCTGATCAAGCTCACCGATCCGAAACGACAGCCGGTTCCCCCGCCCGTCGATCGCGGTGCCCTCGACCTCAACCCTCCCGGATTTGGCGACGGTGACCGTCAGATCGAGCCACTCCTCCATCGACGTCAGCCGAGCGACTCCGCCGAAGTCGGCATACGCCTTCGCCAGCTGCTCCCGGAAACTCCGCAACTCCTCGGCCCGCAACCCAGCGGGCACCCGCGCGGAAAACCCGCCGACCACCAGGTCAACCGGACTGAAAAGCCAGTTGCCGTCCCAGAAATCGACCGCCCCCGCGTGCATCCGCCCCAGCACGTCGATCACCAGCCGATCGCCGTGCGCCGCCCCTATCGCCACCTCGCTCATCACCCCCACTCTAATGCGGCCCGCCAAAATGAATTTCCGCTCAAGCCGCCGCTCAGGGAAACTGGGCGCATGCAGATCCGCCAGTCGACCGCCGCCGACGCACCAGCGATCCATGCTGTGCACACCGCCGCGTTCCGCGTCCACAATCCCGATGTCACCGGCGAAATGCCGGAAGCGAAACTGGTCACCGAACTCACCGCCGACGGCGATCTGCTCCCCGCCCTCTCGCTAGTCGCCGTCCGCGACGGAGAGGTCATCGGCCACGCCTGCTCCAGCCCAGGCCGCCTAGGCGACGACCCAAACTCCGCCATCGGCTTCGGCCCGCTAGGCGTCCACCCGGACCGCCACCGCGGCGGCGCAGGCTCCGCCCTGGTCCACGCAACGATCGGCGCCGCCAACGCACTCGGCTACCGCCTGATCGTGCTCCTGGGCGACCCAGGCTATTACTCCCGCTTCGGCTTCGTCCTAGCCGAAAAGCTGGGCGTCACGCCGCCGGTACCGGAATGGGCCCCGCATTTTCAGGCGCTGCCGCTGGCCGCGTACACCCCGGAAAACCACGGCGCGTTCCGCTACGCGGCGGCTTTCGACCGGCTCTGAACCTTACGGAGCAGGAGTTCTGCAGTCTCCTGCTCGCTCAACGCCAGTCTCCGCAGGGAGGCGACAACGGATCGATGTCTGCCGTTCCCCTTGTCCTCAAAGAGAAACGTGGCAGCGCCGTGATGCTGGCAGTGCACCACGTCAGCGTTAACCGTTCGATATAATGTGAATGACCCCGAAAGTCCGGGATGCCAGCCCACTCTCGTCGGGACCACTCGCACCATGGGACCTTCTGCCGACGCTGCGACGTTGGCCAGGAAACAGAGCTGTCGTCCCATTGTGTCCGCGTTGCCCACCACAGTGGAGAGAGCGTTTTCGCCGACATAAGCTTCGGCTGGGACCGAACAACCGAAAGGCGCGGCGGACAACGCGATGCTCCCGTATTCAGCGGTTTGCAGGATGCGCGGGACGAGGAGCGGATGCCAAGCGATGACGGTCGTCGCCGTCCGCTCCAGCGAGGAGATGATGTCGGCGGCTGTTTGGCCGTTCTTGGCGACCCAATCCGGTCCCAGCACGCCACGTGCCAACCCGAGCAGTTCGTCTTTCCGCTGTCCCGTTACCCCCAGAGCGCCAAGGATGCCAGCTACGTCCTCCGCACTGGGCATCCGAAGCGCCAGCTCCCAGTTCGACAGGAGCGCAGCGCTGACCCCGACTCTCCGGGCCAGTTCTCGTACGCCGAACCGCGCCTCTCCCCGAGCACGACGCAGCGCAGCACCAAGGGCTCTAGCACGCGGCGTCAGCGCACTCGTGCCTCGCATACCGTCTTCTT
This sequence comes from Amycolatopsis sp., assembly GCA_035551175.1. Classification (GTDB taxonomy): domain Bacteria; phylum Actinomycetota; class Actinomycetes; order Mycobacteriales; family Pseudonocardiaceae; genus Amycolatopsis. Next base: position 2,636 of record DASZNR010000071.1, on the reverse strand, counting down.
CCCGGTAAGACTCCCGTTCCTCAACGCGTTCGCGCCGCCGGATGCCCGGACGGGACGACCCAGCCGAGCGACTGCCGGTAGATCAGATCGCAGTACGGGCATTGCCTGAGCGGACCGTTGGCACTTCGCTGGTCGTAGCGTTCGAACACCGCGGAGGCGACCAGCCCGCACAGCATGGTCACCTGCTGGCCTGGCTCCGGGACCTCAGTCACGTCGGTCCGGTGCCAGACGCCTCCGACAACCGGGTGAATGTGTGCCACATCCAGGTAAATCACTGCGTCCATCCTTGCCTCCGCGTTGCTCGCCGGTGTCCGGAACCAAGGTTGGCCGGGGCGACCGACCGCGGCTATCGCGATCTTGCAGTGGAAAAAATGCGCATGACGCATACGCACCGCGCATAGCGACTGTCTAGGCTGGTGACACACGGAGCCACAGACACTTCACGCGAAGTAAGGACCGGTACGAGATGGGGATGCGGCCGATCGCGCGACACTGTCGCTGCGGAGCGCGGCTTGCCGGTGATCACCGCGACCGGCTGTGCTCGGCCTGCCGCAACCAGCGGCGGAACACGCTGGTCAGCGCCCCTCAGGTACCGGCGGAATTCTGGCTCACCGACCAGATGCGGGAGGCAGTCGATGCCTGGCACATGGGCCGGGTCATCCGGGCCTATCGCTACCACCCATGGCATGGCCGCCCACTGTCGCAGAGCGTCGTCGCGGGCTGGTTCGGCCTCACCCAGCCGCAGCTCAGCCGAATCGAGAACGGCCCGGCACCGCAAGACCTCGCCACGCTCATACAGTGGGCGGGTGTTCTTCGGATCCCGGGCGAGCTGCTGTGGTTCAAGGTGCCTGTCGACAGCACCGCCCCCGATCCCGCGGCCGACGAAGGGCGGGACGACGTGAACCGACGCGAAGTGTTGCGCTTGCTGAGCCTTGCCAGCAGCCTGCTCGCCCTGCCTGCCGCCGATCAGCTCGATCTGGACCGGCTGGAGGCCGCGGGCTCTCGCCCCGCCGGACTCGACCAGGGAACGCTCGACGAATACGGCAAGGTCAACGAGCAACTCTGGCGCACCTTCGCGCAGTCCAAGTCCAAGCGCCTGGCGTTCCCGGTCGTGCAGAGCCAGCTGTCCGTTCTCAATGAAGCCCTGCACGAGCCGCAAACTCCGGCCGGACGGCGCCGGCTGTGCCTGCTCGCGGGAGATCTGTTCCAGCTCTGCGGGGAAATCTTCTTCGACGGCAACCAGTACCAGGACGCGGCGCACTGTTATTCGTTAGCCGCGAACGCCAGCAAGGAGGCACAAGCCTTCGATCTGTGGGCTTGTGCCATGACCAGGCACGCCTTTCTTGGCGTCTACGAACGCCGATTCAGCGACGCGGCACCGCTCCTCAAGGGCGCTGCCGTCCTCGCCAAGCGCGGCGACTCCGACCTCGCCACCCGGTACTGGGTCGCCGCGGTGCAGGCGCAGACCTACGCCGGGCTCGGGGACCTGGCTGCCTGCGAACGCGCCCTCGACACCGCAGAGCAGGTCACGCATCTCAGCGGACCGCTGCGCACCAGTGGCTGGCTGCGGTTCGAGGGTTCGCGGCTAGCCGAGGAACGCGGTCGCTGCTACGTCGAACTACGCCGCCCCGAACTGGCCGAAGTCGCCCTCGCCGACGCGCTCGACCGGAACGTTTCCGCTCGCAGACGAGGAAGTCTTCTGGCTGACCTCGCGCTGGTCGGGGTGCAGCGCCGGGACACCGACCAGCTCGTGATGTACGGCAACGCCGCTCTCGACGCCGCCCGCCAGACCGGTTCGGCCGGTTACCTGGGCCGGATGCTGCACAACCTCCGGCCGCAACTGAAGCCGTTCCTGGCAGACAGCCACGTCCGGCATCTCGACCAGCAAATCGTCCAGCTCAAGACCGTCTCGGTCGTCTGACTCGCAAGGAGCGTCATCGTGTCCGAGGAACCCGGCCGGATCTTCCGCGACGCCTGGATCGCTGGCGTCAAACGGCATTTTCCCGGCGAGCCCAAGCCCGGTTACATCACGCCGTGGGAAGAAACGCCGGACTGGGAGCGGGCCAGTGCTGCCGCGGTCCACGCACAGGTGCGGCAGTTCGTCGAGATCTCCGGCGGCAGCACCGCGAAACTGAGCCGTGCGCAGAAGAGCCGCTTCGTGGCGTTGTGCTGGATTGCGCAGATCTACCAGCACATTTCGGACCCGAAGCCAGCGTACGTGGCCGATTGGGACCAGCTTCCGCAGTGGCAGCAGGAGACTGACGCGGACATCTTCGAAGCCATCGAGAAGGCGATCAGCTGAAAGCTCGTGAGTGGCAAACCCGGTTAGAACCGGGTTTGCCACTCACGAGGCCGCCAACCCGTTCCGCCGCAAGAACTCCTCAGCGATATCCTTGGCGTTCCGCTTCTCATCCGTGTACTGCACGTTCAGCTCGGTCAACTGCTCTGTAGTCAACGCCGCCGAAACCCGGTTCAGCGCAGCCGTTTCAGCGGCGTTCAACGTCCCCCGCGACACCAGCGGCACGATGTTCTGCGCCGGGAACATGTGTTTGTCGTCCTCCAGCGGCACAAACCCGTTGGACGCGATAGTCGCCGACGTGCTGAACAGGTCCGCCACCTGCACCTCGCCCGACTTC
>DASZNR010000070.1:0-54797 GCA_035551175.1 Amycolatopsis sp. | reverse complement strand
TCGTGGCGCCCCCCGGCAAGCGGATCAGGACGAGCGGCTCAGAGCTTGTAGAGCCGCTTCCAGTTGTCCCGCGAGGTCAGCTCCGGCATCGCGCGCTTGTACTTCTCCTGCACGCTCGCGCCCTCCTTACGGAGGCGCTGGATCACCTTCGCGCCGCGCTTGGCGAGGTCGAACATCTTGACCTTGTCGTAGGAGCGCACCCGCACGCCCTCCTGCGACGCGTCGGTGACGACCGCCGTGTCGAACAGCGCGACGTGCCACCAGTGCGCCTCATCGGTCGGCACGGCACCGAGACCGAAGCGGCTGCGGCCGAGCACGCGGTCGAGGATGCGCTTGATCAGCACCAGCCGCTGCATGCTCGGCCGCGGCGCGGCGTTGATGATGCCGATGTCGTTGGACGCGATCCCCGGCACGTCGGTGGCCTTGTGGCGCTTGGTCTCCGGGTACTGGTCGCGGATCCGGCGGATCTCCTTCATCGCCTCGACGCCGCCGTCGTGCAGGATCTCCGGCCCCTCGAGGAAGTCCTCGACGGCCTTGATCAGCGTCGCCGACAAGCCGTACTGCATGCCCAGCAGGTAGCGCACCAGTTGCGCCATCAGCACGCGCGAAAGCAGGTTCAGGTTGAACGGCGAGTGAAGCGCGGCAGTGATGATCGAGTTGCGCAGGTTGAAGTACCGGTGCCACTCGTCCCAGTCCTTCCAGTGGAAGTCCGCGTGCCACACGCCGGCGCCCGGCAGCGTCACCGTCGGGAAGCCGTACTCGCGCGCCCGGTAGGAGTACTCGGCGTCGTCCCACTGGAAGAAAAACGGCATGGGGTAGCCGATCGCCTTCACGACCTCGTACGGGATCAGGCAGGACCACCAGCCGTTGTAGCCGGCGTCGAGGCGGCGCTCCTGGCGGTTGGGCTTCGCGGTCACCTCGTCGACGCCCAGCAGATCGGCCGTGGACAGCGAGTGCTGCACGGGCTGGCCCGGCTCCAGCGTGTTCAGGCGCGCGTACTCGGCGCCGACGTGGAGCTGGTTCGGGTGCAGCAGGTTGAGCATCTGGCCGCCGACGATGATCGGGTTGGCCGTGCGGTTGGAGAACGCCGTCATGCGCACGACGAGGTCGGGCTCCAACAGCACGTCGTCGTCCATGAACAGCACGTTCGCGTGCTCGGTGGCGGTGTGCCCGGCCACCTCGTAGAGGCCACGGGTGAAGCCGCCGGCACCGCCGAGGTTCGGCTGCTTGATGTAGTGCAGCTTGTCGCCGAGGTCTTTCGCGACCTGCTCGAAGCCCTCCCGTGATTCGACGAGGTCGGTGCCCTGGTCGGCCACGTAGATGGCGTCGAGCGTGTGCAGTGACGACACGTCGGCGGCCAGCGCCTGCAGGTTCTTCAGGCAGTCGTCGGCGCGGTTCATCGTGCAGATGGTCACCGCGGTCGGGCGGATCCGCTCCGGCGCGTCGACCGTCCAGCGCACCTGCTCGACGCGCAGCGTCTGGCCACCCTCGGTTTCGAGGTCGAGCCAGAGCGCGCCGCCGTCGTGGAACTTGTCGAGCTTCGCGGTGAGTGCGACCTTCTCGGCCTTCGCGCCGGACACCTGCTTGGCGTTGACCACGCGCGCGTCGCCTTCGAGGTCGGACGCGCCGACCGAGAGCAGGCCGTCGCCGGTCACCACGGCTTCCACCGTGACCTCGGACGCGGTGGTCCAGCGCTGCCAGTAGCTCGCCGGGAAGCGGCCGAAATAGGTGTTGCTCGTGACCTTGGCCGACGGTTCCAGCGCGATGGCGTCACGATCGCGAACCGCGGCACCCAACTCGACCTCGGCGTAGAGGTCCTTGCTGACGATCGGGGCCGGGCCGGCGAACAGCCCGCGCTGAGCCGTCAGCCTGCCGTTGGGCGCGTGCTCCGCGAACCGGGTCTCGCCTTCGGGGGCCGCCTCGGCGACCGGGGCTGCTTTACCGGGCATCGAACTCAGTTCTCCTTTACCGGCCGTTCACGAAACACGACCCATTTGAGCATGACGAAATTGATCACGGTCGCCGTCGCCTGGGAAACGACCCAGGCGAGCGTGGCCTGCCACGGCGACTTCGGGAACAGGTGCAGCATCCACTGGTTCACGCCGACGGCCACGAAAAACGTGACGGCGTAGAGCAGGATGAAGCTGCCGACCTGCGTGCCGCCATCGCGACGGCCGCCGGCGAAGGTGAACCGGCGATTCAGGAAGAACGCCGTGGTCGTCCCCACGACGAAACTGATGGCCCTGGCGATGTCGACCCACGGTATCGCGTCCATGCCGAGTGCCCTGAGCAGCGAATACGTGCCCAGGTCAAGAAGGGCGCAAAAACCGCCGATGAGGACGAACCGGATGAGCTGTCCGACCAGTTTGGGGCTCGACGGTGCCGGCACCGTCGAATCGCTCTGCGGTTCTGCAGCCACCACTGGAATACCTTCTCGGCTCGATGCGTCGTCGTCTCTTGAATACATGAAGGTGTGTCTGGTCCGTGTCGACTTCGACGCTCGGACGCTTGTGCCTTGATGCGCAAAGTGTAGAAGCGGTCACCTCAGGGGCACGTTCCGGGCGTCGTTGGGCGTGTCTACTCTGGTCGAGTGACTGAAACCCCGCAGACACAGCGCCGCACGCTCACCGGCTGGGGCCGTACCGCCGGGACGGTCGCCGACGTGCTGAGCACCCCCGACGTCGAGGCCATCGCGAAAGCCGTCACCACGGCCGGGCCCCGCGGGGTCATCGCGCGCGGCCTCGGCCGCTCCTACGGCGACCCGGCACAGAACGCCGGCGGTCTCGTGGTCGACATGACGGCGCTCGACCGCATCCACTCGATCGACCCCGACTCCGGGCTGGTCGACCTCGACGCCGGCGTGAGCCTCGACAAGCTGATGCGCGAGGCGCTGCCCCACGGCCTGTGGGTGCCGGTGCTGCCGGGCACGCGACAGGTGACCATCGGCGGCGCGATCGCCAACGACATCCACGGCAAGAACCACCACTCGGCGGGCAGCTTCGGCAACCACGTGGTGTCGATGGATCTGCTCACGGCCGACGGCCAGATCCGCACGCTCACACCGGAGGGGCCCGAGTCGGAGCTGTTCTGGGCGACGGTCGCCGGCGTGGGGCTCACGGGCATCGTCACGCGCGCCACGATCCGGATGAAGAAGACGGAGTCGGCGTACTTCTACGTGGACGCCGACCGCACGTCGAACCTCGACGAAACGCTGGCGCTGTTCACCGACGGCTCGGACCTGACCTACGACTACTCGATGTCGGTGCCGGACCTGATCTCGTCCGACTCGCGGATGGGCCGGGCCACGTTCTCGCGCGGCTCGCTCGCCAAGCTGGACCAGCTGCCCGCGAAGCTGCGCAGCGAACCGCTGAAGTTCGACGCGCCGAAGCTCGCGACATTGCCCGACGTGTTCCCCAACGGCCTCGGCAACAAGCTCACCTTCGGCCTGATCAACGAGCTGTGGCAGAAGACCGTGCCCAAGAAGGGCGTGCGCGGCAAGATCCAGAACCTGACGCAGTTCTACCACCCGCTGGACATGCTCTCGGAGTGGAACCGCGCGTACGGGTCCAAGGGCTTCCTGCAGTACCAGTTCTCGGTGCCGTTCGGCGCGGAAGACCAGCTCAAGGCCATCTGTCGGCAGATCGCGACGTCGGGGCACTACTCGTTCCGCAACGTGTTCAAGCGCATGGGCGAGGCGAACCCGGCGCCGATGTCGTGGCCCTCGCCCGGCTGGATGCTGAGCGTGGACTTCCCGATCAAGGCCGGACTGAGCCGCTTGTGCCTCGAGCTCGACGAAGCCGTGCTGGCCGCGAACGGCCGCCTCTACACCGCGAAGGACTCTCGGACCTCGGCGGAGACGTTCGCGAAGATGTACCCGCGGCTGGAGGAGTGGCGCAAGGTCCGCGCCGCCGTTGACCCCGAAGGCGTTTTCGCCTCTGACATGAGCCGGAGGCTCGCACTGTGATCGATGCCGTTGGCAACCCCCAGTCCCTGCTGCTGCTCGGCGGCACGTCCGACATCGCGCTGGCGATCGCCGAGAAGTACCTCGCGGAGAAGCCGCTTCGGGTCGTGCTGGCCGCGCGTCCTTCGCCGCGCCGCGACGCCGCCGCCGCACGCCTGAAGGAACGTGGCGCCGAGGTGTCCACTGTGGACTTCGACGCTACGGACACGGCTTCGCACCCCGCCGTGCTGGACCGGGCCTTCGCCGGCGGCGACATCGACGTGGCCGTCGTCGCGTTCGGTCTGCTCGGCGACAACGAGGAGCAGTGGCAGGACCACGCCAAGGCCGTCGAGATCGCGACGGTCAACTACGCCGCTGCCGTGTCCGTGGGGGTCGCGCTGTCGGGGAAGCTCAAGGCGCAGGGCCACGGCACGATCATCGCGTTGTCGTCGGTGGCCGGTGAGCGCGTGCGCCGCTCGAACTTCGTGTACGGCTCAACCAAGGCCGGATTCGACGGCTTCTACCTGGGCCTCGGCGAGGCGCTGGCGCCGCACGGCGTGAAGGTCACCGTCGTCCGCCCTGGCCACGTGAAGACGAAGATGACGGCAGGGCTGAAGGACGCCCCGCTGGCGCAGACTGCCGACCAGGTCGCCACGATCGCTGTCGACGCCGCTCGCACCGGCAAGGAGCTCGTGTGGGCACCGGGCCAGTTCCGCTACGTGATGTCCGTGCTGCGCCACGTGCCTCGCCCGATTTTCCGCAAACTTCCCATCTGACCGGAATTTCCTGAGCGAAAGGCCTTCGTCCATGGTGGACGAAGGCCTTTTCTCGTTGCTTGCCAGGTGCTGGCACTGTCCGATGAGGACAGTCGCCGGCATCCACCGATCGGTTGATGCCGGCGAGCCGGATCGCCGATGGTTGCGGGCGCGTGCGGCTTCGACGCTTGGGGCATGGGAAAGGAACTCCGCGGTTCGCTGCTCGTGCTGCTCGCCGACATCGGCGCGCCGGTCGGCGGCTACTACGTGCTGAGGGCGTTCGGCGTGGTGCCGGTGTGGGCGTTGCTGCTCAGTGGCCTGCCACCCGCGGCGCGCGCGGCGTACACGCTGGTACGACGGCGCCGGGTCGATGGCATGGGCCTGTTCGTGCTGGCGATCCTCGCCCTTGGCGTGGTGACGACGCTGGTCACCGGCGACGCCCGGCTGCTGCTGGTGCGCAACGCGTGGTTCAGCACGCTCGCGGGCGTCTGGCTGCTCGCGAGCGTGTTCGTCGGCCGCCACCCGGTGACTTACGAGGCCGCCCGCGCGCTGCTGCCAGGCCGCGGCTCGCAACTCGACTCGGCATGGGACGAGCGCCCGACCTTCCGCCATGCGTGGCGCACGCTCGCCGTCGTGTGGGGCCTCGGCGGCCTGGCGCACAGCGGCGTGAGCATCGGGATGGCGTACACGCTGCCGGTCGACGACGTCCCCACGCTGGACACCGGCGTGTCGATCGGGTTCTTCGTGCTGCTGCAGGTGGTGACCCAGGTGGTCCTCGCCCGCGAAGGCACGATGGCCACACTCTGGCGGCGCCGGACCGTCGCCTGCTGAGCTCAGGCGCTGGGCTTCTTTTCGGGCGGCACGAGCCCCGTCACCAGTTCAGCGGCGTCGATGCCGAACCCGGTGGCGAACTTGAGCAGGTTGACGTTGCAGATGCCGGGCTCCACGTCGTGGTGCGGTTGCCAAATTTCGGGAATCGGCACGTGGAGGGTGATCGATCGGCTACGGTTGATATCCGTGACCAGCGGCAAACACCAAGGGGAGAACGGGTCGCATGGGCCTGTGGGATGACGCCGAGTTCGCCATCATGGGTTCGGCCGGTGCCGGCCCGGCAAGTGGCGGCGGGTTCATGCTGCAGCGCGACGAGGCAGAAGACCTGGTCAAGCGTTTGATGGCGGTCCGAGGCCAGCTCGTCGAAATGCAAGCCAGAGTCGAGGAACTCTGCAAGATCACGCCGCCGTCTCGTGACCCGGGCTCGCTTGCCTATCAGCAGGCACTCACAGTGGACAAGAATGGCAATCCTGCTGCCCTTTCCTACGGCGGTGGCCACATCGATCTTCAGCTCGCCTATGTGGAAGAATTGATCAACCGACTCAACACCGCGCTTGGAAAGATTCAAACGGGCGACGAGCAACAGGCCGGGTCGATCCAGAGCGCGGCCGGTCAATCGGAGGGACGCATCTGATGCGCAATCGGGTCATCGTCGCCGTGGTGACTGCGGCGGGACTGTTCTGCGCCACCAGTTGCTCTGGATCCTCCACTGCGGGAACCCCATCACCGGCGCAGCAAACTTCAGCGACCCAGTCGTCTGTGCCCGCCAAACTAATTCCGCCTTACGGGGGTGCCCCCAAAGTGACGAACCCTCTGCCCGACTCCGTGTTGTCAGGCAGCCCCTGCGACGCCCTGACGCCGGAGCAGGTGAAGGTCAACCTCGGCGCGGAGGAGACTGGCAAGCTCGATCGCCTGGCCGGTATCGGTCCCCAGTGCACCTGGAGCAACCTCGATACCGGCGGCCAGATCAACGTCTTCTTTTCGACCGAGGACCATTTGGGACTCAGTGGCGCCTACGCGAACTCGCGTCCCCGGATGAAGACGTTCAAAGAACTTCCGCCGATCCAAGGGCTGCCGGCGGTGGCGTACTCGCCGAAGGCCGGGCCCACGCCTGACCACTGCGAAGTGACGGTTGGCATCACGGACACCTTGTCGGTGGATATCGCAGTCTCGCTCAGCATCGCCAAATCCGGCAAGGTCGACGCCTGCTCGATCGTGCCGGACACGGCGAACGACGTGATCACGACGTTGAAGCAGAAGGCCTGACCATGGACTTCGTCGACTTGGCGCGCCAGTACTTCCACTCGAACGAGCTCGTGCCCGTGCCGGATGTCGTCAGCGCCGTCCTCGCCGGGGATACGGGGAGCTGGAACAGCGGCGTGACGCTGGCGAGCCGGATCGCGACGGCGCAGGACGCCGTGGGCCAAGACCTCACGACCGTGCTGGGGCGGTTGGAGTCGACGTGGAGCGGGGCCGGGGCGGACGGTGCGGCGGAGAAGATGCAGCACATCCGGGGGTCGGCGGTGTCGGCGAGTCAGACGTTCCAGCACAACAGCGGCGAGCTCGGCAACACCGCGTCGCTGTACGAGAGCATGAAGCACCAGCTCACGCCGATGCCGCCGCGGCCGAATCTGGCGCCGGGGCAGTCGCCCGCGTGGTGGGACCTCGACACCGAGGACGCGGTGAGCAGCTACAACGATGCGGCCAAGCGAAACCTCGACATCTACCGGTCCTACGCCAATCAGGTCCAAGCCGGCAGCGGCGATCTGAAATCCGACTACGGGCAGATCGGTAAGTACGACGGAGGCGACGTCACGCTCGCACCCGCCGCAAACCCGGCGAAGCACCCGAGCGAGGGGACCCGGACCAGCGCCGCGCCCGGCGGCGCGCCGTCGGCGGGGACCAACAGCGCCCAGACCGCCCCACCCAGCGCGCCCGGCGGCGGGGCGCTGCAGCCGAGCGCGAACGAGGCCGTGCAGCCGAGCGACGCGGGCGGGACGATGACCAGCGGGCCCACCGGCCCGGGCACCGGCAACGCGGCCGCCAACGTTGGCTCGGACCCGACGAGCCGACCCGGGACGCCCGGCAGCGGCGGAGCGTGGTTCGGGACCCCGGAGCCCGACAACGGCGGCCCCGGCACGACTCGGTTCGGCAACCGGAACAACCCAGGCACCACCCGCTTCGGCAAGCCGGGCAGCCCAAACACCACCCGGTTCGGTGAACCCGAGGGCGGGTTCGCCAAGAAGCTCAGCGGAGAACCGGGCGGCATCAACCGGTTCGGAGCAGGCAACGAATCCGGCGGCGCGAGCCGACGGCTGGAGTCCGGGTCCGCCAAGGTGGGCGAGGGCGAACGCGTCGCCGGCCGGAACGGCACGCCCGGGGCGATGGCGCCCGGAGGCCGCGGCGGCAAGAAAGGGGAGGACGAGAAGCACGAACGCAAGTACGTGCTCGACGAAGACGTGCTCTTCGAAGGCGACAGCCGCCCCGTCGACCCCGAGACGGGGTTGCCGCCGGTGCCGCCGACCATCGGCGCGTGAGCGTGCTCGAACGGGCGGTGGTACTGCCCACGCTCGCGTTCACCACGGCCTGGAGCATGCTCGACCTCGGCCGCCCGCCCGCGGTACTCGGCACCGACACGCAGTTCTGGGTCGCCGATACCGCCCGCCGCGAACTAGAGGCCGCGACGCTGCAGCTGCTGGCCGGCCACGGGCTCGCCCGCAAGAACCAGCTCAACGAGCTCTGGCGCGCCACACTGCAGGTGATCGACGCCGCCGAACGCGAGTACTACGCCTGGTCGGGCCGCAACGACGGGACCCACCAAGCCGCGCTCGTCGCGCTGCGGGGCGAGGACGCCGTGCGCCTGCTGGTGACGGACACGAACGTCGAGGTTCGGCCGCTGCCGGTCAAGTGGCCCGCGACGAGCCTGTACGACACGCTCCCGGACGTCCCGGGCGCGCGCGTCCGCACGGTCACCGTCCCGGTCCCCGACGCGGAAACCGCATCCGACCCGTTCGCCGACCACACCGACGAGGACTACCTGCGGCAGATGACAGCCCGCCCCCAGGACGCCGTGCACCAGCTCTACACCGCACGCCGCGCCGACGGCGTGCGCTCGCGCAGCCTGCCCGTGACCGCGCTAGACCTGACGGGCCACGGTCGCGTGCTCGTCTACCGGACCGGCGACGACCAGATCGTCCTGAAGCCGGGCCCGCCCAGCGAAGTCGTGCGCACGCTGAACGCGACGCACGAAGCGCTGTGACTGGTCAGATCCCAGTGCCCGACCCGCTGGTGCCGTTGTTCGTACCACCGGCGCCGCCACGGCCCAGGCCGGCACGGCCCCGGAATTGGTGGTGGCCGCCGCCGTCGCGGACGCGCGAAATGCCGGGACGGCCGTCGTGCTGCGTGGCAGCCATGACGCCGCCGACGATGCCACCACCGACGACCAACCCCAACACACCCACGGCGACCAGCTGCGTCACCCGGTTGCCGGCGAATCGCCGGAACCCACCGGGCTGCCGCGGAGGCGGCGGCGCGCCCCACATCCCGGGCGGCACCTGTCCGTACGGCGGCTGAGGCGCTGCCTGCTGGGGACCGGCACCCGGCGGCTGTGCCCCCATATTTTGCGCACCCATCTGTTGCGCACCGGCATGTTGCCCACCCGACTGCGGTGGGTCCGGCTGTGGCATCGCGGCGTCCTGCGGTCCAGCACTCTGAACCGCCTGTTCCACCGTCGGCTGATCGCCGCCGTGCTGCTCCCCGGCCGGCTGTGCGGCGAGCCCGTCCTGCGGGGTCTTCGCCGGGCCGTCCTGTCCACCGGAAACGGGTCGTTCCGGCGGAACCTGGTCACTCATCTCGGTCTCCTCGAAAACACGGCGGATGCCTGTCCCCCAGGATGACCGGAGTTTCTGTGCGGAGCCTGAAACGCAGCTGTTCGAATTCGCGCCGCATTCACAGGGAAGGCGTCACAAGTAGAACGAGAGGAACAGCGTGACGACCCAGGTGAGTCCGAGGACCTGCAGCACGCGGTCCCGCAGGGCGATCTCGTCGGGGGCGCCCGCGTTGCCGCCGTCGACGTCGACGGCGTAGCGCAGCACGGCGATCACGAACGGGACCATCGACACCACGGCCCACAGCGAATCGTGCTCGGCCTGGCGGATCTCGAACGCCCACAGGCAGTACGACATGATCAGGATGGCCGCCGACGTGGCCCACACGAAGCGCAGATAACTCGCGGAGTACTTCTTCAGCGACGACCGGATCTTCGCGCCCGTGCGCTCGAACAGCATGATCTCCGCGTAGCGCTTGCCGGCCACCATGAACAGCGAGCCGAACGCCGTGACCAGCAGGAACCACTGCGACATCGCGATGCCGGCAGCGACACCGCCGGCGATCGAACGCATCAGGAAGCCCGAGCCGACGATCGCGAGGTCGACCACCGGCTGGTGTTTGAGGCCGAAGCAGTAGCCGAGCTGCACGGCCTCGTAGACGCCGAGCACCACGGCCAGCTGCCAACTCGCCGCGAACGACACGGCGAGCCCGGCCACGAGGAACACCGCGGCGGCGGCGTAGGCGACCGGCACCGGCACGATTCCGGCCGCGATGGGCCGGTTGCGTTTGGTCGGGTGCGCGCGGTCGGCTTCGACGTCGACGGCGTCGTTGATCAGGTAGACCGACGAAGCCGTGAGCGAGAACGCCACGAACGCGACGATCGCGGCGACCACGAGTTCCGAACGGTCCGTCGACTTGGAGAACGCGAAGAACGGCGCGGCGAAAACCAGTACGTTCTTCACCCACTGCTTCGGGCGCGCCGTCTTGATCACGCCGAGCACCAGCGCCACCGGGTTCGTGCCACCGGCAGCCGGTGGCCCGGCCGGAGTGTCGGGCTCCTTGGCGGGCTCCGCGGCCTGACCCGTCTCGCCAGGATCTGTCTCGGCTCGAACTGTCTGGGCCTGAACCGTCTCGGTTCGGGGTGTCTCGGTGCGGGCTGTCTCGGTCTGAACCTTCTCGGTCTGAACCTTCTCGGTCTGAACCTTCTCCGTCTTGACCACTTCGGCCTGAGCTGCCTCGTCCTGAGCCGCTTCGGCCTCGGCAGCGGCGTCGGCAGCCGCTTTCTCGGTGCGCTCGTCGGTCGTTTCGCTCATCGCCTTCAGCTTTCTCAGGGGGTTCTGGGGGGCTTGCCGCCCAGCGGGCTCCGGGACTTCGTCCCGGAAAGACACAACCGTCGGATCAGACCGCCGACGAGCCCTCCCAGTGCCGCTCCGGCCAGTACGTCGCTCGGGTAGTGAACGCCGAGCAGCAGCCGCGACGCCATCATCGGCGGTACGACGGCGGGCACCAGGTTACGCCCGGTCAATCCTGAGTAGAGCACCGCCGCGGCTGTCGTCGACGTCGCGTGCGAAGACGGGAAGCTCAGCTTGCTCGGCGTGCCCACCAGAACCTCGACGCTCGGGTGGTCCGGACGACGTCGCCGGACGACGCGTTTCACCGCGATCGAGGCCGCGTGCGCGCCGACGACTCCGGCCGACGCGACCAGCCAGTCTTTGCGCCGTGGCTTGTCCACCGCGGCGCCGAGCAGGCCGAGCGCGAACCAGCCCGCGCTGTGCTCGCCGAAGAGCGACATGCCGCGCGCCGCGCGCACCGTGCCGGGCTTCTTCAGGAAGCGCTGGGCCTTCGACAGGACCGCGACCTCACCCCCCGCTCGTGAGTGTTCGCGCCGGTTGGAACCGGCTTCGCCACTCACGAGGGTTTCGGCCGTCTCAAGCATCGATCGACCCGTCGAGAGGCTTGCCCTCGGTGAGGTGCGGGGCGATCTTGTTGTCGAACACCGAGAGCGCCGAGCCGATCGCCATGTGCATGTCGAGGTACTTGTAAGTGCCGAGGCGGCCGCCGAAGAGCACGTTCTTCTCACGGGCCTCGGTCTTGGCCAGCTCGCGGTAGCGCTCGAGCTTCTCGCGGTTCTCCGGCGTGTTGATCGGGTAGTACGGCTCGTCGTTCTCGCCCGCGAAGCGCGAGTACTCCCGGAAGATGACGGTCTTGTCCTTCGGGTAGTCGCGCTCCGGGTGGAAGTGCCGGAACTCGATAATGCGGGTGTAGGGCACTTCCTGGTCGTTGTAGTTGACGACCGAGGTGCCCTGGAAATCACCCGTCGGAGCGACCTCGGACTCGAAGTCGACGGTGCGCCAGGTGAACCGGCCCGCCGAGTAACCGAAGTAGCGGTCCAGCGGACCGGTGTACACGGTCGGCGTGCCTGCCGGGATCTGGTCACGCACGTCGAAGTAGTCGACGTTCAGCCGGATCTCGATGTTCTCGTGCTCGGCCATCTTCTCGAGCCACGCGGTGTACCCGTTGACGGGCAGACCCTCGTAGGTGTCGTTGAAGTACCGGTTGTCGAACGTGTAGCGAACCGGCAGCCGGGTGATGATGTTGGCGCCGAGGTTCTTGGGATCGTTTTCCCACTGCTTCGCGGTGTACCCGCGGATGAACGCCTCGTAGAGGGGACGGCCGATGAGCGAGATGGCCTTTTCCTCGAGGTTCTGCGCGGCGTCGGTCTGGAACTCGGACGCCTGCTTGGCGATGAGCTCACGCGCCTCGTCCGGCGTGTGCGACTTGCCGAAGAACTGGTTGATCAGGCCGAGGTTCATCGGGAACGAGTAGACCTGGTCCTTCACCCGCGCGAACACGCGGTGCTGGTAACCGGTGAACTCGGTGAAGCGGTTGACGTACTCCCACACGCGCTTGTTCGAGGTGTGGAACAGGTGCGCGCCGTACTTGTGCACCTCGATGCCGGTCTCGGGATCGGGCTCGGAGTAGGCATTGCCACCGATGTGGCTCCGGCGTTCGAGCACCAGCACCTTCTTGCCGAGCTCGGCCGCGGCCCGCTCGGCCACGGTCAGCCCGAAGAAACCGGACCCGACGACGACGAGGTCGTAACCGGCGAACTCGTGTTCAGTAATCTTGGCGGGGTTCGTGTGCTCGCTCACGGGCGCCCAGGGTACGCAGTCTCGATGCCGCGGCCCGAACCGACCTCGGCAACCGCCGGCCGTACCGCATCCGACCTACGTGAGAAGCATGCCTGCACCTGAAGACTTCGGCAGCTACTTGGGCGCGCTCGTCACCTACGTGGTGGTGCTCGCGGTGCCGGGCGGCCTCGCCGGCTGGGCGGCCGGGGTCCGCGGCTGGGCGCTGGCGGGCCTGGCGCCGCTGCTCAGCTACGCCGTGGCGGGCCTGGCGGGGCCGTGGCTGGCAATGGCGGGGCTTCCCTTCAACGTGGCTTCAGCGGCCGTCTGCACGGTCGTGCTGACCGGCCTCGTCTACGGTCTGCGCCGGCTGCTGCTGGCCCGCGGGTGGCTCATTCCGGGTGCGGAAGAGCCGCCGGTCGCGTGGAGCAGGCGGGCACACTGGGCCGTGGCCGGGTGCGTGGTGGTGGCCGTCGGCCTGTCGATCGCGGTGGTCCTTTCGGCGCGCGGCGGCGCGACGGCGGTGTTCCAGCGCTGGGACACGGTGTTCCATGCGAACGGCATCCGCTACATCGCCGACACCGGCGACGGCTCGCTCACCGGTATGGGCACCATCAACTGGTACCCCGACGGCTCCTTCTACCCCAACGCGTACCACCTGGTCGGCGCGCTGGTGTACGAGATCTCGGGCACGAGCATCCCGGTCACGCTCAACGCCGTCACCATGCCCGTTGCGGGCCTCTTCGCACTGTCGATGGTGGCGCTGGTCCGCCAGCTCGCCGGGCGCGCGGTGTACGCGGGCTGCACGGCCTTGGTCTCGGCCGCCGCGACGACGGGTGCCTACGAGTCGGTGTCGAGCGGGCTGCTGCCGTACGCGCTGGGCATCGTGCTGACGCCGCTGGCCGCGGTCGCGCTGCAACGGTTTCTCGTGCGACCGGGCTTCGACACTGGTTTGGTTCTGGCGCTAACGGCCGACGGGCTGCTCGCGGCGCATTCGAGCGCGCTGTTCGGCGCCGTGCTGTTCGCGTTGCCGCTCGTGGTGCAGCGCTGGTACCGGTCGCTGCGGCGCAAGCGGCTCGACGGTGTGTCCGACGGGACGGCGGCCTGGCGCGTGGTCGGCGGTGACGTGCTGCGGATGGTACCGGTGCTGATCGTCAGCGTGGGCCTGGCGGCGCCGCAGATCTTCGGCGCGATCGGGTTCACGGCCGGCTCCTACCCGTACTACGCGTGGAACTCGAACCTGCCGATCCCGACGGCGCTGAAGCTGCTCGTGACGTTCCAGCAGGTGCTCAGCCGGCCGCAGATCTGGCTGACGGTGCTGCTCGCGCTGGGCGCGTTGATGTTCTTCACGCTCCGGCGGATGCGCTGGGTGCTGCTCTCGGCGATCGGGCTTTCGGGCTTCTTCGTGCTCGTGACCTGCTACGGCTACCTGCCGTGGGTGATTTCACTGACTCGCCCGTGGTGGAACGACCGCTACCGGCTGATGGCGCTGGCCGCGATCCCGTTGTGTCTGCTCGCCGGCCACGGCATGGCCGAGCTCCAGCGCTGGATCGCCCGGCTGGCGCGCAGCGGTGCGTGGGTGCGCTCGCGCCCGCAGGTGCTGGCGCGGCTCGGGGTGGTGACGGCCGTGGTCGTGGTGGCCGCGATGGCCGTGCTGACCGGGGGGTTCTACCGCAACGCGAACGCGACGGCGGTGTCGTTCCTCTACTACAACGGTCCCGAAGGCGAGGTCACGCCGCCGGTGAGCGCCGACGAGATCGCCGCGATGGAACGACTGGGAACCATGGGGATCCCGGCACAGGAGAAGGTGCTGAACGATCGGATGGACGGCACCGCTTGGATGTACGCCATCGCGGGCGTGCACCCGGTCGCCGGCCACTACGACGGCGGCGGGCGCGTGGACCCGGACGCGGTGTATTTGGCCCTGCACTTCCGCGACTACGACCACGACCCCGAGGTCCGCGCCGCCGTCCGGCGGCTCGACGTGCACCACGTGCTCATCGGCAGTGGCACGATCCGCAAGGACACCCCGATCGCGCCCGGCCTTCAGCACCTCGACGGCCTGGATTTCCTGCGCCTGGACTACCGCAACCCCGGTGCGGCGATCTACACGATCGTGAAGTGAGCCTCGTGGCCGCGGCCGCCCCGCCGCGGCCACGAGGACCTCTCGTCCCCCAGCACCCCCCGGGTGCCGCACTCCGTCGGGAAGATCGGCCCCTCCCGCACTTCCCACCAGGCTTGACGCCCGCGCCGGCCGAGCGGTTTCCCCACCGCGACGTTGTCACCTGATCGGCGTAGTGGACTAGTTCTCTTCGAGGGTCGGCAGCACGTCGGCGACCACTTGTTCCAGCACGGATTCGTGCCCTTCGTACGGTCCGCTCGAGCGCGGCCAGTGTGCGATCACGTCGGTGAAGCCCAGCTCACGCGCGCGGTCGACGCCGTCACGGAAGGCGGCAACGCTGCTCAGCGAGAACACCGGGGCGGCGTCGAGGCTCAAGTGGCGCTCGATGCTGCCCGGGTCGCGGCCGGCGGCATCGAGACGCTCGTCGAACGTGCGTGACAGCGCGGCGACGCCCGACCACCATTCGTCGGTCGTGTCGCCGCCGCGGCCGGTGGTGACCCAGCCGGCGCCGAAGCGGGCGGCCAGCGTCATCGTGCGCGGGCCGTTGGCGGCGACGACGAACGGCAGCCGCGGGCGCTGGACGGTGCCCGGCAGGTTGCGCGCGCCGTGTGCCTCGTAGTAGTCACCACGGAAATCGAAGCGGTCGGTCATGAGGAGTCCGTCGAGGGCCTCGACGAACTCACCGAACCGGTCGGCGCGCTGCCGGGCCGTGAGGTCGGCGCCGCCGAGAACCCGCACGTCGTACCGCTCGGAGTCCACGCCCGCACCGACGCCGAGGATGAAACGGCCGTCGGACACGTCGTCGAGGGTGATGAGCTCGCGCGCGAACGGCACCGGGTGCCGCGCCACCGGCGAGGCGACGAACGTGCCGAGCCGGATTCTCGACGTGACCATCGCGGCCGCAGTGAGGGTGGGCACGGCGGAGAACCACGGGCCGTCGACCAGCGATTTCCAGCCCAGGTGGTCGTAGGTCCACGCGTGGTCGAAGCCGTACTCCTCGGCGGCCCGCCACTTCGGCTCTGCCGCCCACCAACGATCTTCCGGAAGGATCACGATGCCTGCTCGCACGAGGGAGGACGGTATCTGCTGCCACCGTCATTCGCTCGAACGGGCGGTGCCCGCGCCCCCTTCGGGGACAATGGCGACGTGGAGAAACCCCGCTTGATCGCCTCCGACGTCGACGGCACGCTGCTCGGCCCGTCTGAGTTTCCCTCCGAACGCACGATCGACGTCGTGCGCCGGGTCTGCGCCGACGGCGTCCCATTCGTGCTGTGCACGGGGCGGCCGCCGCGCTGGATCCCCCCGGTCGCGCTACCGCTCGGCCTCACCGGCTACGCGGTGTGCGCGAACGGCGCCGTACTGCTCGACATCGGCTCGCATTCGGTGGTGGCCGTGCACGGTTCCCTTGACCCGCCACTGCTGCAGAACCTTGCCGACGCGCTGGACAAAGCGCTGCCGGGCTGCCGCCTCGCCGCCGAACGCATCACCGCGGACACCCGGGCGTTCGTCATCGAACCGGAGTACCGCAACCCGTGGGGCGACGGTGAGGGGCGCAGCGTCCCGCGTGCGGAGGTTCTCGGGCACTCCGCGATCAAGCTGCTGATCAGCCATGCCGGGATGAACTCGGAGGAGATGGCCGTCGCGGCCCGCGCGGTGCTGGACGACGCGGTGGACATCACGTATTCCTCCTCAGGTGGGTTGATCGAGCTGTCCGCGCCAGGCATCACGAAGGCCACGGGGCTGGCCGACGTCGCGGACCGCCTCTCGGTCGCGCCGGATCGGGTCATCGCCTTCGGGGACATGCCCAACGACGTCGAAATGCTTCAGTGGGCGGGCCACGGCGTCGCCATGGCCAACGGCCACAAGGCCGCACTGGCCGTCGCCGACGAAATCACCGGTCCCGCTTCCGAGGACGGTGTCGCGCAGGTTCTGGAGCGATGGTTCTAGCCAGCAGGGCCGACTTACCGGTGTTCGGTGCGCGCTCGACGCCGGTGGGCCGCTGGTGGTCGGGATGTGGACGTCGCCGCGTGGCGCGGTGACCTAGGGGATTTTCGCCGGTGCGGGACAACAGCTCAACACGACGGCCACCAGCGTGCAGAACAGGGCGATGACCTGGTGCTTCACGTTTTCGATCCCGTCACCCAGCGCGGCCAGCACGAACTGGCCCAGCGCCGTCGTGAGCAGCAGCGCGAGGACGACGCCCAGCGCGGCCCTGCGGTGGCGCCATGACCGCCGGCCGACGAACAGCCACACCGGCCCGAGCGCGAACAACCCGAGCGGCGCCAGCAGCGAAGTCAGGCCGGACCACACCGGCACGCGGTACTCCTGCGCGCCCGGCGGGCCCGAGTCGAACGAAGCCAGGTACGTCGGGCGCGCGGTGAGCAGGTCGCCGGCGGCGCGGTTCAGGATGCCCAGGGTGCGGACGGGGTGGGTCGCAAACCACTTCGCGACGTTGCGGCGGCTCAGCTGCGGCTGGTACTTCGGGTAGTCCGGATCGAGCGTCACGGGGTGGGGGTGCCACCAGCCGTTTCCGGCGTACTGGGCGAACGACGCCGGCAGCCCAAGCGAGGCCAGGTCGGCGGCAGAATCGTGGTGGCCGTCCACGATGTTGAGGAACACGGTGTTCACCACGTTGATCTCGCGGGAGTCTTCACCGGGCCAGGCGGAGACCGTGCCGTCCGGAGCGGATGCCGGGGCGACAGCGGTCTGTGCCCAGACCGTGCCACCGGCCAGCACCACGCACAGGCACAGCCCTGGCAGCCAGCGCGACCGCACGCCGGGGCGCACCAGCAGCACGGCGACGAGCAGCAGCGGCAGGATCATCAACGTCTGTAGCTTGGCGTTCACCGCGATCAACCCACCGGCCGCGGTCACGAAAAGCCCGGTGTAGCACCGAAACCCCGGCTGGGCGACGAGCAACAGGCCGCCGGCGCACAGCAACAGGCCGAGAAACGCCGTGCCCTCGCCGAGAATCGACGAGAAATACCCGAAGAACGCCGAATCGGCGACCACCAGCAACAGCGCCACGGCCACCGGCAACCGCACGCGCAACCGGTCCGGCAATCCGACGACGACCAGCGCGATCGCCAACGCCGCCACAACACACACGAGCACGCCGAGCACCACCAGGCTCAGCGCCGACCGCAGTCCGAACACGTCGCCGATCCACACGGCCACGCGCGCGAACCAGCTCTGGCTCAGCTGGTACGTCGGGGTGCAGCCGCCGGGCGTCGCCGCGTACAGCAGCTGCGTGTGCGGCAACGGCCGGCTCTTCCACGAGATTCCCGCACCGCACAGCACCCGGAAGCCGTCGCCGTTGTCCGACATCGAAACGGGCCGAGGCACCAGGAACCGCACCAGCAGCAGGGTCAGCGCCAGTGCGAACACAGCCGGCCCGAGCACCGGCAGGCGTCTCACCCCGGGCACGATACGTACTGGAACTCCGGCGCTCGATCGAGTGCGGCGATGAGCGCGCTCGCCTCGTCGGCCTGCGGGTACACCGCGATCCAGAACGGGGTGCCGGTGCGTTTGAACGTCGCGACTCGGTACGTGGGCGGCTGGTCGTCGTCGCAGAGCTGCGTTCTGGCGTAGCCACGCTCAGGCACTTCGAGCGTCGCCCACCCGACGTCGAGGCCGAAAACGAACAGCTGCGAGCCCGCACGGCCGGCGAGGGCCCCCGGCGCCCCGGCGCTGACTGCGGACCCCGGCGGCAGGTAGGTGGCGAGCCACTCACCGACCTCCGCGAGCTGTGTGCTGTCGGTGTGCCACGCCCGCACGTACGTCAGCACCTGCGGGCTCACCACCGAGGCGAGCACCGCGAGCCCCGTCACCACGGCCGTCACCGCCGGCACCAGCCGTGAAACCGTGCGCGGTTTCGGCGACGGCACCGACGTCAATACGCCGTACGCGCCGACGGATGCCACGGCGAGCAGCGGTGGCACCGGTACGAGCAGCCGCCACGACGGTCCGCTGTCGCCGTCGAGCACGGCCACGAAAACCGTGAGGCACAAGGCAAGCACGACGAGCAGCCACACCGCCGAACGCGCGTGCGCGCCACGTCCGCGCGTCCGCACCGTGGCCAATGCGACCACCGCCACCAGGCCGAGCACGAGGAAACCCAGGTGAGTCAACGAAAACCCACCGAGGTACGACCAATCGGGACCGAGCACCCGCACTGCCGAGTCGGGCAGGAAGTGGCCGTAATACGTGACGCGCCAAGCCGTCCACGGCACGAGGAACACCAACGCGCCGAGCACGTACCCCGCCGGCGCCCACCACGTATGCCGCCCGCGCGCGGCGGCCGCGACGAGCCACAGGCCCGTGACCACCGCCAGCACGAGTCCCTCGGGTCGAGTCATGACCGCAGCTGCCACGAGCACGCCCGCCACGACGGGCCGGCGCGCGACGAACGCGTACACCACGGCCAGCACCAACAGCACGAACATCGGTTGCTCGGTGCCCGAAGGCCCGTACACGGCCAGCCCGCTCGCGCCCGCCGTCAGCAACGCCGCCGCGACACCGACCGCGGGCCGCGGCTCGGCGCCCTCGGGCAGCGCGAGCCGCGTGATGCGATTGGCGAGGAAATACGCGAGCAGCACGCACGCCAGCGTCGCGACGATACCGAGCACCACGGCGGAAGCCTGGATCTCGGCGCCGAACGCAGCGCGTGGCAAGGCGATCACCACGAGCCAGAGGAAATTGGCGTAACCCTCATAGCGGTCGCCGGGATTGAACACCGGGCCCGCGCCGTCGGCCATGTTCTGCGCATAGCGGAAAGACACGAGCGCGTCTTCGGTCACGGTGGCGAACAACAGCTGGTACAGCAGCGAAAACGCGAGCACGAGCAGCACCGTGAAGGTCCGCCAGGCGTGGTCGGTCGCGATCTTGCGCCAGGTCGTGACGACCCAGGCGCCGAGGACCAACCAGCCCCCAACGACCGCGTAGATCACGCGCCCCCCTACCTCCGCCGAACCCACCGGCCGTCGCGGTGAATCAGCGAACGAATCCTCGCTTCCGGGTGAATGATTCCCGCAATTGGCGCTCACTTCACAGCGTCCAGTCAATCGCTTCACTACGCTTCCCCGACATAAGCCGTTCGGGTGTATGTGGAGCCGCTAATCTGTGCTCCCGATTTCGATCCGCCACCCGGGGGCACCGAACGGATCCGTCACAGCCGAGGATGTCTGTTGCCGAGCGAACCCACGTTGCTGTCCGATGTGGCGAGTCTCGCCGTCTGCCTGGTCGTGCTCGGCCTCCCCGGCGCGGTCGCGGGCCTCGCCGCGGGCCTGCGCGGCTGGCGCCTGGCCGGGCTCGCCCCGCTGCTCAGCTACGCGATCGGCGGCCTCGCGGGACCGTGGACCGCCGCCGTGGGCCTGCCGTTCACCATCCTCACGTACTCGGTGACCACTGTGGTCTTCGCGGCTGTCGCGTTCGGGCTGCGCCGGCTCACCGTGCGCCGCTGGCCACCGGAGCCCGAGCCGCACACGTGGTCGGCGAGCGCACACTTCGGCGTGGCCGCGTGCCTCGTGCTGGCGGCAGGGCTCGGCTTCTTCGCGGCCGTGCACGGCATGGGTCACCTCGGCGCGATCGCGCAGGGCGGCGACGCGCCGTACGCGGCCAACGGCGTGCGCTACATCGCCACCACCGGCGACGGCAGCCTCACGGGGATGGGCACGCTCAACTGGTACGGCGACGCGAAACCGCCCTTCTACCCCAACGCCTACCACCTGCTCGCGGCGATCCAGTACACGCTGACCGGCGGAACGTCGATCCCGCTGACGCTTGACGTCAACACCGCGCTGCTGCCCGGCCTGCTCGCGCTTTCGCTGGTGGTGCTCGTGCGCGAGTACCGCGGCCGCGCCGTGCTGGCCGCCGCGGTGGCACTCGCGTCGGCGGCGCCCGTGATGAGCATGTACGAGTCGATGAGCCGTGGGCCGCTGTACCCGTTCCTGCTGGGGCTGGCGTTGACGCCGCTGGCCGCGGTGGTGCTGCGCCGTTACCTCGACCGGGTCGCACCGGACACGGGATTCCTGCTCGTCCTGAGCGCAGTCGGGTTGCTGTGCATCCACTCGTCGACGCTGTTCGGCGCGATCCTGTTCGCGGGCCCACTGCTGGTGCAGCGCTGGTTCTCCCCCGGACGCAAGTGGCGGCGCTTCGGCCACGACCTGCTCGCGCTGGTGCCGATCGCCGTGGTGTCGGTGCTGGTGGCGTGGCTTCAGCTGTTCGGTGCGCTCGGCCTCGCCGGCGGCAACCTGCCGTACCTCGGCTGGCCGGACGAGTACCGCGCGTCCACGGCGCTCGGCGCGCTGATCGGTTTCCAGCATTGGGAGGCGCACCCGCAGATCTGGCTGTCCGTGGCGTTGCTGCTGGGGTTCATCTTCTTCCGCCGCCTCGGCGACCTGCGCTGGATCGGCCTCACGGCGCTCGTCTCCGGCGTCTTCTACGCCGCTGTCGCCTCGTCCAACGCGCCGCTGGTGATGGCGTTGTCCCGGCCGTGGTGGGACGACCCGTACCGGTTCATTTCGATGGCGATCGTGCCGCTGGCGTTCATCGCGGGACACGGCGTCGCGTCACTGCAGGCGTGGCTGAGCGAGCACCTGCCGCCGCGGGTGCCCGCGGTCTTACTGGCGGCGATCGTGCTCCTGGGCTTCACGGGCATCACGAAGGGCTTGTACGCCACCACGAACGGCAACCAGCTCGCCATCGGCTACCGCTCGCCGAACCCGCACGCCCAGAACATCACGCCCGACGAGGAAGCCGCCATGGTCGAACTCGGCCAGCTCGCGAAACCCGGTGACTGGGCCATGAACGACCGGCTCGACGGCACGGTCTGGACCTACGCCCTCACCGGCGTCCGCACCGTCGCGGCCCACGACGACGGCACCGCACCGCCGTCCGACGCGCTGCTGCTGGCCCGCCACTTCCGGGAGTACCAGACGAACCCGCGGGTCCGGGCGGCCGTCCGGCGCCTGAACGTGCACTGGGTGATCCTGGGCCGCCCGATGGCACCGCCACACCCGCCGTACTCGTCGCCGGGGCTCGTGGGCCTGGCCGGGCTGCCGTTCCTGAAGCAGGTGTATCGCAACTCCGACGCCGTGATCTACCGGATCACCAGCTGAGCTTCGCCGTGGTCGCGGCTCAGGCGGTGGCGACCCGGCGGCGTTTGGCAAGCCACGCCGTGCCGGCGGCGCCGCCGGCGGTCAGCAGGTCGGCGACGGTGAACATCACGCGGGAAGCCACGGCGAAGGCGGTTGCCTGGCCGACGGTGAGCCCGCTGGCCGTGAGCACGGCGACCTGCGCGACCTCACGCACGCCGAGGCCGCTGGGCAGGATGAACGCGAACGTCCCGACCGTCATCGCGACCGCCATGGCCCCCACACACAGGATGAAGCCGGAGAACCCGGGCGCGCCCACCGAGTTGGCCAGCAGCCACAGGTGCACGCCCTGCAGGACCCAAGCGAGCGTGGAGGCACCGAACGTCTTGAGCACAACGCCCCAGGTCAGCGGCCGTTCCAGGGGCGGACGGCGCAGCACGCGCAGGATCAGCGACGTGCCCCACGTGAGCACGCGCGGGTGCAGCAGCGCGAGCCCGACAGGGATGAGCACGAACAGCCACATCGCGCGCGGGCTGTGGCTGAAGACCGCCGGCGCGGCCAGCAGCGACACGACCAGCGCCGACACGACGCCGACGCCCAGCTGGATCAGCGAACCGCTGAAGATGCGCGCGCGAGCGAGGCCGGCTTTGCGGCCCAGCTCCATCTGCAGCAAATACGCCCACACCGAGCCGGGCACGTACTTGCCGAGTGAGCCGACGAGGCAGATCTGCGCGCCGCGGACGTAACCGATGGGTTTGCCGAGATCGTCGACGAGGACCTGCCACCCCCAGGTCGAGACCATGATGGACAGCACCAGCGCGGCGAGGCTGAGCACGGACGACTGCCACGCGACGTCCGACAAGGTGCGCCAGAACTCCGACCAGTTGTCGGCCAGCGCCTTGGCCGCGAAGACGACCACAAGGACGATCGCGAGCCAGCGGACGACGTCGAGAATCCGCGCTTTGCGGGACTTTCGGGGTTTGGGCTGTGGTGCAGGCGTCGGCGAGTCCTCCGTGTCCCCTTCGGACGTGCGAACGGTCATCACTGACCAATCTCCTCACCTGCGCGGCACCCGGCCATCGCCTCAGGCTTGAACCGTGACCAGCCGGGTGAACTCGGCCAGCAGATCGTAACCGTCCCACACGCCGGCGAAGGTCAGGGCCGAACCGAACGGCACCACCCGGTCGACGCCGCGGCCGCCGAGCGCGGTCACGAACGACACCAGTTCTTCACGCGTGAACCCGAACTGGCTCACCGTCTGGTCCTTGCGCAACACGATGGGCACGAGCTCCGCGAGCGACGCGACGTTCGCGTGCGCGAACGTGCCGGCGCCCAGCCACTCGCGCGGCATCACCCGCGCGTCGGTGAGCTCCAGCGTGGCAAGGGAATTTCCCTCGAAAGAGATCGCGGAGACGAGACCGTCGACCGCCGCGCCGTAGGCCGACACGCGCTTCTGCACGGCCATGGCCGGCTCGGTCACATGCCGCTTGGCCTCGAGCACCTGGGCGAGCAGCGTGCGGAACTCCTCGGCGCAGCTGCGTGCGCCTTCGCTGTCGCCGACCCAGAACACAGCCCGCGGCGATGAGCAAGCGGCCTGGTCGAACCAGTACGAGTCGTTGTAGAACCCCTCGGCGGCGGTCCGGCGCTGCTCCGGCGTCGCCTCCCGCCAGCCGCGCACCGACACGACGGCGAACGACGAGCGGTCCGGGAACGTGAGGTCGCGTGCGTGCGGGGCCAGCGGGTACTTCCGCAGCGCGGCCACGGAAGTGTCGCCACCCCAGATCACCCGCAGGTCGGCGGCCAGCGACAGCGCACCACTGATCTCGTCGCTCCGGTCGTAGGTGACCATGCGCTGGGTCGCGCGGATGGCCGCCGCCGATTCCGGCGACACGTCGTCGAGCGCCGCGTTCAGCGCCTCCAGCACCGCCTCGGCCGCGCCGGCCGAACGGGACGACACGCGCACGACGTTCGGGTTGCCCGCCAGAGCCGAAAGCGCCCACGAGTACACGAAAATCGTGTCGACGTTCGCCGGTGGCACGTGGAACACCAGACCGCGCGGGAACCGCAGCGCGGTGCCGGTTGTTTCCAAAGTGGACAGTGCCTTGGTGAGCTCTCCCTTGCGGAGGAAAAATCCCAGCGAGGCCAGTTCCGGGAACCGGCGGGCGAGGGCGGGCGTGAGAAGCCGGCGCGCGAACTTCGTGACGAACTCGACCACGCGCGGGTCACCCACCCTCAGGCGGCCGCCAGGGGGTTCGACGCGCAGCTGTTCGACCAACGGACCGACCTCGATCGGGCCGCCCACGGGAAATCGCTGGTCCATCACGCCGCTCCGGAGAAGGTGTCGGAACAGCCGCGGGCCTCCGCCTTCGGCAGCCGCCCCAGCACCGAGAAGTGCTTGCCGGGCCAGTCGCCGTCGTCGATTCCGTCGTAGACCCCGAGGTCTTCGGTCAGCAGCACGTGGCCGGGATACGACCGCGGCAACGTGGAGACGACCTCGATCACACCCGGTTTCCCGACCGGCTGCTCACGCCACGTCTCCGGGTCTCGGATTACCACGTCGGCAAAATCGGGGCAGTACAACGAATTCCCGGAAGGTCCTTCGAGGAAGACCGTGCCGATCTGCTCGATCATGCCGTAGTAGTTGTGAATTCGCGTGAGACCGGTGTCCTCTTTGAACCGACGGCGGAACTCGGTGTTGTCCACGGCGCGGTCGACGAGTTTCTTCCAGCCGCCGGAGTGGATGAGGATGCCGTTCGACAGATCGAGCCCGGCCTCGCGCGCCACCTCGTACAGGTAGAGCCACACCATGAACGTGAACCCGAAGATCAGGAACGGCTTGTCCCCGTACTCGGCCAGGAACTTCTTCACGGCCTCGACGTCGGGCTCGTCGTTTTCGTCGAGCACGTACGTGTGTTTGCGGCCGAAGTTGGCCATGCCCAGCACGCCGGCGCCGCGCGCGGAGAACGAGCGGCGGTTCTTGATGATGCCGATGGTGTCGACCATCAGCATCGGCAGCCGCTCGCCGCCGAGCACCTCCTGCAGCGTCGCGCCGAGCTGTTTCGTCTGCGCGCCGGCCGCGGCCTTGTCCAGGTAGATCCGCGAGGCGCCGGCGCCGGTGGTGCCCGACGACGTGAGCGTCTTGAACACCTCATCGTCCGGAATGGACTTGAGGTCGTGGGTCTTGAACATGCGCACCGGCAGCCACGGCAGGTCGGCGATCGCGCCGAACTCGGCGTCGGGTGCGATCCCGAGCGAAGCGAGGATCCGCCGGTAGCCTTCGGAGTTGGCCCGGTGGTGCGCCGTCAGCTCGGCGAGCTCGGGCAGCAGCACGGCTTCCCGCTCGGCCTGCGAGCGCGTGAACACACTCATATCCGCCCCTCCAACGACCGGTAGTCGATCTTGCCGCTGGCCAGCAGGGGCACCGTGTCGATGGGCCGCACGTCGAACCCACTGGTGTGCAGGTGCAGCCGCTCGGACAACGCGCGGGCCGCGTCCTTGCAGATCGCCTTGGCACCGTCATCCTCGGGCAGCTCGGCGAACAGCACGACCTTGTCACCCGCCGCCACGGCGGCGACCACGTCGATGCCCACCGCCGCCTGGCGGGTGGCCTGCTCCAGATCGTCGAGACTCACGCGGTTGCCGAACACCTTGCCGATGCGCTTGAGGCGTCCGGTGATGAACAGATACCCCTCCTCGTCGAGGTAACCGAGGTCGCCGGTGGCCAGCAGGCCGCCGCACACGTCACCCGCGGCGAGGCCCTGCTCGTCCTCGGCGTAGCCCATCATCACGTTGGGCCCGCGGTAGACGACCTCACCGACGATCTTGGGATGTGTGGTCTCCGCGCCGTCGTCGCGGCGGATGGCGAACGCGCCGCCGGGCAGCGCGGGACCCGCGGAGCCGATCTTCCCGGCCAGCCGATCGGCCGGCACGGTGGTCATCCGCGGCGACGCCTCGGTCTGGCCGTACATCACGTACATGCGGCCCCCGACGGCGAGCATCTTGTCGTTGAACTCGGCCACGAGCTCGTCCCGCAGCTTTCCGCCGGCTTGGGTGAGCGTGCGCAGCGTCGGGTACTTCGCGGGATCGAACTTCAAGCGCCGCAACATCTCGTAGTGGTACGGCACGCCCGACAGCGACGTGATGCCGTGTTCGGCCACCGCGTCCCAGAAACCGCGGCCGAGCACACCGGACGGTTCGATCACCACGGTCGCGCCACGCAGCAGGTGCGAATTCAGCACCGAGAGGCCGTAGCTGTAGTGCAGCGGAAGGCACGTGGGCGCGACCTCGTCGGCGTCGATGTGCAGCACCTGGGCGATGGCGTCGGCGTTGGCCAGCAGCGAATGCCGGGCGAGTCGCACGAGCTTGGGATTGCCCGTGGAGCCACTCGTCGGCAGCAGCACGGCGAGGTCGGGGTGTGGTTCGACGCCGTCGGCGGACTCCCGCACCCAGTCTTCGCCTGCGCGGCGGTAACCCGCGGGCGCCGGCGCGTCGGGCGCGGCCAGCACAGCGGCCGGACGGAAGCGCGTGATGAGGCCGGCGAGCACGTCGGCGTCGAGCGCCGGGTCGATCAGCGCCACCGGGCGGCGTGCCTCGAACGCACCCAGGTAGCGCAGCACGCTCGCGAGGTCCACGGACATGCGCGCGAACAACACGCCGGTCGGCAGGCCCGCCAGCGCTCCGACCGCCCGCGCGACCTCGGCGTCCAGTTCGTCGCCCGCCAGCGTGCGGCCCCCGGCCACGTCCACCAGCCGAGCTCCCGTGCCGCAGAGCGTCACAGTTCCTCCTCGCCCCTCGTGAGTGCCGCGGCCGGTTCTAACCGGCATCCGCGCTCACGAGTCCTGGCACTCACAGCACCAAGCCTCCGTCGATTCCCAGCACCTGACCGGTGATGAACGCGGCCTCGTCGCTCACCAGGAAACGGATCGCCCTCGCCACGTCGTCAGCCGTCCCGAGGCGCCCGAGCGGCGTCTTCGCGACGTTGTCCGCCTTGGCCTCGTCGGACAGACCCGCGGTCAGGTCCGTCTCGATCACGCCCGGCGCCACCGCATTCACCCGGATGCCGGAGCGGCCGAGCTCCTTCGCGGCCGAGCGCGCGATGTTGGCCACCGCCGCCTTCGACGCCGCGTACACGGTCTGCCCCGCGCTGCCGTACTGCCCCACCACGGAGGCGAGCACGACGATCGCGCCGGCGGGCGAAGTTTTCTTACGCATCATCGCCCTGGCGGCCGCCTGAACGGTGTGCAGGGTGCCCGCGACGTTCGTGGCCAGCGTGGTGTCCACGAGCTCCTCGCGAATCATGCCGAGCACCGCGTCTTCCATGATTCCCGCGTTGGCGACCACGATGTCGAGCGAGCCGTGCGCCTTCGGGACCCCGCGGACCAGGGTGGCCACCGCCTTCGCGTCGGTGACGTCGAGCGCGAGCCCCGCGGCGGCGTTCGCGGCTTCGGCGGCTTCCTTCGCGCGGGCCTCGTCGCGGCCGGTCAGCACCACCGTCGCACCGGCCTCGGCCAGTGCGCGCGCGGTGGCGAGGCCGATCCCGCGCGTGCCGCCGGTGACCAGTGCGACCCGCCCCGACAGGCTGGTCACATCAGTCATTCTTCGACTTCAGGTCGCTCACCATGTCCACGGCGACCTTGAAGCTCGACATGTCGATGACCTGGTCGGTGTCGAACTCGACGTCGAACTCGTCCTCGATCGCCGCGACCAGCGCCATGTGGCCGACGGAGTCCCACGCCTCGATGTCGCGGTACTTCAGGTTTTCGACGTCCACATCGCCGTCGAGGTCCAGTGCTTCGACGAAGACCTCACGCAGCTTGGGGGCGACTTCTGCCGGCATTTCTGCTCCTAGTGCTCGTCTCGCGGGCGGGCGTCCCACGCCTTGACCAAGGTAGAGAGGCCGCCGGGCAGCCGGTCGACCAGCCCGTCCTCAGGCAGCCCCGCCTTGCCCTTGAGCCACGGTCCGAGTGCCTCGATCGTCGCCTCGTCCAGGCCGCGGCGCGAAAGGCCGACGACGTTGACGCCGGTCACGCGCGCCGGGTTGCCCACGGCGATCATGAACGCGCCGACCTCGCGGCGCACCGCCGAGGACATGCCGACCATCGCACCGGGCCCCACGGCCACGCGCTGGTGCAGCACCGCCCCCATGCCGAGGTTCGCGCCGTCCCAGATGTGGCAGTGCCCCCCGGTGATCACGTTCGAGGCGATCGTCACGTCGGAGCCGACGAGGCAGTCGTGAGCGATGTGGGCGCCGCGCAGGTAGTAGCCGCCGGAACCGAGCGTGGTGGTGCGCCAGGTGCCCTGGTGGACGGTACCGTATTCGCGGATGCGGTTGCCGTCGCCGATGACGACGCCGTGGCCGTCGTGGTCGGGGTCTCCGGTCGGCGCGGTTTCCCACGCGGCCGGGTGCTCCCGGCCCCGGTCCTCGCCGGGCGTGCCGATCGTCACGTGCGGGCCGATCCAATTGCCGTTGCCGATGCGGGTCGGCCCGACGATCACCGTGTAGGGACCGATCACGTTGTCTTCGCCGAGCTCGACACCCTCACCGAGGACGGCGGTGGGGTGGATGCGGTTGGTGCCCGGCCTCGCGGCCTGAGCGACTGACCGCCTCGCGGCCTGAGCGTCCGACACAGTCGTGGTCCATTCGTCGGCGGCTGGGTACTGGGTATGCTGCCGCGCCCGGTAACGTGTGGCCCGCGTTGCAGCAGCGCAGCCGGGCGCAGAACCGGCAGCCCACTGTACCGGACGCATCGAAATCGCCTGCCGAGAGAGACTGCCGATGATCCCCATTACCGTGGTCGATGTCCGTGACGCGGAGGACCTGGTCGTCGAGGTGCTGCGATCCGGCGCCATCGCACAGGGGCCCATGGTCAAGCGCTTCGAAGACGCCTTCGCACACGTCGCGGGCACGAAGCACGCCATCGCCGTGAACAACGGCACCACCGCGTTGGTCGCCTCGCTGCAGGCGCTGGACCTGGAGCCGGGTGACGAGGTGATCACCTCGCCGTTCACGTTCGTCGCGACGCTGAACGCCATCCTGGAAGCCGGCGCCACCGTCCGGTTCGCCGACATCCGCCGCGACGACTTCGCGATCGACCCCGACGCGGTGGCCGCCGCGGTCGGCGCCCGCACGAAGGTGTTGATGCCGGTGCACCTCTACGGCCAGACGGCGGACATGGGCAAACTCGCCCCGCTCGCGGCCGAGCACGGCTTGCAGATCATCGAGGATTCGGCGCAGGCCGTCGGCGCGTCGTTCGAGGGCCGCACCGCGGGCTCGTACGGTATCGGCTGCTTTTCGTTGTACGCCACGAAAAACGTGACCACCGCCGAGGGCGGCGTGATCACCACCGACGACGACGCACTGGCCGACAAGCTGCGTGTGCTGCGCAACCAGGGCATGCGGGCGCGCTACCAGTACGAGCTGGCCGGACACAACTACCGCATGACGGACCTGCACGCGGCCGTCGGCATCCCGCAGCTGGCGAAGATCGACCAGCTCACCGCGGCCCGGCAGGCCAACGCGAAGCGCCTGTCGGAGGGCCTGGCCGGCACGCCCGGCCTCGACACGCCGCAGGCCCTGCCCGGGCGTGAACACGTGTGGCACCAGTACACCGTGCTGGTCGGCCCGCACGCGATGCTTTCGCGCGACGAGCTCTCGGCCGCGCTCACCGAGCGCGGCATCGGCAACGGCATCTACTACCCCAAGGTCGTGTTCGACTACGACTGCTACCGCGACCACCCGCTGATCCCCGGCGCCGACGTGCGGGACTTCCCGGCGGCGTCGGCCGTCGCGAGCCAGGCCTTGTCGCTGCCGGTGCACCCGCACCTGAGCGGCGAGCAGGTGGAGAAGATCATCGAAACGGTTCGCGAGGTGCTCGGCGCATGACCCACCGGATCGCACTCATCGGCACGGGCAACATGGGCTCGCTGCACGCACGCGTGCTGGCGGGCAACGAACGCGTGGACCTGGTCCGCGTCGTCGACCCGCGCGAGGAGGCCGGCCGCGCGGTCGCCGAGCGGTACGAAACTCAGTGGACGCCGGAAATCGGCTCACTGTCCGATGTGGACGCCGTGGTGCTCGCCTCGGCCACCGAGGCGCACTACGAGCTGGCACAGGAGATTCTGGGCCAGGGCAAGCCGATGCTCGTCGAGAAGCCGGTGTGCAACAACCTGGAGCGGTCGCAGGAAATCGTGGCGCTCTCGGAACAGAAGGACGTGCCGCTGATGTGCGGCCTGCTGGAGCGCTACAACCCGGCCGTGATGACGGCGCGGGCGCTCGTCGGCGAGCCGGTGCACCTCATGGCGCGCCGCCATGGCCCGTACGCGCCGCGCATCAAGACGGGCGTGGCCTGGGACCTGTTGGTACACGACGTCGATCTGGCGATCCAGTTCTTCGGCGGCGCCACGCCCTCGCGCGTCACCTCGGGCGCCGGGTACTTCCACCCGCAGTCGGTCGAAGGTGCGGAGGACACGATCGAGACGGTGCTGTCGTTCCCGAGCGGGCTGGCCACGGTGTCGGCGTCGCGGCTCGGCCAGCGCAAGGTGCGTTCGCTGGTCGTGTCCGAACTGGACCGGCTCATCGAGATCGACCTGCTGCGCCGCGACGTCACCATCTACCGGCACGTGTCGCACGACTCCGTGACGCCCGACGGCCTCGGTTACCGGCAGCAGACCGTGATCGAGATCCCCGAGCTCGTCACCGCCCGCGAGCCGCTGGCGACGCAACTGGACCGGTTCCTCGACCTGCTCACGGACAAGGCGGACGCCGCCGTGGAGCGGGACCTGATCCTGCCGTCGCATCACGTGGTGGCGCAGGTGCTCACGCAGGCGGCGGCTTAGGACTCGCGAGTCAGGTGGTGAGGCGGGTGCCGTCCGCGGCGTAGGCGGCCAACGGCGTCAGCTGTGCCCCGGACGGAACCTGCGCCTGGTCGAACCAGAAGACGACCACGGACGGGTCCTCGCTCCACTTCGCGGTGTGCGCCTGCACGGGTTTGCCGTGCACGGTGCTCGTGATGCGCACGGCCGGACCGGCGAAATAGCCGAACACGGGCACGAATTCGCCACCGACGTCGAGGCCGCCCGCGGTGGTGTGGAATCCGAACGTCCGGTCGGAACCCCGAACCTCGTTGTTCGCGTACAGCGGATCGAGCTTTCCGCCGGACTGCACGGCGGCCATCACGCCGAAGTGGACACCGGGCAGCGTCGGCTCAGTGATGGAGTAGGCGTAGAAGACCAGTTCGCCGGCGGGATAGCGGGTGCCGGTGTGGATGATCGAACCTTGGGGCCGGCTTTCCTGCGGCGGCACGGTCGTCGACGTCGAGACCGGGCCGGGGGCGGCCGCGACCGGGGGCTGAGCCGCCGGTCGGCTGGGTGGGCTCGGTGTGCGCAGGGCGACCGCCCCGAAGACGATCCCGACGACCGCGGCCGCCGCGGCCGCCGCTCCGGCACCGGTGACGACGCGACGGCGACGGCGCAGGCGCGTGCCGTCGGCCATGATCCGCCCGAGGTCCGGCGTGGCGAAGGGCTGCTCGGGCGGTTCGCGCAATGCGGCCCGCAGCTTGTCGAGGTCGTTCACCGCCCACCTCCTCGGATCAGTTCGTCCTCGGGCTCGGCGTCCACGCGCAGCTTCGCCAGCGCGCGTGAGTTCGTGCTCTTGACGGTACCCACCGACACCCCGAGCTCCTCGGCGACTTCCTTTTCCGGCAGGTCGAAGAAGTGCCGGAGCGCGACCACGGCCCGCTCGCGGCCCGTGAGCCGCGCCAGTGCCGCCGTCAGCCACGCGCGGTTCGACACCGCCTGCGCGACGTCCTGCCCGGTCGCCGACTCCGGCAGCTCATCCGCTGCGTACTCCCGGATCTGCCGCCGCCAGCCGTCGATCACGTGGTTGACCAGCACCGTGCGGGCATACGCATACGCGTCCTTACGGCGCACGCGCCCCCACGCCGCATACGTCCGTGCGAACGCGGTCTGCGCGGCGTCCTCCGCCTGGTGCCGGTCGCCCGTCAGCAGGTACGCCCCGTGTGTGAGCCGGCGTGACGAGGCTTCCACGAACTCGACGAACTCGTCGTCACCTCGTGCCACGCGTGCCCCCGATCTCCACTTCTATGGGACGGCTGGGGACTCAGGAGGTTGTCGCTGCTACAGCTTTTGCGCGCGGCCGGCGACGAGCGCGTCCAGATCGATCACGACGGGCGTGCCTGCCACTTCGAGCTCGGCCTTCCCGGAGAACTCTCCGAAGTTCTCGTAGTCCCCGTTGACAAGACGATAGGTGATCATGCTGACCGGTGCGTCGAGATCGACGATCCAGTAGTGCTCGATGCCGGCGTCGGCGTATTCGAAGTGTTTGGTGACCTGGTCGGTGCGCTTGGTGCCCTCGGAGAGGATCTCGATGGCCACGACGGCCTCTTCTGCCCGCACTCGTGCCGGATTACGTTCGGCGACGGCCGCCGGTGTGACGAGCACGTCCGGCACCCGCACGGTGGGCGGCGCCTCAGTCAGCAACAATTCCACTTCGCCCACCGCACTGAGGTCTGGCGAAAGCTGTTCGTCGAGCAAATAGGCCATTCGCACGACCGAACGCTGGTGGAAATACATCGGACGTGGCGACACGGCGAGCACTCCTTCGACGACCTCGACATGGAACTCCGAGGTCTCCGGAAGTTCCGCCCAGTCGTCGAGGGTCAGGAGGTGGTGAGGCCACTCGATGGCGCTCATGAAAACTCCTTCACTTTCAGTGACCGAACCAGCGCCGATGTCACCGTACGCGTTCACCAGGCCTTCACAGATTACCCGCTGAAGTCACCCGCCGGGGAGCCCCAGCCGTTGGGGTCGTCCGAGGAAGCGCGCCGACGAGCGTTTTCGGCGCGGACCCGGTCCACTTCGGACCGAATGTATTCCTCGTCGTAGCGCTGGAATACACGTGCGGGGTTGCCGGCGACCAGTGTGCGCGGGGCGACGTCCTTGGCCACCACGGAATTCGGTTGGACGGTGGCGAAATCGCCGATCGTGACGCCCGGCATGATGACGACGAGGCCACCGATGAAGCAGCCCTTGCCGATCTTCACCGGTTTGCGTTCGATGAGGTCGCTGCCCGAGTGGTTCTGCAGCGCCATGTTCGCGAGCCAGCTTGAGTGCGTGAACACGAGCGTGTTGAGGCCGATGCTGGTGTGTTCGCCGATTTCGAGGCCGCCGCTGGCGTCGAGCGCCGCACCTTCACCGACCCAGCAGTGTTCGCCCATGGTGAGGTTCTCGGGGCTGATGATCTTCACGCGCTCACGGACGCGGCACGACTCGGGCAGGCCGTAGAACTTGGCCCGCTCGGCGTCGTTCAGGTACTGCGAAACGAGATCGTTGAGGATCATCGGCCGCAGCCGATTGCTGCGCTCGTCATCGAAGAACATCGTTGTCCGCCACCAGTTTCGTGAACACGCGCAGGTGTTCTTCGGCCACCACGTCGAGCCCGAAGTTTGCCCGCACCATGGCACTTTCCCGCTGCGCGATGCGCTCGCGGAACTCGGGGTCGTCGAGCAGCGCGAGCACGGTTTCGGCCACGGCCCCGGCGTCGTCGGGGCGCACGAGCAGGATGTTCTCGCCGTTGCGCAGCTCGATTCCCGGGTAGTTGTCCTCGGTCACCGACGCGATCGTCGCTGTGCCCGAAAGCATCGCCTCCAGCGACGCGGTCCCGCAGCCGCCGTTGAGGTCGTGGGTCACGATGTCGGCCGCCTCGAAGTAGGCCGGCACGTCTTCCTTCGGCACCGCACCCGTCACGATCAACGCGTGGTCCACGCCCAGTTCCTCGGCGCGCTTGAGAAACGCGTCGTGGTACACGCGGCCGACCACGACCACGCGAAGGTCAGGGTGCCGCTTCAGGATCGTCGGCAGCGCCTCGACCAGCGGCAGCCGATTGCGCAACGGGATCACGTGCCCGAGCGACACGATCAGCGGCCCGTCGCCGAACCCCAGCTCGGCGCGCACGTCCTTCGTCACGGGCTTCGCGAAGTGCCCGGTGTCCACGGCGATCGGGAAGTACTCGGAGTTCGCGTCGCTCGTGCCGTAGCGCTCCACGCAGTAGTCCACGCCGAGCTTGTCGAGGATGACGAAGCGCGGCCGCAGGTAGCCAAGCACCGGTTTGACCAGCACGGCGTCGAGCAGCCGGAACACGCGCCCGTACAGCTTGTTCTCGCTGATCAACAGGGTGTGGATGGTCAGCAGCACGGGCAGTTTGCGCCGCCGGGCGTAACAGCCGGCGAGCCAGGACAGGTCGAAGAACTGGCCGTGCAGGTGCACCGCGTCGGGTTCGAAGTCGTCGAGCAGCCGGCGCAGCCGCCGCCAGTTACCCGGCTTGAGCGACGCGAAACTCAGGTCGAAGTCGATCGACAGTCCCAGCTGCGGCATCTTCGCGGCGGGCAGGCGAACGACGCGGTAGCCGTCGCGTTGTTCCTCGGCCGGCGCGTCGCCGTAGGCCGCCGTGATCGCGAGCACCTCGTGGCCCGCCGCGGCGTACTCGGCGGCGAGCGAAGCGGACATGTGGGCACTCCCGCCCACTCGGGGCGGGAAGAAGTTGTTCACCACCACGATGCGCATCGATCGCCCCCGAGCCCGCCCCACTAGTGAGTCCACGCCGCCTCCGCGGAAACACACACGTCGGCGGTATCGCCCGCCGCCTCCGCGGAAAAAAGTACGTCGGCGGTAGTCACTCGCTTTCCCGCACCAAGGCCCGCATGCCCTCTTCGACGGTGATCGTCGGCTCCCAGCCGAGCACCTCACGGGCCCGCGTGATGTCCGCGGCCCGGCGCGACACGAGCACGTCGCGGTTGTTGAACTGCGGCTCGACGTCCACGCCCACGGCTTCGATGAGGATCTTCGCGAGCGACGCGACGGACGTGTCGATGCCAGTGCCGATGTTGATCGGCATGTTCGCCCGCTCCGACTCCAGCGCCGCGACGACCGCCCGCGCGAGATCCGAGACGTGCACGAAGTCCATCGACTGGTCGCCGCGACCATCGATGACCGGTGGCTGGCCTGCCCGCAGGCGCTGGATGAAGTGGTTGATCACGGACGTGTAGTAGGCCTCGATCTTCTGACCGGGCCCGTAGACGTTGAAGAACCGCAGCGCGTTCCACGAAAGGCCCTTGGTGCGCTCGTAGAAGCCGAGCAGATCCTCGCCGGCCCGCTTGGAGATGCAGTACGGCGTGAGCGGGCGCAGTTCGTCGTCCTCACGCATCGGCAGCCGCTCGGGCTCCCCGTACACCGAAGCGGTCGACGCGAACACCAGGCGCTCGACACCTTCGTCGGCCGCAGCAGCGAAGACGTTGTGGTTGCCGGTCATGTTGATGTCGATCGATTCGTGCGGGTCGGCGATCGACTTGTTGATCGAGACGGTCGCGAAGTGGATCACGTGTGAGCAGCCGCGGATCGCTTCGCGCACGGCGCCGCCGTAGCGCACGTCTTTTTCGACCAGTTCGACCTTGCCGGTGGCCACGAACTCGTTCACGCGAGCCCGGTCGCCGCGCGTCATGTTGTCGAAGATCCGAACGGTGTAGCCGCCGTCGAGCAGCAGCGGGATGACGTGGGCCGCGATGAACCCACCACCACCGGTGAAGAACACCTTCTTCTCAGACATGAGCTTTCTCCTCGGTCGGCGGTGTCTTCGGTCGATCAGGTCAAGGTTCGCACGGCTTCGGCGACCGTGGTGACCACCCGGTCGACCTCGGCGTCGGTGAGTTCGGCGTGCATCGGAATCGCCAGCTGGCGGCGGAACGCGTCGGCGGACACGGGCAGCGGCGCTTG
This sequence comes from Amycolatopsis sp., assembly GCA_035551175.1. Taxonomy (GTDB): domain Bacteria; phylum Actinomycetota; class Actinomycetes; order Mycobacteriales; family Pseudonocardiaceae; genus Amycolatopsis. The sequence goes on along the minus strand of DASZNR010000070.1, from coordinate 19,314 downwards.
TTCGCCGTACACGGGCTGCAGGTGGGAGGCGTACGTGCCGAAGTTGCACTGCACGTCCTGCTCGCGGATCCGCAGCGCCAGCGCGTCGCGGCTGACCTCCGGCGCGACGGTGAGCAGGTACGCCTGCCACGGGTGCTCACGGTCGGGGAGCTCCACCGGCGCGGTCACCGCGCCGACGCCGGCGAACGCCTCGTGGTAGCGCTTGGCGACCGAACGGCGGGCGGCGAGCAGGTCGGGCAGCCGGTCGAGCTGCACGCCCATGATCGCCGCTTGGATGTCCGAGAGCCGGAAGTTCCAGCCCACTTCGTGAAATTCCGGGATCGGCAGCGTGTCCGAGCCTTCGCGGCTGATGGCCGGTTCGATGCCGTAGGTGTGCAGCTTGCGGGCGTGCGCGATGAGGTCCGCTCGGTCCGAGACGAGCGCGCCACCCTCACCGGCGGTGATGCCCTTGCGGCCGTGGAAGGAAAAGGCGGCGAGATCGGCCAGACTGCCTGCCGGGCGCGTCTTGTAGGTGGCGCCGGCCGAGCAGGCCGCGTCTTCGAACAGCCACAGGCCGTGCAGGTCGGCGATGGCCCGGTATTCGTCGAAGTCCCCGGGCAGGCCGGCGACGTCGACGGCCAGGATGCCGACCGTGCGCGGCGTGATCAGGGCTTCGACCGCGACCGGGTCGGCGCTGAAGATGTCGGGCCGGATGTCGGCGAACACGGGCTTCGCGCCTGCCTGCACCACGGCGTGGCCGGTGGCCGGGAACGTGTAGTCGCCGACGATGACCTCGTCGCCCGGCTTGACGCCGAGCACCTTGAGGCCGAGGAACAACGCGGCGCCGCAGCTGCTGGTCGCGAGGGCGTGCGCCGTGCCCGTGACCTGCGCGAATCGTTCCTCGAACCGGCGGCACGCGGGGCCGGCGCCGGCGAGCCAGCCGGATCGGAACACCTCCGCTACCGCCGCCAGCTCCTCCTCACCGACCGTCGGACGGCCGAGCGCCACCGGTTGTTCAGCCATTCCCACTCCTGTTGTTCTTCGGACCACGACGCATTGCGCAGGGTCGCGCCGAAGTGTATATACGCGCTGGGCCGAGCCGGGTCCGGGGACGAAAACACGCCGGAAACGGGCAGCTGGAGCGCTTAGGCTGGCCGCATGCGGATCGGGGTGCTGGGGGCGGTCGCGGCGTGGGACGCGACGGGCGGGGCCGTGGCGATCGGCGGGCCACGCGTGCGGGCGTTGCTGGCGCAGCTCGCGCTGGAAGCCGGCCGGTTCGTGCCGGCGGAGCGGCTGATCGACGGACTGTACGGCGAAAAGCCGCCGGAGGGCGCGGCGAACGCCTTGCAGTCACAGGTGTCGCGGCTGCGGAACGCGCTGAAGTCGGTGGCGCCGGTCGAGTTCACCGCGGCGGGTTACCGGCTGGCGCTCGAGCCCGACGACGTCGACGTCCACCGCTTCGCACGCCTCGCCGGCGACGGCCGCCGCGAGCTCGCGGCAGGTGACGCGACGCGGGCGAGCGACCTGCTCACCGAGGCACTGGCGTTGTGGCGGGGACCGGCGTTCGCCGACATCACCGAAGCGCCCTTCGCGGCAACAGAGGCGACGCGTCTCGAAGTACAGCGCGCCGACACCGCCGCCGACCGGGTCGACGCCGAGATCACGCTGGGCCGGGCGGCCGAGGTGCTCGACGAACTGAGGGCGGCCGTCGCCGCGGCGCCGCTGCGGGAACGGTCGCACGCCCAGCTCGTGCGCGCTCTGACGGCGGCCGGCCGGGCCGCGGAGGCGCTCGCGGCGTTCGAGGACGCCCGGCGGACGCTGGCCGACGAGCTGGGCGCCGACCCCGGGCCCGAGCTCGCGGAGGCCCACCTTGCCGCCTTGCGCAGTGAGCCGGTGGCGGCCCCGTCGGCGCCGTTGCCCGCACAGCTCACGAGTTTCGTCGGTCGCGACGACGAGCTGCGGAAGCTCACGGAGCTGCTGCGGCACGCGCGGTTGGTGACGCTGCTGGGTCCGGGTGGCACGGGCAAGACGCGGCTGGCCGTGGAAGTGGCTTCGGCGCGGTCCGACGCGGTGGCGTTCGTGGAGCTGGCCCCGCACGTCGCGGCCGACGTCGGACAGGCCGTGCTGAGCGCGCTGGGTCTGCGGGAAGGCGCGTCGCCGCTGCGCGGCTCGGGTGGGCAGGATCCGGCGGACCGGCTGGTGGCGGCGTTGCGCGACCAGGCGACGCTGCTGGTGCTGGACAATTGCGAGCACGTGATCGACGCGGCGGCCCGGCTGCTCGCGCGGCTGCTGCCCGCGTGCGCGGGCCTGCGGGTGCTGGCGACGAGCCGGGAACCGTTGGGTATCACGGGTGAGCAGCTCGCGCCCGTGCCGCGGCTCGCGGTGCCGCCGCCGGGCACGCCGGCGGCCGAAGCCTTGAGCTTTTCCGCCGTGCGGCTGTTCGCCGACCGCGCGGCCGCGAGCGATCCGGCGTTCCGCGTGGACGAAGAAACGGTCGGCGACGTTCAGCACATCTGCGCGGCTCTCGACGGCCTGCCGCTCGCGCTGGAGCTGGCGGCCGCCCGCGTGCGGACGCTCTCCGCCGGCGAGATCGCCGCGCGGCTGGATGACCGGTTCCACCTGCTGGCGCGCGGGAGCCGGACGGCGGAGCCGCGGCATCGATCGTTGCGTGGCGTCGTGGAGTGGAGCTGGGAGCTGCTGGACGACGACGAACGCAGGCTCGCCCGCCGCCTGACCGTGTTCGGCGGCGGCGCGACGCTGGCGGCGGCCGAGCGGGTGTGCGGCGTGCCCGACGTCGTCGACCTGGTGTCGGGCCTGGCGGACAAGTCGCTGCTCGACGCCGCGGGCGGGCGGTACCGCATGCTGGAGACGATCCGTGCGTTCTGTGCCGAGAAGCTTGAAGGCGCCGGCGAGACCTTCGCATTGCACCAGGCCCATGCCGACGAGTTCCTGCGCCTGGCCGAGGAAGCGGACCCGCGGCTGCGCACCGCCGGCCAGCTGCCGTGGCTCGACCGGCTCGACGCCGAGTACGACAACCTCGTCGCGGCCATGCGGTGGGCAACCGACCACGATCTCCCGACGGCGTTGCGGCTCACGGCCGCGCTCGCGACCTACTGGTGGATGCGTGGGCGGCGCTACGAGGGGGCGATGCTTTCGCTGGAGGTGGTGAAGCGCTGCGATCCGGTGGCGCCGGCCAGGCTCGAAGAGCCGTTCCTGATGTGTGTGCTGAACGCGATGTCCGGCGCGCCAGGGCACGAGGCGACGCTGCCTTATCAGTCCACTGTGGAGCGCTATGCGCGGGATATGGCGTGTGCGCCACGGCATCCGACGTTGAGCCTGCTGCTGGCTGTGGTGATCGGCCCGCCGTCCGACGACGAGGAGTTGTTCACCCGCATCCGCTCGATGTCGGAGGGCGATCCGTGGACCAGGGCGCTGGTCCCGATGGGCACGGGCCTGCGCGCGATGCTCGCCGGCGACTTGGCGGAGGCCGAACACCTGCTGCGCGAAGGGGAATCCCGCTACCGTGCACTCGGTGAACGCTGGGGTCTCGCCATGTCGCTCGACCACCTGTCCCAACTGCTGACCTCGCGCGGCCGGCACGACGAAGCGCTGGCCGCGATGTCGGAGTCCATGGAACTCATGCTGCAGCTCGGCGCCACCGACGACTACGCCGATCTACTGTGCCGCCGGGCGGATTCCCGCGCCCGGCGCGGCGACCCCGAAGGTGCGCGCGCCGACTACACGCGGGTGATCACACTCGCGCGGCGCACGGGCATGCCGGAGACCCGCGCGTCCGGCTACGTCGGCCTCTCCGCCCTCGCCCGCCGCGACGGCGACCTGGCCACGGCCCGCGCCCTCGCCACGCGCGCGCTGGCCGAATGCCCCGGCGGCTCGTTCTCGGCCGCGATCGTGCGCGCCGCGGCCTCGATCGCGCTCGCCTGGACCGCCCTCGCCGCCGGCTCCCCCGGCGAGGCCCGCCCGCACCTGCGCGACGCCGCGGCCACCGCCGCCCAGTGGCACGACAGCACCATCCTCGCGACCATCCTGGAATGCCTAGCGGGCACCGCCCTCCTCGACTCGCACCCCGACGAGGCCGCCCTTCTCCTCGGGGCCGCCACCGCCACGCGCGGCACGGACACCACCGACCACCCGGACGCCACCGCCGTCGCCGCCCGCGCCCGCGCCGCCCTCGGCTCCGCTTACGAAGGCCGCTACCGGGCGGGCCGCGAGCTCACCCCCCAGAAGGCGTTGACGGCGGCGGGAATCACGACTTTGGCGCCTGATCTGCGTCGTTCGTCGGATTCACCCGACTCACACTACGCAAGCGGGCGCGGGGGCGCGTAGCCTTGCCGTCCGTGCGAAACGTCGTGGTGATCGGTGGCGGAATCGTCGGCCTGTCCGTGGCCTGGGAGCTGTCGCAGCGGGGGCAGGACGTCACGGTGCTCGAGAAGGAGCGGCGCTGGGCGGCGCACCAGACCGGGCACAACTCGAACGTCGTTCACGCCGGGCTGTACTACAAGCCGGGGTCGTTCAAGGCGCGGATGTCAGTGGCCGGCAATCGGTCCATTGTGGACTTCGCGCGGCAGTACGGCGTGCCCGTCGAGGTGTGCGGGAAGCTGGTGGTGGCGACGCGCGAGGAGGAGCTGCCGGCGTTGCGCACGCTCGCGGAGCGGGCCGAGGCGAACGGCGTGCCGGCGAAGAGGGTCACGCCGGCGGAGGCGCGCGAGTACGAGCCGGAGGTGTCGTGCGTCGGTGCGTTGCGCGTGGAGTCGACGGGGATCATCGACTTCCCGGCCGTGTGCGCGGCGCTGGTGCGGCTGCTCGACGAGGCCGACGCCGACCTGCGGCTCGACACGCCCGTGCTGGGGATCCGCGCCTTGCGTGACGGCGGCGTCGAGGTGGCCACCGGCACGGAGGTGTTGCAGGCTGACGCGCTGGTGAACTGCGCAGGCCTGCAGGCCGACCGCGTCGCCGAACTGGCGGGCCTGAAGCCGAACGCGCGCATCGTGCCGTTCCGCGGCGAGTACTACGAGCTCACACCCGAAGCGCGACGCCTCGTGCGCGGCCTGATCTACCCGGTGCCGGACCCGACGCTGCCGTTCCTCGGCGTGCACCTGACCCGAATGCTCGACGGCAGCGTGCACGCCGGCCCCAACGCCGTGCTCGCACTGCGCCGCGAGGGCTACCGCTGGTCCGACGTGTCGGTGAAGGACCTCGCCGACGTCGCCCGTTTCCCCGGCGCGTGGCGGCTCGCGCGCAAGTACGCGTTCCCGACGGGCTTCGAGGAGGTGCTGCGGTCGTTGTCGAAGAAGCGGTTCGCGGCCAGCCTCGCACGGCTCGTGCCCGCGGTGACGGAAAACGACATCGTCCGCCACGGCTCGGGCGTGCGCGCGCAGGCGTTGCGGCCCGACGGCTCGCTGGTCGACGACTTCCTCATCGAGACCGCGCGCGATCAGGTCCACGTGCTCAACGCGCCGAGCCCGGCAGCGACAAGCGCGCTGGAGATCGCCAAGCACATCGCCGACCAGGTGGCCGCGTGACCGTCCACTCAGGACGGTAGGTGGGCTGAGACGAGTGGGATCCCGGCCTTCACCGCGTCACACGATTTCGATGTGTCGTCGAGGAATCCGCTCACGATCTGGATCGACGACGTCGGCGTCACGGTCAGCCCGGCCGCGCAGTTGACGCCTGATTCGTTGAAGTTGGGGAAAATCGACCAGTGCCGAGTGCCGACGTCGAGCGTCGACGTTGGCGGCACGTTCATGCCGGGCCACTGCGTCATGGGCGTCGCCGGGCCGAGCCAGACCTCGAACGGTTTCTGGCCGCGATCGCCGTCGGTGTCGTTCCACAGGCAGAAGACGGTGCCGGGCGCGGCGGTCGACTCCTGCTTGGTGCCCGGCGCCGTCATCTTGAGCGAGGCGGCTTCGCCGGACGTGAGCAGCGTGCACGGGTCGAGGTTCAGCAGTGGTCCGGCCGGCGTCGGCGGCGCAGTGTTGGTCGGTGTGATCGACGGCGCGGCCAGCCCACCGGGCAGGTGGGCGGCGACCTGCGGGATCACCGGCTTCGCCAGCTCACACGCCTTGGTCTCGTCGGGGTAGTTCACGCTCACGTAGACGAACGACTTCGGCCCGAGCGTCGTGTACAGGTCACAGTTGCCGGCGAGAACCGACGTGTATTGGGTCCACGTGAACCCACCGACGCTCTGCGGCTGCGACTTCGGCAACGCGCCCTGCAGGTACTCGTCCTGAGAAAGGTCCACAGCCCAGCCGACGCTCAAGATGGCGAGCGTCGCGTTGTCGTCGGCGCTGTTCCACGAGCACGACGCCGGGGTGAGCCGCTGCGGGTTGGCCTTCTCCGGCTTGCCGGGCTCGCGGTAGCCGAGCGCGGTCACCTGCTGCTGATCGAGCAGCGAGCACGCGTCCACGACCGGCTTGACCGGCCCCTGTCCGGGCACCGGCTGAGCCTCGCCGTCGACGCGCACAGTGCAACCGGCCAGCACCAACACCGCAGCGGCTACCGCGACCCACCGAAATTCCCTGAACCCACTCACGGCTCCGGACCTTAGCGGGCCGGACGGGTTCGCACCCCGAAATCAGCGCTTGAGGGGCTCCAGCACCTCGCGCCCGCCGACGAACGGCCGCAGCGCTTCGGGCACCCGCACGGAGCCGTCCTCCCGCTGGTGGTTCTCGACGATCGCGACGATCCAGCGGGTGGTGGCCAGCGTGCCGTTGAGCGTCGCGGCGATCTGCGGCTTGCCCTTGTCGTCGCGGTAGCGCACGGACAGGCGACGGGCCTGGAACGTGGTGCAGTTGGACGTGGACGTGAGCTCGCGGTAGGTCTCCTGCGTCGGCACCCAGGCTTCGCAGTCGAACTTGCGCGTCGCCGACGTGCCGAGGTCGCCCGAGGCCGTGTCGATCACGCGGTACGGCACTTCGATCTTGGCGAGCATCTGCTCTTCCCAGCCGAGCAGGCGCTGGTGCTCCGCCTCGGCGTCGGCGGGCTTCGCGTAGACGAACATTTCGACCTTGTCGAACTGGTGCACGCGGATGATGCCGCGCGTGTCCTTGCCGTACGAGCCGGCTTCGCGGCGGTAGCACGACGACCAGCCGGCGTAGCGGCGCGCGCCGTCGCCCAGTTCGAGGATCTCGTCGGCGTGGAAGCCGGCGAGCGGAACCTCCGACGTGCCGACGAGATACAGGTCGTCATCGCGCAGGCGGTAGACCTCCGACGCGTGCGCGCCGAGAAAACCGGTGCCGGACATGATCTCCGGGCGCACGAGCGAGGGCGTGATCATCGGCGTGAAGCCGTTTTCGAGCGCCTGCGCGATGGCCATGTTGAGCAGGCCCAGTTGCAGCTGCGCCCCGACGCCGCTCAGGAAGTAGAAGCGCGAGCCCGACACCTTGGCGCCGCGCTCCATGTCGACGGCACCGAGGCCCTCCATGAGCTCGAGGTGGTCGCGCGGGGTGAAGTCGAACTTCGTGGGCTCGCCGACGGTCTTGAGAACGGCGAAATCGTCTTCGCCGCCGACCGGCACGTCGGGGTGCACCAGGTTCGGGACGGTGCGGAAGAGCGCGTCGAACTCCTCCGACGCCTCCACCTGCTCCGCTTCGGCGGTCTTGACCTGGGCGGAGAGGTCCTTCGCGCGGGCGAGCAGCTCGGCCTTCTCCTCGGGCGCGGCCTTGGGGACGAGCTTGCTGACGGACTTCTGCTCGGCCCGCAGCTTGTCGGCGTTGGCGATCGCGGAGCGGCGGCGGGAGTCGAGGCCGAGCAGCTTGTCGACCACTCCTTCGTCTTCGCCGCGGGCACGCTGCGACACGCGCACTGCTTCCGGGTCTTCGCGCAGAGTCCTGGGGTCAATCACGAAACAGAAGGGTAGTCGCAGGCCAGCCGGTGCCTCGATGCGGTTTCGGGTTCGGGGGCGCAGGACAAACTGTGCGGCCACCGCGTGAGGACGGAGCAGTCTGATCGTTGTCGCCCCATTCGGGCGCTGCACATACTCGCCGAAGACGCCGACGCCCGAGGGAGACCGACATGACCGACGACCTGCTCGCACGTCACCGGGCGGTAATGCCGTCCTGGATGTCCCTGCTCTACGACGAGCCGATGGAGATCGTGCACGCGCAGGACCGCCGGGTCACCGACTCGACCGGGCGCACGTACCTGGACTTCTTCGCGGGCGTGCTCACCAACGCGATGGGCTACGACGTCGCCGAGGTCTCCGACGCCGTGCGCAAGCAGCTCGACACGGGCGTGCTGCACACCTCGACGCTGTACCTCATCCGCGCACAGGTGGAGCTGGCGGAGAAGATCGCGAACCTGTCGGGTATCCCCGACGCGAAGGTGTTCTTCACCAACTCCGGAAGCGAAGCCAACGACACCGCGCTGATGCTCGCGACGCAGCACCGCCGCAGCAACCAGGTGCTCGCGATGCGCAACTCCTACCACGGGCGTTCGTTCGGCACGGTCGCGATCACGGGCAACCGCGGTTGGTCCGCCTCGGCGCTCTCGCCCGTGAAGGTCAGCTACGTGCACGGCGGTTACCGCTACCGCAGCCCCTTCCGCGACCTGTCCGATTCGGCGTACATCGAGGCGTGCGTCGCGGATCTGGTCGACGTGCTGGACACCGGCACGGCCGGCGACGTCGCCTGCCTGATCGCCGAGCCGATCCAGGGTGTCGGCGGGTTCTCGCTGCCGCCGGACGGGCTGTTCAAGGCCATGAAGGAAGTGCTCGATTCGTACGGGATCCTGTTCATCTCCGATGAGGTCCAGACCGGCTGGGGCCGCACCGGCTCGCATTTCTGGGGCATTCAGGCCCACGACGTGGTGCCGGACCTGATGACCTTCGCGAAGGGCCTGGGCAACGGACTGGCCGTCGGCGGCGTCGTCGGCCGCGGTGACGTGGTGGACGTCTTCAACGCGCAGTCGTTCTCCACCTTCGGCGGCAATCCCGTCTCGATGGCCGGCGCGTCGTCGGTGCTGGACTACATCCGCGACCACGACCTGCAGTCCAACTGCCGAGCTCGTGGCGACCAGCTCCTGTCGGGCCTGCGCGCGAGCGCGAACCCCTGGGTCGGCGACGTCCGCGGCAAGGGCCTGATGATCGGCGTCGAGCTCGTCGAACCGGGCACCATGACACCTTCGGTCCGCGCCGCCAAGCAGATGCTGGAGGAAACCCGCCGCCGCGGCCTCCTCATCGGCAAGGGCGGCCTGCACAACAACGTGCTGCGCATCGGCCCACCGATGACCCTCACGGAGGCCGAAGCCCAGGAGGGCCTGGACATCATCCTCGACTCACTGGCCGCCACCGAGGCCGCGCTCTCGTAGCGATCTCCTGTGGACAGCCGGGCCGGTTGTGGACAACAGGCCCGGCTTCGGCTTGGTGGCGGCTTCGTGTCACGGAACCGTCGGTCCCCTCGGGTAGCGTGGAAAGCGGGGGCCCCACTCAGCGGCGCACGAACCGAACCACGTGCGAAGCCAGCTCTTCCCCCGCGTCTTCCTGCAGAAAGTGGCCCGCGCCTGCGATCACCGGATGCGAACGCCCCGCCGCACCGGGCATGCTGCGCTGCAGGATCGGTCCCATCGCGCCGGTGATCGGGTCGCCGTCGGAGAACGCCACGAGAAACGGCAGGTCGGACGACGTCAGCGTCTTCCAGGCCGCACGGTTGGCTTCCGACGCGGGGTCGTCCGGCCGGAACGGCACGAGACCCGGCATCGCGCGCGGCCCTGCCTTGTACATCTCGTTCGGGAACGGCGCGTCGTAAGCCGCGCGGACGTCGTCGGGCAGCGTGGTGCGGCAGCCGGCCTGCACGGACCGGCCGATGTCGAGAATCTGCGCCTTCTCGATCGCTTCGCGGAACTTGTGCCACACCGCGGGCATGTCCTGGTCGCCGGTCGGCAGTCCGGTGTTCGCCGCGACGACGCCGGCGAAGCGCGACGGGTTCTCCGCCACCAGGCGCAGCCCGATCAGCCCACCCCAGTCCTGGCCGAACAAGGTCACGTCGGAAAGACCCAGCGCGTCGAACGCGAAGCCCCGCATCCACGCCACGTGCCGCGCGTACGTGTGGTCCGCGATGTCGCCGGGCTTGTCCGAGCGGCCGAAGCCCACCAGGTCCGGGGCGATGGCCCGCAGGCCCGCGTCGGCCAGCACGGGCAGCATCTTGCGGTACAGGTAGGACCAGCTGGGTTCGCCGTGGAGCAGCAGGACCACCGGCCCGTCGGCCGGGCCGGCCTCGACGTAACCGACTCTGATCAGGCCGCCGTGTGGGTCGGCGAGCTCGACGTACTGCGGCTCGTAGGGAAAATCGGGCAGGTTTTCGAACCGGTCTTCCGGCGTCCTCAGCAGTCGCACGGACTCACGCTAGTGGGAACCGTGCGACAAAGCAGCCCTCAGGAGATCGCGACCGCGACAACGAGACCGAGGCCGACGTGCGCGGCGGCCACCACGACGCTCGCCGGCGCGAACTGCTCGCTCTCGATCGTCGAGCCGACGTCGATGCGGGTCGCCCACTCCAGCAGCCGCACGGCGATCACCTGCACGATGATGCCGAGCAGGCCGTACACGAGGGCCGTGATCAGGCCTTCGGTCAGGTCACTCGCCGAGTTGAAGATCGCGACGACCACGATGAACGCCATCGACAGCAGCCCGGAAGCCGTGACGATCACGGCGTTCGGCAGGCCCCGGTGCACCAGCTGCGACAGCTTGCCCGGTGTCGTCCAGTCGATCGCGTAGAAGCCGGCGAACATCAGCAGCAGGCCCACGACGCCGTACAGCAGGATCGCACCGATCCCGCGCAACAGGTCGGAGCCGAACGTGTCGGACAGCGCAAGAGTCGTGGTCACAGCGGTCTCCCAGAAAGAGTGCACAACGGGCGGGGAGGTTGTATCACGACTCGGGGATGCGATGCGGGACGAACGCCGCACCGTCGTCGGTCACGAGGCCGCTCGTCTCACGGATCCCGAGCCCGGCCGAAGCGTCCCCCACGATCCACGCGCCGAGTGCCGGCCGGTAGCCGTCGAACTCGGGCAGCGGGTCGAACGCCTGGTAGACGTAGCCCTCGGCGCCGTACACGCCGTCGGTCTGGGTTTCGTAGCCGGTGGCGACGATCTGCACGTTCGCGCCCTCGCGGCCCAGTTTCGGTTTGCGCACGTACTCCGTGAGCAGTCCCGGGTCGTCAGTGAACGCGGGCAGCAGGTTCGGGTGGCCGGGGTAGTTCTCCCACAGCACGGCCAACAGCGCCTTGTTCGACAACAGCATCTTCCACAGCGGCTCGACCCACAGCGTGCGCGGCATCGTCTCCACGGCGTAGTGGCCGAACTCCTCGTCGACCACCCATTCCCACGGGTAGAGCTTCACGACCGTCGACATCTGTGCTTCCTCGAGGTCCACGAACCGCTTCAGCACCGGATCCCAGCCGACCTCCTCGATCGCGAGCCCCACCGTGTCGAGCCCGGCTTCGGCCGCCGTCTCCTGCAGGTACGCCGTGGTCACGTGGTCCTCGCCGGAGGGATCCGCCGACGACCATGTGAAGTGCAGCTCGTTCGACGGCAGCTTGTCGCCGATCTCGCGCCACCGGTCGACGAGCTTCTCGTGGATCGAGTTCCACTGGTCGTCGTTCTCGAACACGGCCGTCTTCCAGTGCCACTGCAGCACCGAGGCCTCGAGCAGCGTCGTGGGCGTGTCGGCGTTGTATTCGAGCAGCTTCGCGGGTGACTTGCCGTCGTAGCGCAGGTCGAAGCGGCCGTAGACGTGCGGGTCCTGCCGTTTCCACGACTCCGCGATGTGCGGCCACACCCACTCCGGGATGCCGAAGCGCCGGTAGCCCTCGGTGGTCACGACGTTGTCGACGGCCTCCAGGCACATCGAGTGCAACAGTTCGACATCGGCTTCGAGCGAGAGGATCTCGTCCATGTCGAACACGTAGTGCACGGACTCGTCCCAGTACGGGCGCGCCTTGCCGGCGCCGTCCCGCGCCGGCGTGCCGTAGACGAGGCCCTGTTCCTCGACGATCTCCTGCCAGTTGCGGCGGGGTTCGCGCCGGTCCCGGTACACCTACGAGCCCCCGCTCTTGCCCGTGCCCCCGATGCCGCCGGTCTTGCCGCTGATGCCGAACCCGCCGCGCTGCACGGACGTGCCCGACTTGGTCGAGACGTTCGTGTTGCCCGACGGCGCGGTGAACGAGCCACCGGACACGTGCTGGCCGATGGTGCCGGTGCCGCCGTAGTTGTAGCGGTACTGCGAGTAGCCGCCGCCGGGGAGCGGGATGAACCAGAACCCGCCGCTGTAGTGGCCGCCGTGGGAAGTGGCGTAGCTTTCGTCGCAGTACTGGTCGTTCTGGATCACGCCGCTGGAGTCGGTGCACACCGCGGTTTCTTCCTTCGGCTTCGCGACGGTGTAGAACGTCGCGACGAGCCCGGCCAGCCCGACCGTGACGCCGCTGCCGATCAAAATTTTGCGCTTGGTCGCGGCTTTCTGATCCGCGCGCCGGGCGGCCTCGGCGGCTTCCTGCTCTTCGCGTTCCCGCTGCGCGGTCGCCTGCCGTCGGGCCCGCTGCTCGGCCAGTGAGGGCTCGCGCGGCGTGGTGTTCTCGTCCTGGAACCGCATCGACCCGCGCTGTGGTGGCTGCTCCGGGGGCTCGGCCCCGGTGTTGTCGTCTTGCGTCATCCTCGCTCCGTAATCCCCCGGCACCCGCGAAGTCCGACTTCCACACTAACGACCCACGACGCGCACGGCTCGTGCGGCGCGGGCATCATGGGTATCGATGTCTCCCGACGCCGAGCGGTTCCGCCCGCCACTGAACTCCTTGAGCACCCGTGTGGTGATGGCCGGGGTGTTCCTGGGTGCCGTGATCGCGCTCGCACTGTCCGTCACGTTCTCGTGGACCGACGCGCTCGCCGGCGGCGCGGGTGGCGGCGAAGGCAAGCTCTCCGCCGCGGCGGAAGAGGCCTTCCACTCCCCGCCCGGCAGCTGCCTGACCTGGCACGCACCGGACGCGTCGGACGCCAAGAAGGTGCCGTGCACGCAGCCGCACCTGTTCGAGGTGACGGGCCTTGTCGACATCGGCGCGCAGTACAACGCGCAGGCGCCGTTCCCGAACCTCGACCAGTGGCAGCAGATCGCGCAGGCGAAATGCAACGGCGACGTCACGCCGTACCTCGGCCACCCGCTCGACCCGTACGGCAAGCTCACGACCAACCTGTTGCGCCCCACCGCCGCGCAGTGGAGCGACGGCGACCGCCAGCTGCGCTGCGGACTGCAGTGGGCCGGCCCCGGCGGCGGCCTCCAGCTGACGACCGGGCCCGCGAAGACGCAGGACCAATCGAACGTGTGGGCGCCGGGCACGTGCCTCGCGCTCGTCGGCAAGGGCGTCGGCGACCCGATCGACTGCAACCGCCCGCATTCCTACGAAATCGTCGCGACGATCGACCTGGCCACCCACTTCAAGGACGGCTACCCCAAGCAGACCGACCAGGACCATTGGCTCGACACGGAGTGCCACAAGGCCGCCGACGACTACACGGGCAAGGCGGACCTGAGCGCCAAGAAGCTGATTCTCGGCTGGGACCTGCGCGAGCAGGAGAGCTGGGACGCCGGCTCCACCAAGGTCAACTGCAAGGTCGCGGCGACGCTGTCCGACGGCAGTGGCTTCCAGGCCGTCACCGGGTCGGTGAAGGACGGCGCCGGTCAACCCGAGGGCACGGGCCGGCCATCGGACAACAACGGCGGCCCGAGCAGTAGCCCGCCGCCGTCCGCGACCGGGAGCAACTGAGTCCCGTGCCGGTCGACATGACCCGCGCGCGGTTCGAAGAACTCGTGTCCGAGGCGCTCGACGAGGTGCCCCCGGAGTTCGCGGCCGCGATGGACAACGTGGTCGTGCTCGTCGAGGAGTTCAACGACGAGGAACCCGACATCCTCGGCCTCTACCACGGCATCGCGCTCACCCACCGCACCACCGACTACGGTGGCGTGCTGCCCGACCGGATCTCCATCTACCGGCGCCCGATCCTGCAGATGTGCTCGACGGAAGCCGAGGTCGTGCGTGAAGTGGTCATCACGGTGCTGCACGAGCTCGGCCACCACTTCGGCCTCGACGACGCACGCCTGCACGACCTGGGCTGGGGCTGACGCCCGACGCAGGTGACGAATCGGCGTCAACCGCCGCACCGACGCGAGCGGACCGGTGCTCTCCCGGCGATTTGGTGCTGAAATAGCACATCACCCGGTCGCCGGGAGGACGTCATGACCGCACTCGACACCTCACCGCTGCCGGACGACGACCGCGAAACCGAAGCCGAGCCGGGGCCCGAGCCGCAGAAGTCCCGAAGACCGCTGGTGCTCGCCGCCGTCGCCGGGTTCGTCATCGGCGTGTGCGTCACGGGCCTGCTCTGGGGCCTTTCGGGCCAGCGCGGCGGGGCCGACGTCGACGCGCAGGCCGCGTGCCAATCCTTCGACCGCGCCGGGCGGCTGCCCGACACGACGGGCGGCTACGACCCCACCGCGTTCACCCGCCTCGCCGACGACGCGGCCCACCGCATCCAGGCGGCCTACCAGCTCGCGCAGGCCGCCGCGGCGTTCGACGGGAACTACCGGCCACTGGCACAGAGCCTCGGTGGCGTGAACAGCATGGTTCTGTCCGGCCGGTTCGACAGCCGCTCGGGCCAGGCCGACATCGTCCGTACCCAGCAGCTGTGCGCCATGGGGTGACACTTCACGCGCGCTGGACCGTCTTCACCGCCAGCTGGAAGCCGGGCAGGTTCTCGCCGGCACACCCCGTGCCCGGGTCGGCCACGAACTTCGACGCCGTCTCCTGCGGCAGGTAGATGCGCAGACCACGCACCGCCGTCGGCTTGCACACCGCCGGGTCGAAATTCTGGACCTGCACGAACTGGATGTCCGCGGACGCCGACTGGCCGGGCTGCAACTTGATCGCCGCGCCCTTCGTGCCGGAGCGCTCAGCCGCCGGGCCGACCTGGTGGCCGTCGTCGCCGGTCACGTACGAGACGCCGGGAAAGCCCTGGATGGTGCACTCCTTGCCGCTCGTGTTCTTGATCAGCAGCGGCCGGTAGGCGGAGCCCGCACCGGCGTCTCCCTGGCCGAGCGACAAAGCGACGTCGGCGGCCTTGCACAGGCCGTTGTCCACCGGCTGGCCCGGCGTCGCCGTCGAACCCGCCGACCCCGAGCCCGGCGTGTCCGTGGCCGTCGGCGCCGACGACGTGCCCGAGGTGTCCGACGTGCTCGGCGTCGCCGTGTCGGAGTTCGGCGCGCCGCCCGCACTGGGCGTCGTCCCGTTGCCGCAAGCCGACAGCGCCAGGACACCGGCGGCGCTCAGGCCCGCCAGAAGAATCAGCGATTTCCGCGTATTCACCATTTCGTTCGCCTCCCCGTACTGGGTAACCACTGCCAAGTGGACGTGCCAACTCCACGGGGGTTGCGCCCTATGTGAATCCTCCACCAAATGTGGGGCTTCGGCTTGTTTTGTTGGCCGAATCCACCGTCGGGGCGAATCCAGCAGGTCACAAGGGTGTGTCCACCCAGGTGCGGCAGTGCCACGAGCCGTCTGGACGCGCTTCGAGTTCCACCACGCCCGTGTTCGGAATCAGGGCGGCCGTCGCCAGGTCGGCCGGGACGTTGTCGGCAAGGAACTCCGCGCCGAGGCGGATGGCACCGCCGTGGCTGAACAGGGCGACGACGCCGTCGGGCGCGGTCTGCTCGTGCTTGGCGCGCAGCTCGTCGGCGGCGCCGACCATGCGGGCGCGCACCTGCTCGCCCGACTCGCCACCGGGGATCGCCACGGAGAGCTCCCCTTGGGTCCAGCGGCGGGCCGTCTGCAGGTAGGTCCGGACCGACTGTGGGTCAGTGGCGCCCTCGAGGTCGCCGGCGTCGACCTCCTTCACACCCTCGATCACCTGTACTTCGAGCCCCAGCGCCGCAGCGAGCGGCGCGGCGGTCTGCTGCGCGCGCGTGGCTTCCGACGCGTAGACGGCGACGATCGGCTCGTCCGCCAGCCGGGCTGCCAGCGCATCGGCCTGAGCGCGGCCGAGTTCGGTGAGCGGTGGGCCGGGCAAAGCGGTGTCGAGCGCGCCGCGGACGTTGCCTTCGGTCTGGCCGTGGCGGATGAGGAGCAGCTTCACGCTTCCTCCCCCTTCAGTACCGCGTCGACCCACGCTTGCGCGGCGACGAACTCCTGGTTGCCGGCACCCGGTTCGATCGTGGCCGCGACCTGGTCGGCGCGCGGGTGCGAACCGAGGAACCGCAGGTGGCAGCGGCGGCGCAGTGCGGTCAGCGCGTCGATGATGCGCGGCTCGGCCACGTGACCTTCGAAGTCGATGAAGAACCGGTACTCGCCGAAGTTATTGCGGGTGGGCCGGGCGTCGAGGCGGGTGAGGTTGATGCCGCGGCCGGCGAGTTCGGCCAGCAGTTCGGCCAGCGCACCCGTGCGGTTGGCGGCCGCCGCGACGATCGACGTGCGGTCGGCGCCCGTCGGCGCGGGCAGCTCGCCGGGACGGCGGACCAACAGGAAGCGCGTCTGCGCGTCGGGTACGTCGGCCACACCGGTCGCCAGCTCTTTCAGCGCGTAGTGCTCGATGGCGACGGGCGCGGACACGGCCGCGTCGTACTGGCCTTCGAGCACGCCGACGGCGGCCGACGCCGTGGAGGAGGACGCCACCACGGTCGCGTCGGGCAGGTTCGTCTCCAGCCAGCTGCGCACCTGCGCGAGGGCGTGCGGGTGGCTCGCGACCGTGCGGACCTCACCGCCGCCGGGGCGGGTCAGCACGCTGAAGTGGATCGGCAGGATGGTTTCGGCGACCGCGACCAGCGCTTCGCCGTCGCTGAGCGCGTCGAGGGTCGTGGGCACGACGCCCTCGACCGAGTTTTCGATGGGCACGCACGCCGCGTCGGCCGCGCCGTCGCGCACGGCCTGCAACGCGAGCCGCACGGTCTCGTAGGGGATCAGGTCCTCACCCGGCGCGAGCGAACGGGCGGCCTGCTCGGTGAATGTGCCCTGTGGGCCGAAATACGCGATCCGCAACACGACCGCCAGGCTACTTAGTACCGACGTGGCGGTTTTCACTCGGACAGCTGGTACGCGTGGTGGTTACGGCACGTGGTGTTTTTTGCCATGCTGGAGCCGTGACCGCCGAATCGGGCACACACACCGGGCGCGAGGACGCCGTTTCGTCCCGGACGCCGGAACTGGTGTTGTGCGCCATCGACGAACCGCTCGCCACCGCGTGGACCGACGCCGTCGCCGCACTCAAGACCGAGGCGGAGATGGTCCGGGTACACCGCGGTTCGGTGCTGGACGTCGCCGCACAGGCCGTGGTGAGCCCCACGAACTCCTACGGCTGGATGCGCGGGGGCATCGACGCGGTGTACGCACGCGCGTTCCCCGGCATCGAGCAAAGCGTGCGCAGCGCGGTTTTGGCTTCGTACGGCGGAGAACTGCCACTCGGCGAGTCCGTGATCGTCCCGACGGGCGAGCCTCAGCCGGCGTGGCTCATCAGCGCGCCGACGATGCGCGAACCGGGCGAACGGCTGCCCGCCGACACCGTGCACCCGTACCTCGCCGCGCGGGCGGTCTTCCTGCAGTGGCAGCAGGGCAAGCTCGAAGACGGGCTGGTGCGCGACATTGTCGAGACCATCGCCATGCCGGGGCTCGGCACCGGCGTCGGAGGCGTCGACCCGCAGACGTGTGCGCGCCAGGTCGTGGCGGCGTGGGAGGACGTGTTCGGCCCGCGCCGTGACCCTCTGTGACCGACCCCGCAGGTGTTCGACCCGCGTGCAAGACATCACAGCGCGTTCGCGCCCGCCAGGCCCTACCGTTGGTGGAGCGTCATTCGAGTAGTGGCGCCCAGTACGGAGCCAGCGCAGGCGACGGCCGAGGAGTATGCGATGCCACGGGTCCGTGAACTCAGTCCCTACGTAGAGCTTCACCGGGAACAGTGGCGGGAGCTTCGCAGCTCGACCCCGCTGCCCTTGACCGCCGACGAGCTGATGCGGCTGCGGGGTCTCGGTGAACAGATCGATCTTGCCGAGGTGGCCGACGTCTACCTGCCGCTTTCGCGCCTGATCAACCTCCAGGTGAAGGCTCGTCAGCAGCTGTACGAGGCCACCACCACGTTCCTCGGCGAGGACTGCCGCGGCACGAAGGTGCCGTACGTGATCGGTGTCGCCGGCAGCGTCGCGGTCGGCAAATCGACCACGGCGCGCATCCTGCGCACGCTGCTCGCTCGCTGGCCCGACCACCCGCGCGTCGACCTCGTCACCACCGACGGGTTCCTGTATCCGCGCGACGAGCTCACCCGCCGTGGGCTCATGCACCGCAAGGGTTTCCCGGAAAGCTACGACCGGCGCGCGCTGCTGCGGTTCGTCACGGAGGTCAAGTCGGGTGCCGAACGCGTGTCCGCGCCGGTGTACTCGCACCTCGCGTACGACATCCTGCCCGGCGAAGAGCAAGTGGTGGAGCGGCCGGACATCCTGATCGTCGAGGGCCTCAACGTGCTGCAACCCGGCCCGAGCCTCACGGTTTCGGACCTGTTCGACTTCTCGATCTACGTCGACGCCCACATCGAGGACATCGAGCACTGGTACGTCGAGCGCTTCCTGAAGTTGCGTCACACGGCGTTCGCCGACCCGGCGTCGCACTTCCACCACTTCGCCGGCCTGCCCGACGACGAGGCTCGCGAAGAGGCCCACCACCTCTGGCGCACGATCAACGAACCGAACCTGATGGAGAACATCAAGCCGACGCGTCCGCGCGCGACCCTCGTGCTGCGCAAGGACTCCGACCACTCCATCAACCGCGTCCGGTTGCGCAAGCTCTGACGTTCACCCACAGCAGCCCCATCAACCCCACTACGTAACACGCGGCCCGCGGCCTCGGCCGAATGGCCGGTGCCTCAGGCGGCTTCGTAACCGGTTGGCCGATACCGGACGAGCTTCGTGAAAGCGACCCTGAACGAAAGGAAATCGCACCTGACCTGGGAGGAGGCCCTCCATGCTGTCACTCGTGCTCACGTGGATCGGCGTCGTGCTCGGCCTGGCTCTGCTCGTCGCGATGGCCGCCAGCACCTTCCTGGTCGACCTCGACGAAGCCATCCGGGAACGTCGCCGCAAGGCCGCCTCGGCGGCCGCTGCCGTCCCGGTGATCGGCAACCGACCACCGCACACGGCGTGAAAATGCCCCAGCTCGGGCTCGGCGGGTTCTAGCGATCCCCGCAACACCCTGTTTCAGGGAGTTGCGGGGATCGTGGTTTTTGCGGAGCTGAGGGTGAGGTTTTTCGAGGCGCTGGACCGGGAGAACGGCAGCATCTCGGGTGCTGCCCGGGCGGTTGGGG
>DASZNR010000069.1:0-57228 GCA_035551175.1 Amycolatopsis sp. | reverse complement strand
ATACTGGGATTGAACCAGTGACCTCTTCCGTGTCAGGGAAGCGCTCTCCCGCTGAGCTAATCGCGCGAGGTGGAGACGGGATTCGAACCCGTGTACACGGCTTTGCAGGCCGTTGCCTCGCCTCTCGGCCACTCCACCGCACAGGCTCGGGACGCCGTTTCCGGCTTGGTGAGCCTACCGAGCGGACGACGGGATTCGAACCCGCGACCCTCACCTTGGCAAGGTGATGCGCTACCAGCTGCGCTACGTCCGCACTTCCCGCGGCTGCGTGGGGTCCGGGTTGATGGCCCGTTCCCCGCCGCCGTGGTGTGGAGCAACCATATCGGACGCGGGGCGTGGCCGCGTCACCGGGGGGGCAACCGTTGGTTGCGGGGCTGTGATCAGGTGCGATCGTTGGGGATGAGGTGGATGAGGGCGTCGTCGACGTCGACCCAGAGGTGTTCGTTGCCGGGGAGGACCACGTCGTAGGTGCGGTCGAGGAAGTCCGCGAGTTCTTGAGCGGAGGCTTCGAACATGGCGTGCCCGGAGGGAGAGTTGAGTTCGATGAGCACGGATTCGGGATCTTCGACGGAGGGGCGGACGCGCACGTCACCGTCGCCGGCATCGGCGAGGAGGCCGTCGGCGAGGAGGTCGCGGGCGTAGACCCACTCGACCCAGCCGGCGCGGCCGGTGCGGAACGCGGCGACGACCGCGTACGGGTCGCGGGTGTCGTAGCGCAGCTCCACCTTCACCGGAACCGCCGGGGTCCGCGGCGCCAGCAGGTCGAAAACCGCCGTCGAGCGGAGCGTCACGTGATCGTTGCGCATCGTCCTACCCTTCGTCTCCCTTCCCGGCCCGGACGACCGAGGACGACGATGAGACGCACCCAGGAGCCGATTCCGTCGCGGATGCGCTGGAGATCACCCGTCCGTGACCGTGGCTCCGGCCGTCTCACGTCGCCCGCGCCGCGCAGCCTTCCGCGGGCGCCCGCTGGGCAACCACACGTACATACTGCGCGGTTCGGTCGCTGTGCGATAGCACCGTCGCACGGATGGCGAAGCGCGCCGTCGGCGGCCCCGGCGCGACGCGGCCCGGCTAGCTCGGTGTTGTTCGTTCCGTACTCGCCGGTAGACGGAGGGTGGTCGAACGCAACCACCCATTTGCAGGCGCTCAAAAGTCGTGCGCTACAGTCATTCATACACCGCGAGCCGGGGCGATTAGCTCAGCGGGAGAGCGCTTCGTTCACACCGAAGAGGTCACTGGTTCGATCCCAGTATCGCCCACGTCACTTGGAGCGAGCTGGTCAGCGGAAGGCGCTGACCAGCTCGTTCCTTTTGTTTTGTCTGGGGTGCAACCCGTGCCCGGGAGGGCTTCATCCCCTGGCCCCGACGGTGGTGCGGTCTCGGTATTGGTCGCCAACGTCGTGCGATCCGGCGATCGTTTTGTGGAGTCCGGGAGATCGCGGGTGACTTGAGTGTGATGCTCCGCACTTTCCGGTTCGTGGCCCCCTTCTGGGTCACCCGAACGGCCGCCTGGACATGGCACCCGACACTGTGCCGGGAGGAGATTCACCGTCTGGACGCGGCCGTTGCGGTGAATCACGACCCGGGCGCGAGGGAGACGGCGCGTTGTGGACAACGGTGTCGACAGCGGTGCGGTGAACGGGCTCAGCGGGCCGGGTGCCGAGCGTGCCGGTGGGCTCCGGCGAGGGTTTCGGAGTTCGGCCGGCGTGTGACCGAACCACGACGTCGTGACATGTTCAAGCGGAATGTCACCGCGGGCGAACGTCCGGTGTTGCGCGCCTTCGGGAGTATCCACTGTGGACATGATCCGGCCAGGGGTGTCCACAATGGCAAACGCGGGGGAAGTCGGCGGTGACGGATGTTGCCGGTTTAGGGTCCGGAGATCGTGGAAATTTGACTACATACCGTAGCGACGGAGCGGTTGCCTCCCATTACCCATCGTCATCATCCCGTTATCTTCAGGCCATTGATTTGCCGGATAGACCAGCAGGATGTGGCTGGAAATCCGTGTAACGCCTCCGTGAGGGCCGCCGATACTTTGGCGTATGTCGCTCCTGAGACGGGTGAATGGGGAACGGGTTTCGGTTACATTTAGTGATCGCACTCGTTCACGCAGCGTGTCGGCGGAGTCCGTCGATCTGTGCTGGGAGGTCTGATGGAAGAGTCGGTGCGGCCGTCGTCCATGGTCAGCGATCCACCGCCGCACATCGACCTTCAGGCGATTTCCGCGAAGGCCGCCGAATCCGTGTCGGCCAAATCGCATCCGGCCGCGTGGGAACGGCGCTACCGGGCCTGGGTCATCGCGGGCGACATCGTCATCGCGTTCGTGGTGATCGGCGTGAGCGCGTTCGTGATCGACCGGGTGGCGCCGCAGGACATGCACGCGATCGGTACCGCGCTCGCGGTTTTGTGCGCGCTGCCGGTGTGCCGTGCGTGGAGCCCTCGCGTGCTCGGCGAAGGCCCGGAGGAGTACCGAAGGCTCGGGCGCGGGCTGGTCGTCGCCGGCGTGCTCGTGGCCCTGGGTGGGCTTCTGTTCGGTGCGCTCGACGTGCAGCCGTGGGTGTTCATCGTCGTCCCGGTGATCGCGCTGTTCGCCTTCCCACAGCGGTATCTCCTGAGGCAGGTGCTGCACCGGCAGCGCCGCCGCGGGCTGTGCCTGCTGCCCGTGATGGCTGCCGGGAGCCCCGAAACGGTGGCCGACCTGATCGCGCGCACCAAAACCGAGGCGCACGTGGGCTGGCGCGTGGAAGCCGTGTGCACGCCGGCCGGTCATGGCTCCGACCGCGAGCCCGGCGAGATCGACGGCGTGCCGGTCGTCGGCCGCCTCGAGGAACTTTCCCGGCACGTGCGCCGTGGCGGGTACCGCGTTGTCGCCGTGACGGCCGATCAGTATTGGACGCCGAAGCGCGTGCAGCGGCTCGCGTGGGACCTGGAGGGCACTTCGGCGGAGCTGGTCGTGGCACCGGTGCTGATGGACGTCGCGGGCCCGCGGCTCGACGTGTCGGGCGTGCTCGGCATGCCGCTGCTGCGCGTGACCGCGCCGCGGTTCACCGGCGGCCGCCGGCTCGTGAAGGAGGCGCTCGACCGCTTCGGCGCGGCGCTGCTGATCACGCTGTTCTCGCCACTGCTGCTGGCGATCGCGGTCGCGGTCAAGTGCGGTGACCGCGGGCCGGTGATCTACCGGCAGCGCCGCGTCGGCAAGGACGGCGCGACGTTCACGATGCTCAAGTTCCGCACGATGGTCCCCAACGCCGACCAGATCCGCCAGACGCTCGAAGCCGGCAACGAGGGGGCGGGCCCGTTGTTCAAGATGAAACGCGACCCCCGGGTGACGCGCGTCGGCGGCCTCCTGCGCCGGTACTCGCTCGACGAGCTGCCCCAGCTGTTCAACGTCCTCTGCGGACGGATGTCGCTCGTCGGCCCGCGCCCGCCGCTGCCGGAGGAAACGCGCCAGTACGCCCCCGACGCGCGCCGCCGCCTTCTCGTGAAGCCGGGGCTGACGGGCCTGTGGCAGGTCAGCGGCCGCTCCGACCTCACCTGGGCCGACAGCATCCGCCTCGACCTGCGTTACGTCGAGGACTGGTCGCTCGCGCTCGACCTCCTCATCCTCTGGAAGACGTTCCGCGCCGTGATCGCGGGCCAGGGCGCCTACTGAGGCCCGGCCCCGCCCCGTGGCCGCCGCTCGCCGAGGGGGCGGCGGCCACCGGTGCGGACAGCGTCGGGCGCCGGGGCTCGGGTCGGGGCCTGCGGGGACGCCGACTAGCATCGTCGGGAGTCATTCCCGTCACTGCCCCGAGGAGCCGATCGTGTCGCATCCGCCGTCAGCCGCCGCCGTCCCCGCCGAGCGCGTGGTGGTCCCGGCGGGCACTACGGCGGGCGCCGCGGTCCGCGAAGCCGGGTTGCCGACGAAGGGCCCGGACACGATCGTCGTCGTGCGCGACGCCGACGGGAAGCTCCGTGATCTCGCGTGGGCGCCCGAGGCCGACGCCGAGGTGGAGCCCGTCGCGGCGAGCACCGAAGACGGCCGCAGCGTGATCCGCCACTCGGCCGCCCACGTGCTCGCCCAGGCCGTGCAGCAGGAGTTCCCCGACGCGAAGCTCGGCATCGGCCCGCCGGTCAAGGACGGCTTCTACTACGACTTCGCCGTCGACAAGCCGTTCACACCGGAAGACCTGCAGGCGCTGGAGAAGCGCATGAAGCAGATCGTGAAGGGCGCGCAGCAGTTCTCCCGCCGCGTGTTCGACTCCGTGGACGAGGCGAAGCAGGAGCTGGCGGACGAGCCGTTCAAGCTCGAGCTCGTCGACCTAAAGTCCGAAGTGGACACTGACGAGGTGATGGAGGTCGGCGGTGGTGAGCTCACCATCTACGACAACCTCGACGCGCGCACCAAGGAGCGCGTGTGGAGCGACCTCTGCCGCGGTCCCCACGTGCCCACGACCAAGTTCATCCCCGCGTTCAAACTGACCCGCGTGGCCGCCGCGTACTGGCGTGGCAGCGAGAAGAACCCGCAGCTGCAGCGGATCTACGGCACGGCGTGGGAATCGACCGAGGCGCAGGATGCCCACCTCGAGCGCATCGCCGAGGCCGAACGGCGCGACCACCGCCGGCTCGGCGCCGAGCTCGACCTGTTCTCGTTCCCGGAGGAAATCGGCTCCGGCTTGCCGGTGTTCCACCCGAGGGGCGGCATCATCCGCCGTGAGCTGGAGAACTACTCGCGCCGCCGCCATGAGGAAGCCGGTTACGAGTTCGTGAACACGCCGCACATTTCCAAGGGCGAGCTGTTCCACACGTCCGGCCACCTGCCCTACTACGCCGACACGATGTTCCCGCCGGTCAAGTTCGAGGACGAGGACTACTACCTCAAGGCCATGAACTGCCCGATGCACAACCTGGTCTACCGCTCGCGCGGGCGGTCGTACCGGGAGCTGCCGCTGCGGCTGTTCGAATTCGGCACCGTGTACCGGTACGAGAAGTCGGGCGTGGTCCACGGCCTCACGCGCGTGCGCGGCCTCACGATGGACGACTCGCACATCTACTGCACCAAGGAGCAGATGCCGGGTGAGCTGCGGTCGCTGCTGAAGTTCGTGCTCGACCTGCTGGCCGACTACGGCCTTTCGGACTTCTATCTCGAGCTGTCCACCCGCGGTGACTCCGACAAGTTCATCGGCGAGGACTGGGAGTGGGAGGAGGCCACGGAAACGCTGCGGCAGGCCGCGATCGACTCCGGCCTCGAGCTCGTGCCCGACCCTGGCGGCGCCGCGTTCTACGGCCCGAAGATCTCGGTGCAGGCCAAGGACGCCATCGGCCGCACCTGGCAGATGTCCACGATCCAGCTGGACTTCAACCAGAACAAGCGATTCGGTCTCGAGTACACGGCGCCGGACGGCTCGCGTCAGCGGCCCGTGATGATCCACCGCGCGTTGTTCGGCTCGATCGAACGGTTCTTCGGCGTGCTCACCGAGCACTACGCGGGCGCGTTCCCGGCGTGGCTCTCGCCGGTGCAGGTCGTGGGCATCCCGATCACCGGCGACCAGGTCGAATACCTGCACGACGTCGAGAAGGCGTTGCGAGCCAAGGGAATTCGCGTCGAGGTTGACGCGAGCGACGACCGGATGCAGAAGAAGATCCGCACCCACACCACGCAGAAGGTGCCGTTCCTGCTCCTGGCCGGTGCCAAGGACGCGGAGGCCGGGGCGGTGTCCTTCCGGTTCCGCGACGGCGGCCAGATCAACGGCGTCCCCGTCGACGCAGCGGTCGAGGCCATCGCCGAGTGGATCGCCCGCCGTGAGAACGACTCGCCGGGCGCCGAGGCCGTGGAGAAGATCCTGCGGTGAGCGAGGCGGACGGTCCCGAGATCGTCGAGCAGGACGGCGTCGGGGTCCCAGATGCGTTGCAGCGGCTGTGGACCTCGCACCGGATGGCCTACATCAAGGGCCAGGAAAAGCCCGGTGGCGACGAGCCGGAGGGCTGCCCGTTCTGCCGGCTGCCGACCCTCGACGACGAGACGGCGCTCATCCTCGCGCGCGGCGAAACCGTGTATGCGGTGCTGAACCTGTACCCGTACAACCCGGGCCACCTCATGGTCGTGCCCTACCGGCACGTCGCCGACTATCCGGATCTCACCGTCGACGAGACGCGCGAGCTGGCGGAGTTCACCCAGCACGCCATGGGAGTGGTGCGCCGGGTGTCGGCGGCGCACGGGTTCAACATCGGCATGAACCAGGGCGTGATCGCGGGTGCCGGCATCGCGGCACACCTGCACCAGCACCTGGTACCCCGCTGGGGTGGCGACGCGAATTTCATGCCCGTGATCGGCCACACGAAAGTGCTGCCGCAGCTGCTGGGCGAGACGTGGAAACTCCTGGCCGACGCCTGGTGACGAGCGGGTGGCGACCGAAGAACCCAACGCACTGATTGAGCTTTCAAGCAGAGGTAGCATGGTGGTATGTCCGAACCTCGATGGCTGACCGACGAAGAGCAGCGCGTCTGGCGTGACTTCTCCCAGGCCTCCGCGATGCTGCAGGCGCACCTCGAGGGTCAGCTGCAGCACGATTCAGGCATGCCGCACGCGTATTACGAGGTCCTGGTGGCGCTTTCGGAGGCCGACGACCGGCGGCTGCGCATGAGCGAGCTGGCCGAGGCGCGCCGATCTTCGCGCAGCCGGCTTTCGCACGCCGTCGCGCGGTTGGAGGCGAAGGGCTGGGTGCGGCGCGAGTCGTGCCCCACCGACAAACGCGGCGCGTGGGCCGTGCTCACCGACTCCGGCTTCGAAGCGCTGGAAGGAGCCGCGCCCGGACACGTCGAGGCCGTACGCGAGAGCCTGTTCGACCCGCTGACGCCTGAGCAGGTGCGCCAGCTCGGTCAGATCAGCCGGGCGGTGCTCGCCGCGCTGTCGCCGCGCTGTGCTGCCGCCGAAGCCGCCGCCGAGGCGAATGAATCCTTGGCGCCGGTCGTCGAACTGCCGAAATCCGGCTGATCGCCCGGCGGGTCGCGGGCGGGGACGTCGGGCCCGCCCGGGCGGGTCGATAGGCTTTCGTGGCCCACCCGCCCCCGAGCCAGGTGCACAGACCACGAGATGCTCAACATTTTCGCCCGTGCTTCCGTCTCCCGCGTCACCGATCCGATCGGCCGGACGCTGGTCCGTGCCGGACTGACGCCGAACGCGATGACCGTGATCGGCACCGCGGGTGCCGTGGCGTGCGCGCTCGGCTTCTTCCCACAGGGGCTGTTGCTGTGGGGCACGTTCACCGTGTGGGGGTTCGCGATGCTGGACCTCCTCGACGGCGCGATGGCGAGGGCCCGCGGCTACGGCACGCCCTTCGGCGCGGTGCTCGACGCGACGTGCGACCGGCTGGTCGACGGCGCGCTGTTCGCCGCGATCGCGTGGTGGTGCTTCGCGGTCGACGGCAACGACCGCGCCGGTGCCGCCGCGCTGATCTGCCTGGTGCTCGCCCAGGTCATCTCCTATGTGAAGGCGCGTGCGGAGGCGTCGGGTCTGGAAGCCGACGGCGGCCTCATCGAGCGCGCCGAGAGGCTGATCATCGCGCTCGTCGGCACCGGGCTGCACGGCTTGGGCGTGCCCTACACCGTCGAGATCACGCTGTGGCTGCTCGCGGTTCTGTCTGCGGTCACGCTCATTCAGCGCGCGGTCGCGGTCGCGAGCGCGGCACGAGCCGCAGCGGCCGCACAGGCCGGCGAGCCGAAGCCCGCCGGGCAGCCGACCGGCGACGTACGCCCGGGCGGGGCGCAACCGTGAGCGCGCTGTCCCAGCGGCTCGGCGAGTTCGGCTACGCGACGGGCTGGCGGCTCGCGCGGCGGCTCCCGGGACGCGTGGGGACGACGGCGTTCGCCCTCGGCGCCGACATCGCCACCCGCCGTGGCGGGGGCGGGGTGCGGCAGCTGCGCGCGAACCTCGCGCGGGTCGTGCCGCAGGCCGGTGAGCAGGAACTCGACGAGCTCGTGCGCCGTGCGATGCGGTCCTACGCGCGTTACTGGTACGAGACGTTTCGGCTGCCGTCCACGGACCGCGACAAACTTCTCGAGAACTTCATCATCACCGGCGTCGAGAACATCGACGCCGCGCTGGCCGAGGGCAACGGCGCGGTAATCGCGCTGCCGCACAGCGGCAACTGGGATGTCGCGGGCGTGTGGCTCGCGCGGTATCTCGGCGGCTTCACGACGGTTGTGGAGCGGCTCAAACCCGAGTCGCTGTTTCGGCGGTTCGTGGCCTACCGCGAGTCGCTCGGGTTCGAGCTGGTGCCGCTCACCGGCGACAGCGCGGCGATGCGGGTGCTGCTGAAACGCTTGCGGGAGAACAAGGTCGTGTGCCTCGTCGGCGACCGCGACCTCACCACGAGCGGTCTCGAAGTGAAGTTCTTCGGCGAACGCACCCGCATGCCGGCAGGCCCGGCCCGGCTGGCCGCGACCACGGGCGCGGCGTTGTTGCCGGTGGGTTCCTGGTTCAGCGGCGCCGGCTGGGAGCTGCGGGTGCACCCGCGTATCCGGGTCACCGCGCGGGCCGAGGTCCCCGCGGCCACGCAGGCGCTGGCCGACGTGTTCGCCGGCGACATCGCAGCCCACCCGGCCGACTGGCACATGCTGCAGAAGTTCTGGCTCGCCGACCTCGAGGCGGCCGAGCTCGCCGGCCTCGAAGAAGCGAGCTGACTCCGATGGCGGGCGGGCTGAAGATCGGGATCGTGTGCCCCTATTCGTTCGACGTCCCTGGTGGGGTTCAGGGGCACGTGATCGACCTGGCACGTGCGCTGATCGACCGGGGTCACCGCGTGTCCGTGCTGGCACCGGCGGACGAGGACGCGGAGCTGCCGGAGTTCGTGCACCCGGCAGGCAAAGCGCTCGGCATCCCCTACAACGGATCGGTCGCGCGGCTGCAGTTCGGACCGGTGTCCTACGCGCGGGTCCGCCGCTGGATCCGGGACAACGGTTTTGACGTGCTGCACCTGCACGAACCCGCCGCGCCCAGCCTGTCGCTGCTCGCGCTCAAGGTCGCCGACGGCCCGATCGTCGCGACGTTCCACACGGCCACCACGCGCTCTCGCACGCTGGCGGCGTTCCAGCCCGTGCTGCGGCCGCTGCTGGAGAAGATCACCGCGCGCATCGCGGTGTCGGCACTGGCCCGGCGCGTGCAGGTGGAGCACGCCGGCGGCGATGCGGTGGAAGTCCCCAATGGCGTCGACGTGGAGTTCTTCTCGCGCGCGACACCACTGGACGGGTATCCGCGCGCCGGCGGCACCGTCGGGTTCGTCGGGCGGTTCACCGAACCCCGCAAGGGCATGGACGTGCTGCTGGAGGCGTTGCGGAGGCTGTTGCCGGAATTCGAGGACCTGCGGCTGCTCGTCGTCGGCCGGGGCGACCCCGACCAGCTGCGTCGCGCGGCCGGCCCGGATCTGTGGCCACATGTCGAACTGCTCGGCCAGGTCGACAACGCGACGAAGGCCCGCGCGCTGCGCAGCGTCGACGTGTACTGCGCGCCCAATACGGGCGGGGAAAGCTTCGGCATGATCCTCACCGAGGCGATGGCCGCGGGCACACCGGTACTGGCCAGCGGGCTCGACTCGTTTCGCCGCGTGCTCGATGACGGCAAAGCGGGCATGCTCGCCCCGACCGGCGACGCCGGTGCGCTGGCCGACGGCCTGCGAGAGCTCCTCGGCGACCCTGCCCGGCGCGCGTCACTGGCCGCGGCGGCGGGGGAGCGCGTGACCGCCTACGACTGGTCAGTGGTGGTCACGCAAGTGCTGCGCGTGTACGAAACCGCGATCGCCGCCGACCCGCGGCTGGTCGTCGCGGGGGAGCGGGAGCTCACGCGGTGACCTGGCTCGTATGGCTGCTGATCGGGGCGGCCGTGATCGTCGTGCTGGGTGGGCTCTTCCTCGTCGCGACGGCCAACCGGCTCGACCGCCTGCACGTACGCATGGATGCCGGCTGGGCCGCGCTCGACGCCGCTCTCGCGCGCCGTGCCGTCGTCGCGCGCGCGGTCGCCGCGGTGCTCGACGGCGGGGTGCTCGACGGCGGGGTGCTCGACGGCGGGGCCGGGACCTCCGCCGCGGCCGGGCTCCGGAAAGCGGCGGAACAAGCCGAACGCACGTCCCGGGTCGAGCGTGAAGTCGAGGAGAACGAGCTGACGCTGCTGCTCGCGCGGGTCGACCGCACGCGCCTGCCACCCGCGCTCGCCGAGGAACTCACCGACGCCGAGCACCGCGTGGTCATCGCCCGGCGCGTGCACAACGACGCCGTGCGCGACACCCTCGCCCTGCGGCGGAGGCGGAAGGTGCGGTACTTCCGGCTCGCCGGCACCGCGCCGTTGCCGGAGTACTTCGAATTCGCCGAACCCGACGTCTGACCGCAACACAGTCGCACAGCGGCACAACAACACAGCCGCACGGCCGCCCGGCCGCGCAGCAACACCGCGGCACGGCCGCGCAGCAACACACGGCCGCACAGCGGCACAGCGGCGGAGCAGACCAGGCACACGGTGGCACACTGAGGCGCATGACCGTCGAACCTGATGCGTGTGCCGTCGCGCACGGCGCTGGGCACGCGGCCGCCGACGAAGAGCGGTTGCTGGTGGCCGTGTTCGCGTCGCCGGTGGCGCGGTACCTGCTGAGCTACGCCGCGGACCTCGGCTACCGGACCCTCCTGTTCGAGCCGGACGCCGCGCGGGCCACCGACGTGCCCGCGGCGTGCGACATCCGGACAGTGCTGCCGGCACTCGGCGAAACCGCCGACGTCGTCGTCACCGACCACCACCGCCCCGAGCTGGGCGTCGTGCTGCGCGACGCGCTCGCCGGCGACCCACGGTGGGTGGGCGTGCTGGGCAACCCCCGCCACGAGGGCCCCCACGTCGCCGCGCTGACCGCGCTCGGCGTCTCCGAGCCGGACATCAAGCGGGTGCACCGGCCGGTCGGGTTGAACATCGGCTCGCGAAAGCCGCCCGAGATCGCGATCGCCGTGCTGGCCGGGCTTCTCGCCGACCGAAACGGGAAACCGGGCGGGTTCGAGTTCTGACGCCGGTCAGGTCGTGACGGTGGCGCCTTCCGGCAGGGGTTCGAAGCGCACGTGCCGCCGGGTGAAGGTCGCGGTTCCGGAGGTCAGCGAGCGCAGGTCGATGGCGTAGCGGAGGAGTTCGGCGGCCGGGATCTCCGTGTGGATGACGGTGCGGCCGCCTTCGGCGGCTTCGGTGCCGAGAACGCGTCCCCGCCGGGAGGACAGGTCACCGAGGACGGTGCCGAGGTGGTCGTCCGGCAGGGTGATCTCGACGGCGTCGAGCGGCTCGAGCAGCGTGATGCGCCCCGCGGCCGCGGCTTCCCGCAACGCCAGCGCGCCGGCGGTCTGGAAGGCGGCGTCGGACGAGTCGACGCTGTGAGCCTTGCCGTCGACGAGTGTCACGCGGACGTCGACGACCGGGTGACCGTCCACCAGACCACGCTGCAGTTGCGCGCGCACACCCTTCTCCACGCTCGGGATGAACTGGTGCGGCACGGAGCCACCGACGACCTTGTCGACGAACTCGAATCCGCTGCCGCGTGGCAGGGGTTCGACCTCGATGTCGCAGACGGCGAACTGGCCGTGGCCACCCGACTGCTTCACGTGCCGGCCGTGGCCGCGGGCCGGTTTGGTGAACGTGGAGCGCAGGCTGATCTTCACCGGCTCGGTGTCGACGTCGGCGCCGCCGGCGCGCAGGCGCGAGAGCACCACGTCGGCGTGCGCCTCGCCCATGCACCACAACACGAGCTGGCCCGTTTCGGCGTTGCGGTCCAGCCGCAGCGTCGGGTCGCCCGCGACGAGGCGGGAAAGGTTGCGCGACAGGGTGTCCTCGTCGCTGCGCGTCTTCGCGACGATGGCGACCGGCAGCAGGGGCTCCGGCATGCGCCACGGTTTCATCACCAGCGGGTCCTCGGGCGAGGAGACGGTGTCGCCCGTCTCGGCCGAGCCCACTTTCGTGAGCGCGCACAGGTCCCCGGCGACGCAGTACGGCACTTCGCGCAGCGAGGAACCGAGTGGCGAGTAGAGGTGCGCGACCCGTTCGTCGGCGTCGTGGTCCTCGTGGCCACGCTCGGTCAGGCCGTGCCCGGAGACGTGCACGGCGTGCTCCGGCCGTAGCGTCCCCGAAAACACCCGCACCAGAGACACCCGGCCGACGTACGAGTCGACGGCCGTGCGCACGACCTCCGCGGCGAGCGGGCCGCCCGGGTCGGCCGTGAGGTCGCTGTGTGCGCCGCCGTCGGGCGTGGTGACGCCGGGCAGCACGTGCTCCAGCGGCGACGGGAACGCCCGGACGATGCCGTCGAGGACCTCGGCGAGCCCGATCCCGCTCGTGGCGCACACGGGGATCACGGGATGGAAGGTCCCACGCGCCACCGCCGTTTCGAGGTCCGCGATGAGGGTCTCCTCGGCGATCTCCTCGCCGCCGAGGTACCGCTCCATCAGTGTTTCGTCCTCGCTCTCGGCGATGATGCCCTCGATGAGCTCGTTGCGGGCCTCGGCGAGCCCGTCGAGGGCTGCCGGATCCGGCTCGCCGACCCGCGGCGGGAACCCGGCCGAATAGTCGAAGTAGCGCTGCGTGATGAGGCCGACCAGCCCCTCGCGGGCCGGCAGGTACAGGGGGAGCACGCCTGCGCCGAACGCAGACTGGCATGCGGCGATCTCGGCGAGCGCGTCCGCGCGGTGGTGGTCCAGCCGTGACACGACAACGGCCCGCGGCATCCCGACGGCGGCGCACTCGTCCCACACGGCCACCGTCGCGGCGTCCACGCCCTCGGCGGCGCACACGACGAACAGGGCGGCGTCGGCCGCCCGCAGCCCGGCGCGCAGCTCGCCCACGAAATCGGCGTACCCCGGCGTGTCGATGAGGTTGATCTTGTGCCCCTGGTACAGCACGGGCGCCACGGAGAGCCCGACCGAGCGCTGCTGGCGCACCGCAGCTGGGTCGTGGTCGCACACCGTGGTGCCCTCCACGACGGACCCGGCCCGCGGCACGGTGCCGGACGCGGCGAGCAGCGCCTCGGTGAGTGTGGTTTTCCCTGATCCGGAGGGCCCCACCAGCACGACGTTGCGAACCTTGGCGGGATCGTCCACAGCGACGGCGGCCCCGGTGTCGGTACTCCTGCTCTGCTTGTCGGCCATGGCGACTCCTCGGCGAACGGCTGGTGTACGCGATGTGTCCACGATCACACACCCGTTACCCAGGTCAGGGCAAGGTGTGGCCGGTCGGACCACGCGTTTGCCGGGCCGCGCCGGCCGCTGCCGCGTCTACTGTGGACGATGAGCTCAGTGCGTTTGCAGCCGCACGCGGATCCGGTTCCGGCTACTCGCGCGCTACGCGCATCGGGCGGGATCACTCTATCGGGCGAAACTCTGCGGGCTCGCTCATTCGGAGCAGGGTGTCGATTTCCTCGGGCGAAACCGGACTGGAGGCGATCATCGTTCGCTGTGGGCCGCTCCCGCCGGGGAATCCTCAGCTGCGAGATTTCCGTGCCGGCGCGGGACTCAGCCCTCACACGAATGTCCACAACGGATTCTTCTACACTACGGCGTTCCCCGTTGTGCGGGAGGAGGAACGTGCTGGATCTGGCGTGGTCGACGGACGAACTCGCGCGAACGCGCTTCGCGTTTTCACCGCTGTGGGAAATCGTCGCGAGCGTGCGCGTATTGGCCCGGCCGGGGGAGCACGCGCTGCACCTGCCGTGGGTGCGCACGGCGTCCGCCGAACTGGCCGAAGCGGGAATCGACGTGAGCCCTCTCGCCGATCTCGTCGCCGGGCGGTCGATGCCCCGGTTCCTGGCGCCCGCGCCCGCCTCGCCGGTGCCGCAGCTCGCGGACGAGCTCGCCGATCTGCGCGACGTGTCCCCGCGCGCGGTTCGCCGCGAGATCGAGGCGATGGAACCGACCCGCCCGGCCTCGCTGGCCCGCCTGCACCGCGACCCGGAAGCGGGCCTCGACCGCCTCGCCACGCTCATGGAGCGATACTGGGCGGTCGCGCTCGCGCCCGCCTGGCCGCGGATGCGCGCGCTGCTCGAAGGCGACGTGCTGCACCGCTCACGCCTGCTCGCTGGCGGAGAGCACGACGACCTCTTCCGCGACCTCGGGCCCGCCGTGCACTGGGCCGAAGGCGCGCTCACGGTCGCGCAGCGGCGCATCCCCGCGACCGATGCGGCGCACGGGCGTGGGCTCGTCCTTGCGCCGTCGGTGTTCGTCTGGCCCCGGGTCATCTCCCGCACGCACGCCGGGTGGCAGCCGGTTCTGCGCTACCCGGCTCGCGGCATCACCGGGCTGTGGGAAGCCGGCGGCTCGCCTTCGACCTCCGCGTTGCGGGGGGTGCTCGGCCGCAGCCGCAGCGCGCTGCTGGCCGCTCTGGCGACCCCCGGTGACGCCGCCGACCTCGCCCGCCGCACGGGGCTGAAGGCGGGCGTCGTCGCGAAGCACCTCGCCCTCCTGCGCGCCGCCGGACTTCTCACGCTCGCTCCCGACGGTGTCTACTCCCGCACCCGAGCCGCCGACGCACTGGTCACCGCCGCCTCGGACTGACGCCTCACGGCACGCCGGCCAGCCGCAGCAGTGCCGCCGTCACCGCCGCGGCGATGACCACCACGACGAACGGCGCCTTCCGCCACGCCAGCACGCCACCGACGACGACTCCCGCGGGGCGTGCGAACCCGGCGAACCCATGGCCCTCGGTGAGCGCGCTCGTCGCCACGAGCGCGGCCAGCAGGACCACGGCGGCAAGCGCCATGAGCCGCTGGGTGCGCGGCGACAGCCGCACGCGCGTGCGTAGCAGGGGACCGGCGAAGCGGAACGCGAACGTACCCGCGCCGAGCACGGCCGTGGCCACCAGGAGTCCGGCCGTGCCCATCAGCGCGCCTCCTGCAGCGGCTTCGGTTCCTTCGCCGCGGCGCCGGCCACGACACCGGCGAGCGCGAGCAGCACCGGCAGGCCGGCGGGCAGGAACGGCGTGGCCACCAGTGCGACAACCACGCCCACGAGGACCGGCACCCGCGAGGCCCGATCGCGAAGCGCCGGCAGCACGAGGGCCAGCAGCACCGCCGGGAAGGCGGCGTCGAGTCCGAAGGCGTCCGTGTCGTGGATGGCCGAGCCGGCGAATGCACCCAGCACAACGCCGGCGTTCCAGCAGAGGAACAAGCCGATGCCGCAGGTCCAGTAGGCGGCGCGGCGGCGGTCGGTGTCGCGCTGGGCCAGCGCGAACGCCACGGACTCGTCGATCATCAAGTGGCTGCCAACGATGCGGGTCGCCCACCGTGAGCCGAACACGTCGCCGACCGCGAATCCGAACGGCAGGTGCCGCGCGTTGACCAGCAGGCCGGCCACGACCGCGGCCAGCGGGTTGCCGCCGCCGGCGATGACGCCGACCAGCATGAACTGGGACGCGCCGGCGAAGACCAGCAGCGACAGCAGCATGGGCGCCCACAGCGGGAACCCCGAGCTCACCGCGATGGCGCCGTAGGACACGCCCACGAGGCCGTCGGCCAGGCAGACGAGCCCGATGTCCCGGGCGAGGCCCCGGTCGAGTGTTCGCCACATCGAACGCATAGTGCCTTATGCTGAACACAGCACCGAGCGTTCGTCAAGGCGAACGAGCAGACTGATGGAGCGAACACACATGGCGCAGGAGAACGGCGGCGCGCCGCTGGAGATCATCGCCACCTCGCTGCGACGCGAACGCGCGCGGGCCGGATTGTCACTGACCGAGGTCGCCCGGCGGGCGGGTCTGGCGAAATCGACGCTGTCGCAGCTGGAATCCGGCTCGGGCAACCCGAGCGTCGAGACGTTGTGGGCGCTCGGGGTCGCGCTCGACGTGCCGTTCTCCCGGCTCGTGGAACCCGACCGGCCCCAGGTCCGCGTGATCCGCGCGGGCAAGGGGCCGACCGTGTTCGCGGAACACGCCGACTACGCGTGCACGCTGCTGTCCGCGTGCCCACCGTCGGCGCGCCGCGACCTGTACGTGATCCGCGCGGAGCCGGGCACTCCACGGCGATCGGATCCGCACATGAACGGCGTGGTCGAGCACATCGTGATCTGTGCCGGCAAGGCTCGCGTCGGCGTGCGCGACGACCCGGTCGAGCTGCTTCCCGGCGACTACATCAGCTATCCCGGCGACGTGCCGCACATCTTCGAGGCACTGGAGCACGGCACGTTCGGGGTGGAGATCTCCGAATACTCCTGAGCGGGCTTACCAGCCGCGCTCGGCGAGACGGTGCGGCTCCGGCAGCTCCTCGACGTTGATGCCGACCATCGCCTCGCCGAGACCACGCGACACCTTGGCCAGGACATCGGGGTCGTCGAAGAAGGTCGTGGCCTTCACGATGGCCTCGGCGCGCTGCGCGGGGTTGCCCGACTTGAAGATGCCCGAGCCGACGAACACGCCCTCGGCGCCGAGCTGCATCATCATCGCCGCGTCGGCCGGGGTGGCGATGCCGCCCGCGGTGAAGAGCACCACCGGCAGCTTGCCGGCCGTGGCGACCTCCTTCACCAGCTCGTACGGGGCCTGCAGTTCCTTCGCGGCCACGAACAGCTCGTCCTCGGGCAGTGACTGCAGCCGGCGGATCTCCTGGCGGATCTTGCGCATGTGCGTGGTGGCGTTGGAAACGTCGCCGGTGCCGGCCTCGCCCTT
The DNA here is from genome assembly GCA_035551175.1 of Amycolatopsis sp. GTDB lineage: Bacteria > Actinomycetota > Actinomycetes > Mycobacteriales > Pseudonocardiaceae > Amycolatopsis. Next base: position 40,584 of record DASZNR010000069.1, on the reverse strand, counting down.
GGAGCGGATCATCGCCGCGCCCTCGGTGATGCGCCGCAGCGCCTCGCCGAGGTTGGTCGCTCCGCACACGAACGGCACGGTGAACGCCCACTTGTCGATGTGGTTGGCGTAGTCGGCCGGGGTCAGCACTTCGGACTCGTCGATGTAGTCGACACCGAGGGACTGCAGCACCTGCGCCTCGACGAAGTGGCCGATGCGAGCCTTCGCCATGACCGGGATCGAGACGGCTTCGATGATGCCGTCGATCAGGTCGGGGTCGCTCATGCGGGCCACGCCGCCCTGAGCGCGGATGTCGGCGGGCACGCGCTCGAGGGCCATCACCGCGACCGCCCCGGCATCCTCGGCGATCTTCGCCTGCTCGGCGGTGACCACGTCCATGATCACCCCGCCCTTGAGCATCTCGGCCATGCCGCGCTTCACCTTGGCGGTGCCGGTGACGGACTGGGGTTCGGGGGCGGTCTGCTGCTCGGACACCTCGGAGCCTTTCTCGGGGGACGTGCGTTCCCTTCGAGCCTAAGACCGTGGTGGACCGGTGAGCCAGGCCAGTGGCCGGGTAATTCGGCAGTCCACTTTTCCCGCGTCCCTGGCGTCCCGCTTTGGTTCGGATCGGGCGCGCCACCTTGGCTCTGACCTGCGGCTCCGCCGGCGGCGTATCCTGGAGGTCCGGGTGGTGGACGGCACGGTGTGTCGACGTTCACCGGGCGCGCCGAGCTCCCTTTCGAAGTGGCCACTCGGCGACGGTTCGAAAGGTCCACTTTCCCGCGCCGGTCACGCGGCCACCCGGGCAGGTGACGCGGGGCCGTCCGCCCGCTGACCTGGCCGGAAGGCCCGCGAAGCGGCCCCCTAAGCTGAGCTGAACGTCTTCCGGGAGGTCGGGTGGTGACAGTTTCGGGAGCACGGCCCTTGATCGGCGTGCTCGCCTTGCAGGGCGCCGTGCGCGAGCACGTCGCGATGCTGGAGCGCGCCGGCGCCCGCGCGGTGCCGGTGCGCCGCGAGGCTGAACTGTCCGAAGTAGACGGTCTGGTGCTCCCCGGCGGGGAGTCCACCACCATGTCGCGGCTGTTGGAGAGCTTCGAGCTGCTCGAGCCGGTGCGCGCGCGGATCGCCGACGGCCTGCCGGCGTTCGGTTCGTGCGCCGGGATGATCCTGCTGGCCCGCCAGGTGCTCGACGGGCGCCCGGACCAGCAACAGCTCGGCGGGCTCGATGTGGTCGTGCGGCGCAACGCCTTCGGACGGCAGGTGGACTCGTTCGAAGCGGACCTGGATTTCACCGGGATCGGGTCACTGCACGCGGTGTTCATCCGCGCCCCGTGGGTCGAGAAGGCGGGCGCGGGCGTCGAGGTGCTGGCCGCCGTCCCGCCGGCGCTCGTGCCCGGTGACCAGGTGGACGGTGAAGCCGACGCTAGGATCGTCGCCGTCCGGCAGGGAGCGGTGCTGGCCACCGCGTTCCACCCCGAGATCACCGGGGACGAGCGGGTGCACCGGTTGTTCGTCGAGCTCGTGCGAGAAGCCTGAGCAGGGATTGCGGCGGCCGCGCGACGAGTGGTTACGCGGACGCGGAACAAATGGAGGAAAGATGAGCGGCCACTCCAAGTGGGCCACGACGAAGCACAAGAAGGCCAACCTCGACGCGAAGCGTGGCAAGCTCTTCGCCCGGCTGATCAAGAACATCGAGGTGGCCGCCCGGACCGGTACCGGCGGTGGCGACCCCGACGGCAACCCCACGCTCTACGACGCCATCCAGAAGGCGAAGAAGAACTCGGTCCCGCAGGACAACATCGAGCGGGCGCGCAAGCGCGGAGCCGGTGAAGAAGCCGGTGGCGCCGACTGGCAGAACATCACCTACGAGGGCTACGGCCCCAACGGCGTGGCTGTGCTGATCGAGTGCCTCACCGACAACAAGAACCGCGCCGCGATGGAGGTGCGGACCGCGCTCACGCGCAACGGCGGTTCGCTCGCCGACCCCGGCTCGGTCGCCTACATGTTCAACCGCAAGGGCGTCGTGATCATGCCCAAGGCCGACGCCACCGAGGACGACGTACTCATGGCGGTCCTCGACGCGGGCGCCGAAGAGGTCAACGACCTCGACGAGAGCTTCGAGATCGTCTCCGAGGGCGGCGACCTCGTGCCGGTGCGCAAGGCGCTGCAGGAGGCCGGGTTCGAGTACGAGTCGGCTGAACTGACGTTCCTGCCCACCGTCAGTGTCCCGCTCGACGTGGACGGCGCGAAGAAGGTCTTCAAGCTGATCGACGCACTCGAAGACTGCGACGACGTACAGAATGTGTACGCGAACTTCGACGTTTCCGACGAGGTCATGGCGTCGGTCGACTGATCGGTGCGTGTCTGCGCGGCGTTGGATTCGGTGTCTTCGACGAGGTGATGGCGTCGGTCGGATGGCAGCGGATTTCCCCACCGCAGCAAGGGATTCCGGCCCCGGCCGGGTGCGGATCTCCTCCCGTACCCGGCCGGGGCTGTTTTGTCCCGGTCAGCGGAGCGGAGCCGGATTCCTTGCTATGCCCGGGAAAATTGCTCCGCGCCGCTACTGGGCTCAGCCACGCGGTTACGGCACAATGGCCGCCGTGACGACCTCAGAACTCACCGCCGAAGAGCAGCGCCTCATCGACTGGATCGAGTCCCAGGCCAAGGAGCGCGGCAACGCGGTGATCTCCGTCCCGCAGGACGATCAGGGGGCCGGCTACAGCTTCACTGCGTGCGCGTGGGCGTTGCACAACGTGCCGGAGGTCGTGGTCGTCGGCCTGCCCGGCAACGCGGGCCCAATCCTGCTCGACGCCTACGTCGACCGCGCGGCCAACGGCGAGATCTTCGAGGTCGGCAAACAGTACGACGACTTCTTCGACGGCGCGCCCGTCGTGTTCGAACGCGTCGCGAAAGGGCACTACCCGGAGTTTCTCGGCTCCGCGTTCCTCGTCTACCCGGATGGCGATTTCCCAGCGTTGCAGGTGATCGTCGCGACGCCCGACGGTCACTTCCCGTGGCACGAAGCCGCGCCCGAAGGTTTCGCCGACTGGCAGCCCGTGCTCACCGAAAGCGGCGCACCCGAAAGCTGGACCCCGGGTATCGACGGACCCTGAGTACTCACGACCCCAGCGCGCGCAGGTCGGCGGCCGCGGCGGGAAACCGCGCGGCCAACGTCGCCGGGTCCGCGAACTCCACGCACTCGTCGGTGTAGGGCGGCACCACCACCGTGCCGAGCAGGCTCCAGGGCCCGAGTGGCACCGTCGCCTGCCACGTCCCGGCGGGCACCACGACCTGCGGCCGCTCGCCCGCGGCCACGTCGGTGCCCAGCGCCGGCCTGGTCACCGCTCCGCCGGGATGTAACAGCAGCATCCGCGCCGCTGAGCCCGCGTGGTGCACGAACACCTCGGTGCGGTCGAGCCGGTGCGGCGCCGAGAACTCCGGTGCGACCAGCAGATAGTAGATCGCCGAACCTTCTGCCGAACGCCAGCTCTGCGCGAACCGGCCGCCTTCCACCGGAAGCGGTTCCAGACCCAGGTGGCGGATGAATTCGCGTGGGTGCGGCATGGCACCCATCGTGGCGCAGCCGCGCCCAGTAGCCTGCATCTCGAACGAATGTTCGCGCGGGTGAGGAGAAGGTGTGCGGGTGCTCGGGGTCGACCCCGGTCTGACCAGGTGCGGTCTCGGTGTGGTCGACGGCGGCAAGGGCCGGGCCGTCCGCGCGGTGGCCGTGGGCGTGGTCCGAACCCCCCCGGACGCGAACCTCGCGCAGCGGCTCCTCGGCGTCGCCGACGAGGTCGAGGTGTGGCTCGACAAGTACCGGCCCGAGGCGGTGGCCGTCGAGCGCGTGTTCGCGCAGCACAACGTCCGCACGGCCATGGGCACCGCGCAGGCGGGCGGCGTCGTCGCGCTGGCCGCGGCGCGGCGTGGCCTGCCGGTCGTGTTCCACACCCCGAGCGAGGTCAAGGCCGCCGTCACCGGGTCGGGCCGCGCAGACAAGGCGCAGGTCACCGGTATGGTGATGCGCCTGCTCGGGCTCGAGGTGAAACCACACCCGGCCGATGCGGCCGACGCGCTGGCACTGGCCATCTGCCACCTGTGGCGTGAGCCGATGCGGGTTCGCCTCGCGGAGGCCGAGGCCCGCGCGGCCGAGCTCGCCCGCGCCCACAAGGCCCGGCTCAGGGCCGCGGCGAAGCAGGCCGGCACGGGTGGCCGCGCCCCGGTGCGGCGCGCGGCCGGTCCCACCCCGACCAAGAACGACACGGGAGCACCACGATGATCTCCTCAGTTCGCGGCGAAGTGCTGTCCGTCGGCCTTGACCACGCGGTGGTCGAGGTCGGCGGCGTCGGTTACGCCGTGCAGGCCACCCCGGCGACACTCGCGACGCTGCGCCGCGGCGAACAGGTGCGGCTGCACACCGCGCTGGTCGTGCGCGAGGACTCGCTGACGCTGTTCGGCTTCGCCGACGAAGAGGCGCGCGAGCTGTTCGGCCTGCTGCAGACCGTGTCGGGCATCGGCCCGCGGCTGGCGCTCGCGACGCTGGCCGTGCTCGAACCCGAAAAGCTCCGCGCCGCGCTGGTGGAAGGCAACATCACCGTGCTCACCCAGGTTCCGGGGATCGGCCGCAAGGGCGCCGAGCGGCTGTCTCTCGAACTGCGCGACAAGGTCACCGCGCTCGGCTCGGCCGGCGGGGAGGCCCCGGCCGTGGCGGCACCCGGCGCGTTGCGCGGCGAGGTCGTGGAAGCGCTGGTGGGACTGGGGTTCCCGGCCAAGCAGGCGGAACAGGCCGTGGACCGCGTGCTCGCCGACGGCGACGGGCACACGACCTCGTCGGTGCTGCGCGCGGCGCTCGCGATGCTCGGCCGGAAGCGCTAGCCGGTGGAGCACGAGGTGACCGAATTCGGCGACGACACCGACGAGACGCTGTCCGCGTTGCCGCAGAACGGCGAACGCGAAGTCGAGACGACGTTGCGGCCGAGCCGTCTCGACGAGTTCGTCGGCCAGGAGCGGGTGCGCGAGCAGCTGGAACTGGTGCTCGAAAGCGCGCGCCGCCGCGGCGTACCGCCCGATCACGTGCTGCTGTCCGGCCCGCCCGGCCTTGGCAAGACGAGCCTCGCGATGATCGTGGCCGCCGAGCTCGGTGCCGCCATTCGCATCACGTCCGGGCCCGCGCTGGAACGCGCGGGCGACCTCGCGGCGATGCTGTCGAATCTCGCGGCAGGCGACGTGCTCTTCATCGACGAGATCCACCGCATCGCCCGGCCCGCCGAGGAGATGCTGTACCTGGCGATGGAGGACTTCCGCGTCGACGTAGTGGTCGGCAAGGGGCCGGGCGCCACGAGCATCCCGCTCGAGATCGCGCCGTTCACGCTGGTCGGGGCCACCACCCGCTCCGGTTCGCTGACCGGGCCGCTGCGTGACCGCTTCGGCTTCACGGGCCAGATGGAGTTCTACGCCGATGCCGAATTGGAACTCGTCGTGCGCCGCGCCGCCACGATCCTCGGTATCTCGATCGACCGCGACGGCTGCGCCGAGATCGCGCGCCGGTCGCGGGGGACCCCCCGCATCGCCAACCGGTTGCTGCGCCGTGTGCGCGACTACGCCGAAGTACGCGCCGACGGCGATGTGACCAGGGACATCGCCCGTGCCGCGCTGAAGGTCTACGACGTGGACGAACTCGGCCTCGACCGCCTCGACCGTGCGGTGCTGACGGCGCTGACCCGCTCGTTCGGCGGGGGACCGGTGGGCATCTCGACGCTCGCGGTCGCCGTGGGCGAGGAATCGACGACCGTGGAAGAGGTGTGCGAACCGTACCTGGTCCGCGCGGGTATGCTCGCCCGAACTCCGCGGGGCCGGGTCGCGACCGCGGCCGCGTGGGAGCACCTCGGCCTGGTGCCACCGCCCGAGTCCGGACGGGGGGATCAGGGCGGCCCCACGTTGTTCGACCAGGCCTGACGTGGGGCGCCGAGTACCGTCGGCAGGAGCGGAACAGACGGCGGGTGCTGGCGTATTCGCGAGCACCTGGCACACTCGAAGTCAGCACATCCGTCAAAACCGGGCGCGAGCGGCGACCACGCGGCGCCCGTCGAATGGAGAGTCATGAGTAACTTACTGCTGCCGTTGCTGCTGCTGGTCGTGGTGGCCGTGCCGCTCGTCCTCGGTACCCGCAAGCAGAAGAAGCAGCAGGCGGCCCAGCAGAACATGCAGAAGAGCATCGCCGTGGGTGACCGCGTGATGACCACTTCGGGCCTGTACGGAACGGTGGCCGACACCTCGAGCGACGACACCATCGACATCGAGATCGCGCCGGGCGTCGTCACCACGTGGCTGCGGCTCGCGGTCCGTGAGAAGGTCGAGCCGGCTGTCGAGACCGGCATCGCCGAGGTCGAGACCGACGCCGAGGAGCCCGTCGGCGGTGTCGCGTCGACGACCACGCTGCCGTCCGACGCGCCTGCCCAGGAGTCGATCACGGACGAGGGCCAGAAGACCGGTGCGCAGGTCGCGCCCCCGCTGGAGCACGGGAAGAAGTGAACCGACCCTTCCCCGGGTAGTGACACGCTCGTGACCAGACGAAAGTCGGGACCGGGCGAACGCAGGGCTCACGCAGCACCGAGTACTGTCTCGGTGCTGCGTGCGTGTCCGCCGCCCTAGTCATGCCCAGCAGTAGTCATGCCCAGCAGTGCGCCGGGAGCACCGTCCCGGCGCACTCACCGAACCAGTTGGGGTCCACCCAGTCCGAGGAGACCGAAGCACCGTGGCACCATCGGCCGGGCATCTCCGCCCGGGACGCTATCTCGCCTTCTTCGCCCTGATCGTGATCGTGCTGTATGCGCTGGTGTTCTTCACCGGGGGCGGGAAACCGACGCCGAAGCTGGGCATCGACCTTCAGGGCGGCACCCGGGTCACGCTCACCGCGCGCACCCCGGACGGCGGCCAGCCCACGAAGGACTCGCTCAACCAGGCGCGCCAGATCATCGAGACCCGCGTGAACGGCATCGGTGTCGCCGGCACGGAGGTCGTGCTCGACGGCAACAACGTGGTCATCACGGTGCCCGGTGCCCAGGGCGACGAGGCGAAGAGCCTGGGCCGCACGGCGAAGCTCGGTTTCCGCAAGGTGATCACCTCGCAGCCCAACACCCCGGCCGCGCCGCCCGCTTCGTCGGGCGCGCAGACGCCGCCCCCCTCCTCGGGCACCCCGTCGACGCCGCCGTCGAGCGCACCCAGCGGTGGTGGCGGCGCCGCCGGTGCGCCGGCGAAGCAGCAGAGCACCGCCCCGCCCCCGCCGTCGGGGACCGCGGCCGACGGCAAGAACCAGACGCCGATCGAGCAGGCCCGCGCGCTGCGCCAGTCCGACGCGCTGGTGCCGAAGGACCCCAACAACCAGCAGGAGGCCGCCGCGGCGCAGGCGGCGCAGCAGGCGGCGATGGCGTCGCTGAAATGCGCGCCGAACATCGCCGACCCGCTCGAGGGCAACGATCTGCCGAACAAGCCGCTCGTGGCCTGCGGCGACAAGGACGCCAACAAGTATGTGCTGGGGCCGGAGTTCCTGCCGGGCACGGAGATCTCCAACGCGACGTCCGGGTTCGACCAGCAGCGCGGTCAGTGGGTCGTCGACCTGACGTTCAAGAGCGCGGGCAGCAAGACCTGGGGTGATTTCACCTCGGCCAACGTCGGCTCGCAGGCCGCGTTCGTGCTCGACACCAACGTCGTTTCGGCGCCGACCATCCAGGGCGCCATCCTCGGCGGCAACACGCAGATCACCGGGCAGTTCACGCAGTCGGAAGCCAAAGACCTCGCGAACGTGCTGAAGTACGGTTCGCTGCCGCTGTCGTTCGACTCGTCCGACGCGACCACGGTTTCGGCGACTCTCGGTCTCGCGTCGCTGCAGGCGGGCCTGCTGGCCGGCGCGATCGGCCTGATCGTGGTGTTCATCTACTGCCTGATCTACTACCGCCTGCTCGGCATTCTCACGATCCTTTCGCTGGCGCTGTCCGGGACGCTGGTCTATGCGGTGCTGGTGCTGCTCGGGCGGTGGATCGGGTACACGCTGGACCTCGCGGGCATCGCCGGCCTGATCATCGCGATCGGGATCACGGCGGACTCGTTCGTCATCTACTTCGAACGGCTCAAAGACGAGATCCGCGAAGGCCGCACCTTCCGGTCCGCCGTACCGCGCGGCTGGGCCCGCGCGCGGCGCACCATCCTGGCGTCCGACGCGGTCAGCTTCCTGGCCGCCGCGATCCTGTACGTGATCGCGGTCGGCGACGTGCAGGGATTCGCTTTCACCCTCGGCATGTCGACGGTGCTCGACCTCGTCGTCGTATACCTGGTCACGCATCCGCTGGTGGCGATGGTGTCGACCTCGAAGTCCTCGTTCCTGTCCAATCCCCGGCACCTCGGCCTCGGTGCCGTGCAGCGGCTGGGCGCGCAGCGCAAGTCCGTGCGCCCGTCGGCCCGCCGCCCGAACGTGAAGGAGGCCTGACGTGGGCGTCGAAGACCTCGGCACGGACGCCGAAACCCCGGACGAGAAGCCGTCCGCTGCTTCGGGAAAGCCTTCGGGCAAAAAGGAAAGCGTCTTCCACCGCCTCTACGTCGGCACGGGCGCGTTCGACATCGTCGGCGTCCGGAAGCGCTGGTACGTCTTTTTCGCGGTGCTGGTGCTCGTGTGCATCACCTCGATGATCGTCCGCGGTTTCAACTTCGGCATCGAGTTCGAGGGCGGCACGCAGATCCAGTTGCCCGCCCACGGCGCGCACGGCGAGATCACCACCTCGCAGGTGACCCAGTCGTTCACCAAGGCGCTGGGGGAGCAGCCGTCGGAGACGCAGCGCGTCGGTACCGGGAACGCGGCCACCATCCAGATCCGCTCGGAGGCGCTCCCGGCGGACCAGGTCGCGAAGGTGAAGCAGCAGTTGTTCACCGATTGGGCGCCGATCGGGGCGAACAACCAGCCGAGTGTGCAGGCGATCAGCGACAGCGCGGTGAGCGCGTCGTGGGGCGGGGAGATTTCACGGCAGGCGCTGATCGCGCTCGCGGTCTTCCTCGTGGCCGTGGTGCTTTTCCTGGCGATCTACTTCGACATCCGGATGGCCGCGGCCGCGCTGGTGTCGCTGATCCACGACATCGTGGTCACGGCGGGTGTGTATTCGCTCGTCGGCTTCGAAGTCACGCCGGCGACGGTGATCGGCCTGCTGACGATTCTCGGGTTCTCGCTGTACGACACCGTGGTGGTGTTCGACAAGGTCCGGGAGAACACCCGCGGCCTGCTCGGCCTCACCCGCCGCACCTACGCCGAGGCGGCCAACCTGGCGCTGAACCAGACGCTGATGCGGTCGTTCAACACGGCGTTCATCGCGTTGCTGCCGATTCTGGGCCTGCTGATCGTCGGCTACCTCCTGCTCGGCTCGGGCACACTGCAGGACCTCGCACTCGTGCAGCTCACCGGCACCCTGGTCGGCGTGCTGTCGTCGGTCGCGCTGGCCACGCCGCTGCTGGTCGATTTCAAGATGCGCGACCCGAAGTACCAGCAGCAAGCACAGCGGGTGGCGGCCCGCCGTGCGAAGGCCGCCGCCCGCGAGAACGACGACTTCGACCCCACGGACGAAGACGCGATGGCCGCCGAGCTCCGCAAGGAGAAGGCGCTGGCCGCGGCCGCCGGGGTGCCTGCCCGCACACCGAAGGCACGGCCGCACAACAAGCCGCGCCGCGGTGGCGGAGTCTCGTCGGCGAAGCGAAAGCGCTGAGCCCGTGGATCTGGAGAACGCCCTCGGCCTCATCGCCGAGGTGCCGGATTTCCCCGAGCCCGGCGTGCTGTTTCGCGACCTGAGCCCGCTCTTCGCGGATGCGGCCGGGTTCGCCACGGTCGTCGACGCGCTGGCCGACACGCTCGACCCGGCGGCGGAGCTGCTGGCCGGTGTCGAAGCGCGTGGGTTCCTGCTCGCCGCGGCCGTCGGGTATGCCCGCGGACTCGGTGTGGTGCTCATCCGCAAGCCCGGCAAACTGCCTGCGGTCGCCGGGCGGGCCGACTACGCGCTCGAATACGGCACGGCGAGCGTGGAGCTGCCGGCCGGCGTCGTCCGGCCCGGCCAGCACCTCACGATCGTCGACGACGTGCTCGCCACCGGGGGCACGGTCGCCGCGACGGCGAAGCTGCTCGAAGACGCGGGCGCGGTCGTCGACGGCGTGTCGGTCGTCGTGGAGCTGGCGGGGCTGCGCGGCCGGGCGGCGCTGGCGGGCCGGCGGATCGAGGCGTTGCAAGCGGTCTGAGTGCTGGCGCCGTCACCCCGTGTCCCGGAGGGAAGGTGCGCTGGTCACCTGGCGTTGCACGGCATGAAGGTGGCGGCCGATCGAAAGTAGGCGGCGAGGCCGCGGGGCGGAACGGCTACCCTGGGGGTTCGAAGGCCGCACGAGCAGCAGGAGGTGCGGGTGAGCCAGGAGCTCGACGCCGAGGTGCCCGCGAAAGAAGGCACCGGGGCGCGGGGTGCGCAGGCGGTGCCGCCGAAGGCCATCGGTGCCGCGCCGAACCCGTCGGCGACGCGGCGGGTGCGTGCCCGGCTCGCGCGCCGCATCACCGCGCAGCGCGCCGCCCCCGTGAAGCAGGTGCTCGAGCCACTCGCCGTCATCCACCGCGAGCTGCATCCCAACGCCGATCTGGCGCTGCTGCAGCGCGCGTACGACGTCGCCGAGGAGCTGCACCGCGACCAGCGGCGCAAGTCGGGTGACCCGTACATCACGCACCCGCTCGCCGTCGCCACGATCCTCGCCGAGCTCGGCATGGACACCACCACGCTCGTCGCGGCGCTGCTGCACGACACGGTCGAAGACACCGGCTACTCGCTCGACGCGCTGACGGCCGACTTCGGGGACAAGGTCGGCGAGCTCGTCGACGGCGTCACCAAGCTGGACAAGGTCAAGCTCGGCACGTCGGCCGAGGCCGAGACGATCCGCAAGATGGTCATCGCCATGGCGAAGGACCCGCGGGTGCTCGTGATCAAGCTGGCCGACCGGCTCCACAACATGCGCACGATGCGTTTCCTGCCGCCGGAGAAGCAGGCCCGCAAGGCGCGTGAGACGCTCGAGGTGCTCGCGCCGCTGGCGCACCGGCTCGGCATGGCGACGGTGAAGTGGGAGCTGGAGGACCTCGCGTTCGCGATCCTGCAGCCCAAGAAGTACGACGAGATCGTGCGTCTGGTCGCCGACCGCGCGCCTTCGCGGGATACCTACCTGCGCAAGGTGATCGCGGATCTGACGGGCAACCTCGTTTCGGCGCGGATCACCGCCAAGGTGGAGGGCCGGCCCAAGCACTACTACTCGATCCACCAGAAGATGATCGTGCGCGGTCGCGACCTCGACGACATTCACGACCTGGTGGGCGTGCGGATCCTCGTGGAAGACGTCCGTGACTGCTACGCCGCCATGGGCGTCGTCCACGCGTTGTGGCAGCCCGTGCCCGGCCGGTTCAAGGACTACATCGCCCAGCCGCGGTTCGGCGTCTACCAGTCGTTGCACACCACGGTGATCGGCCCGGACGGCAAGCCGCTGGAGGTGCAGATCCGCACCTACGAGATGCACCGCACCGCGGAATACGGCATCGCGGCCCACTGGCGGTACAAGGAAACCAAGGGTACGCACACCGGAAACGCGATGGAGGTCGACGAGATCGCGTGGATGCGGCAGCTGCTCGACTGGCAGCGCGAGGCCGCGGATCCGGGCGACTTCCTCGAATCACTGCGCTACGAGCTGGCCGCGCGCGAGATCTTCGTGTTCACGCCCAAGGGCGATGTGGTCACGCTGCCCGCCGATTCGACGCCGGTCGACTTCGCCTACGCCGTGCACACCGAGGTCGGGCATCGCTGCATCGGCGCCCGCGTGAACGGCCGGCTCGTCGCGCTCGAGCGGAAGCTCGAAAACGGCGAGGTCGTCGAGATCTTCACGTCGAAGGCCGAGAACGCCGGCCCGAGCCGCGACTGGTTGCAGTTCGCGGGGTCGCCGAAGGCGCGCGCGAAGATCCGCCAGTGGTTTGCGAAGGAGCGCCGCGACGAGGCGATCGACGCGGGCAAAGAAGCGATCACCAAGGAAGTCCGCAAGGTCGGGCTGCCGATCCAGCGACTCGTGTCGGCGGAGTCCATGGGCTCGGTCGCGAAAGAGCTGCGCCACGCGGACATCTCGTCGCTGTACGCGGCGGTGGGCGAGGGTCACACCAGCGCGAAGCACGTGGTGCAGCGCCTGGTCGCGCTGATCGGCGGGGTCGACGAGGCGGAGGAGGAGCTCGCCGAGCGCGCCACGCCGTCCACGGTCACGCGGCGGCGCGGGTCCAACGACGTCGGTGTGATCGTCAAGGGCACCAGTGACGTCTGGACGAAGCTGGCGCGCTGCTGCACACCGGTGCCGGGCGATGAGATCCTCGGGTTCGTCACGCGCGGCGGTGGCGTCAGCGTGCACCGCACGGACTGCACCAATGCCGACGACCTGCGCACCCAGCCCGAGCGGCTGGTGGAGGTCGAATGGGCGCCGTCCTCGTCGTCGGTGTTCCTCGTGGCGATCCAGGTCGAGGCGCTCGATCGGCACCGGCTCCTGTCGGACGTCACCAAGGTGCTGGCCGACGAGAAGGTCAACATCCTGTCGGCGTCGGTCACGACCTCCCGCGACCGCGTGGCGGTGAGCCGGTTCTCGTTCGAGATGGGCGACCCGAAGCACCTCGGCCACGTGTTGAAGGTGGTGCGCGGCGTCGAGGGCGTCTACGACGTCTATCGGGTCACGTCGGCTTCCTGAGCCAGGGCAGCGGTCGGCCCCCGGCCGTCCGCTCACGTCGCGGGGCTGATCACAGCGGCGGGTTTCGCGCGGGCCGATCCCGCTAGGGTGCTGGGCATGACCGACGGATTCGAGTTCACGCGCGACGGCGAAGTGGCGCGGCTGACGTTCGCCCGGCCGGAGAAGATGAACGCCATCACTTACGGCATGTGGTCGGCGATCCCGGACGTCGTCTCGGAGGTCGAGGCCGACCCGGCGCTCAAGGTGCTGGTCCTCACGGGCGCCGGCAAGCACTTCTCGGCCGGCGCGGACATCAGCGAGTTCCGCGACCTGCGCTGCACCGCCGAAGGCGCCGCCACCTACGACAAGGCCGTCGACGGTGCCGTATCCGCGCTGGCATCGATGCGCAAACCGTCGATCGCCATGATCAAGGGCAACTGCATCGGCGGCGGTTGCCAGCTGTCGGTGGCCTGCGACTTCCGCTTCGCGGCGAAAGACGCGCGCTTCGGCATCACCCCCGCCAAGCTCGGCATCGTCTACCACTTCGAGTCGACGCGCCTGCTGGTCTCCTTGGTCGGGCCCGCCAACGCTCGTTACCTCCTGTTGTCGGGCGAACTGATCGATGCGGTCCGCGCCCGCGAAATCGGGCTCGCCAACGACGTCCACGCGGCCGAGGGCCTGACCGCCGCCACCGCGGCCTTCGTGGAGACCCTGTGCTCCCGCTCGCAGACCTCGATCCGCGGCATGAACCGCATCATCGAAAAGATCGTCGCCGGTGCGGAAACCGCCGATCGGGAAGTGGACGAAATCCGCCTGGCCGCCCTCCACGGCGAGGACTACGCCGAGGGCGTCGACGCGTTCCTCAACCGCAGGTCGCCCAAGTTCACGCACCGCTGAGATCGCAGGTCAGACTCGTCCCACGGCGCGGTTTCGTACACTTCGGACAGCATCCACACTGCCGCGGGAGAGCTGCGCAGCGCGACGCCGTCGACGGAAGCGACCGGGCGGCCGAACGTTTCGGAGTTGGTGAGGAACACGGCGTCGAATCCGGGCAGCTCGCGCGGGTGGACCCGACGCGTCACCTGCCGGATCCCGGCGGCGGCCAGCTGTTCGCGCAGCACCAAGTACGTGATGCCCGGCAGCACAGCGGCTTCGGGCCAGACCACGGTGGTGCCGTCGAGGAAGCCGACGTTCCAGATCGACGCCTCGCTGATGTGTCCACTGTGGTCGATGAACAGCGCGTCGTCGTAGCCGGCGAGCACGGCCTGCCGGGAGTGGTAGATCAGCCCGAACGTGCCGGTGTGCTTCACGTCCGGTAGATCCCGTCGGTAGCGTACGGACCTGAGCCGGATCGGGTCGGCGACGTGTTCGTGGGGCGGCCCCGTGCGCACGAGGACTTCGGGCGTCATCGCGGCGTCGTCCTCGCCGGAGCGGGAAAAGACGAGCACTCGAACGGAAAGCGCGCCCCGCCCGGCGACCAGCCGCCGCACGTACCCGCGGACGAGATCCGCGTCGAGTTCGCTGCCGAAGAGGCGGCGGGTGCTCGTGGTGAGGCGTTCGAGGTGGTGGCCGAGGCCGCGCACACGGCCGTCGCGGACCTGCATGGCGGTGAAGTGGCCGTAGGCGGCCGGGAGCTGAACGGCACCGGGGTCGGCGCCGTTCAGCTCAGTGGCGTTCCGCTCAGTGGCGGAGGACAACCGGTCAGGCGGCCGCGACGGTCACAGCGGTGAACTTGACCTGCTTCTTCGGCTCACCCGTCGAGCCGTCCTGGCCGACGGTGCCGATGCCGGTCTTCGCGATGGAGTCGAGGACTTTCAGACCGGCGTCGGAGATGCTCCCGAAGATCGTGTACTGCGGGGGCAGTTCGGCGGTGCCGTAGACCATGAAGAACTGGCTGCCGCCGCTGTTGGGCTGGCCCGTGTTGGCCATGGCGAGGATGCCGCGGCCGTACTTCTCGCCGTCGATGAATTCGTCGGGGATGGTGAAACCGGGGCCGCCGGTGCCGTCGGTGGTGACGTCGCCCTTGGCGTTGGGGTCACCGCACTGCAGCATCTGCAGGTCGGTGACACCGAGGCGGTGGCAAATCGTGTCGGTGTAGAAGCCCTGCTTGGCGAGGCTCACGAACGCCTGCACGGTGCACGGGGCGAGCGAGCGGTCCAGCGTGATCGGGATGTCGCCCGCGGTGGACTTGAGCGTGATGTCGACCTTGCCCTGTGAGGGCACGTCCTTGCCGTCCGGCGGGGTGACCGGCTTCGGCGGCTTCGCACTCTGCGTGTCGGCCGGGTAGGAGCACGTGGTCGGGTTCGGCAGCGGCTTCGTCCGTGTCGGCAAGGCCGTGCGCTGTGTCGGGATGTTGCCGACCGTCGGCACCGGCGGCGCGGAGCTCGACGGCGGGCTCGCGGCGGGCGTCGTGCTGTCTCCGCCGCCGCTGTTCACGACCCAGACCACGACACCCGCGACGATGAGGACGACACCGCCGACCACACCAGCGCCCACGATCTTGCGTCGCTTGGCCCGCTCCTGCCTGCGCACGAGCTGCCGCTCGAGTTTGCGCTTAGCGGCTTCACGGCGCTGCTGGTTGGTCGCCACCCGCCCTCCAGTTCCCGCTCGATGTCACACGTCTGAGGTAGCGGCAGTGTATGGGCACAGCCTGTGAGG
Organism: Amycolatopsis sp.; assembly: GCA_035551175.1. Classification (GTDB taxonomy): domain Bacteria; phylum Actinomycetota; class Actinomycetes; order Mycobacteriales; family Pseudonocardiaceae; genus Amycolatopsis. The sequence goes on along the minus strand of DASZNR010000069.1, from coordinate 25,200 downwards.
ACTCTGTACAGGGGCCGCTAGTCTCGACCCGATCGTGATCGCCGCCTCCCGCGCGCCGGGGGAGAGGAGGGCTTCGGTGCTCGTCGTCGGATTCGCTGCCGGCCCGCTGCGCGCCAACTGCTTCCTCCTCGCCCCGGCCGCGGGCGGCGAGTGCGTGGTCGTGGATCCCGGCGAGGACTCCGCCGAGCCGCTGGCCGCCGCGCTCGCCGAGCACCGGCTCACCCCCGTCGCGTTGCTCGCGACGCACGGCCATCGCGACCACGTCGCCGGCGCGGCCGGGCACGAACTCCCGCTGTACCTGCATTCCGCGGATCGGGACGCGTACGCCGGGCCCTCCGTGCCGCTCGCCGAGGGGCCACTGGAGCTCGCCGGACTCACGCTCGAAGTGCTCGCCGTACCCGGGCACACGCCCGGCTCGGTGGCGTTTGCGGTGACCGCGCCCGAGGGTGGCAGGCTGGTGCTGACCGGCGACACGCTGTTCGCCGGGTCGATCGGCCGCTCCACCGGCGCCGAACTGGAGAAATCGTTGCACACCTTGCTGCTCACCCTGTCCGACGACACGGTCGTGCTGCCGGGGCACGGACCCGCCACCACCATCGGCCGCGAACGCGCGAGCAACCCCGGGCTCACCGGGGCCGGGGCGTGACGGGCATGGCCGAGCCGGGCGCCGGGACCCCACCGGAACGAATCCCGCTGTTCGCCGACGACGCGAAGTTCCGCCGGCGGCGCGCGTGGTCCGGGCTACTCGGCGTGGTGATCGTCGCCGCGGCGTGCGGCGGTGTCGCCGGACTCGTCGGCGGTCAGCTGCCGGGTCTCATCGTCGCGGTCGTGGTCGCACTGCCGCTGCTGTACCTCGTGCTGTACACCGTGCGCCGGCGAACGTGGCTCGAAGGCACGGAGCTGGTGGTGCGGACGTTCGGGGTGCGGCGCGTCGACCTCGTCACCGCGATCGGGCTCGAGATCGTGATTGCCGACGTGCGCGGCACCCGGACGGTGAGCCTGCTCGTGAACGTCGGACGCGGCAGGCGTGCGGTGAAACTCGATCTGGCCGTGTTCGCCGGCACCGGCGGGCGCGAGCTTGGCGCACTGCAGCTGCGCCGGCTCGCCGACGCGCTGGTGAACAACACCGAGGCCAACGGGCTGGTGTTCTCGGAGCTGCTCGTCGCGGAGCTGCGGGCCGAGGCCCGGGGTGGCGCGGTGGCGGAGCGTCCGCTGTACCGGCTCGCGTCGTCGGCCCCGGCGGGCCGGTACCTGCAGCGGTTCCCGATGGAGGCCGTCAGCCGCTTCGTCGCGACTCTCGACTGACGTGCACTCGTTCAGCGCTGAGCGTTCCCGGCCGCCGACGCGAGCGCGGAGCTGCCCGACGTGATGGGCGGTGATGGCCCGAGAACCGTGGGAGGTTCGCCGGTCGGGCGGTGGGTGTGGGCTAACCGGCGTTCACGAGGTGCTCAACGGGTTCGCGTGCCGCGATGAGCGCCGCCAAGATCGTCGTCACGGGTACGGCGGCCACGATGCCGACGGACCCAGCGAGTGTCCGGATGATCTCCGAGGCGATGTCCTCACTGCCGAGCAGCGCGCCGAGCCCGACGCCGGAGATCGACGAATACAGCAGCACCGGCAGCGCGGCGCCCGCGTAGGCCATCACGAGCGTGTTGACGGCCGAGCCGACGTGGTCGCGGCCGATGCGCAGGCCCGAGCCGTACAGCTCACGCCAGCCCAGCGCCGGGTTCGCGCGCCGCAGCTCCCAGACGGCGCTGGTCTGTGTGACTGTCACGTCGTCGAGGACACCGAGCGCGCCGATCACGACGCCGGCCAGCAGCAGGCCGCGTGCGTCGATGCCGTGGCCGAGGGAACCGATCAGCGTGGACGTGCTGTCGTCGAGCCCGGTCAGCGACGCGGCGGCGGAGAAGATCGCCGACAGGATCCCGATCAGGGCGAGGCTCACGAGCGTGCCCAGTACCGCCACCGACGTGCGCGCCGAGAGGCCATGTGTCAGGTAGAGCGCGATGAACATGATCGTGCCGGCGCCGGCGATCGCGACGAGCAGCGGGTTGTCGCCGGCCAGGATCGAGGGCAGCACGAACAAGGCGATCACCACGAAGCTGAGCACCAGCGCGCCCAATGCCGCGAGGCCCTGCCGCCGCCCGAGCACGAGGACCGCGACGGCGAACAACGCGGCCAGCAGCACCAGCGGCGTCCCCCGCTGGAAGTCGACGAGCTGGAACGACGCCGGGTCGAGCGGGTTGCCGCCGTTGTACGCAAGCACCACGTCGTCGCCCGCCGAGAAGCGGGGGGTGCTGGGCTCGATCGGCATGATCAGCTGCAGTGGCCTGCCCTCGGCGGGCCCGTCGGTCATCGTCAGATTCACCGTCAGGCACGGTTTCTGGTCGGGGTCGGCCTGGGCCCCCACCTGCACCTGGCCTTGTGCCAGGCATGGCCCGGTCTCCGTCGTCGAGATCGACGCCGTGACCGGCGCGCCCTGCGGCACGGCACTGGTCGGCGCCGGCTTGCCCCAGGGATACAGCACGACCATCCCGGCCACCGTCGCGGCCGCGAGGGGGATGAGCAGCCACATCAGCAACTTCCGCACCCGTGCCGACGCCGGGGCGGCCGGCCCGTGCCCGTGACCGTGGCTGTGGCCGTGATCGTGGCCGTGGCCCGCACCGCCTGGAGTACGAAGCTCGGTGGAAGCATCGGCCGGGTGGGCGGCGTCCGCCTCGGCGGGGGCGGGCCGGCGGCGATTGCGGGTTGGTGTGGCCGCAGGTGTATCGGGCCCCGAGTCGGTGGGGGTGGAGCGGCGGCGATCGCGGGGTGGCGTGGCCCTGGGGGTGTCGGGCCCCGAGTCGCCGGGAGCGGCGCGGCGGCCTTCCCTGCGGCGCGGCTCTGCCGGCCGAGCGGGCTCGGGCAGGGGGTTGCCGTCGGGCGGGGTTCGGCGGGCGGCGCTGCCCGTGGCGCGGCGGCGGGTTGCCGGTGGGGGTGTGTCGCCGGTGCGCGCGGGCAGAGGGTTTTCACCCCTGCGGCGGGCCGGGCGACGGGACACCCCGGAGCGGCCGGCCGGCGGAGTGCTTGTGCTATCGGGGATTTCGGGGTCGACGCCGTCGAGGCGAGACGCGAGAGAGGAAGTGGCGTCGGTGCGCCGGGTGCGAGGCGGGGGCGTGCCGCCGCTGCGGGTCCGGTGGGCAGCCGGTGGCGGTGTGTGGCCCGGGGCGGCGCGGTGTGATGGCGGCGGTGTGTCGCCGGAGTGGCGAGGCGGAGTGGCGGCGCCACGGCGACTTCCGGACGACGGGCGCGGTGGAGTGGCGCCGGGGATACGGCGGATGGGGCCGGTGTCGGCGGCGTCGGACGCGCTGAACCGGTCGTCGGAGGCGCCGGCGGAACCGTCGTCGGGGGCGGGGTAGTCGGGCGGGGCCACGGCGGACATCCTGCACTCCGCGACCCGTCACCGGGGGACAGGGTCAGACTCGTGGGTGTTCCGTCCGGTTAGAACCGGCCGGAACACTCACGAGTCTGGCGACCCGGGCGTTTCCGATGTTTCCGGCTCAGCCGAGGGCGTGGCGCAGGTGCATGCGGCGGTAGGCGGACGGTGGCGTGCCGAAGTGGTCGAGAAAGGCCTGGCGCAGGGTTTCGGTGGAGCCGAAACCGCAGCGGCGGGCGATGGCGGCCAGTGGCAGGTCGGTGCCGGAGAGGAGACGGGCGGCGTGTTCGGCCCGCACCGTCCGCACGTACCTGCCGGGGGTGGTGCCGAGATGGGCGTCGAACAGGCGCGTCAGCTGGCGGGTGCTGACGCCGGCCTGCCGGGCGAGCGCGGGCGTACCCAGGTCTTCGGCGAGGTGCTCGGCGACGAACGCGGTCAGATCGCGCACCTGCCGGTGCTCGGGCGGCGGCCCGCACAGGAACATGCTCATCTGCGCCTGGTTCCCGGGGCGCTGCAAATACGTCACGAGCGCCCGGGCGGCTTCGCGCGCGAGCGTGGGCCCGTGGTCCTCCTCGACGAACGCGAGCGCCAGGTCGAGCCCGCTGGTCACGCCGGCGGAGGTGTACACGGGGCCGTGGCGGACGAACAGCGGCACCGGGTCCACGGTCACCGCCGGGTAGCGCGCGGCCAGCTGCGCCGCGTACGCCCAGTGCGTGGTCGCGCGACGCCCGCTGAGCAGCCCGGCCGCGGCCAACACGGTGGCGCCGGTGCACACCGACGCCGTACGGGTGCTCGAGCGGGACAGGCGGCGGAGGTGTTCGAGCACGCGTTCGTCGGCCGCGGCCCGCTTGTGCCCGATCCCGCCCGAGACGATCACCGTGTGCAGGTCACCTGCGATCTGACCGAGCCGGGCGTGGGGGGTGAGCGTGATCCCCGACTGGCAGCGGAAGGGGCGACCGTCCACAGTGGCCAGCCGGATGCCGTACGCCGGGCGCGCACCGAGCCGGTTGGCGGCGTCGAGCGCGTCGGACACGCACGCGATGTCGAGCAGCTCGGCGCCTTCGTACGCGACGATCACGACCTGCCGTTCCGGTCCCGGCATGATCGAACGTTAGCAGGCCGATCGACCCGGTTCGCAGGATTACGGACATCCAACGCCCGGCCCGGCCCGGTCGGAGGCACGGTGAGTGCCATGACCGAGAAGACGTTCGCCTTTGTCGTGTACCCCGGCCTCACCGTGCTCGAGCTCGTCGGCCCGTTGCAGGTCTTGAGCGCCTATGCCGCCGCGGAGCCCGGGTTTCGCGTGGTCGTCGTCGGCGAGACGCTCGAGGCCACCGCGACCGACACGCCTCTGCGGATCGCACCGAGTCACACGTTCGACCAAGTCGGGGAGCCCTACGGCATCCTCGTCCCGGGTGGTGCCGCGCCGACGCTGCGCGCACTGGCGAACCGGCCGCTGCTCGACTACCTCACCACGACGGCCCGCACAGCCACGCTGGTGACGTCGGTCTGCACCGGCTCGTTGCTGCTCGGCGAGGCCGGCCTTTTGACCGGCCGCGAAGCCACCACGCACTGGCTCTTCCGCGATGTCCTGCGCGCGTTCGGCGCCACGCCCGTCGCGAAGCGCTGGGCCGAGGACGGTCCCGTGATCACCGCGGCCGGCGTTTCGGCGGGCATCGACCTGGCGTTGCACCTCGTCGAACGTCTGGCGGGGCCCGAAGTCGCCCGCACGGTGCAGTTCGGCATCGAATACGATCCCGAACCGCCGCTCGGCGCACTCGACTGGCCTTCGGCGCCGTACCGCGATCTCAAACCGCTCATCGAGCACTCGCTCGACGGACTGGCGGACCGCCCCGACCTGAAGGCCAAGCTGCTCACCTACGTCTGAACGGGCATCCGTCGTCCGTGATGTCGGCCGGGACGGCAACGCCCACCCGCGCGGGCTACCCAGGTTGACCAGGCGGACGGAGCGCGTACCGTCAGATGGATGCCGTGCCACAGAGGGGATTCCGGCCTCACCCTCCTGACTTCAGTGCGTGGCGACGACCTCGTGCTCGTGACCGCCGCGGGCGAGATCGACGCCGCATCGGTCGGCGACTTCCGGACGGTGCTCGCCGAAGCCTGCGTAGTGGGGAAGAAGCTCGTCGTCGACCTGACCCGCGTCCGTTTCCTCAGCTGCGCCGGGCTGCGCGCGCTGGAGGAGACGGGTCGCACGCCGCCCGCGCTGTCGGTGGTCGCGACGGTGCCGCTCGTGCTGCGCGTCTTCGACGTCACGGGCACCGGCGAGATCCTCGATGTCCGCCCGCGGCTCGCGGAGGCGTGCGCCGCATCGCGCGCGTGAGCCGAGGTCTGCCGCAGGCGCTGCGTGAGGCGGGTTCGCGGCCGTCGCGAGCCGGTGCTCGACATCCCGGCCCTCTCCGACACCCCGCCCTCGCCGACACCCGGCCCGCTCCGACACCCCGGCACCGGACCCAGCCACACCGGGCGGGGCACGGGCGCCCGCTCACTCCAGCACGTGCTCCAGCCAGGCCTGCCACGCCTTGCCCTGCGCTTCGACGTCGACGTCGCCGAAGAGATGGTGCCCCAGCGCGATCGGCATGTCGGTGATCGAACGCTCGTGGAAGCGGTACAGCGCGTCAGGCGTGCGGATGCCGGCGTAGTTCTCGGTGGTGTAGTCCAGGACACCGTCGACGGCCGGGAGTTCGTCGACCTCGAAGTGCACCCGCTGACCCACCACGGGTTCCGCGGGCAGGCCGATGGCGGCGATGAGCTTCCGCCACGCCCCGGGGGCAGCCGAGGACTGCGGCCCGGACGCGATCACGAACCGCGCCCGGCGACCGGGGAAGTACCGCAGGAGCTGGCCGAGCGTGTGCAGGTACATGTCCCAGCCCCGGCTGAAGCCCTCGTGGTACTCGCCGCCCCAGTCCTGCGCGGTGAAGCCATGGTGGATGAACCGGAGCACCGACGTACCGCCGTCGGCCGCCTCCACGAGGAATTCGAAGGCGTCGAAGCTGCCGTCGGGTGCGGGCGTGCCGCGGTAGGCGAAGCGGTGCGGCGGCTCCCATGCGGTGATTTCGGCTTCGCTCGTGAACTCGCCCATCCGGAACCGGACGCGCCGGGCTTCGGCGTCCACCTCGTGGGTGCCCATGAACCACGAGTCGATGCCGGGACCGGTCGCCACGGCGTCCCACACGGCGTCGGGGTCCGCGGGCAGGCGGACCTGCTTGGCGACTTCGAACTCGTGGGTCATGACCGGTTCCTCCTCGTCTGGTGAACCTTCACGGTGGCATTGACAAGAAATGTTGTCAAGGCGGCCTTCGGGGAGGCGGTGCGCCGTGCTCGTTTCGGGGTTGTGAGCGCGCTCCGTCCTTCTAGGCTGGGGCTCGGCCGCGCACCGCTGTGGTGCGAGAGAGCCAGGCCGGCGGACTCGGAAAGGACCACTCCATGGCGACTGTGGCCGACCAACTGGTCGACGTGCTCCTGCAGGCCTGCGTACGCCGCATCTACGGGGTGGTGGGCGACAGCCTCAACCCGGTGGTCGACGCCGTACGCCGCAGTGGGGGTTCGGCGAAGGGCGGCATCGACTGGGTGCACGTGCGCAACGAGGAGGCCGGCGCGTTCGCCGCCGCCGCTGAAGCACAGCTCACCGGGCGGCTCGCCGTGTGCGCCGGCAGCTGCGGGCCGGGCAACCTGCACCTGCTGCAGGGGGTCTACGACGCGCACCGCTCGGGCGCGCCCGTGCTCGCCATCGCCTCGCACATTCCGTCGACGCAGATCGGCACGGGGTTCTTCCAGGAAACGCACCCACAGCAGCTGTTCGCGGAGTGCTCGCACTACTGCGAGCTGGTGAGCGGAGCCGAACAGATGCCGCGGCTCGCGCGCATCGCGGTGCAGAACGCCGTGGGCCGGCGCGGCGCGGCCGTGCTCGTGCTGCCCGGCGACGTCTCGCACGAGCAGACCGTGCACCCCACCGGCGTGTCGGCGTCGCTCGGAGCGGGTCCCGCGGTGGTGCCCGCCCCGGCGGACGTCGACCGGCTCGTGGAGCGGATCAACCGCGCCGAGAAAGTGATGATCATGGCGGGCGCGGGCTGTCGCGACGCCCACGAGGAGCTTCTCGCGTTGGCCGACGCCGTCGCCGCGCCCGTCGGGCATTCCTTGCGCGGCAAGGAGTTCGTGCAGTACGATAACCCGTTCGACGTGGGCATGAGCGGCTTGCTCGGCTACGGCGCGTGTTACGACGCCATGCACGAAGCCGATCTGGTGCTGTTGCTCGGCACCGATTTCCCGTACGACACTTTCCTGCCGCAGCGCAACACCGTGCAGGTGGACCTCGACCCGGCGCGCATCGGGCGTCGCTCGGTGCTGGAGTTCGGCGTCCTCGGCGACGTCGGCGCGACCATCCGCGCGGCGCTGCCGCGGGTGCGGCGCAAGGAAGATCGCTCGTTCCTGCACGCCATGCTGCACAAGCACGAACGAGGTCTGCAGCGCGTGGTCGACGCCTACACCGGCGACGTCACGCAGCGCGTGCCGCTGCACCCGGAGTACGTCGCCGACGTGCTCGACGAGGAAGCCGCAGCCGACGCTGTGTTCACTGTGGACACCGGGATGTGCAACGTCTGGGCCGCCCGCTACCTCACACCCAACGGACGCCGTCGCGTACTCGGCTCGTTCGTGCACGGCAGCATGGCCAATGCCCTGCCCCACGCCATCGGCGCCCAGTGCGCCGAGCCGGGCCGCCAGGTCGTCGCGATGTGCGGCGACGGTGGGCTGTCGATGCTGCTGGGCGAGCTCCTGACGTTGCGCACGCAGAACCTGCCGGTGAAAGCCGTGGTGTTCAACAACTCCTCACTCGGCATGGTCAAGCTCGAAATGCTCGTCGACGGCCTGCCGTCCTTCGGCACCGACCACGATCAGGTCGATTTCGCGGCCCTCGCCCGCGCGGCCGGCCTGCACTCGCGCCGCGTCGAAAAGCCCGGCGACGTGCGCGAGGGCCTGCGCGAGATCCTCGACCACGACGGTCCGGCGGTCCTCGATGTCGTGACCGACCCCAACGCCCTGTCGATCCCGCCCACCATCACGGCGGCCCAGGTGAAGGGCTTCGCGCTCGCCGCTTCCCGCACCGTGCTCGGCGGTGGCGTCGGCAAGATGCTGAACCTGGCGAAATCCAACCTGCGCAACGTGCCCCGCCCCTGATCCGTCGCCGGTGAAACGGATCCGGGGCGGCACCGCGTATGGCACCGCCCCGGATCCCGCGCTGCGTCAGTCCGTTTCGGCCATGGCCTCGGCGAACTGGGCGGCGTAGAGACGCGAGTATGCACCGCCCGCGTTGAGCAGGGTTTCGTGGTCGCCCTGTTCGACGATGTGGCCCGCCTCCATCACGAGGATCACGTCGGCGTCGCGGATCGTGGACAGGCGATGGGCGATGACGAAGCTCGTGCGACCCTCGCGCAGGGAGTTCATCGCGCGCTGGATGAGCACTTCCGTGCGCGTGTCGACGGAGCTGGTGGCCTCGTCGAGGATGAGGATCGCCGGGCGGGCGAGGAACGCGCGAGCCACCGTGATCAGCTGGCGCTCGCCGGCGCTGACGGTGCCGCCCTCCTCGTCGATCACCGTGTCGTAGCCGTCGGGCAGCGTGCGCACGAACCGGTCGACGTAGGTCGCCGTGGCGGCTTCCACGACCTGCTCGCGGGTCACGTCGTCGGCGCCGTAGGCGATGTTGTCCGCGATCGTGCCGCCGAAGAGCCACGCGTCCTGCAGCACCATGCCGGTCTTGGACCGCAGCTCCTCGCGATCCATCTTCGCGATGTCCACGCCGTCGAGTGTGATCCGCCCGCTGTCGATCTCGTAGAACCGCATCAGCAGATTCACCAGCGTGGTCTTGCCCGCGCCGGTCGGCCCGACGATCGCGACCGTCTGCCCGGGTTCCACCGAAAGCGAGAGGTTCTCAATGAGTGGGGTGTCCTCGAGATAGCGGAACGACACGTCATGGAACTCGACCTTGCCGCGCACCACCTCCGGGTGCTCCGGGCGCTCCGGCTCGGGTTCCTGCTCCTTCGCGTCGAGCAACGCGAACACGCGCTCGGCCGACGCGACGCCCGACTGCAGCAGGTTCGCCATGCTCGCGATCTGCGTGACGGGTTGGCTGAACTGCCGCGAGTACTGGATGAACGCCTGCACGTCGCCCAGCGTCAGGCTGCCCGACGCCACCCGCAGCGCGCCGATCACGGCCACCAGCACGTAGTTCAGGTTGCCGATGAACATCATCGCCGGCTGGATCGTGCCGGAGATGAACTGCGCGCGGAAGCTCGCGGTGAACAGCGTGTCGTTGTGGTCGCGGAAGGTCTTCTCGGCCTCGGCCCGCCTGCCGAAGATCGAGACCAGCGAGTGGCCGGTGTACATCTCTTCGATGTGCGCGTTGAGCCGCCCGGTGGTCGACCACTGCTTGATGAACTGCGGCTGCGCGCGCTTGCCGATCTTGGCGGCGACGAACACCGACGCCGGCACGGTCAGCACCGCGATCACCGCGAGCAGCGGCGAGATCAGGAACATCATCACGAGCACACCGATCACCGTCAGCAGCGATGTGACGATCTGCGACAGCGTCTGTTGCAGCGACTGCGCGAGGTTGTCGATGTCGTTGGTGACCCGGCTGAGCACCTCACCGCGCGACTGGCGGTCGAAGTAGCGCAACGGCAGCCGCGCGAGCTTGTCCTCCACGTCGCGCCGCAGCGAGTACACCGCGTTCTGCACGAGGTTCGTGGTGAGCCGCGCCTGGATCAGGCCGAACAACGACGCGATCACGTAGAGGCCCAGTACCAGCAGCAGCACCCGGCCCACGGCCGTGAAGTCGATGCCCATCCCCGGCGTCACGTCGGCCCGCGCGAAGATGTCCGCGAGCGTCCCGTTGCCCTGCGCCCGCAGCCCGGCGACGATCGCGTCCTTCGACGTGTTCGCCGGCAGGTTCTTGCCCAGCAGGCCCGCGAAGATGAGGTCGGTGGCCTGTGCGAGCACCTTCGGCCCGATCACGGTGAGCGCGACGCTCAGCGTGCCCAGCGCGAGCACGCCGACCAGCGCGACGCGCTGCGGCCGCAGCAGGCGCAGCAGCCGGCCCAGCGACCCCTTGAAGTCCATCGCCTTCTCGGCCGGCATCGCGCCGGCCATGAACCGCCCGCCCGGCCCGCCCTGCGGCGCGTGGCGGTTGCGCGCCGCGGTCGGCCGCTCGCCGACCTCGGTCGCGACGGCGCCGGAGGTGTCCGCGGTGTTCTCTTCGCTGTGCACTTCGCTCACGCCGCAGCCTCCTGCTCGGTCAGCTGCGAAAGCACAATCTCGCGGTACGTTTCGTTGCCCTCCATCAGTTCGCGGTGGGTTCCGGTGCCGGCGACGCGCCCGTCGTCGAGCACGATGATGCGGTCGGCGGTGCGGATGGTGCTCACGCGCTGGGCGACGATCACCACCGTCGCCTCTCGGGTCTCGTCGACCAGCGCGCGGCGCAGAGCTGCGTCGGTGGCGTAGTCGAGTGCGCTGAACGAGTCGTCGAACAGGTAGATCTCCGGCTTGTGCACGAGCATCCTGGCGATCGCGAGCCGCTGGCGCTGCCCGCCCGACACGTTCGTGCCGCCTTGCGCGATCGGCGAGTTCAGCCCGTCCGGCATCTTCTCGACGAAATCCTTGCCCTGCGCCACTTCCAGCGCGTGCCAGAGCTCTTCGTCCGTTGCGTCCGGATTGCCGTAGCGCAGGTTGCTCGCGACGGTGCCCGCGAACAGGTAAGGCTTCTGCGGCACCATCCCGATCACCCGCGCGAGCAGCGCCCGGTCGAGTTGTCGCACGTCGACGCCGTCCACGCGCACACTGCCGCCCGTCGCGTCCATCAGCCGCGGGATGAGGTTGAGCAGCGTCGTCTTGCCGCTGCCGGTGCTGCCGATCACCGCCGTGGTCTCACCCGGCCGAGCGAGCAGCGAAATGTCCTGCAGCACCGGCTTCTCCGCGCCCGGGTAGCAGAACTCGACGCCGGTCAGCTCCAGCACCCCGTGGACGTCACCGGGGGAGACGGGGTTCTCCGGCGGCCGCACGCTGGTCTCGGTGTCGAGCACCTCGGTGATGCGCTCGGCGCTGACCTCCGCGCGCGGCACCATCATGAACATGAACGTGGCCATCATGACCGACATCAGGATCTGCAGCAGATAGGACAGGAACGCCGTGAGCGCGCCGATCTGCATCGAGCCGCTTTCGACGCGGTGGCCACCGAACCAGAGCACGGCGACGCTGGAGACGTTGACCACCAGCATCACGGTCGGGAACATCAGCGCCATCAGCCGCCCGACCCGCAGTGACACGGTGAGCAGCTCGTCGTTGGCCTGTCCGAAGCGTGCCCGCTCGTGCTCGTCTCGCACGAACGCGCGGATCACCCGGATTCCCATGATCTGTTCACGCATGACCTGGTTGATCTTGTCGATGCGCTTCTGCATCAGCCGGAACGCCGGGCGCATGCGCGCGATGATGAGGCTCACCGTGATGCCCAGCACGGGCACGATCACCAGCAGCAACGACGAGAGCGGCACGTCCTGGTTCAGTGCCAGGATGATGCCGCCGATGCACATGATCGGCGCCGACACCATGAGAATCAGCGTCATCAGGACCAGCATCTGGATCTGCTGCACGTCGTTGGTCGTGCGGGTGATGAGCGAGGGTGTGCCGAACTGGCCGACCTCACGCGCGGAGAAGTCCTGCACCTGGTGGAACACCGAAGCACGCACGTCGCGGCCCAGCGACATCGCGGTGCGGGCACCGAAGTAGACCGCGCCGACGGAGCCGACGATCTGCACCAGCGTGACCAGCAACATCATGGCGCCGACCCGCACGATGTAGCCGGTGTCGCCCTTCACGATGCCGCCGTCGACGATATCGGCGTTGAGAGTCGGCAGGTACAGCGCGGCCAGCGTCTGCACCAGCTGGAGCACGACGACCAGCCAGATGGTCGAGGTGTAGGGGCGTAGATGTCTGCGCAACAGGCGGATCAGCACGGGTCGAGTCTCCCCCAATGTGGTGTTCGGTCGTGGTGGTTCGGTGGTCAGGTGCGGGCGGCCGCGGCCGCGGTCAGTGACGGCATGCCGGCCGAGGCCTCCCGCAGGAGCTCCACGAACGTCGGCAGAAACTCGCCCCGGCCCGAGACCAGCCAATGGTGGAACGCGATGCGGGATGCGCTCTGTACGATCCCCGCGAGCATCCGCGCGTGCAACGGATTTGCGCCACCGCCCGCGCGTTCGGTGACGGCCTCGGCCAGCACCCGCTCCACGGTGGCGTGGGCGCGCAGCATCTCCGCGAACAGGCCGGCGTTCTGCAGCATGTCGCGCATCCGCAGTACGTCTTCGCGGGTGAGCCTGCCTTCGCGGTCCGACTGCTCCACCGCCGCGTTGATCACCGCTTCCCACAGCGGTTCGCCGGACGGGCGGGCCCGTAGCGCCTCACGCACCCGCTCCTGCTGCGCGACGATGAAGGAGCAGATCGCTTCCTCCTTGCTCGAGAAGTAGTTGTTGAACGTGCGTGGCGACACGCCCACCTCGCTGGCGATGTCCTCGACCCGCAGCCGGTCCAGTCCGCGGTCGAGCGCGAGCCGCAACGCCGCGGTGCCCAGTGCCTGCCGGGCCGCGAGCTTCTTGCGTTCACGCAGGCCGAGCGCGGGGGCCACGGGCTCGGAGGTCATGCCCACCAGAGTAGCAAAATTGCGGGGCGCGCAAAAAACTGCGTGCCTCGCAAGTTTGCTCGAGAGGTATGCGCTGTCGCCCTGATCCGGTCGCCGCAGGTCAGCCTCGTTCGCGCGGGACTGTCGGGAACGGACGATCCCGGCTACGGTTGTTACCGAGCGTGAGTGTGACCCGGGCAGGACGGACCACGAAGGACACTGACCACGGACGACGCTGAGGAGCGCGCATGCGGGCGATGTGGAAGGGCTCGGTCTCGTTCGGGCTGGTGAGTATCCCGATCCAGCTCTACGCGGCGACGGAGAACAAGAACGTGGCGCTGCGGCAGGTGCACCGGGCCGATGGCGGTCGCATCCAGTACAAGCGCTTCTGCACCGTCGACGGCGAGGAGGTGCCCTACGCCGAGATCGCCAAGGGGTACGAGCTGCCCGACGGCGAGATGGTCGTGCTCACCGACGCCGACCTGGCCGATCTGCCACTGGCCACGCAGCGCACGATCGACGTTCTCGAATTCGTGCCGCTCGAATCGATCGATCCGATCCAGTTCGACAAGACCTACTACCTCGAACCGCAGAAGAACGCCGTCAAGCCGTACGTGGTGCTGCGCGACGCGCTGCACAAGGCGGGCCATGTGGCGATCGCGAAGGTCGCCGTGCGCCAGCGCGAAAGCCTGGCGCTGCTGCGCGTGGTGTCCGACGTGCTCGTGATGACGACGATGTTGTGGCCCGACGAGGTGCGCACGCCCGACTTTCCGTTCCTGCGCGAAGATCCGCCCCAGGTGCGCCCGCAGGAGATCACGATGGCGGGCTCGCTCATCGACTCGCTGTCGGAACCGGTGTTCGAATCCGAGAAGTACACCGACGGCTACCGCGAGGCTCTCGAATCGGTCATCGAGGCGAAAGCCTCGGGGCAGGAGACGAAAAAGCCCGGCGCGGCCGGCGCGAAGGCCGACGTGGTCGATCTCATGGCGGCGCTGGAGGCCAGCGTGTCCGAAGCGCGCAAGTCGAGGTCGGGCGGCAGTGGTTCACGCAAGGCCGGCGACTCACAGAAACCGGCGAAGAAGACCACGACGCGCGCCCGGCGCCCGAAGAGTGCCTGAGCGGCGGTTTCCGCGATCTACCACGCGGAAACCGCGCCGTGTCACGGTTCACCGGACCGGGTCGCGCGACACGCCGGGGCCGTCCCGGTCCTCGGCGGCCGCGGGTGGTACCAAGGAGCCGTCCGGTTCACCACCAGCACGATCGCGGAAGGCGGCATGAGCATGGAATGCGCGTTCTGCACCAGCGGGATCGACCACTGCCACGGCACACTGGTCGTTCACTCGGACGGCGGGTTCGCCGACTGCACCGACGAGACGTGCGAAGATCTCGACCGCGTGCGGCACACCCTGATCATCGACTGCCACGCGCTCGACGACGAGTGTGCGTGCACGCTGTCCCTCGAAGCGGAATCGGTGCTCCGCACAGCCTCCTGAGCCCTCCCGCGGCTCGGTGACCGTGAAGGCCTCGCTCATCGAGCGGGGCCTTCACGGTGGTCGGGGGCGCTTTTTCCGCCGCGCGTGATCCTTACCCGATCGTGTCAGCTCCCGTGTACAACGGCCTTGGCAGTGTGCTAACACTAACGAGGTCCTTCGGCTCTCCCTCCCCCTCGGAGCCGGAGGACCCCAAGTTTTCGGGCCGCCCGCCCGGGCGAACCCGAAGGCTTGGGGTCCTCACCGGAGGGGTTCAGTAGCGGTAATGCTCCAGTTTGTACGGGCCGGCGATGTCCACGCCGAGGTATTCCGCCTGTTTCTTGGTCAGCGTCGTGAGCTTCGCGCCGAGAGCCGCGAGGTGCAGTCGCGCCACCGACTCGTCCAGCAGTTTCGGGAGCCGGTGCACGCCCACCGGGTATTCCCCGGGCTTGGTGAAGAGTTCGATCTGCGCAAGTGTCTGGTTCGCGAACGAATTCGACATGACGAACGACGGGTGCCCGGTGGCGTTGCCGAGGTTCATGAGCCGGCCTTCTGACAGCACGATGATCGAGTGCTCCGCACGTCCCCCGGTCGCCGGGAATCGCCATTCGTGCACCTGCGGCTTGATTTCGCGTTTCCGGATGCCGGGTACCTTCGCGAGGCCTGCCATGTCGATCTCGTTGTCGAAGTGCCCGACGTTGGCCACGATCGCGTTGTGCTTCATCCGGCCCATCTGCGCGGCCGAGATGATGCCGAAGTCGCCGGTGGCGGTGAGAAAGATGTCGGCGCGCTCCACGACGTCGTCGAGCTCGACCACGTCGAGCCCTTCCATGGCCGCCTGCAATGCGCAGATGGGGTCGATCTCCGTGACCACCACGCGCGCGCCCTGGCCACGCAGCGCTTCGACAGCGCCCTTGCCGACGTCGCCGTAACCGCACACGACGGCCAGCTTGCCGCCGATCATCACATCGGTGGCCCGGTTGAGACCGTCGAGCATCGAGTGGCGGATGCCGTACTTGTTGTCGAACTTGGACTTCGTCACCGAATCGTTCACGTTCATCGCGGGGAACAACAGAGTGCCCTCGCCCGCGAGCTTGTAGAGCCGCTTGACCCCGTTGGTCGTCTCCTCGGTGACGCCGCGGATCCCTTCGGCGAGGCGAGTGATCCGGTTCGGGTCGGCCTCGAGGCTGGCGGCGAGTGTGCGCAGCATGATCCGGTACTCCTCCGGATCGTCCTCGTCAGCTTGAGCGACCACCCCCGCGGCCTCGAACTCCGCTCCCTTGTGGACGAACAGCGTCGCGTCACCGCCGTCGTCGAGGATCATGTTCGGGCCACGGCCGCCGGGGAAGCGCAAGAGCAGGTCGGTGCACCACCAGTACTCGTCGAGGGTTTCGCCCTTCCACGCGAAAATCGAGCTGCCCGTAGGCTTTTCGGGTGTCCCGTGAGGACCGACGACGACCGCGGCCGCCGCTTCGTCCTGGGTCGAGAAGATGTTGCACGACACCCAGCGCACCTCGGCGCCGAGCGCCACGAGGGTCTCGATCAGCACGGCGGTCTGCACCGTCATGTGCAGTGAGCCGGCGATGCGGGCGCCCTTGAGTGGCTGCGCCCCGGCGAATTCACGCCGGATCGCCATCAGGCCCGGCATCTCGTGCTCGGCCAGGCGCAGTTGCGTCCGGCCGGCTTCGGCCAGCGCGAGGTCCGCGACGGCGAACTCGATGCCGCCCCGGTTCTGCAGATTCGGGCTCATGGTTTCTCCTGGGTTGATCAGGCGGTTTCCGTTACCGGGCACGGTGAATCACGGTGCCGCCGCGTGCGGCGGCACCGGAACCGGCCGGGGGTCAAAAGGTGCGGACGCCGTTCGCCGGCGAATTCCGTTTCAGTGAAAGCAAAAAAGGCACCTCCTGAGTCAGGAGGCGCCCTTGTCCGGAGCTCTCGGACCGAGCGTGGCGGATTCCCCACGAGGATCCGTCGCAGCGCCTCTCGGCCCGGAGTGCGCGCCTCGCGGCGCGCGTTCTCCACCTTGGCAAGGCAAGCCGGAGGCTGTCAAGCCGCCGAAGCTCACTCCTGCGGGCGGGGGAACTCCGCGCGGACGCCGAGCAGGCGCACCGGCTTGCCGAGGTCGAACCGGTCGAGCACGGCACGGGCCGCGCGGGGAATGGCGGCGGCGTCGGCCGTCGGCTCCGGCAGGGTGACGCTGTGGGTGTGGGTGAAGAACGGCGCGAAACGCACCTTCACCACGACTCGCGCGGCGGGGCGGCCTTCGTCGGCGACGTCGGCGGCCACGCGCTGCGCGAGCGTGTCGATTTCGGCGGCGATCCGGGCGGGATCGGTGAGGTCGTCCTGGAACGTCGTTTCCCGGCTGCGAGACCGGGCGACGTAGGGGGTGGCGGTGACGTCGGCGTCGCCGATTCCGCCGGCCAGCAGCCGATACCACGGGCCCAGACGAGGGCCGAACCGCGCGGCCAGGTCGTCGGGATCGGCGCGGGCGAGTTCGAACACGGTGGTGAAACCGGCTTCGGCGAGCTTTTTCGAGGTTTTCCGGCCGATTCCCCACAGTGCGTCCGTGGGACGTTCGGCCATGACCGACCACCAATTTTCCTGCGTGAGCCGGAAAACGCCCGCGGGTTTGGCGAAACCGGTGGCGAGTTTGGCGCGCAGTTTGTTGTCGCCGATACCGACCGACGACGCGAGCCCGGTTTCCGCCGCCACGGTTTCGCGGATTCCCGCCGCGAAGGCTTCGGGGTCGTCGGTGGTCACGCCGAGGAACGCCTCGTCCCAGCCGACGACCTCCACCACGGCGGGGAAAGTCCGCAAGCACGCCATGACGTGGTCGGACACCTCCTGGTACGCCGGGGCGTCGGTGGCGAGAAAGACGGCTTCGGGACAGCGTTTCGCGGCCAGGCGCAACGGCTGACCGGAATGGACCCCGAATTCGCGCGCTTCGTAGGAGGCGGTGGCGACGACGGCGCGTTCGGCCGGGTCGCCCGTACCTCCGACCACGACCGGGCGGCCCCGCAATTCGGGTCGGCGGGCGATCTCGACGGCGGCGATGAACTGGTCGAGGTCGAAGTGGAGGACCCACGGGCGGTGTGGCACGGGACCAGTGTGCGGTGTGCCGCGACGCGGCGCGAGGTGTCAGCGCGGGCGACCGGTCACGATGTGGAGGGCGACGCCGCCGCCCGCGGACAGGAGCGCGGCGAGGGTGAGGACGGGGCTGGTCGTCGCGAGGCCGGCGACGAGGAAGGCGACGGCGGCGAGGTCGAAGACCACGGCGAGCACGGTGAGGAAGCGGTGGCGCGGGGTCGGTTCGCCGCGGGACAGGGCCGTCGCGAGGTCGGGATCACTGAACTCGAACCAGCGCTCGATCGCGTCCAGCTCGCTGCGTTCCTCGTGACTGAGCATCGAGATCTCCTCCGCCGCCGCGCCTGAAGGCCCACTCGGCAGATACCCGTGCGGGCGTCGGCCCAATCGCGCGGCGGGCGATTCACCCGGTGTCCGCAGTCGTATAACGGCCTATACGTCGATTCTCGAATCGCCACGAGGTCCAGCGGGCCCCTGCCGCGCCTTGATCGGCCGCACGGGTGAGACCGGCGCTCACGCTCCGGTTTCGTCGGCCGCGCGGGAATCACGGCGCACAGCCGGCTCTGACCGGCACCACTACCCACGACAAAGGCCCGAACTCGTGAGTGCGCCAGCCGGTTCTAAGCGGCGCCGGCACTCACGACGGGGTCGGACGCCGCGAATCGGCCCGAGGACGCCAACGTTCGACCATACCGGTTCGGGACCGACGTGGCCTGCTCGCGACGACGAGTCGATGCCGACCTCGCAGTCGATCGACGGGTCCACCTTGTTGCCGGCCACGTGCGCGTCGGTCGAGCCATAGGGGCTAGGTCCGAGGGTCCCTCGAAGGTTCGGCACCAGGTCGTCTCCGGCGTCGTGTTCGTTGTATAAGTGGCCCTGGGGACGTTGAGGTGTTGGAACCTTGCCCTGGGGAGCCGAACAGCACGGCGTCGTCGACAGGGGTGTTGTGGCCGAGGGCGAAGCCGTTGGTGGTCGAGCCGCAACTTGGTCCGGCGTGCCACCTTCGGTGATCTTCAGCCGGCCCGGCGCGGCATGCGGGGTGGGCGCGCACAGGCCCGCGACGACGACGCCGGCCGCGGTCAGCCGGGCAAGCGTCCGGGTGCGCGCTGAGCCCGTCATCCGGTCCTTCGGTTCGGGAGAGTGATCCTCCGAGCCCGGACAGTAGGCGGACGTACCGGGACCGGCCCCCGTAAGGGCCACTTCCTGCCACCGGAGGTGATGCAGTATCGTTACTGCGAGTTACCTCACAGAGGTCCGACCACGCCGAGGGGAGCGTCGGTGCAGGGTGACCAGCTGATCGCGGAGCGGTATCGGCTGCTCGAGCGGATCGGCACCGGGGGCATGGGTGTCGTCTGGCGTGCGCACGACGACCAGCTGGACCGCGTGGTGGCCGTCAAGCAGGCCCGACTTTCCGATTCGGTGAGCGGCCGGACCCTCCGGCGCGAAGCGCGCCTCGCCGCCGGTGTGCAGCACCCCAACATCGTCACCTTCTTCGACGTCGTCGCCCACGGCGACGAGCTGTGGCTGGTGATGGAGTACGTCCCGTCGCGCAGCCTCGCGGAAATTCTCGCCGACCGGCGCACGCTGCCGGTGCGCACGGTCGCCGAGATCGGCGTGCAGGTCGCCGCCGCCCTGTCCGCCGTTCACGAACGCGGCATCGTGCACCGCGACGTGAAACCCGGCAATGTCCTCATCACCGCCGACGGGCGGGCCAAGCTGACCGACTTCGGCATCTCCCGCTCGGTCCGCACCGACGAGACACTCACAGACTCACCGCACATCGGTGGCACTCCCGGCTACCTCGCGCCGGAAGTCGCGCAGGGCCACGCCCCGACCCCGGCGTCCGACGTCTTTTCCCTTGGCGCCACGCTGTTCGCGGCCGTGGAGGGCGCGGCTCCGTTCGACGTCGGCAACGAATACGCGACGATCCGGCGAGCGGCCGAGGGCGTGGTGCCCACGCCGCACCAGGCCGGTGATCTCGCGCCCGCGCTCGCCGAGCTGATGCGGCCCGCGCCCGCCGACCGGCCGTCCGCTGCCATGGCGCACGACTTGCTCGCCGCCGACCTCGACCGGCTGCCATCGGCTCCGCCGCTGCCGCCGCCGAAGCGCCGACGACGGGGACTGCGGGGCGCGGGTGTCGCCGTCGCCGCGGTCGTGGTGCTCGCCGGCGTCGCCCTGATCGCTTTGCCCGGCCGGGGAAAGCCGCAGCAGAGTGCTGCCGGTGCCGCTGCGCCCGCGAAGCTCGGGATCGGTGCGGACCCGCATTCGGCCGACCCGTGCCGGCTCGTCGACCCGGCGCCGCTGCGGCCCTTCGGTGACCCCGAGGTGGCGACGGCCTACGGCAACTTCGACCGCTGCGACGTGATCATCCACCGCGGTGGCGGCGACCTGCAGGCGGACGTGAAGGTCGAGCTCGAGAACCCGCCGGCGGACAATGCCGCGCCCGAAGGGCAGCGATCGACCGTCGGCCCGTTCGCCGTGTACGGCGATCCTGCGCAGGACGGCGACTGTGTGCGCCTGATCCAGCTGCAGGACCACTACCTCGTGCGCGTCACCGTCTCCGACGATCAGGGCGACCACCTCGACGTGTGCCGCGCCGCCGACGTGGCCGTCGGCTCGGCGACGAAGGTGCTGGCCGTCGCCGGTGTGCCGGCGCGGAGCACGCCGTGGCCGATCGGCTCGCTCGCGCGCGTGAACGCGTGCACGCTGCTCGACCAGGCGACGCTCGCCAGTGCCGCGGGTGTCGCGGCGCCGGTGCAGGTTGACCCCGGTTTCGGCGATTGGGCGTGCGACTGGGACAGCTCGGCGTCCAGCCGCGCGGTGACCGTGATCTTCGACCGCGACCAGCCGCCGGACGGCGATTCGGGCCGGCTCGTGCAGGTGGCCGGGCATGACGCCTACCTCAAGACCGACGACTTCGCCGACAACACGTGCCAGGCTTTGCTGGTGTACCGCGAGTACACCGACGCACAAGGGGAGGCCGCGGTGGAACAGATCAAGGTCGTCGTGCACGGCGACCCGCCCTCGGACCAGCTGTGCGCGCCCGCCACCGCGCTGGCCGGCGCCGTCGTCTCGAAGCTGCCGCGAGCATGACCGCGCTGCGCCCCGGTGGGCAGGCCGAGCCGTTGCGCGCCGGCCACGGCAGCCTCGCGTACGGCGTGCCACCCGCCGCTCCCGGCACGATTTTCGCGCTCGCGGTGGCGGGCGGCATCCGCATGCCGCCGCGCGACGGCCGGCAGGTGCTGTTCGGCCGCAACCACGAGGACGTGCACGTGTGTGTCGGCGGCGACGACCGGAAAGTCAGCCGCAAGCAAGGGTTTCTGATCCGCCGGCGCGACGCGTGGTGGATGCACAACACGGGTCGCCTGCCGATCCGGCTGCCGGGTTCGCGCCTGCTGTTTCCCGAAGACGATCCGGTGCCGCTCGCGGAGGGCTACACAGCGGTGTTCGTCCGCGGATCGGCCGAGCGCGAGCACCTGCTGGAACTGTACGTGTCGGGCGCCGACGGGCGGCGGCCCGAAGCACGGCCGCAGGACGTGACGGAGCCGCCGCGGATGTGGCGGCTGTCGCCCGAAGAGCGACTCGTGCTCGTGTCGCTGGCGCAGCGCTACCTGCTGCAGCAACCGTATCCGCAGCCCATGGCGTGGCGGCAGATCGCGGAGCAGCTCGCCGAGCTCGAGCCGGAGAACCGGTGGACGCCGAAGCGCGCCGAGCACCTCGTGGTCGCCGTGCGCACGAGGCTCGCGCGCGCGGGCGTCGCGGGCCTCACTCGCGAGGAGGTCGGTGAGCCGGTGGGCAACTCCCTCAACGACAATCTGGTCAAGGAACTGTTGCTGTCCACTTCGCTCGTGCCGCCGGACCTGGCGCTGCTCGAACCGCGCGGAGACGACGCCGCCGGGCCGGGAGGGGTCCCGGCGCCGCCTGGTTAGCCTTTCGCCGCGCGGCGGGACTGGCCCCGCGCGGGGAGGATCCGGGGGGCGGCGTGGCTGGTGGGGTGATGCGGGCATTGCCGGCCGGGCATCGGAGCCTGGCCCGGGGTTTCGCTTCGCCGCCGGGAACGCTCGTCGTGCTCGGCGGCGCCGGGGGAGTGCTGGTGCCGCCGACCGCGCCGGAGCCGGTGACGTTCGGGCGCAACACCGCCGAGGTCTGCGTACCGGTGGGCGAGGACGACCGCCGCGTGAGCCGGTGCCACGGCGTGCTGGAGCGCCACCGCGACCGCTGGTGGGTGCGCGCGACCGGGAAGGTTCCCCTGGGGCTGCCGGAGTCCCGGTTGCTGTTCACCGGTGCCGCCCCCGTGCCGCTCCCTGCCGGGTACCTGCCGCTGTTCGTCCACGGCTCCCGCGGGCGCGAACACATACTGGAGGTCCACATCGCCGATGGGCGCCCGGTTGCCCCGCCACGTGACGGCCTGCTCGCTGCCGACGAACGTCTCGCGCTCACGGTCGTCGGCCAGAGGTTCCTGCGATGGGAGGCGCATCCGCGCGTGCTGCCCCCCGAACGCGCCGCGGTTCAGCTCACCCGGCTTGACCCCGGCGGCGCCTGGAGCCCCGCCACGGTGCGGGCCGCGCTCGACGCCGTCCGCCTCCGCCTCGGCCCCGCCTCCGGCGACGACCAGCTACTGGCGGACCTGCTGGCGAATGCCGTGCTGGTACCCCCGGATCTGGCATTGCTCACTCCGGCGCCACCAGCGCCGGAGACCGGGGTGGACTGGACACAAAGGACGGTCGGGTCGTAGGAGAGTCCGGGCCGCGCGGAATCTGCGGGGCGCAAATGGACGGGCGCGTCGATCCGATTCTGGTCGGCCGTCCCCGCCTGTGGCTGCTCTAGGGGAGATCGCCGATCACACCGTGGTGGTCGCCACCACCGTCGGGCGGGTTTGCCCAGCGGAACGGAGGTGGGCTTCCAGTGCGTCGAGTGCGGAGCCGAGGGCGGTGAACTGGACGGGCGTCAGCCCGTCGACGAGGAGTTCGCCGACGAGTGCCGCGTGGCCGGCTGCGGCGGCCCGGAGCCGGGCCCAGCCGGGTTCGGTGAGGTAGGCGATGACGCCGCGGTCGTCGGAGACGCACGAGCGGCGGCCGACGAGCCCGGTTTTCTCCAGCTGGCCGACCTGGTAGCTCAGGCCGCTCTTCGACGCCAGCGCGGCACCCGCCAGCTCGGTCATGCGCAGCTCGCCGCCGGCGGCGGCCAGGCGGGCGAGAACTTCGTACTGCGGGTGGGAAAGACCGGCGTCGTCGCGCAGCTGCTGTTCGATGCGGCGGTTGAGCTGAGTCGTCACCGCCAGCAAGGCCTGCCACGTCCGCAGCTGGCGATCCGTGAGCCATCGGGGTTCGGCCATGTGGCCATCGTAACGCAGGTTGTTCCAATTTGAACCTTGTTGTAGTGTCGGAATGTCGCGGTCTGAACCTGAACCACCTGGGAGAACGGAGTGGCCGATGCCCGACGCGGCGGAGGTGCGGACGCGGGTGCGGATTCCGCTCCGGCTGGGGGACGACTTCGAACTGCCCGCGGAGGCCGTGACGTTCCGGGGGCTGGCCGACGGGCTGGAGCACCTGGCGCTCGTGCTCGGCGAACCCGGTGAGATCCCGCTCGTGCGGCTGCATTCGGAGTGCCTGACCGGGGACGTCTTCGGGTCCGCCCGCTGCGACTGCGGCCCGCAGCTGCGTGAATCCGTGCTGCGCATCGCCGAAGTCGGCGGTTATCTGCTCTATCTGCGCCAGGAGGGCCGCGGCATCGGCCTCTACAACAAGCTCGACGCGTATGCGCTCCAAGACAGCGGCCTCGACACGTACGCGGCCAACACCGCGCTCGGCCTGCCCGAAGACGCCCGCGACTACACCGCCGCCGCACAGATGCTGCGCGCCCTCGGCGTGCGGAAGCTCGACCTGCTCTCGAACAACCCGGACAAAGCCGTTCAGCTCACGGGCAACGGCCTCGAGGTCGACCAGCGCGTGCGCACCGGCGTGTTCGCGACGGAGCGGAATGTTCGTTACCTGCGAGCGAAGGTCGAGCTCGCCGGCCACAGCTTGACGTTGCCCTCCGGGACCGCAGGGCTCGCGAGCTGAACCGTCCCGTTTGGACAGACAACGCACCGCCGCGGTCCGCTCGCGAGCGGACCGCGGCGGCATAGCTCAGACGTAGTCCTTGTACTTGTCGAGGAACCGCACCGGCTTCGACAGCGCGTCGCGCCTGAACGGGTCGCCGAGTTCACGCGTGCACATGATCTCGACGACGGTGGTGGTGGCCGCGGGCATTGACGGCAAGCGGCGCTGTCGAGCCCGTGCGCGCTCGGTGTCGGCCTCGACCTGAGCTTCTATCGCCGCGGCCGGGCCATCGGTGACCCGGGCGGTACAGCCGGTTCCGGGAAATCCTGGGACTGGTCGCGAGCCGGCGTCAGGTCCTGAGTGGACGCTCGTCGCATGGCAAGCTCCCGCGTCCGGACAAGGCGAAACCCGGTTGGCGGCCCACGGCGACGGCTGCTAGTTTCCCGTGAGCCGTGCGAGAAGCCGAGGAGGTGGTACCCGTGAACCAATCGACAAGGGTGCTCCACCCCGGCGTCACGGCGGGACGATAGGTCGTCCGGGAGCGCCGTCCACGAGCACTCCCGAAAGGCACGACCATGCGATTCACCTCCGAGCAACGCCTCGAAGACGGCGTCCTCGAACGCGGCATCACCCTCGGCGAGATCCCCGGATTCCTGTGGACGTCCAGAACCGTGTCCGCACCGGCCCCGCTGGTCCTGCTCGGCCACCCCGGCGGGCTGGACAGAATGTACCCGCGATTGGCGGCCAGGGCCCGGCACTGCGTGGCGGAGGGCCTCGCCGCGGCCACGATCGAGCTCCCCGGGAGCGGTGACCGGCCCCGTTCGCCCGCCGCCGAAGAGGCCCGCGCCGACCTGCGCCGGGCGCTGGGGGCCGGCGAACCGGTCGCCGAAGAAATCATCGACCGCCTCATCCTCCCCCTGGTCGAGAAGGCGGTGCCCGAATGGCGCACCGTGCTCGACGCCCTCCTGGCGCTCCCCGGGGTCGGTGGCCCCGTCGGGTTCGCCGGAGGGGTGATCGCCATCGCCGTCCGGCTGGCGGTCGTCGAGCCGCGCATCTCGGCCGCAGTGCTGTTCGCCGGCAGTTTCGTACCACTCGCCGTGCTCGAACAGGCCCGGCAGGTCACCATTCCGCTGCACGTCCTGCTGCAGTGGGACGACGAAGGAAACGACCGGCAGCGGGCACTGGACCTGTTCGACGCCTTCGGATCCCCGGAGAAGACGCTGCACGCCAACATGGGCGGGCACACCGGCGTCCCTCGGTTCGAGGGTGAGGCCGGAACCCAGTTTTTCGCCCGGCACCTGAAACCGGCCTGGTGAACCGGCGCGGACGCACCGGACGACGACAGTGTCCGGTGCCCCCGCGGGCGGTCAGTGGGGCCGGATTCCCCGATCCCGCACGGCATCGCCGATGCCGCTGGGTAGATCCACGACCGTCGCGCCGGCGGCGCGCAGCGCGGCGACCGATTCCGCATGCCGCCCGTCGGACTCGTGAGTGGCGGGGGGGGGTGGTAAC
>DASZNR010000068.1:0-5423 GCA_035551175.1 Amycolatopsis sp. | reverse complement strand
ATGATGTCGACGAGACCGTCGACGGCCTCCGAAGCAACCTTTTTGTCGCCCAGGCGCTCCGACAGCGCCTCGATCAGCTGGGCCTTGTTGGCCATTCCAGTCCTCCAAGAAGAACTCTTCGTCCACGGCCACGTCGGCCGACTACGGCACACGGTATTACCAACGCAGCACAAATTCCAAACGGCGCGCGGAATTTTCCCTTGTCCCGGGGGTCGTTCCGCCTCCCGAGGGGACCTGGGAGGTGCCGTCTGGCGTGGGGGAAGTGGTTCTTCGAAGACCGGGTGCGGGGGCGCGGATTCCCTTTCCGAGCAGGGAATCCGTGCCCCCGATCTTGGTCAGGAGGCCGTGATCGGAGTGGTCACGGGCTTCCAGGACGGCCGCTGCGCCTCGAACGCGCCGATGTCGTCGGCGTGGCGGAGGGTGAGAGCGATGTCGTCGAGGCCTTCGAGCAGCCGCCAGCGCACGTAGTCGTCGATCTCGAAGCGCGCGGTGAAGTCCTTGGCCCGCACGGTCTTGGTCTGGAGGTCGACCGTGACCTCGGTGCCCGGCTCGTTCTCGAGCAGCTTCCACAGCAGTTCGACGTCCGATTGTTCGCACTGCGCGGCAACCAGGCCGCCCTTGCCGGAGTTGCCGCGGAAGATGTCGGCGAAGCGGGACGAGATCACGACGCGGAAGCCGTAGTCCATCAGTGCCCACACGGCGTGCTCGCGCGACGAGCCGGTGCCGAAGTCGGGGCCGGCGACCAGCACGCTGCCTTGCTTGAACGGCTCCACATTGAGGATGAAGTCGTCCTGGGCGCGCCAGCTGGCGAAGAGGCCGTCTTCGAAGCCGGTGCGGGTCACACGCTTGAGGTACACGGCAGGGATGATCTGGTCAGTGTCCACGTTGGACCGGCGCAGCGGCACTCCGATGCCCGTGTGCTGGGTGAACGGTTCCATGGTGGGAGCTCCTGTTCTCGGGTTCGGGTCTCAGGCGGTGGCCAGGTCGGCCGGGGACGAGAGCGTGCCCCGGACGGCCGTGGCGGCGGCCACGAGCGGCGACACGAGGTGGGTGCGCCCACCCTTGCCCTGCCGGCCCTCGAAGTTGCGGTTGGAGGTCGACGCGCTGCGCTCACCGGGCGCGAGCTGGTCGGGGTTCATGCCGAGGCACATCGAGCAGCCGGCCTGCCGCCATTCGGCACCGGCTTCGGTGAAGACCTTGTCCAGGCCCTCCTCCTCGGCGGCCTTGCGCACCCGCATCGAACCCGGGACCACGAGCATGCGCACGGACTCGGCGACCTTGCGCCCGCGGAGCACCTCGGCGGCGGCGCGCAGGTCCTCGATGCGCCCGTTGGTGCACGAACCGAGGAAGACGGTGTCGACCGAGATCTCACGCAGCGGCGTGCCCGGCGTCAGGTCCATATAGGACAGGGCCTTCTCTGCGGAAGCGCGCTCGTTCTCGTCGCCGATCTTGGCCGGGTCCGGCACGGAAGCGCCGAGCGGCAGGCCCTGGCCCGGGTTGGTGCCCCAGGTCACGAACGGGGTGAGCTCGTCGGCGTCGAGGTGTACTTCGGCGTCGAAGGTGGCGCCCTCGTCGGTACGCAGCTCGCGCCAGTCGGCCACGGCGGCGTCCCAGTCGGCGCCCTGCGGCGCGTGCGGACGGCCCTTCAGGTAGGCGAAGGTCGTCTCGTCCGGCGCGATCATGCCGGCCCGCGCACCCGCCTCGATCGACATGTTGCAGATCGTCATGCGGGCTTCCATCGACAACTTCTCGATGGCCTTGCCGCGGTATTCGAGCACATAGCCCTGGCCGCCGCCGGTGCCGATCTTGGCGATCACGGCGAGGATGATGTCCTTCGCCGTCACGCCCGGCTGGAGTTCGCCGTCGACGGTGATCGCCATGGTCTTGAACGGGCGCAGCGGCAGCGTCTGGGTCGCGAGCACATGCTCGACCTCCGAGGTACCGATGCCGAACGCCATGGCGCCGAACGCACCGTGCGTGGAGGTGTGACTGTCACCGCACACCACGGTCATGCCGGGCTGGGTGAGCCCCAGCTGCGGGCCGATGACGTGCACGATGCCCTGCTCGGCGTCACCCATGGGGTGCAGCCGGACCCCGAACTCCTTGCAGTTGCGGCGAAGGGTGTCGACCTGGGTGCGCGAGACCGGGTCCGCGATGGGCAGGTCGATGCCGACGGTGGGGACGTTGTGGTCCTCGGTGGCGATGGTGAGGTCGGGGCGGCGCACCGGCCGCCCGGCCAGCCGCAGGCCGTCGAACGCCTGCGGGCTCGTGACTTCGTGCACCAGGTGGAGGTCGATGTACAGGAGGTCCGGTTCGGCGCCTTCGCCTCGGCGCACGAGGTGGCTGTCCCACACCTTCTCCGCCAGCGTGCGAGCTTTGCCGGTCGGGCTGGTCATCTCCGGCTCCTTCCAGGGAGTGGCCGGGAGCAAGGAACTCGGGCGACGTCCGAAGGCGGGGCGCGAGCCACGTCGTGCACGCAGCTCGAGTTCGTTTTTCCCAGATTCTGGACTTCCCGAAGTTTGGGAAGTTAGTATCGCGTCGTGGGACAGCATAGCGGTATCGGAGTACTGGACAAAGCAGTGGCGGTGCTGCAGGCCGTCGCGGAAGACCCGTGCGGACTGGCAGAACTCTGCTCACGCACGGGATTGCCGCGGGCGACAGCGCACCGGCTCGCCGTTGGCCTTGAGGTGCACCGGCTTCTGCGGCGCGGGCCGGACGGGCGCTGGCGCCCGGGCACAGCGCTCGCCGAGCTCGCGGGTGGTTCGACCGACCCGTTGCTCGACGCGGCGAGTTCCGTGCTGCCGAAGCTGCGCGACATCACGGGCGAGAGCGTGCAGCTCTACCGACGTGACGGCGTGCAGCGCGTGTGCGTCTCCACCGCCGAGCCACCGAGTGGCCTTCGCGACACCGTTCCCGTCGGCTCGCGGCTCCCGATGACGGCCGGCTCGGGCGCGAAGGTCCTTGCGGCGTGGTCGGATCCGCACACGCAGCGCACGATCCTCGCCGAGGCCGTCTACGGCGAACGCACGCTACTGGAGGTCCGCCGCCGCGGGTGGGCGCAGAGCGTCGCCGAACGAGAACCCGGTGTGGCGAGCGTTTCCGCGCCCGTGCGCGATTCTTCGGGAACGGTCGTGGCGGCCGTCTCGGTTTCGGGCCCCATCGAACGCATCGGACGCAAACCGGGCGCCCGCTGGGCAGCCGATCTGCTGGCGGCCGCCGACGCGCTCCAGGAACGCCTCTGACCTATTCGCTGCCCACCCCGGCCGCCATCCCGTTCGCGGGCTGGCGGCCTTCTCTTTGCGGCAGCTGAGCACAACGGTCGCGACACCTGAGGACGACGAGCGTTTCACTCACGTGCCGACCCGGCTCGTCGACCCGCGGTGTCTTCCACCGTCGCGGCCCGACCTCTCAGGTGGACGAGACCCATGACGAACCTCACCAAGTCGGCAGCTGCAATCCGGCCGCGCTGCCGGCCACGCCCGCTTCGGCCGCGATACCCGCTCCCGGCCACCACGCCTCCTTCGGCCGCGACACCCGCTCCCAGCCACCACGCCTCCTTCGGCCGCGACACCCACTCCCAGCCACCACTTCTGCTTCGGCCGCGAAGACCCGGCCGGGTCCCACATTCGCGGCCGGCTCCCGCCGCCGGAGCCGACGAACCCCGTCCTCGCGCCGAACCGGCGCTGACACTTCTACGGGACGAAATCCCGGCCGCACCTAACACTCGAGGCACGAGTGCCTGTTCCCCGCGTGCATCGCCGTCCTCGGCGGGCGCGGCGAACCCCTGCCCCCGTTTATCAACGCCTCCCACGCTCACACCGCGGGTCTCGGCGCCGTCTGGCTCGACCGCGACAACACCGCCCGCACCCATGAGACCGCCGCCCTGCGGGCTCAGTGCTGCCCATAGACGAACACTTGGTCCACACCGTCGCCAAACCGCGCCCCCGCAGTCCACCGCCCACCACCTCCACCGCGGCAAACCTGCGCCCGCCATCGCTCAGGCTTCCAGCATCAGTGATTCACGCCGTCGCCAAACCGCGCCCCCGCAGTCCACCGCCCACCACCTCCACCCGCGGCCTGCGCCCGTCGCGCCGCATGAAAAGTTCGGGTTCCCCGCGCCGTCGGCAACCCGCCCCATGCGTTCCCCGCCCACCACCTCCACCGCGGCAACCTGCGCCAGCCGTCGCGCCGCATCCGGGATCCGAGTCCCCACGCCGTCGCCAAACCGCGCCCCCGCAGTCCACATCCACCTCCGCGGCCCGATCCAGCTGTCGCGCGGCATCTCGGATCCGAATCACCCACGCTGTCGCCAACCCGACCCCATGCGGTCCACGGCCCACCACCTCCACCGCGGCAACCTGCCACCCATCGCGCGGCATCCGGGTGATCCGCGCCCTTTCCACAGCACCATCCGAACTCCTCACGGTGGGCGTACGACCGGCGCGGCCCGAAGGTCCTGTGTGGACGCGGCGCCACTGTTGCCGGACGGACAGTTCGGCCGGTGAACAGATACCCGGCGAGGTGACCGGCCCGGGCGCTCGTGTCTCACGAACGCCTTTTGCCTTGCCAGGCAGTGGTCTCGGGGCCGTGAGTGCAGCCGAGCACTGCGACAGCCTGCCGCGACACACTGTCGCGGCAGGTCCGAGTCGACGGGCGTGCTTCGAAGGGCTCGGTGCGCCAGCGCTCGCCACCCGCGAAGGCCTCCGGCCGTCAGGGGCGATGTTGTCGGCGGCAACGGGTCAGCGGCGTGAAGCGGGAACCGGTCGTCTGCCGTCAGGGGACCGAACCGTCGTTCACCTCGACGGTGTCGGCTGGTCGTCGTTGTGCCGCAGCGATAGCCAGGACACTTTCTCGACTCGGTCAAAAGTTCAGGGGTGGAGCCGTTGCCGTCACTCAGGTTCTGCTTTGTCGGGTTCAACCTGCGGAGCAGAGTTCCCTTCCACCCAGCGGATGCCGGGCAACCCCGCTGAGCCTCAAGGCGTCGCGCTGCCCGACCGCGGCCGCCGGGCGGTGCGCGATCGGATCAGTCCGCAAAGGACACTCCGCACCCCTGGGCAAGATCGCCTTGCCCCACTGGAGAAGCGGAGTTCTGGAGCACCGACGTAGGTAAAACCGCTGGTAGAGCGAGGATCCGCGCACCTGTTCGAACACAGGAGCGAATAGCTCGCTGCTATTCCAGCCGTTCCCGAGGGCATCGAAAGGGCGGACCACAGACACGCCAAAGGAAAAACCATGGGTCCCGTTTGGACTTCTCCGCGATGTGAGTAATACTATTGAAGAGTTCGGCCGACGTGGCCGTGGACGAAGAGTTCTTCTTGGAGGACTGGAATGGCCAACAAGGCCCAGCTGATCGAGGCGCTGTCGGAGCGCCTGGGCGACAAAAAGGTTGCTTCGGAGGCCGTCGACGGTCTCGTCGACATCAT
>DASZNR010000067.1:0-19787 GCA_035551175.1 Amycolatopsis sp. | reverse complement strand
ACCGCGCTCGGGCTGTTCGTCAGCGCGTTCGCCCGCACCGAGTTCCAGGCGATCCAGTTCCTGCCGGTGTTCGTGCTGCCCCAGTTCCTGCTGTGCGGCCTGTTCGTCCCGCGCGACGAGATGGGGTGGGTGCTCAGCGCGCTCTCGGACGTGTTGCCGTTGTCCTACGCGGTGGACGCGCTCACGCAGGTGACCCACTCCGCGACGATCGACGGCACGCTGGTCCGCAACATCGCGATCATCGCCGGCTGCGCGGTCCTCGCGCTGTTCCTCGGTGCGGCCACCTTGCGCCGCCGGACCCCCTGAGGCCCTTGGTCCCCCGGATTCGGGAACTCCGGCCGCATCGGCCGCGGGACCTCCGGTGTTCCCTGGGAGTGAGGGAGGACCGCGAAGAGAGGAGGACCGGATGACATCACTGCTGCCGCGGACGGGGACGAGGGTTCCCGTGCTCAGCGACCTGTTCGACGCGGCATGGCCGTTCGTCGAGCACAACGTGGTCCGGATCGAGGAGATGGTCGAGGAAGGCAAGTACGTCGTACGGGCCGAGCTCCCCGGCTTCGACCCGGAGAAGAACGTGCACGTTTCGGCGGAACACGGTCTGCTCACCATTTCGGCCACCCGCGAGGCCCGCACCGAGTACAAGGGCCGCAGCGAGTTCCGCTACGGCTCCTTCACCCGGACGGTGACGCTGCCGAAAGGCGCCGAAATCGCGAAGATTGCCGCCGGCTACCACAACGGCATCCTCGAGGTGACGGTGCCGGTCGCGAAGCCCGACGAGGACAAGCAGGTGGAAATCCCGATCACGAAGGACTGACCGCGAACGGCGGCGGGCGGTGCGGCGGACGGCCGCACCGCCCGCGTCGTCATGCCGAACGGTCGTTCCTACGTCGTCAGTGATCGGTTCAGCCGTAGTGACGCCGCCGTCAGCAGCAGCACGGCGAAGCCGGCCAGCACCCCGAGCATCGGCAGGATGCCGGCGAGCCCGCCGCCGCGTGCGAGCAGGGCCGTCCAGGCGTCCACCGCCCAGGCGTGCGGGGTCAGGTGGCCCAGCGCGCGCACTGCGTCCGGCACGATCTCCAGCGGCCACATGCAGCCGCCGAGCATCCCGAACGCGACCCCGATCGTGGGGCCGAGCGCGGAGGCCTGCTCCTGGGTGCGGAACAGGGTGCCGCCGAACATCCCGGCGCCGGTGCCGACGATCGCCCACACCACGGTCAGGACCGCCGCGGCGAGCGGGTCGCCCCAGCTCACCCCGAACAGCAGCGCGCCGGCCGTGATGATCAGCGCCGACTGCAGCAATGCGAGCCCGAGGTAGCACAGGGATTCGCCGAGGACGATGGTGCGGGCGGGCACGGGCGCGGCCAGCACCCGGGTGTGGATGCCGAGCTTCCGCGTCTGCACCAGAGCCGCGCCGGCCGCCAGCGAGTTGACGAACACGAACAGCACCAGCATGGTCGGCGCGCTGGACCCGAATCCGGCGGGGAGGCTGCTCCCGGTGCCGTCGACGGGCTCGCTGCGCACCGTCACCCGCGGCAGCGTGGTCTCGAGCGTGCGCGCCAGCGGCAGCCGGGCGGACAGGGTGCCCCCGGCCGTCGTCGCGGCGAAGCCGGCCGCCTGGACCGCCGCCGCGTGCCGGGCGACCCCGGCGGACACCGCCTGCCACGCGCTCTGGGCGTTCCCGGTCGGAGCCGCGGTCAGCAGGGGCAGCTCCGCGGATCCGTCGCTCGCGAGCAGCGTGTCGAAGCCGGCGGGGATCAGCAGCACGGCTTCGACCTCGCCGCGCCGCAACGCGTCCCGGGCATCCTGCTCACGGTCGAACGTGCTCGTGCGCATCCCTTCGGTGCCGCCCAGGGTCCGCACGAGGTCGGCCGCGAGGGGACCGGGTGCCGCGACCACGCCGACGCGCGGCACGGCCGGGCCGCCGGCGGTCGCGCCGATCACCAGGATCACCACCAGCGGCAGCAGGACCATGAAGAACGTGGCGACGCGGTCGCGCAGCATCCGCTTGAGCGAGGCGGCCGCGATGGCGAGGACGGTCATCGGCGCACCGCCCGCCGGTGGAGCAGGCCCGCGATGGTGGTCAGCACCGCGCAGAAGGCCAGGATCGCCAGCACCGGCACCACGACCGCGGTGCCGCCGGCCCCGCCCGCGAGGTCGGTGAAGGCCCGCAGCGCCCACCCGTTGGGTGTGCCCAGCGCGAGCACGCGCAGGAATTCCGGTGCTGCGCCGAGGAAGACGAAGTTGCCGCCGAGCAGGACCAGCCCGAACGCGAGGATCGCCGAGAGCTCGTCGGCCTGGCGTTCGGTGCGGGACACCGCGATCACGAAGGCGGTCAGGCATACCACGCTCAGCGCCACGGCGGCGACGAGCACTGCCACCGCGGCGGGCGGTCCCCAGTCCGCGCCGAAGACCAGCGAGGTGATCAGGCTGACCGTGCCGAGGCTGGCCGCGCTGTAGGCGAACGTGGCGAGCGACTTCCCGGCCAGCACCGCCAACGGGCCCACCGGGGCGACGGCGATGCGGTCGAGGGTGCCGTCCCGCTGTTCCAGGAAGTACCCGCGTGCGGTGAACCCGATGGCGAAGAACGTGAAGAACATCCCCATCGCGGGGCCGTAGTAGCCGACACCGGTGATCGTCCGGGTCCCCGACGGCGTGCGGACCACCTGTTCGGGCAGGCGCAGGGCAGCGGCCCGGGCGGCCAGGCCGTCCGGCGGCGCGCCCGCGGCGATCGCGGTCGCGACCGCCAGCCGATCGGCGTCGAGCTGCGCGGTGAACGACCCGGCGACCGAGCGGGTGACCTGCCCGGCCAGCTGACTGTCCACAGTGGTCACCACGGTCAGCGGGTGCACCGGGCCGCCGTGCGCCGCAGCGGAGAACCCGGCGGGGATCACGATCGCCGCGCCGAAGTCGCCGCGGTCGACCCGCGCACGGGCGTCGGCCGGGTCGGCGACCGGGGAGACGGTGAGCACGGCGGCGAGTTCGGGGCTGTTCAGGAAACCGGTGAAGGCCTGCGCGAGGACGCCGTGGTCCTGGTCGACGACCGCGACATCGGTGTGGAAGGTTTCGGTGCCGCCGAAGGCGAAGCTGATCAGCCCGGCGATCGCGACGGGGGCGACGAAGCCCAGCAGCCAGGCGGAGCGGTCCCGGGCCCGCTGGCGCAGGTCCTTGGCGGCGATGACGAAGGCGGCTCGCACGGTCAGTCCCGCAGTGCGGTGCCGGTCAGGTGCAGGAACACCGCTTCCAGGTCCGGTTCGGTCACCTCGGCCGACCGGACGACCGCCCCGGCGCGTTCGGCCGCGCCCAGCAGAGCCGGCAGCAGCTTCCGGCCGTCGTGCCCGATCAGGTGCACCTCGCTCCCGGTGACGTCGGCCCCGTCGATCCCGGGCAGGTCCTGGCAGAGCGCGGCGAACGCGGCGAGGTCCCCGGTCGCGGCCAGGGTGATGCGGTCCCGCTCGCCGAGCCGGGCGACCAGTTCACGGCGGGTTCCTTCGGCGACGAGCCTGCCGCGGTCGATGATGCCCACCCGGTCGCAGAGCCGTTCCGCCTCGGTCATGTCGTGCGTGGTGTACAGCACGGCCATGCCGTCCGCGCCGAACCGCCGGACGCTCTCCATGATCGCGTGCCGGCTCTGCGGGTCGACGCCCACCGTCGGCTCGTCGAGCACCAGCAACGTCGGCCGGTGCAGGAGCCCGGCGCCGATGTTGAGCCGGCGGCGCATCCCGCCGGAGAACGATTCGACCTTCTCCTTCGCCCGGTCGGCGAGCCCGACCAGCTCGAGGACCTCGTCGACCCGGGTCTTCAGCAGCCGGCCCCGCAACCGGTAGAGCCTGCCGAAGAAGGCGAGGTTCTCCCGCGCGGTGAGGTCCGGGTAGAGCGCGACGTCCTGCGGCACGTAGCCGATCAGGCCCCGGCCCGCGGTGGAGACCGGGCTCACCGAAGTGCCGCTGACCTCGACGTGTCCCGCGTCCGCCCGCAGCAGCCCGCACACCAGCCGGATGGTGGTGGTCTTGCCGGCGCCGTTCGGGCCGAGCAGCCCGTAGGTCTCCCCGGCCGCGACGGCGAACGAGACGTCGTCGACCGCGACCCGGTCGCCGAAGCGTTTGCGGAGCCCGGCCACGGCCAGTACCCCGGCCGTCGTGGTGCGGGCCTCGGGCGGTGCCTGCTGCGTCATCGGCCCAGCATCGGCATCGGGGGCCCCGGCCGGGAGGGTCCAAGGTCCGCGACCGGGGGGACCGACGGACCTGGTGACCCCGCCGTCGGCGGCCGACACTCGCCCGGAAGGAGGTGTGCGGTGCCCGGCCCCTCGTCGCCGGCCTGATCGGGCTGGGGCGGATCGACGACCGGCCGGGCGTCCCGGTGCTGCCGAACCTGCTGCGCGCCCTGCGTCGTCCAGATGACGAAAGTCCCTCCCATGGGGGCCGAACGACGCCATCCCGTCCCGGCGGCGAACTCGTACCGTCGGGGCCGGGGGGACGCCGGTCCGATGTGGCCGGTGCACACCCCGAAGCGATGGAAGGTGATTCCCCTGCTGACCGGTATCGATCGTGACCACGCCCTGCGGAGCGCGCTGACCGGCTACCTGGCCGCGGTCAGCACCGCGGTCGAGGTGGGCGAGGAGTCCTGCACCGTGGATCTCGACGCCCCCGCGTCGGCGTACGTCGCGCTGGACCTGCGGCTGCCGCGCCACCCGGGCCGGGACATGGCCCTGCTGTGGGACGAGCGCCACGGGTGGGCGTTCGCGATGGAGACTCATTCCGGCGAGGACCTGCTGGTGCTCGCCTACCACGGCGGCGAGCTGGTGCCCGCGCCGTCCCGCGTCGGCCGCTTCGTGGCCGGCATCCGGTCCGCCGGCGTGCCGGTCAACGCGCCGGTTCCGCCGGATCTGCGGGGCGATCGGGGCGAGCTGCTCGACCGCCTGCTGCGCTACCGGCGTGGCGCGTGGTCCGGCCCGGTGCCGTTGCTGTCCCGGACGGGCTGATCCGGATGTCCGCGGTGGAGGGAAAGTCCTGGACGGCGGCCGAGACCGACGTGCTGGTCCGGTCGATGATGCGCGCGCCGTCGGTGCACAACACCCAGCCGTGGCTGCTGGAGGTCGAGGCGGCCGAGCTGCGGGTGCGCGAACGCGCCGAACCGGCGCTCCCGCACCACGATCCGCGGGGCCGCGACCGCGCCGCGTCCTGCGGCGCCGCGGTGGCCAACCTCGAACTCGCCGTGCGCACCCTCGGCCGGGCGGTGACGATCGAATTCCTGCCCGCCGGCCGGGAACCGGACCTGGTCGCCCGGATCGCCGTCGGCGCCGAGGCCGCCCCCACCCACGAAGAACTCCACCGCTACGGGGCGATCGCCCGGCGGGCGAGCCACCGGGCGCCGTTCGAAGGGGTCGCCGTGCCGGCACCGGTGGTGCGCAAGCTCGTCGACGCGGGCGGGGCACCGGGTGTCGAAACGCGTCCCGTCCGGCCCGGCCGGGAGGTCGCCGTGGTGGCCAGGCTGCTGCACTACGCCGCGGAGCGCTTCCGGTCCGACAGCGGCTACCAGCGAGAGCTGTCCCTCTGGACGATCCGGGACGAACGCGCCCACCGGCACGGGGTCGGCCTCCCCGCCAGTCGGGTCCCGGCCGGTTCGGTGCCGTGGGCCGGCCTGGTCCAGCGCTCCACCGAACTGCCGGACACACCCGACCTGGAGGAGCGTCTCGCGCGCGAGACGCTCCTGGTCTTCGTCACCACGGACGACGCCCGGCTCGACCACGTCCGCGCCGGGTACGCGCTGGAACGGGCCTGGCTCGCCGCCGTCGACTTCGGTTTGGCGGCCGCGGTGCTGACGCAGCCGCTGCACCTGGAGCCGGTGCGCTCCGCGCTCTGCGAGGACCTCGGGCTCACCGGCTTCCCGCAGGCGCTCCTGCGCATCGGGTACGCCGCGGAAGCCGACCCGCCTTCGCCGCGCCGGGCCGTGCAAGAGGTGCTGCGCGACGGTCCGGACCCCGGCCGATCCGCGCGATGATCCCCGCGTCGCGGCCGGTCGTCGAACGCGCCGGTCCCGCCGATCGCGCGTTCCTGGCGATGGAAACGGACGACGAGCCGGTGCAGTTCGGCGTGCTCCTGTCGCTCGGCCGGGCCCGGGGCCTCGACCTGGCGCGGGTCCGGCAGCTGATCGCCGAGCGGATCCCGGCCGTCCCGCGCCTGCGCCGGCGGTTGACCCTGGCCCCGTGGGGGTGCGGTGGCCCGATCTGGGTCGACGACTCCGGCTTCGACGTCCGCCGCCACGTCCGGGCCGCGGTGTGCGCGTCGCCGGGGGACCGGCAGGCGTTGCTGGACACCGCCCTTTCGCTGGTCTCCACCCCGCTGCCCCGGAACGCCCCGTTGTGGTCGGCGGTCTTCGTGACCGGATTGGCCGGTGGGGAGGCCGCGCTCGTGATCGTGCTGAACCACGTGCTGGCGGACGGGATCGGCGGTCTCGCCGTGTTGGGGCACCTGGTGGACGAAGGCCCCGCGGCGCTCGAAGAGCCCTTCCCGCGTTCGTCGCCCGGGAGGGGGGCGTTGGCGCGGGACGCGTTTGCGAACAGGCTGCGGGCGGTGCGCCGAGCCGGGCCGGCCTGGCGGGCACTGCGGGCGTCCACCTCGGCCGGCGGCGGTCTGCACCCGCCGCGAGCGGCCCCGTGCTCCCTCGTCGCGCCGACCGGTCCGCGCTGCCGCCTCGCGGTGGTCCGAGCCGATCTCGCGCCCCTGCGGGCGGCCGCCCACCGGAACGGGGCCTCGGTGAACGACGCCGTCCTGGTCTCGGTGGCCGGTGCCCTGCGCCGGGTCCTCCTGGCCCGGGGCGAGGCCGTCGACACGTTCGCGATCACCGTGCCGGTGTCCGGCCGGGCCGCGGAGGACGGCTCGGCGCTGGGCAACGAGGTCAGCCCGTTGCTCGTCGGGGTTCCGGCCACCGGTGACGTGGCCCGGCGGCTGGAGCGGGTCGCCGCCGAGGTCCGGGTGGGCAAGGCGGCCGCGACCGGCCCGCCGCCGATCGCGCTGCTGGGGCCGTTGTTCCGGCCGCTGGCGGCAGTCGGTGGCTACCGCTGGTACATGAACCACCAGCACCGGATGCACACGCTCGTCAGCCACGTGCGCGGTCCCGGCGGGCCGGTCACCTTCGGCGGGACACCGATCCGGTCGGCGGTCCCGATCAGCGTCGGCGGAGGCGGGAACCTGACCGTCGTCTTCGAGGTGCTCTCCTACGCGGGCACCCTGACGATCTCGGTGCTCGCCGACCCCGGCCGCTGGCCGGACCTCGGCGTGCTCGTCGACGGCCTGGGTGCCGAGCTGGACTTGGTGTGCCGCGAGGGCCGGTGAACGCCGTGCCGCCGCCGGGAAGTGGCCTTTCGGCTCTGCGCCCGCGGACCCAAGACCCTGCTCCCCGGCGCCGCCGCAGGCCGACGATCGTGGTGTGAACGGAGGCCACGATGACCATCACCGAGAAGACGCGCCGCCCGTCCCTGCGGGCCCGGCGCACCGGTTACCTCGTCAGCGCCCTGATCAACGCCGCGCTCCTGATCGCCGTCAACGGCTGGCCCGGCTGGGCGGCGGTGCCGTTCCTGACTGCGGAAACCCGCCTGGTGGTGGGCGTGGTTGACCTGTCCCTGGTGGCCGGCCTGGTCACCAGCCTCGTCTACGTGTGGTCCGACCCCGAGTGGCTCAGGGCACTCGGCGGGGCGGTGACAACCTGCGCCGGTCTGGTCGCCACCGTGCGGATCTGGCAGGTCTTCCCGTTCGACTTCGCCGGGTCCTCCTTCGACTGGCCGCTGACGGTGCGGGTCCTGCTGGCCGTCGGCATCGCCGGCGCGGTGATCGGCCTGCTGGTCCAGCTGGTGACGCTGGCCAGGTCCGCACTGCGGCGGCACTGAGGCCGCTCGGCAGGAGGTCCCGGTCCCTGCGAAGAAAGGTGTGGCCATGACCGATCCCGTGCTTGCCGCCGACGACAGACGGGAGCCCGCGCTCGCCGGCGAAGACCTGCTGATCGACCGGTTCCTGCCCCGGTTCGACGTGACGCTGATCGAGCACGTCGTCGCCGGCGCGGACATCGCCGAAACCTGGCGGGCACTGCACGAGCTGGACCTGATGCGGGTCCACTCGCCGTTGACGGACGCGGCCATGTTCGTGCGGAACGTGCCCACCGTGCTGGCCCGGCGGCTCGGCGGAACCCGGCCCGCCGCGCCGCCCGCGGAGCTGAAGCTGTTCGGCGGCGGTGCCGCGCTGCCGGGCTGGCTGCCGCTGGGCGAGACCCCCGGACGCGAGGTCGTCCTGGGCGCCGTCGGGCGGTTCTGGCAGCCCGACATCGAATGGTACGACGTGCAGGGCATGACACCGGAGGACTTCGCCGGATTCACCGAGCCGGGCTGGGGCCGGATCGCGGCGGGGCTCTCGCTGCGTCCCTACGGCCCGTCCCGGACCCTGATCACCTACGAGGCGCGCACCGCCACCACCGATCCCGCGTCGGCGCGCCGGTTCGCCCGGTACTGGTGGCTGGTGCGGCCGTTCGTGCGCACCGTCATGCAGGCGACGTTGCGCACGATCCGCCAGGACGCCGAATCGCTCGTCGACGGCCCTCCGGCCGCGGCGGGTGGCTTGCCGGCCCGGTGGACCCGCCGGCTCTACCGCGGCGGACGTCCGCACGGCTTGGCCCGGGTGCTGAACCGCGGTGCCGCGCTCGGCTACGCGGCCGGGGTGTGGCCGCACCGGCTCGTGACGCTGGAGGTACCCGGCCGGCGCACCGGCCGGCTGGTCCGGGTTCCGCTCGTCGTCGCCGACCTCGAGGGGGACCGCTACCTCGTCGCGATGCTCGGCGCGCGGACGCAGTGGGTGCGCAACGTCCGCGCGGCCGACAGCCACGTGGTGCTCCGGCACGGCCGCCGCGAAGCCGTCCGGCTCGAAGAGGTGGCGGCCGAACAGCGCCCGCCGGTTCTCCGCCGCTATCTCGCCTGCGCACCCGGAGCGCGGGCCCACCTCCCGGTCGACCGGCATGCCCCCGTCGAGGACTTCGCCCGGATCGCTCCGGACATCCCGGTCTTCCGCATCGTCGCCGAGCCGGTGACCGACGACTGAGCCGAGCCCCGCAGCGGCGGGTGCGGCCACCGGGTTCGCTGTGGCCCGGTGGCCGCACCGGCGATGGTCTTCGAGCGAGGGCCGGTCACCCCGGCCGGCACCGTGGTCGCCCACTTCGCCGGCAACCGGGGCGCGATCCTCGCCCAGAGGATGCTGTTCCTCGCCGGTGGCGCGCTCTACCTGTGGTTCCTCGGCAGCCTGCGCGGCTTCCTCCGCCGCGCCGAAGGCGGCACCGGCCGGGTGTCCGCGATCGCCTTCGGCGCGGGGCTCGTCTGGGTCGGCATCAGCATGCTCGCCCAGGGCTTCCAGATCGGGGCCGCCACCGCGGCGGATACGGGGTGCCGCCGGCGTTGATCGGCACGATGAACGCGGTGTTCACCCTCTCTGCCCTGCCGCTCGCGGTGGTGCTGGCGGCGGCCGCCGTGGTGACGCTGCGGCACCACGCCTTCCCCGCGTGGCTGGGCCGGCTGGCCGTGGTGGCCGCGGCCACGCACGTGCTGCTGTGGTGCGGTCCGCCATCGGCAGCGGGCCACTGGCGCCGGACGGCCGGCTCGACTACGGGCGGTACCCGGCGTTCCTGCTCTGGCAGGTCCCGGCGACCGTCGTGATGGTCCGGCGGTCCGGGCAAGGGCGATGCGACCCTCGCTCAGCAGATCCGGGGGAGCTGCTCACCGACCAGCATGTCGACGACCCGGGTCGAGCCGACGAGGGTGCGCGCGGTCACCTTGGCCATGCCCCCGGCTTCCCCGACGACGCCGATGGCCTGGGCCTGGCGGCCCGCCGGGTGGTTCCGCATGGCCGCCAGCACCGCGTCGGCGGAGGAAGCCGCGACGAAGGCGACCAGGCAGCCTTCGTTGGCCACGTGCAGGGGATCGAGCCCGAGCAGCTCGCAGGCCGAGGCGACCTGGGGCGGCACCGGCAGCCCGGCTTCGTCGATCTCCACCGTGACGCCGGAGGCCTCGGCGAGTTCGTTGAGCGCGCTCGCCAGCCCGCCCCGGGTGGGGTCCCTCAGGGCGTGCACGTCCGCCCCGCCCGCGCTGATCATCGCGGCGACGAGCCCGTGCAGCGGCCGGCTGTCGGAGCGGATCTCCGATTCGAAGCCCAGCCCTTCGCGGGCGCTCATGATCGCGGTGCCGTGCGCACCGATCGGACCGGACAGCAGGACGACGTCGCCGGGCACGCCGAGGGTGGCGGACGGGAAGGCGCCGCGCAGCCGCACCCCGATGCCGGTCGTGGTGAGGTAGCAGCCGTCGGCGGCACCGCGGCCGACCACTTTCGTATCCCCGGTGACGACCCGGACCCCGCACTCGCGGGCGGCCTGGGCGACCGACGCGGTGATCTCGCGCAGCTCGGCGAGGGGCAGGCCCTCTTCCAGAACGTAAGCGAGCGCGAGCGCGACCGGGCGGGCGCCGCGCATCGCGAGGTCGTTGACCGTGCCGTACACGGCGAGCGAGCCGATGTCGCCGCCGGGGAAGAACCGCGGGGTGACGACGAAGCCGTCCGTGCTGAACACCAGATCGGTGTCGCCGACGCCGATCAGCGCGGCGTCCTCCAGCGGGCCCGCTTCGCCCAGTTGCCCGGTGACCACCTCTCCCAGCAGTTCGGCCATCAGCTGCCCGCCGGAGCCGTGGCCGAGCAGGACGCGTTCGGTCTCGGTGGCGGGAACCGGGCAGGTGGTGCGGGCCGGGTCGATCGTCGTCATCGGGTTGCCTCCATTGTGGACGGACGGCGGCCGGCGTGGTGGAACGCGGCGCAGGTGCCCTCGGCGGACACCATCGGCGCGCCCAGCGGGGTGCGGGGGGTGCAGCGGGTGCCGTAGGCGGCGCAGTCCGTGGGGACCGCCGTGCCACGCAGGATGCGCCCGGCGATGCAGTCGGGGTGTTCGGCGGTCCGCACGCCGTCGGTGGCGAACCGCGATTCGGCGTCGAACCCGGCGAACTCTTCGGTGAGTGCGAGCCCACTGGCCGGGATCGGGCCGATCCCGCGCCAGGTCCGTTCGGTCACCCGGAAGACCCGGCGCACGACGTCCTGTGCGGCGGTGTTGCCGGACCGGCGCACCGCCCGCGCGTACTGGTTCTCCACCGTCGCCCGGCCGGTCTCGAGCTGGCGCACGGTCAGCACGATGCCTTCCAGGAGGTCGAGTGGCTCGAAGCCGGTGACCACGATCGGTACCCGGTAGCGCGCGGCGATCGGCTCGTACTCGGTCCAGCCCATCACGGCGCAGACGTGCCCGGCGGCGAGGAACGCCTGGACCTGGTTGTCGGGCGCGTCGAGGATCGCGGTGATCGCCGGGGGCACGAGGACGTGGCTGACCAGCACGGAGAAGTTCCGCACCCCGGTTTCCGCGGCGTGCAGCACGGCCATCGCGTTGGCGGGCGCGGTCGTCTCGAACCCGACGGCGAAGAACACGACCTGCCGATCCGGGTTCTCGCGGGCGATCCGGACCGCGTCGAGCGGGGTGTAGACGACGCGGACGTCACCCCCACGCGCCTTGACGCCGAGCAGGTCCCCGCTGGTGCCGGGCACGCGCAGCATGTCGCCGTAACTGGTGAAGACGACGTCCGGGCGCGCGGCGATGGCCACCGCCTTGTCGATGATTTCCAGCGGGGTCACGCAGACCGGGCAGCCGGGGCCGTGGATCATCCGGATCCCGGCCGGTAGCAGCTCATCGATGCCCTGGCGGACCAGGGTGTGCGTCTGGCCGCCGCAGACCTCCATGATCGCCCACGGTGACGTCGCGACCGTGCGCAGCTCGGCCAGCAGCCGCCGGGCGAGCACTGGATCGCGGTATTCGTCGAGGTACTTCACGACACCGCCTCCGGTCCGAGTTCCGTGGCGAGCGCGTCGGGGATCGCGCGGAGCACGGCGAGGGTCTTGGCCGCTTCCGCCTCGTCGACCTGGCTGATCGCGAAGCCGACGTGCACGATCACGTAGTCGCCGACGGCCGCGTCAGGCGTGTAGGCCAGGCACACCGGCCGCCGGACGCCGTCGAAGTCGACCGTGCCCATCCGCAGGGCCGGATCGTCCCCGGAGTCGGCGACGATCCGGCCGGGTATCCCGAGACACATCGCGGCTCACCTCCCGCTCATCCGGGCGCAGGCGATCGCGGCCTGGCCGTAGCTGATCCCGCCGTCGTTCATCGGCACGCGTTCGCCGGCCAGGGGCCGCAGGCCCGCTTCGGCCAGTCCGTCGAGCACCTCCGCGGTGAGCAGCGCGTTCTGGAACACGCCCCCGCCGAGGCACACGACGTCGGTGCCCAGCGCGGCGGCGGCCTTGGCGGCGAGCGCGACGACGACCTCGGCGACGGTCCGGTGGAACCGGGCAGCCGTCTCGCCGGGCGAAGACGTGGAGGCCAAGACGTCACGCAGCGTCGGCACCGGGTCGTAGACC
Source organism: Amycolatopsis sp. (assembly GCA_035551175.1). GTDB lineage: Bacteria > Actinomycetota > Actinomycetes > Mycobacteriales > Pseudonocardiaceae > Amycolatopsis. Next base: position 7,317 of record DASZNR010000067.1, on the reverse strand, counting down.
CACAGGCCGTCCCGGTGCCGCAGGGCCCAGTCCAGCGCCTGGTCCGGCTCGTGGCCGCTCGCCGCCGCTTCCAGCCGCGCCGCCGCCTCGCCTTCGTAGCCGTTGTCGTCGCAGAGGCCGAGCAGCGCGCTCACGGCATCGAACAGCCGCCCGGCGCTCGACGCGGCCGGGCAGTTGACGTTCCGCTCGATCATCGTCCGCACGAGGGCGACCTCGCGTTCGTCCATTCTGGACAGCAGGCCGCCGGCGAGTTCCCCGGGCAGCGGTGCGCCGAAGGTTTCGGCGCCGTAGAGGTAACCCAGTGCCATCCGGGCCGGGCGGCGGACCGCGGCTTCGCCGCCGGGCAGCGGTGCGGTGCCGAACCGGCCGAACCGCCGGAAGCCCCGGTAGTCCGCGAGCAGGATCTCCCCGCCCCAGAGCGTGCCGTCGGCACCGAGGCCGAGCCCGTCGAGCGCGACCCCCACGAACGGCCCGGGCACCCCGTGTTCGGCGGCGGTCGCTGCGACGTGCGCGTGGTGGTGCTGGACGGCGATCCGGCGTCCGGCGGGCCAGTGCCGGGCGTACTGAGTGGACAGGTAGCCGGGATGCAGGTCGTGCGCGCACCACGCCGGATCGGTGTTGTGCAGGCGGCGGAGATCGTCGGCAGTCCGCTCGAACGCGGCGAGCGTCCGCGCGTCGGAGAGGTCGCCGGTGTGCGGCCCGAGGTGGGCGACGTCGTCGTGGGCGAGCGCGCAGGTGTGCTTGAGCTGGGCGCCCAGCGCCAGCACCGGTTCCGGGGCCCGGTGCGGCAGTGGCAGGGGACCGGGGGCGTAGCCGCGGGCCCGGCGCACCATGGTCGTCCGGCCGCGGCTCATGCGGACGACCGAGTCGTCGAAGCGGGACCAGATCGGCCGGTCGTGGCCGAGGACGCCGTCGACGATCGGGCCGAGCGTGGCGTGGGCGTCGGCGTCGTCGATGACGATGGGCCCGCCCGCCCGGTTGCCGCTGGTGACGACCAGGGGCCGGGCGAGCTCGGCGAGCAGGAGGTGGTGCAGCGGGGTCGTGGCGAGGAAGACGCCGAGGTCGGTGAGCCCCGGCGCGATCGACTCGGCGAGCGGCGCGCCGGGGCGGCGGGGGAGCAGGACGATCGGGGCTGCGGCCGACGTCAGCAGGCTCGCGGCGGGCTCGTCGACGAGCGCCAGCTGCCGGGCGCCGTCGAGATCGGTGGCCAGCACGGCCAGGGGCTTGCTCGGCCGCGGTTTCTGCAGCCGGAGCCGCTGCACCACGTCCTCGCGTGCCGCGTCGCAGACCAGCTGGTAGCCGCCGAGGCCTTTCACCGCGACGATCCCGCCGTCGGCGACGACCGCACACGCCGCCGCGAGCGCTGCTTCGCCGTGCACCGAAGGGGACCAGGTGAGCCGCGGGCCACACATGGGACAGGCGATCGGCTCGGCGTGGAAGCGCCGGTTCGCCGGATCGCGGTACTCGGCCGCGCAGTCCGGGCAGAGCGGGAACGCGCGCATGGCGGTGCTCGGCCGGTCGTAGGGCAGCCGGTCGACGATGCTCGCGCGCGGTCCGCAGTCGGTGCAGTTGAGAAACGGGTAGCGGTGGCGCCGGTCGGCCGGGTCGAACAGCTCCCGCACGCACTCCGCGCAGGTGGCCAGGTCCGGCGGCACGTCACCGGTCCGGCCGCCGGTGCTGGCGCCGACCCGGAATCCCGGTGCGAGCACGAGGCCGCCGGGCCAGCCGAAGACGTCGACGCCGGTGACCTTCGCCTGCGGAGGCGCACGCAGGACCAGCCGCGCGAGGAAGTCGTCGAGCCGGTCGCCCTCGGCGTCGATCACGACGTGCCCGCCCGCGTTGCGCACCTCGCCGCCGATGCCGAGTTCCCCGGCGAGGCGGTGGACGAACGGGCGGAACCCGACGCCCTGCACGGTGCCCCGCACCACGATGCGGCGGCGGTCGACGCCCCCGGTGTCCGCCATCCCGCCTCCCGCCTGTGCTCTTCAATCACCACCGTGCTGGCGGACGGGTGGTTGCGGCCAGGGCACGAAGTACCCGGCGAAGGGACTTTGGTCCCCGCGGCCGGTCGGTGACCTTCGGCCCTAGGCCGCGTCCCGGCACTGCCGGTTCAGTGGTTCTCCGGAGGTGCGGTTTCGATGGAGACTCAGGTGCTCGACCGGACCGGACTCGGCGAACTCGTCGACGCGCTGCGCGGCGAGGGCTACCGGGTGATCGGCCCCACCGTGCGGGACAACGCCATCGTGCTCGCGGAGCTGGACTCCGCCGGGCAGCTGCCCGCGGGGTGGGGCGTCACCACCGCACCCGGCCGGTACCGGCTGCGGCGCCGGGACGACGAAGCCGTTTTCGGGCACTCGGCCGGGCCACAGTCGTGGAAGACCTACCTGCACCCGCCGCGCCGGAAGCTCTTCGAGGTGAACCGCACCGGGGAGTTCACCCCCGCGCCGGAGGACGACACCCGCTACGCCTTCCTCGGCGTCCGCGGCTGCGACCTCGCCGCGATCGCGGTCCTCGACCGGGTGCTCGGCGCCGGGGCGAACCCCGACGGCTCGTACCAGCGCCGCCGCCGGGAGCTGTTCGTGGTCGCGGTGAACTGCACCGAACCGGGCGAGCTGTGCTTCTGCACGTCGATGGGCACCGGCCCCGCGGCCGGTCCGGGCTACGACCTCGGCCTCACCGAACGCGACGGCGGCGACCGGTTCGTCGTCGACGTCGGTACGCCGAAAGGCGCACAGCTGCTGGAAAAGATCACCGCCCGTCCCGCAGTGGAAGACGAAGTTCGCGAGGCCCGCGAAGACGTCGCCGCCGCGGCGGGCCGGATGGGGCGGGCGATGCCGGACGCCGACCTGCCCGCGGCGATCCGCGAAGCCCGGGAGTCGCCGCAGTGGGAGGAGGTCGCGAGCCGCTGCCTCACCTGCGGCAACTGCACGATGGTGTGCCCGACGTGCTTCTGCACGACGACCGAGGACGTCACGGACCTGACCGGCGACCACGCCGAACGCTGGCAGCGCTCGGCGTCCTGCTTCGAACTCGACTTCTCCTACGTGCACGGCGGCAGCGTCCGGACGTCCGGCCCGAGCCGCTACCGGCAGTGGTTCAGCCACAAGCTCGGCACCTGGCACGAGCAGTTCGGCAGCTCCGGCTGCGTCGGCTGCGGCCGCTGCATCGCCTGGTGCCCGACCGGGATCGACATCACCGAAGAGGCGGCGAAGCTCGTGGCGTTCCCCGGAGGTACGCCGTGACCGAACCGATGGTGCCGGTGCCGTACCGGGTGGCCGGGCGGGTGGTGGAGACCGCGGACTCGGTCAGCCTGCGGCTGGAACCGCACGGAAAGCCCCTGCCGGAAGCGAAACTCGGCCAGTTCATGATGCTCTACTGCCACGGCGTCGGCGAGGTGGCGATCTCGGTCAGCGGCCCCGGGCCGACGCACACGATCCGGGCCGTCGGGGCGGTGAGCCGGGCGCTGCACGACCTCCGGCCCGGCACCCTCGTCGGGGTGCGCGGGCCGTTCGGGACCAGCTGGGACGTCGAGGACGCGGCGGGCAACGACATCGTGATCGTCGCGGGCGGCGCCGGGCTCTGCCCGCTGCGTCCGGTGCTCGCCGACGTCCTGGACCACCGTGGCGGCTACGGGCGGGTCGTCGTGGTGGCGGGCGCCCGGAAGCCGGACGAGTTCCTGTTCCCGCACGAGCTGGCGTCCTGGGCCGGCCGGCACGACGTCGAGCTGCTGCAGACCATCGACCGCCCGGCGCCGGGCTGGACCGGGCCGGTCGGCTTCGTCACCGAACCCCTGGCCGCCCTCGAGCTCGACCCGGAGCGCACCCGCGCCTTCCTCTGCGGACCGGAGCCGATGATGCGCGCCTGCGCGGAAATCCTGCTGGCCAAACAGATGTCCGCGCACCACATCCGGGTTTCCCTGGAGCGGGCGATGAAGTGCGGGATCGGTCTGTGCGGCCACTGTCAGCTCGGCCCGCTGCTGGTCTGCCGGGACGGCCCGGTCATGGACTACACGGTGGCCGGCCCCCTGCTCGCGGTGAAGGAGCTGTGATGCCTGCCCCGACCCTCGCCGTCTGGAAGTTCGCCTCCTGCGACGGCTGTCAGCTGACCCTGCTCGACTGTGAAGACGAGCTCCTCGCGTTCGCCGGGCAGGTGCGGATCGCGCACTTCCTCGAGGCGTCCAGCGAGGTGCTGCCCGGTCCGTACGACGTGTCCCTGGTCGAGGGATCGATCACCACCGAGGCGGACCGGCGCCGCATCCACGAGGTGCGGGCGCAGTCGAAGGTGCTCGTCACGATCGGCGCGTGCGCCACCTCGGGCGGCATTCAGGCACTGCGGAACTTCGCCGACGTCACCGAATTCACCTCCGTCGTCTACGCGAACCCGCAGTACGTCGACACGCTGGAGACGTCGACCCCGATCGCCGCGCACGTCCCGGTGGACCACGAGCTGCACGGCTGCCCGATCGACCGCGGGCAGCTGCTCGGCACGATCACCGCGTTGCTCGCCGGCCGGAAGCCGGACCTGCCCGACACCAGCGTGTGCACCGAATGCAAGCGCCGCGGCCTCACCTGCCTGCTGGTCGCCGAGGGCACCCCGTGCCTCGGCCCGGTCACCCGCGCCGGCTGCGGCGCGCTCTGCCCCGGCGTCCACCGGGGATGTTTCGGTTGTTTCGGCCCCATGGCGAAGCCGAACACCCCGGTGCTGATCCCGCTGCTGCGTTCGCGTGGCATGAGCGAGGACGCGGTGGACCGCGTGTTCAGCACCTTCACAGTGGCCGAGACCCGGCGGGAGAAACGATGAGCCACCGAAGCCGTCAGCTGCGCGTCAGCTCACTGGCCCGGGTCGAAGGCGAAGGCGCGCTGCACGTCCGGATCACCGGCGGCACGGTCGAGCGCGTCGAACTGAACATCTACGAGCCGCCGCGGTTCTTCGAAGCGTTCCTGCGCGGCCGCGCGCACACCGAACCGCCGGACATCACCGCGCGGATCTGCGGCATCTGCCCGGTGGCCTACCAGACCAGCGCGTGCAACGCGATCGAGCAGGCGTGCGGCGTCACGCTCGATCCGCCGCTCGCCGACGTGCGCCGGCTGCTGTACTGCGGCGAATGGATCTCCAGCCACGCGCTGCACATCTACCTGCTGCACGCGCCCGATTTCCTCGGCCACCCGGACGCGATCAGCCTGGCCACCCGCCACCGCGAGATCGTCGAGCGCGGCCTGGCGCTGAAGAAGGCGGGCAACACGCTGCTCGAAACCTTCGGCGGGCGGGCGATCCACCCGGTCAACGTCCGCGTCGGCGGGTTCTATTCGCTGCCCACCCGCGCCGAGCTGGCCCCACTGGCCGAGGTGCTGCGGCGGGCCCTCGACATCGCCCTCGACACCGTCCGCTGGACAGCCGGGTTCGAGTTCCCCGACCTCGAACTGGACCACGACTTCCTCGCTGCGTACGAACCCGGCCGCTACGCCATCGCCGACGGAACCCTGCGCACCACTTCAGGCTGGGCCTTTTCCCCGCGCGAATTCTCGGCGCACGTCGTCGAGTCGCAGGTGCCGCACTCCACGGCGTTGCACGCCTCGCTCGACGGGCACCGCTACCTGACCGGTCCGCTGGCGCGCTACACCCTGAACTCGGCGCAGCTGTCGGCGACGGCCCGGCAGGCCGCCGCGGAAGCCGGGCTGGGGGAGGAGTGCCGCAACCCGTTCCGCAGCATCCTCGTCCGCGGCGTCGAGCTGGTCTACGCCGTCGACGAGGCACTGCGGCTGATCGACCAGTACGAACGACCGTCACGGCCGTCCGTCGACGTCCCGCCGCGAGCCGGGATCGGGCACGGGATCAGCGAAGCACCGCGCGGCACGCTGTACCACCGCTACGAACTCGACGACGGCGGGCTGATCCGCGCGGCGGACATCGTGCCGCCGACCTCGCAGAACCAGGCCGCGATCGAGGACGACCTGCGCCGCGTCGTGAGCGGCAACCTCGGTCTCGACGACGCCGCGCTGACCGATCTGTGCGAGCGCACCATCCGCAACTACGACCCGTGCATCTCCTGCTCGGCCCACTTCCTCGACGTCACCTGGGAACACCGGTGAGCCGCGCCGTGGTGATCGGCGTCGGGAACGAATACCGCCACGACGACGGCGTCGGGCTCGCCGTGCTGGCCGAACTCGACGCGCACCCGATTCCCGGCGTCGCCACCGCCCTCTGCGACGGCGAGCCGGCGGCCCTGCTCGAGGCGTGGACCGGCGCGGAACTCGCCATCGTCGTCGACGCCGTGCTGTGCGAGCCGAGCACGCCGGGCCGGATCTGGCGGTCCACAGTGGACTCGCTACTGCCGGGCGGTGGCTCCGCGAGTTCCCACGCGCTCGGCATCCCCGACGCCGTCCGGCTCGGCGCCGCGCTCGGCCGGGTGCCGGGCGAACTCGTGGTGTACGCGGTCGAGGCCGCGGATCTGGGCCTGGGGGTCGGGCTCACGCCCGCTGTGCAAGCCGCGGTGCCCGAGGTCGTTCGCGCGGTGCGCAGCGAGCTCGGCCGCTGAGCGCGTCACCGCGCTTCGGCCGACCCGACCAGGGTGCGCAGGCGCGCGGCGGCGTGTTCCGGCGACACGGTCGTCACCGGGACACCCGTCGCCAGCTCCAGTCCGGCGGGAATCTCCAGTCGAGGCACCAGTTGCAGTGACCAGGCGAGGAACGGCGCGGTCTCGTAGCCGCCGGGCGCGGTCCGCACGACGATGTTGTAGGCCGGATCACCCAGTTCGGCACGCAAGGCGGCGAGGACCGCCCGCAGGCACCGGGCCGTCGCGTGGATCTCTTCGGCGTTCGCGGTGGCGAAGTCCGGTCGTGCCCGGTGCGGGAGGATCCGGACCTCGTAGGCGGCGATCGGCGCGAACGGCGTGTAGGCGACGACGTGGTCGTCGGCGAAGACGACCCGTTTGCCCTCGCTCAATGCCGCTTCGAGCTGTTCGTCGGCAAGCCGGCGGCCGTGGTCGCGGTGGTGGACGCGCGCCGTCTCCAGCTCGCGCCGCGTTCCCGCGGACAGCACGGGCAGGCCGGCCACCTGCGAATGCGGGTGTGCCAGCGAGATGCCGGCCGCGAGGCCGTGGTTGCGGAACACGACGACCTGGGCGGCCGCGGGCCGCAGCGCCCGGTGCCGGTGCTGCCAGGCGCTGAGCACGTCCGCGACCTCCGCTTCGGTGCCGGTCGCGAGGTCCCAGCCGTGCCGGGGCGACTCGATGACGATCTCGTGCTTGTCGGACAGCGCGTACCGGTTCGGGACCGCGCGGACGCGCCAAGGCGATCCGCCCCCGGGCAGCCGCCAGGT
>DASZNR010000066.1:0-42776 GCA_035551175.1 Amycolatopsis sp. | reverse complement strand
AGAAGGCAGGCGGAGGAGATGGCCAACCCGTTCGTGAAGTTCTGGAAGTACATGATGGCGGCGTTCTCGTCGAAGATCGACGAGCACGCCGACCCGAAGGTACAGATCCAGCAGGCCATCGAGGAGGCGCAGCGCAACCATCAGGCGCTGACGCAGCAGGCCGCCTCCGTGATCGGCAACCAGCGCCAGCTGGAGATGAAACTCAACCGGCAGCTTGGTGAGGTCGAGAAGCTGCAGGCGTCGACCCGGCAGGCCCTGGTGCTCGCCGACGAAGCCCGCGCCAAGGGCGACGAGGCGAAGGCCACCGAGTTCGAGACGGCGGCGGAGAGCTTCGCCGCGCAGCTCGTGACGGCCGAGCAGAGCATCGAGGACCTCAAGACCCTGCACGACCAGTCGCTGCAGGCGGCGGCGCAGGCGAAGAAGGCCGTGGAGCGCAACGCCACGATGCTGCAGCAGAAGCTGGCCGAGCGCACCAAGCTGCTCTCGCAGCTGGAGCAGGCGAAGATGCAGGAGCAGGTCTCCGCTTCGCTGAACCAGATGAGCCAGCTGACGGCGCCGGGCAACACGCCGTCGCTGGAAGAGGTCCGCGACAAGATCGAGAAGCGCTACACCACCGCGCTGGGGTCGGCCGAGCTGGCGCAGAACTCGGTGCAGGGCCGTATGCTCGAAGTGCAGGAGTCGGCCACGCAGATGGCAGGCCACTCGCGGCTCGAGCAGATCCGCGCGTCGATGCGCGGCGACTCCGTCGCGCAGGTCACCGACGGCGGCGCGGCGAAATCGGCCGGCGGGTCCGGCAGCGCGGACATCCAGCGGGAGATCCAGGCTCGCGTGCAGGCCGAGCAGGGCAAGAACCCGGCCTGACCGCCGGACGTTTTCCTGGGGGTGGCCATGGCCGGGCGCAGAGACTTCGACGAGTTCAACGCCAAGCTCGAAAAGCACATCGAGAAGCTGCCGGAGTACGCGCAAAAGGCCCAGGAGAAGCTGCAGCGGTACTTCCCGCCGCCGTCGGGTGAATCCGGCGGCGGGAAACCCGCCGCGCAGCGCACATCCCCGCCGCTGGCGCCGCGGCGACCCACCGCGTTCTCTCAGGTCGCGGGACAGGTACCGGCCGTCGCCGAGGTGCAGGCGAAGTGGCGGCGCTGGAACGAACCCGCCGCGAAGCACCAGCGGCGCATCAACCGCACCTCGCGGGCGCTCACGTTGTGGCTGCTCGTCACGATCCTGCTCGGCGTGCTCACGGTGCTGACGGCCACCGGCCTGATCGGCAACGGTCAACCCGAGGTCGTGCAGACCGTGCTCTCAGGCTTCGGCACGCTGGTGTTCGGCACGTTCAGCGTGCGCACAGGACTGAAGCTACGGCGTCTCAAGAAGCTCGAGCTTCCCGTCGGCTCGGCGACTCCGCCGCCGCTGCCGCCCGCCGGCTCGGCGGCCCGCGTGCCGATGGAGCGGCTCGCCGAATCCGAAGCTTCCCTGGGTGAGCTCCTGCGACAGTTGTCGGCGCCGTCGGCGCTGGGCACCACGGCCGTCCCGGACGTCTCGGTCGCCGACGCACACCGGACGGCCCTCGAAGCGGCCTCCGCGTTGCGCTCCCTCGCCGCCCGCATCCAGGCGATCGAACGCGGCCGCAACTCCGCGCCCGCCCGCGAACGCGCCGCTCTTGACGCCGCGATCACCACCATGCGCGATCAGCTCGACGACGGCATCGAAGCCTTTGGCAGCCTGGTCGCCGCCGCGGGCCGTGCCGTCGCCGCCAGCAGCGACGGCGTGGGCACGTCGAAGCAGGCGCTCACCGAAGCGACCGACCATCTGGCCGGGCTGGCGTTGGCGCTGCGGGAGCTTTCCTAGCCGGCCGTTCCGGCTATGTCCTGGGCTAATTCGAGGCCGGTCCAGACCGCCGGTGCTGGTACTCGCGATCGCGAAGCGCCGGCCTTGCACACGGATTTCCGCGCCCCAGTCCCGCTAGCGGACCGGGGGTGAACTCCTCCGCTGTGATGGCCGCCTCGGGCGCGAACGAGCCGAACGGCGCAGTTTCAGATTCCGGTCGGCCTAAGGTCGGGGCCGGTGGCCCGACGGTCGGTGATACGGCCCGGATACCGAAACAATGGCGTAATCGGAAACGCCTGGTTACGGAAATGCGTGCCGCTTAACGTTTTTCATCTGCAGTCAGTGGTGGTACCCGACCGGATCGGCGCCGTGAAGCGAGGTTCGTGGCGTCGTAGGTACACAGTGGACTCATCCGTTTCCCGCCGAGGAAAGGACTCCCCGTGACCACGCTCCCGCTTGAACCGGAACCCGCGCCCATCGCCCCGCCCAGCGCGCACCGCCGGGTCGTCGCCGCTTTCGAGCGGCTCGCGCAGGTCGACCGTCCCGAACTGTGGATCAGCCTCCGCACGGTGGAGGAGGTGCTGGTCGACGCGAAAGCGGTCGACGAGCGCGTGCGCGCGGGGGAGGACCTGCCGTTGGCGGGGACCGTGCTCGCGGTGACCGACCTGATCGACGTCGCCGGGCTGCCCACCACCGCGGGGTGCCCGGATTTTTCGCGGGTGCCCGTGACCAGCGCCACGGCGGTCGCCCGGCTCACCGGCGCGGGTGCCGTGGTCCTCGGCAAGACGAACCTCGACCAGTTCGGGGCCGGCCTCAGCGGCGTGTGCAGCCCGTACGGCGCCGTCGCCTCGGCCGGCGACCCGGACAAGGTGGCGGGTGGGTCGAGCAGCGGATCCGCCGTGTCCGTCGCGCTCGGGATCGCCGACCTCGCGCTCGGCACGGAGGCCGCCGGCCTCGGGCCGGCGGCGCTCAACGCGGTACTCGGCCTCAAGCCCACGCTCGGGCTCGTGCCGAAGACGGGTGTGCTGCCCGCATCGCCGTCGTTCGATTGTGTGTCGGTCTTCGCGAGCCGGCTGGAGCTGGGCCGGCGCGCGCTGGCGGCGATGACCGGTCCCGACGAGCTCGACCCGTCCGCGCGCCCGTGGCCCCCCGATGCCCGACTCGGCGTCGGCGACCGCCCCCGCCTCGCGATCCCCGGCGATGCCGCACTCGCCAACCTCACGGCGCCCGCGAAACAAGCATTCCAGGAAGTGGTGGCATCGCTGAGGGCCGCGGGCGCGGTGACCGCGCCGATCGACCTCGGGCCGTTCTTCGCCGCCGGACAGCTGCTCTACGGCAGCGCTCTCGTGGCCGAGCGCTACGCGTCGGCGGGAGAGTTCCTCGCCGGGGCTCCCGACGGCGCCGACCCCACCGTCTCGGGTCTCATCGAGGCCGCCGGCACGCACCTCGCCCACGAGCTGATCGAAGCGCAAGCTCGGATGAGGCAGTTGCGTGCCGCTGCTCGCGACGCACTGAGCGGGTTCGACGCGCTCGTGCTGCCGACCGTGCCCGACCACCCGGACCTGAGCGAAGCCCTGGCCGACCCGATCGGCGTGGCCGCCAGGCTCGCGACGTACACGGCATTCGTCAACACGCTGGACCTCGCGGCCGTGACGGTCCCGGTGCGGCCGGGCGACGCCCGGCCCTACGGCGTCACGATCGCCACCCGGGCCTTCGAAGACCAGGTCGCGCTCGACCTCGCCGGGCTGCTGATGGGGGAGCCGACCAAGCCGTACCCGCCCGATGGCGTGGATCTCGTGGTGTTCGGGGCGCACCTGCGCGGCCAGCCGCTTCATGGGCTCCTGCACGGCGCGCGATTCACCGGGCCCGCCCGGACCGCCGAGCGCTACCGCATGGTGCTGCTCGATACCGAACCCGCACAGCCCGGCGTGGTCGCCGGCGACACAGCGGTGGACGGCGAACGCTGGCGCCTGTCGCCGGCCGCGTTCGGCCGGTTCGCCGCGACGTTGGCCGAACCGTTCGTGCTGGGTCCCGTGGCACTGGAGGACGGCAGCGCCCCGCTCGGCCTGCTGTGTCGCCCGGACGCCGCGGCTGGTGCGCCGGACCTTGGCCGGTACGAGTCGTGGCGCGGCTACCTGCGCTTCCTCAGCACGGCCGGCCCGCGATCCCGCGGCTGACCCGGCGCACCAGCCCCGGCCCGTGCAGCGCGAACCCGGTGTAGAGCTGCACGAGGCTCGCGCCGGCGTCGAGCAGCCGGCTCGCGTCGTCGGGTCCCATGATGCCGCCGACGCCGATGATCGGAAGCCTGCCTTCGGCCCGGGTGTGCACGAAGCGGACCACCTCCAGCGACCGCGCGGTGAGCGGCCGGCCCGACAGCCCGCCGGGTTCGGCCGCGAGGTGCGCCTCTGCAGGAGCGATGCCTTCGCGCGAAAGGGTGGTGTTGGTGGCGATGATCCCGGCGACGCCGTGTTCGAGGCACACCTCGAGCAGCTCCCCGAGCGCCTCGTCGGTCAGGTCCGGCGCGACCTTCACCAGCAGCGGCGTCGCCCCGCCCAGTTCGGCCGACGTGCGGTGCAGCTCGCCGAGCAGCTCGGCCAACGCGGCCTTGTCCTGCAATGCACGCAGACCCGGCGTGTTGGGGGAGCTGACGTTGATGGCGAAGTAGTCCGCGTACGGGTGCAGCGCCCGCAACGAAAAGCGGTAGTCGGCCACGGCGTCTTCGAGTGGCGTGACCTTGGACTTGCCGATGCTGATCCCCAGCGGCACCCCGGGTTTGCCGTCGGCGGCCAGACGCCGGGCCAATGCTTCCGCGCCGTCGTTGTTGAAGCCCATGCGGTTGATGACACCGTCGCTGCCGGGCAGGCTGAACAGCCGCGGCCTGGGGTTGCCGGGCTGCGGGTGCCGTGTGACGGTGCCGACCTCGACGAACCCGAAACCGAGGGCAGGCCACGCCTTCAGCGCGAGCCCGTTCTTGTCCATGCCGGCGGCGAGGCCGACGCGGTTGGGAAACCGCAGGCCGAACACCGTGACCGGGTCGTCCGTGCGGTACGCGCGCGCCACCGCCCCCAACGCCGGAGCCAACCGGCCCAGCGCCCGTACCGTGCGCTCGTGCACGACCTCCGGATCGTGGAACGCCAGCCGGTACAGCGCGGGTCGGACGATCTTGTCGAAGAGCACGCGCCCATGCTGCCTCATCGCGACGACCGTCGCGCCCGCCACCCACCGCGCGTGTGGTGCCGATCGCGCGCCCGTCAGTCCGCGGCGCCTTCCTTCCACTCGCTTTCGAGCATCGCGTAGACCAGCTCGTCGGTCCATTCGCCCTTGACGATCTCGTTTTCCCGCAGGTGCGCCTCCTGGCGCATGCCGAGGCGCTCCATCAGGGCTTTCGACGCCGAATTGCGTCCGTCGCAGCGGCCGATGATCCGATGCAGGCCCAGGTCTTCGAAGCCGAGGCGCAGAAGCTCCCGCGTCGCTTCGAGCGCAAGGCCCTTGCCGTGGTGATCGGGGTGGAAGACGAAGCCGATCGCACCCTGGCGATGCTCCGAGCTGAGGTATTCGAGGTTGAGGTCGCCGATCAGCTGGCCCGTCTCGGCGAGCTCGACGGCGACGGCGAGGAACTGGCCCTCCTGCGTCAGTGTCGAGCTGTGGATCCGCTTCGCGAGCGCGGCCGCGGATTCGGCGCGGCTGCGGGGACCCCAGTAGAGGTAGCGGGCGACGTCGGCCCGCGACTGGAACGAGTTCAGCGCATCGAGGTCCTCGAGCCTGAACGGGCGCAGGAGCAACCGTTCCGTGGTGATCGGGTAGTCCGGCCTGAGCATGTGGCCGACGCTAGCGGGATTCGGCCGTTCGGGGCACCGCGTGCGGCCGGATGATCGCCGGGCGGTCGTCCGGCTGAGCCCGGCGGCGGGATTTCACGGGCTGAGACGGCGGCGAGGATTTCGCGGCGGCCGCTCGAATGCGGCGAGTCCAGATGGTGGGAGCTCCCGGGGCGGCTCTCGGACGCCGTCAAACGTCCGGGCCCGAGCCGGACCGGAGCTCGGAAGCCCCGGGAGCACGGTGACTGCCTGGTATTCGTCAGCAGGCAGCACGCGAAGCAGGCGATGAGCCGAAGGTGGCTCAGGTTGTATCGCTGCTCAAAGTCCCTACGCGCACCATCCGCTAGCGGACAGCCACCTCACGAGTCCTGTGTGAATACAACTTAGGACCACCTCCTCTCTCGTGTACCGCCACGCTAACCGCGAACCTCGCCATCCGGCAACATCATTTGGGCGAACTCACGGCGGCCGTCCGGATTCCGTTCGCCCGCGGCGAACAGCGGTTCAGTCCACCGGATGCGGGCCCGGCTGGCAGCGCGGGCAGAACCAGGTGGGGCGGCGGTACGGTCCGTCACCCTGCTCGTGTACCTCGACGCGTCCCCCGCACCGGAAGCAGCCCTGCCGCGTGCGTTCGTAGACCCAGTTCCGGCGGCCGCGGCGGGGGTCGCCCGTGGTCACCTGCTCGTGGCGCCACGCGTTGGCGAGCAGCAGCTTGCGCGCGAGCGCCACCACCTTCGTGGTGTCCACTTCGGACATCCGTGTCCACGGCGAGATCTTGAGCAGGAAGCAGATCTCCACCTTGTAGAGGTTACCGACGCCCGCCATCAGCCGTTGGTCGAGCAGCGCGTCGCCGAGCTCGCGGTCCGGGTGCGCGGCCAGCGCCGCCGCCGCGCGCGCGGTGTGCTCTTCAGTCCACTGTGGATCCAGCAGGTCGGGCCCGAGGTGGCCGACGAGGTCCACCTCCGCCGCTGTGGGCACGAGTTTCAGGTCGTGCAGCCGGAATCCGACGGCCTCCACGTCCGGCGTCGCCAGTATCACGCGGGCGTGGTGGGCCGGCATGCGCCACCGGCCGCCCGCGGGATAGATGTGCCAGGCGCCGTCCATGCGCAGGTGACTGTGCAGGGTCAGGTCGCCGGAGAAGCGGGTGAGCAAGTGCTTGCCGGCCGTCGCGACGCCGAGCACCGAGCGCCCCGCCAGGTCCACAGTGGCCAGTGCGGGATGCCGGAACTCGCCACGTATCAGCGTTTTTCCGGCGAGCGCCTTGTCGAGCAGCTTGCCGGCGAGGAAGACGGTGTCACCCTCGGGCATGGGTCAGCCCGCGTTCTCGGACACTTCAGTGGTCTCGGTGGTCTCGGTGGTCTCGGTGCCGCCGGTGCTGTCCTCATCCCCGTGCACTCGGTGGCGGCCGGCGCGGTTGGAGCGCAGAATCTTCGCCAGCACCATGTTGAACGTCAGCGCGATCTCCTGCGCTCCCGGCGAATGCCACTCGTGGATCGGGCTGCACGCGCCTTGGGCCTGCTGCACCGCCAGCCGGTCGGGGATCGCCGTCGGCATCACCAGCGAGCCGAAGTTCTCGCGCAGCTCCGCGACCCGGAACTGGTGCTCGTAGGAGCGCACGCGCAGCTTGTTCACGAGCACGCCGATCGGGCGCAGACCGGGGTTGCTGTCCTCGCGGATCCGGTCGATCGCTTCCAGCGCGCGCTGCGCGCCCGCCACCGCGTACATCGTGGGCTCCGTCACGATCAGCGCGCTGTCGGCCGCGACGAGCGCCGACTTAGTGAGCCGGCCGAGCGAGGGCGGGCAGTCGATCACGACGAGCTCGTACGGTTCCTCCCGCAGTGGCCGGCCATGCAGCTCGTCGAGGGCGCGCGAGAGATTTTCCAGTCGCCGTCCGTCCGAATCGGGCTCGTTGAGCTGCTCCAGCTCTTCGGCACCGACCAGCACGTCGATTTCGTCGCTCCAGACGCTGGGCGCGATGGCGCGGTCGAGGACCGCGCGTGCCGGAGTTTCCAGCACGTCGGCGAGCGTCGCGTCGGTGAACGGGGGATCGAGGGAGGTCGTGGCGTTGCCCTGCGGGTCGAGATCGGCCACGAGCGTCCGGGTACCCCTACGCAGGGCGGCCGACGCGATACCGAGCGCGACCGTCGTTTTACCGACGCCACCCTTGAGGCTGAGAACGGCGACCGTGTGCACTCGGCACAGCTTACGGGCCGCGCGCCCGCCGGGTCCGGACGAAGGTGTCGAACACCGCTCCGGGTCACGGCGGGTGACCGGCGAGGTGGGCACTACCCTGTCCGTCTATGAAGACGGACACCGTGGCCGCCCGTGGTTCGGGCGCCGTTCGCCGGGCGCTCGAAGCGGAGCTGCGGGCGGCCCGCGCCCGCGGCGTGGAGCAGCCCTCCGTCGTCGACGTCGGCGGCGGCAGCGGCGGGTGGGCGGTGCCCTTCGCGGCGGCGGGCTGCCTCGTGACCGTGGTCGAGCCGAATCCCAACGCGCTGGCGACCTTGCGCCGCCGCGCCGAGGAAGAGGGCGTCTCCAGCCGCATCACGGTGATCGCCGACGATTCCGACGCGCTCGCCGCCCGCGTGGCGGCCGGCTCGGCCGACCTCGTGCTGGCTCACGGCTTGCTGGAGGTCGTCGACGACCCGCCGGTGGCACTTGCGGCGCTGGCCGCGGCCGTCGCGCCGGGCGGCGCGTTGTCCGTGCTCGTGGCCAACCGCACCGCGGCCGTGCTGCACCGCGCGCTGGCCGGGCGAATCGCGGAGGCTCAGCGGCTGCTGGACAGCACCGACGGCGTGGTGCCGGGTGGGCGTGACACCGTGTTGCGCCGGTTCGACGGCGCCGGCCTGACGGCGCTGCTCGAGGGCGCGGGTCTGGAAGTCACGCTGCTGCAGGGCGACCGCGTGATCGCCGACGTCGTGCCCGGTGAGGTCCGGGAGGAGGAGCTCGCGGCGTTCGAGCTGGCGGCCTCCTCGGTTCCGGAACTGCGCGACGTCGCGGGCCGGCTGCACGCGATGGCGCGCCCGGCCGCCTGAGCGCGACGGTTTCTGTCGGGGGTCGCGGGTAGCGTCCTCAAGCATGGGGAGCAGAAACGCCGAGCTGCCGAGCGGGATGGCCCGCTACCGCGTCGGCACCGGCGCACAGGAGCTGCCGGACGACACCGGCTGCCCGATCCTGCACGTGGACATGGATGCGTTCTTCGTGTCGTGCGAGCTGCGGACGCGGCCGGAGCTCGTGGACAAACCCGTCGTCGTCTCCGGCGGTGGGCCGCGGTCCGTGGTGGCCGCCGCGAACTACCCCGCGCGCAAGTACGGTGTGCACTCGGCGATGCCGTTCGCCACGGCGAAGCGGCTGTGCCCGCACTTGATCTGCATTCCGCCGACGTCGGGTCTCTACGGTGACGTGTCGCGGCGCGTGATGGACATCTTCCGGGAGCTGACGCCACTCGTGGAACCGCTCAGCCTCGACGAGGCGTTCCTCGACGTCGGTGGCGCGCTGCGGCGGCTGGGGGCCACGCCGGGGCAGTTGGGCGCCCGGATCCGGGCGCGGGTGGCGGCGGAGCACGGGATCACGTGCTCAGTGGGGGTCGCGAAGGTGAAGTTCGTGGCGAAGCTCGCTTCGGGCATGGCGAAGCCCGACGGGATGGTCGTCGTGCCGGCAGCAGAGACGCTGGAGTTCCTGCATCCTCTGCCGGTGTCGGCGCTGTGGGGAGTGGGCAGGCGCACGCAGGAACAGCTGCGGCAGCAGGCCCTGCACACGATCGCCGACGTCGCGGCCGCCCCGCCTGCCCGGTTGCGGCGCTCGCTCGGCAAGGCCATGGGCGAGCACCTGTGGGCCCTCGCCAACGGTCACGACGACCGGGAGGTCGTGCCGGAGTCGCCGGAGAAGTCGATCGGGGCGGAGCGAACGTTCGACGTCGACCTCCACAGCCGCGCCGAGCTGGGGCTGGAGCTGCTCCGGCTCGCCGAACGCGTGGGCGCGACGCTGCGGGCGCGCGGCCTGCGTGGGCGCACGGTGTCGATCAAGGTGCGGTTCGCCGACTTCACCACGATCACCCGGGCGCGCACGCAGTTCACGGCCACGGACGTCGCGCGGGACATCCACCGCACCGCCGTCGAGCTGCTGACGGAGCACGCGCCGACGGGGGCCGTGCGGCTGATCGGCGTCCGCGTGGAGGGACTCGACACGGGGGCCGACGGCGAGCAGCTGCGATTCGAGTCCGGCGAGCCCCGCTGGCGCGACGCCGAGGTGGCGGCCGATGTCGCGCGATCCCGCTTCGGCTCCGCGGCGGTGCGGCCGGCGTCGCTGCTGCGGCCGCGCGAGCACTGAGGAAGGCCCGATGACCGAGCGTCAACCTGCGTCAGCCATGATTTCCCCCAATTCGATCCCTTCCGGATGCGGGATCGGGTAGTCGGACGCGCGCGGGGCTCGTATCCTGGACGGTGCAGCCCCGCCTGGGGCTGACAGTTGGGTCCAGAACGTTGCGCGGCCCGGCGCCCGCGACAGCTGTGCCGGAGGAGGAAAGATGCCACTCTCCGAGCATGAGCAGCGGCTGCTCGACCAGATCGAGCGCGAGCTCTATGCCGAGGACCCCAAGTTCGCATCCACGGTGCGTGGCACCCGGTTGCGCCGCCCTGCCCGCCGACGGCGTATCCAGGGCATCGCCCTGTTCGTGGTGGGTGTCGCACTGCTCGTGCTCGGCGTGGTCGTGCCCGTGCTCCGGGTCGCTGACATCCCGTTGATCAGCGTGCTGGGGTTCCTCGTGATGTTCCTCGGGGTCATGATGGCCGTCACGTCCCTGCGCCACGGCGGAGACGCCGGCGCCAAGGACCCCGGAGGCGGCCACGGCGGCAAGGGAGCGAGCCGCAAGAGCTCATTCACGCAACGCATGGAAGAACGCTTCCGCCAGCGCTTCGAAGAACAGTAGCTTCGTCTTCGGAACCCGCGCTCTGCCCTCCTCGGCGGGGCGCGGGTTCTCGTACGCGCGCCCCTTGGGCGCGGCGGGGAGCCGTCGGGCAGGCAGGTCCGTAGACGGCGTTCGACCCCCGCGGAGGTCTGACCATCGCGAAACGCCACTCACCCTCAGGCGATAATCAGGGAGCCGGAGGGCCCATCGGCGAAAACCGCAGCCGTCGACCTGCGCGAGAATCA
Organism: Amycolatopsis sp.; assembly: GCA_035551175.1. GTDB lineage: Bacteria > Actinomycetota > Actinomycetes > Mycobacteriales > Pseudonocardiaceae > Amycolatopsis. The sequence continues at coordinate 31,986 of DASZNR010000066.1, read as the reverse complement.
CCGGCCCCCTCGTCGGCTCAGGAACGCCGACGCAGTATCGATTTCGGGAAGAGCCGCCCGCGCAGGGACAGGGGAGCCGTGCTGCGCAGACTGCGGCGGAGTTGTTCGAAGGCCGCGGCCAGCGACGGTGGGGGAGCCGGGGAGTCGCTGTACCAGGTGTGTTCCACGGCGCCGACGACGGTGCGAAGGCTCTCACGACCAGGGTCGTCGAGGTGGTGGCGCTCGGCGATCTTCTGGGCGGCCACGCGGACCGTGTCGCTGGGGGACAGGGCGAGGCCGCGGTCGGCGCATTCGGCGCGCAGTTCGCGCCAGGCGGCGTCGGCCGAGCCGGGCGCGTGGGTGACGATGGCCTGCAGGTGGCGGCGGCGCGTGAAGTCGCGGAGGAACGCCGGCCCGCCGGTGGCCGCGAGCACGACCACGACCAGCAGGGCGAACCACCAGGCCACCAGGCCGGCCAGGAAGCCGACCGCGGCGACGAACAGGACGCCCGCCGCGAGTGGCAGCCAGAGCGTGACCTGGTTGGTCCGGACCACTGCCGGTGCGGTGCGCACCAGCACATCGCCGTCGGGCACCGCCTCCGGGGTGACGCCGGGCGGGGGAGGGCGCCGGCGTAGCACGTGGGAGGCCACGACCGCGGCGGCGCCGAGCACGGCGAGCACGGCGGCGAGGATCGCGAGCCAGCCGTGCTGCGGCGGCGCGGCCGTGGGCGCCGCCGGGGCCGCATCGCTTTGGCCCTTGTCCGGCTGCGCCTCGGCGGTCGGGGCGGCCGAGCGGGGCGCCGTGGGTACGTCGTCGGTCGCGTCGGGCTGCTGGGAGCCCGAGCTGTTCTGCTGCAGGTACGGCGGCACGATGCCGCGCCCGTCGGCCAGCGGTGTGGGGTCGAAGGCCACCCAGCCGCGGTCGCCGAAGTACGCCTCGACCCACGCATGCGCATCCTGCGAAGAGATCGACTGGTAATCCCCCTTCGAGACGCCCGGCGTGAAGCCGATCGCGACCCGTGACGGGATGTGGGCCACGCGGAGCATCACGGCCATCGCCGACGCGTACTGCTCGCAATAGCCCCGCTTGCCGTTGAGGATGAAGTCGGCCAGCGCGTCCGGATCCTTCGCGTCGGCGGTCTTCGTGTCGTACACGAAACCGTTCTGCGCGCTGAAGAACTGCCACAACGCGGTCGCCCGGTCGAAGTTGTTCGTCTTGCCCGCGACGATCTGGTTCGTCTTCGCGATCACGCGTGGGTCGACACGCCCGATCTGCGTGTAGAACGCCGGTATCTCGTCGGACTTCGGATCGGCGGACCGCAGCTGTTCGGCCGTGGGCTGCTTGAGCGAAGCCACTTCCGTGTAAGCGGGCGCGGGTTCGCTCTTCGTCGTGAACACCGAGCCGCTGACGCGGTCGTACAGCCACTGCGACGAAAGTCCGCGCAGCGCCCTCGGCGCGCCGTAGATCGGCAGCCAGTTGTCGACCCACCGCGTCGGCTGGATCTGGATCTGCCTCGAGACGCCGCTGCCGTCGTCGCCAGGTGCGGCCGGCAGCGTGCTGTTGGCCAGCACACCCGTCTGCGCCTGGCCGCCGCCGCGCAGGCTCCAGCCCTGGTTCGGCGTGTAGGTGTCCAAAGTGAACGCTCGTAGGTACTCACGGTCGTTACCGAGCCCACGGACCTGGAACAATTCCGTGTTCTGACCCTGGTCGAGCAGTCCGCGCAGTTGCGTGAACGGAGCGACGCCGAAGCCACCGGTCCCGCCGCCGGCGCCCGAGCCCGCGCCGAACGGGATCTTTCCGACGGTGCCCACCCACGTGATGCCGCCGCCCAGCAAGCCGAGCACGAGGGCGGCGCAGACCACCGCCACCGGCGCCTGCACGGCCCGCGCCCACCCACCGGAACCCGGCGCATCACGGTTGCGCCAGCGCCGGTGCCGGTGGTTACCGTCGAGCGCCAGCAGGCATGCGAACGCCGCGGCGCCGAGCACGAACGTCCACCACGGCAGCAAGTCGTCGGCCAGCGCCGCTGGCACCGCGTACACGCACAAGAGGACCAGACCAGTGGCGGCCGGCGCCGCGGCCGCGACGGCCAACGTGTCGACGAGCACCGCGACGAGCCCGATGGCGATCGTCACCAGGCACAGGATCGGTTGTGTGCCTTCGACCGGTGGCAGGCCCGTGCGGATCTGCTCCGCCGACGCCGCCAGCGTCGCCTGCAGCTCCCCGAACGCCGACGGGCCCGGGATGATCTTGAGGATGCCCTGCGTGGTGAACGCGCCCGTGACCAGGAACAACAGCACCAGCAGTTGACCGAGGCCGACGACGATGGTCGGCGTGCGCAGCGAACGCAGCGCCAGCCCCGTCGATGCGACCAGCACGACCGCCACGAACAGGTAGCCGAACCACGCCCACCCGGAGACGACGCTCGTCAGCGACGTCGCCGCGCACAGCGTCGCGACACCGGCGGCAACGGGCGGCAGGATGCCGCTGGACCACACCGGCGGCGCGGGCGGTTGCGGGGAGGGAGTGTGGGGGATGGGTGGCGCCGTCGGCCGGGGTGCGGTCGTGGTCATCGCGCACCGCCGAGCAGGGCGGCGCGGTGCGTGCCGGTGCGGCAGAGTTCCGCCCACACCTGCGGCATCGGCGTCTGGGGGCCGGCGACGACGACACCCCAGCCGGCCGCGCGCAGCAGCTCGGCGGCGTCCTGCGTCGCGGCGGCCTGGTGGTCACCCGGGCCGTCCTGCCGGGGTCGCCCAGCCCAGCCGGGCGTGTCCAGCAGGACGGCGAGACTGCGGACGCCGCGCGGACGGTAGCGGGCCAGCTCGTGCACCGACTCCGCGCTGACGGTGCCGAGCACCGCGATGAGTTCCTGCCCTTCGGCGGGGTCGTGGCCCAGCGTCACGTCGCGTTGGTGCGCGGGCTGCAGCGCGGCCAGTGCGTCGAGCACCACGTTGTCGTAGCCCTCGCCGCCGTCGCCGGGGGCTTCGGCGAGCGTGATGCCGTGTTCGGTGACCAGGCGGACGCGGTGGCCGGAGCGGCGCAGGTGCAGCGCGACGGAAGCCGCGAACGACACGGCCCACTCGAGGCTCGCGGCCGGACCGGTGCCGTGGTGTGCGGCCGCCCGGTGGTCGAGCAGCACGGTCGTGCCGCCGCGCCACGGCTTTTCCTCCACCCGCACCATGACCTCGTCGCGGCGGGCGGTGGAGCGCCAGTGAACTTTCCGCATGTCGTCACCGGTGCGGTAGTGGCGCACGATCACATCGGGCTCGCCTTGCCCGGCGTGCAGGCGCACCGTGCCGTCGTCGCCCGCACCGACGCCGGCACCGCCCGGCAGGCCCCACAGCGCGGCAACCTGGGGCACGACCACGAGGCGCGAGTGGCCGATCAGCTCGCGCTCGAACTCGCACAGCCCGAAGGGGTCGGTGATCGTCGCGCGCAGCGGGCCCACCTGCTGGATCCCGCGCAGCATCGGCTGCAGCGGGTAGCGCAGCAGGACCCGGCGCTCGTGCGGGAGCCGTTCGACGACGAATCGCGGGCGCGAGCCCAGCGTGTACGGCACGCCGTCCTCCAGCAGCACCTCACCGCCGGGGAGCCGTCCGCTGCGCCACAACTCGAGGTTCACCTCGCCGCTCGCGCCGACGGCCACCCGGTCGGGCCGCAGCGTCCGTGCGGCGCCGAGCCGCAGCCGCGTCGCCGAGATGAAGGCGGCGACCAGCAGCGGCATCGCCACCACGAACACGGCGACGCGCAGCAGGTCGCGTTCGTTGAGCACCAGCGAGCACACGGCCGCGGCGATCCCGGCGGCCAGCAGACATCGGCCGCGGGTGGTCAGGCCGGACAGTGCGCGCAACATGCGGTTCTCGAATCGACTGGGGGGCTCAGCGAGTGCCGGCCGAGCCCTGGGGGACGGGGACGCGGTGCAGGACCGCGCGGACCACGTCGGTCGCCGAACGGCGCGCGGCGTGTGCTTCCGTGGTGAGGACGAGCCGATGGGCCAGCACAGGCACGGCGACCGTGTGCAGGTCGTCCGGCACCACGTATTCGCGCCCCGTGAGCGCCGCCTGCGCCCGCGCGGCACGGACCAGGTGCAGTGTCGCCCGCGGCGACGCGCCGAGCCGGATCTCCGGCACCTGCCGGGTGGCGGCCACCAGCTCGACCGCGTAACGGCGTACCTCGGGCGCGATGTGCACCGCGCGCACGGTCTCGATCAGCTGCTGCACGGTCGCGCCGTCGGACACCGCCGACAGCTCGGCCAGCGGGTTGTGGCCCGCGTGCTCGTCGACCATCGCCAGCTCGGCCTGCTGGTCCGGGTAACCGATCGACACGCGCGCGGTGAATCGGTCGCGTTGCGCCTCGGGCAGTGCGTAGGTGCCCTCCATCTCGATCGGGTTCTGCGTGGCGATGACCATGAACGGCGCGCCGAGCGTGTACGTGCTCGTGTCGACCGTGACCTGGTGCTCTTCCATGCACTCCAGCAGCGCCGACTGCGTCTTCGGTGACGCGCGGTTGATCTCGTCGCCCACCACGATGTTCGCGAACACCGGGCCGGGCCGGAACTCGAATTCACCGGTCTGCCGGTTGTAGATCGACACGCCGGTGACGTCGCTCGGCAGCAGGTCGGGGGTGAACTGCACGCGGCTCACGGTGCAGTCGATCGAGCGCGCGAGTGCCTTCGCCAGCGACGTCTTGCCGACGCCCGGCACGTCCTCGACGAGCAAGTGACCCTCGGCGAGGAGGGTCACCAGTGCGATCCGGATGACGTCGGGCTTGCCGACCAGCACGCGTTCGACGTTCGCCGCGATGCGGCGGGCCGTGTCGTGGAGTTCGTCGAGGGACACCCGGGCGCCGTATCCGTTCTGCCGGCCGATCGGGGCATCCGCCGTGGGGTGGGGCGGCTGCCCGGCTCCGCCGCCCTGCTGTCCGGCAGGGGTGGCGGACTGGATTCTCGACGTCACTCGACCTCCTGGTGGGGCATGGCTGTGCGGCGTGGGTCGCTCGCCGTCCACGCAACGATCAGCCTTCCATCCAGTGTGTCAAACTCGGGCGAACTCGGCGCCGGAACCCCGTGAACGGTTTCTGGTGACTCTCCGGCAATGACCCGGCTGCTCCGTCCGGGTGGCCGGGAGGGGTTTTCGGGTGTTCCCGCTGACCGTGCGCTCTCCCCTAAACTTCGAGTGGAGTCACTCGGCTACCGCCCGGAACGGGCTCGACGGAGAGGTGCCACCGCTGATGAGCCAGGCCGGGACCGCGCCGCTGCCCGATGTGCCGGGGCTGACGGGCCCGGGTTCCGGCGGGTTCGCCGTCGGGCCGGAGCTGGCGACCGCGACCTACACCAAGCTCGGCGAACTGCAGGACGCGGTGGGCGAGATGGTCCGTGAGGCCTCGGTTCTCGGGCGGACCGTGCCGCTCGGCGGTGGTTACGCGGGCGAGGTCGGCGCCTTCATGGCGAAATACGGCCTCGGGGGCGACGAGTCGGCGGTGGCGCAGCTGACGGCGTTCGGCAAGGAGATCGAAAACCTCAAGGAGCGGATCGCGAAGGCGCTGGCGACGTATCAGGCGCACGACGAATCCGCGGCAGGCGGCGTGGACTGTTCCGGTGGCTGATTCCGTGCGGCTCGTGAAACTCTTCTTGCTCGTGCCCGTGGTGGGTGTGCTCGCCGCATGCGGGCACGCGCCCGTGGCACAGACGGCGCTTCCGGTCGCCGACGGCGGCCCCGAACCCACGCCGGTCCTGGCCGCGCTCGATCCGTGCGCGCTCCTGTCACCGCAGGACCGCTCGACCGCCGGGCTCACGGCACTCGGCACGCCGAAGACGATCGGCGGCGCCCGGGCGTGTGACTGGACCGTGCCCTCGACGTTCGGTGTCAGCGTCACGCTCGATGAGAACGCCGGGTTGGCCAACCTCGACGTCTCCCACGGCACGCGGACGAAGAAGAAGGTTGGCGCGCACCAGGCTTTGCAGGTCGCCGGACCCAAATCCGCCGCCGGGACGTGCGCGGTCCTGCTCGGCGTGGGCGATTCGGCGAGCGTGCAAGTGGACGTGAGCAACGCGAGCTTCTCCGACACCCCGCTCGCCTGCCGGCGAGCGGCCACGGTCGCCGGGCTCGTCGAGCCGAAACTGCCCTGACCCGCCGAAGGAAGGTGTGCCGTGACCGTGCCGGAACCGGTGGCCCGTTACGAGGCCTACAGCCACGCCGCACTGGCGGCGCTGGTGGAACAGGACAACGACCCGGCCGCCGCCGGACAGGCGGGCGCGGGCTGGACGGGCCTGGCGCGCCGGCTCGAAGAAGCCACGGGCCCGCTCGTCGCGTTGTCGGCAGGCAGCGAGGAGCAGTGGTCGGGCGCCGGGGGCGACGCGATGCGCGCGGTGCTGGCAAGGGCCACGAGCTGGCTCGGGGAAACGGCGGCGGCGTCGGCGCGGGTCGGCGACGCGGTGACCGGACAGGCCGGCGTGGCGGCACGGGCGCGGGCCGACATGCCACCACCCGTGGAGTTCGACCCGGCGGCGATGATCCGTTCCGCGGCGGCGAGCGGAAACGTGCTGACGCTCGCGGGCCTCTCGTTCGACCTGGACGCGCGGCGCGCCGAGGCCGAAGCGGCGCGGCAGAAAGCGATCGACGTCGTGCGCACCCGGGACGAGGCACTGCGCGGGTTCGTGCCGCCGGTCTCGTTCCCGGCCGTCCCTTCCCTCGGTGCGGGGCCGGTTTGATCAGGCTTTCCGCGTCGGCGTTCGACGTGGTGTGGACCGATCTCGGCCTCGGGCCGGTGCCGGTGCCGCTCGCGGTGCCGAGTGTCGGCGCGACCGTGGAGGAGCGCGAGGCGATCCGTGCCGAGGTGTATCGCGGGCTGGGGGAGCGGGGGCTGTTCGACGGCCGACTCGCGCCGGAGCTGGAACACCGGCTCCGCGTCCTCGGCAGCGCCACCCGGTATGTCACGTGCGAAGCGCTCGCGGACATGACGGCCGACACGCCGTTTCGCGCCGTGGCGGCGGCTCGCGGCCGCTCGGCGGTCGTGGCGGTGCAACCCGAGCGGACGGTGGGGCTGCGGGAAATCGGCGAGAGCGAGCTGGCGTCTTCGATCGTCGGGCTCCTGCCCCTCCTCTCCGCCGGTCTCGGCCACGGCGTGACCCTGCCCGCGTCCGGCTGGGACCACGGGTCGCCCGCGCGCGCCCGGCAGGCCGACGAACTCGCCACCATCCAGGAGCGTCCGGTGTTCGCCGCCGGCCAGTTCACGGCTTATACGCGCGCCGCCCGTGGCCCGCTCACCCGGCTCGGGGGCCTCACCTGGTTCGACACCGACGCCGGTGCCTACACCACCACCCTCACCGCATCTCGGGGCGACCAGCCGTGGGTCACCGTCTCCCCGGCGGACAGTGCGCGGCTCGCGCAGCGGGTGCTGGATCTGTTCGACTGAGCTCGTTCGTGAGCGGGTGGGCGCCATGTCAGGTTGGGCAGGTTGGTCACGGCGCCGCTTTCGGGTCAAGGCCGTCAAGCGTGAATTTTCTCGCGCGGAGCGTGGAATGTCGCGTGCCGTACCACGGTTGTCGCTAGAAGGCGGCAACGGGAGGAGCGCGGCGTGGTCAGCGTCGAGTGGGCGGAGACCGGGGTACGGGCGGAGGACGCGCGCGCTCCGATGCGGCGTCGCCTGCGGTGGCGTCCGGTCGTCCACTGGGCGGTCGTCGTGGCGGCACTCGGCTACCTCGTATGGCGGGTGCCGGACCTGGCGCGGCAGTTCGAGCAGCTCGACCACGTGCGGTGGGGTTGGGTCGTGGCTGCCGGGGTGGCCGGGCTGGTGGCGCTGGCCCTCTACGGCGAACTGCACCGCCAGCTGCTGCTGGTCGGTGGTGCGCACGTGCCCGCGACGGCCGTGCAGGGCATCACCTTCGCGCAGAACGCCGTTTCCACCACTGTGCCCGTGGTCGGCGGGGCCGGGTCGCTCGGGTACGCCATCAGCCAGCTGCGCCGCCGTGGCGTCGACGGCGCGCTCGCCGCATGGGCGGTGCTGCTCGCCGGTGTGATCACGACGGTCCTGCTGATCGTGCTCGGTTTCCTCGGACTCGCGTGGGCTGACCGCGTGCCGGTGCGGCTCGCGGTACCCGCGGCCGTGGTGGTCGCCGGTGGCTCGGCGGGCGTGTGGGCTCTGCTGACGCACCCCGCGGTCCTGCAGCGCGGACTGACGTCGCTGCTGCACCTGTTCGGCCGCACTCCGGGCACGTGCCACGACTGCCGCAAGACCTGGCTGGACAAAGCCGACGCCGCTGCGCTGCAGCTTTCCGAACGCGTGGCCCGCCTGCGTCCCGGCGCCGCCCGCTGGACGGTCCTGCTGATCATCGGGCTCGCCACCTGGGGGTTCGACTTCTTCGCCCTCATCGCCAGTGCCCAGGGCACCGGCACCAGTATCCGCTGGGACGTGCTCGCCGCCGGCTTCCTGGTCGTGCAGGCCAGCATCGCCCTCCAGGTGCTGCCCGGTGGCGCGGGCCTCGCCGAAGCCGGGCTGCTCGGGGTCCTGATCGCCGCGGGCGTCCCCGCCGCGCCTGCCGCCGCGACCGTGCTGATCTACCGCGCCATCAGCTGGGCGGGCCTGTCGCTGGTCGGCTGGGTGGTCTACGCCATCCAGCCCCACGCGACGCCGGCCCACCACCACAAGGCGCCGACGCTCGCCCAGCCCCGAGCCTGACCCGCCACGAGCCGGGCCCGCCGGCACCGGCACGGTGCACCCAACGCAACTGCTGTGGTCCTACTTCGTCGATGCCGCGCCGCTGAGTCTGCGCCGGTGAGTCTGCGCCGCTGAGTACTCCTCCTGTCCACCCGAGCTCAGCCGGGTAAGGCGAACGTCTCCCTCGAGCCCCCGGAGGCCCTCGCCGGGCGCGCGGATCCCACACGTCCCACGCAGGTCTCGCCAGGTCCGTTCCCCCGCTCCACCCGCGCTCGCCCCACGTTCCCCACGCGGCCCCACTGGCGTTCCCCACCAGCCCCCACCCGGTGCGTCGCGGCACCGCTCCCCGGACGTTCAGGCCCGACGGAGGTTGCCCAGAGACCCCGGCGCGGGGGATCTTGATCGCGGCGCCCCCGCGAGCCCCACCACACCCCACTTCGCTGACCTGCACAAACGCGTGACACCACCGGGTTAACGAGCCGCAAGTCGCGTTGACTGTGGTGAAAAGTGGGGTACGGTGGTGGCCAGTGGGGCGGAAGGGAGCCCCGGGGCCGGAGCCGGGTGGTTCGCCAGCCGGAATCGGTAGGGAGGTGGACGCCGATGTTCCTCGGCACCCACACCCCGAAGCTGGACGACAAGGGGCGGCTCGCGCTGCCCGCGAAGTTCCGCGACGCCTTGGCCGGTGGGCTGATGGTCACCAAGGGGCAGGACCACTGCCTCTTCGTCTTCCCCCGTGCCGAGTTCGAGCAGATGGCGCGCAAGGTCGCCGAGGCCCCGTTCACCAACGAGGCGGTTCGGGCCTACCAGCGCTACCTGTTCGCCGGGACCGACGAACAACGCCCGGACGGGCAGGGGCGCATCTCCATCGCGCCCGAGCTCCGGCGCTACGCCGGGCTGAACAAGGAGTGCGTGGTGATCGGGGCGATCACCAGGCTGGAGATCTGGGATGCCCAAGCGTGGCAGGGCTACCTGGAAGAACACGAGGACAGCTACGCGAAGGCTCGAGAGGAAGTTCTACCGGGCGTCTTCTAGCAGACGGCCACCGGAGCACCCGCGTCGTCGGGGGACGCGGGTCGATGGGGGACGCCCGGCGCGGATGCCGTGAGGCCTCTGTCCGCTCTGGGGCCCTGGCGCACCTTCCCCGGTGCCAGGACCCGTCAGCGGGCGGACAGGGACCTGACGGCATCCGCCGTATCTTCCCCGGGAACGCAGGAAGCACGAAAGGGGGAGGGGCCATGGCGCACGAGCACGTTCCGGTGCTGCTGGAGCGCATCGTCGAACTGCTCACCCCCGCCCTCGCCGACCGCGAAGCTGTGCTGGTCGACGCGACCGTCGGCCTCGGTGGACATTCCGACGCGCTCCTGGAGGCGTTTCCCCGGCTGCGGCTCGTCGCGCTCGACCGCGACCCCGCCGCGCTCGAACGGTCCGCCGAGCGGCTCGCGCGCCACGGCGACCGCGTTGATTTCGTCCACACGGTCTACGACGGACTCCCCGAGGCGCTGGCCGGGCTCGGACGGTCCCGTGTGGACGGCATCCTGTTCGACCTCGGCGTCTCCTCGATGCAGCTGGACCGCGCCGAACGCGGCTTCGCCTACGCCAAGGACGCGCCGCTGGACATGCGAATGGATCCGACCACCGGCTTCACGGCGGCCGACGTGCTCAACACGTACGCGCCCGGCGAGCTCGTGCGGATCCTGCGCGAATACGGCGAGGAGCGCTTCGCACAACGGATCGTGAAAGCGATCGTGGCCGCGCGCGAGAAGGAGCCGTTCACGCGCAGCGGGCGGCTCGTCGAGCTGCTCTACGACGCCGTGCCCGCCGCGAGCCGCCGCACCGGCGGGCATCCGGCCAAGCGCACGTTCCAGGCCCTGCGGATCGAGGTCAACGGCGAACTGGAGGTGTTGCGGCGCGCGCTGCCGGCCGCGCTCTCGGCACTCGCGATGGACGGCCGCATCGTCGTGGAGTCCTACCAGTCGCTCGAAGACCGGCTGGTGAAACAGGCGTTCGCCGAGCTGGCGAAATCCCGGACGCCCGAAGGGCTTCCGGTGGAGCTGCCGGGCCACGGACCCGAGCTGAAACTCCTGACCCGCGGAGCCGAGAAGGCGGGCGAAAGCGAGATCGAGCACAACCCCAGGGCCGCCTCCGTGCGGCTGCGGGCAGCACAGAGGATCGGAGAACCGCGATGACCGCACCCACGAAGTCCCGCCGCCGCACCGGCGCGCCGGCGACCCGCCGGAGCGCCGCCGCGAGCCCGGCCCTCGACCAGCCGCCCACCACCGCGCAGCCGTCCGCACCGGCGCGCCGCCGCACGACCGCCGCGGAGCGGGCGTACGCGCGGCGCGCGCAGCGAGCGGACCTGCTGCAGCAGCGCGCACCGAAGAAGCAGCCCGTGCGGCGGGCCGAACCCCTCGGAGCCGAGGCCGCACCGAAGCCGAAGCGGCTACGGCTGCGCTGGCCACGTTCGCGCGCCTCGTTCGTGCTGATCATGATGGGGCTCATGGCCGTCGGGGTCGCGTCGACGTTGTGGCTCACCACGCAGGCCATCGCCGACTCCTACCGGCTCGAGCAGCTGCGCGACACCAACGCCAAACTGGCCGAGTCGAAGGACCAGCTCGAGCGCGACGTCGCCAAGGCCGAGTCGCCCGCCTCACTCGCACCGGCCGCGAAGCAGCTGGGCATGGTGCCGGGCGGTGACCCGGCGCGCATCGTCGTCGGCCAGAACGGCAAGATCACGGTGGTCGGTGACCCGACGAAGGTGCAGGCCCCGGCCGGCTCGAGCAACGCGGAGACTGCCGCACCACCGGCCGGTCCTCCGGTCGGCCAGCACGAGGGCGGCATCGAAGGTGACCTGCCGAACACGCCGGCGGGCCAGTGATGGCGGCGGGGGCGAGCCGGGCCGAGGGGAGCGCGCGGCGCACGTACGCCGCGGGGACGCGCCGCGCGGTGGCCAAGCGGGGCAACGGCGGGCAGCGCAGCCGGTTCTCGGCCGTGCGCATCCTGCTGGTCGCCCTCATGGTCATCGCGGGCGCGAAGCTCGTACAGGTGCAGTGGTTCGAGGCGCCGACGCTCTCGGCCGCGGCAGAGCGGCAGCGCAGCCTCACCATCGACATCCCGGCCCAGCGTGGGTCTATTGTGGACCGAAACGGCAACAAGCTGGCCTTCAGCGTGGAGACGCGCGCGCTGTCGGTGAACCTGCGCACGCTGCACAAGTCCATGGACGACTACGCGAAGCAGCACCCGGGCACCACGAAGACCTTCGAGTCGCAGGTGACCGCGGCGGCGAAGTACATCGCCAGCAAGGTGCCCAACCTGACGACTGAGCAGGACCTGCTGCAAAAGCTGCACAAGTCGCAGTCGTTCACCTACCTCGTGGACGACGTCGAACCGTCGGTGGCCGACGACATCGTGAAGCAGTTCCCGTGGATCGGCGTGGAAAACCGGGCCAAGCGCGAGTACCCCGGCGACACGCTGGCATCGAACATCGTCGGGCTCGCCAACTGGCGCATGGACGACCCGGACGTGTCCAAGCACAACCTCCACGGTGTGGTCGGGCTGGAGCAGTCGCGCGACAACGAGCTGGCCGGCACGCCGGGCCGCGAGATCGTGAGCACCCAGAACGGCAACGACAACCTGTATCTGCCGGGATCCGAGCACGTGCTGCAGGCCGCCGTGCCCGGCTCGGACCTCGAGCTGACGATCGACTCGGACCTGCAGTACGAGCTGCAGCAGCAGCTGGGCGACTACGTCGCGCAGTCGCACGCCAAGGGCGGCCAGGCCGTGATCATGGACGCGAAGACCGGCGAGATCTACGCACTGGCCGACGACAAGACGTTCAACCCGAACGATCCGTCGACGTTCCAGGACGAGCTGCTCAACGACCGCGCGGTCACCACGCCGTACGAACCCGGTTCCGTGAACAAGATCGTCACGGCCACCGCGGCGATCGACGAGGGCATCGAAACACCAGAGTCGACGATCTCGGTGCCGGGCGAGATCAAGATCGCCGACCGCACGATCCACGACGCGTGGGTGCACCCCACGCAGACCTTCACCACCACGGGCGTGTTCGCCAAGTCCTCCAACGTCGGCACGCTGGAGATCGCACAGAAGGTGGGTCCGGACCGCTATTCGGCGCTGCTGAAGAAGTTCGGCATCGGCCAGCGCACCAACCTTGGCCTGCCCGGCGAGAGCCCCGGCTACGTGCCGCCGCGCAACCAGTGGTCGGCGAGCACGTTCGGCAACCTGCCGATCGGCCAGGGCCTGTCGATGACCGTGGTCCAGATGGCCGGGATGTACCAGGCGATCGCGAACGACGGCGTGCGCGTGCCGCCGCGGATCATCAAGGCGACGAAGAAGCCGGACGGCACGGTCGTGCCCGAGCCGGCGCCGCAGCCCGTGCGAGTCGTCAGCTCACAGACCGCGACGACGGTGCGCAACATGCTGCGCGCCGTGGTGCAGAACGCCAAGAGCCCCAACTCCGGCACCGCGCCCTCGGCCGCGCTGGAGGGCTACCAGATCTCCGGCAAGACCGGCACGGGCCAGCAGATCGACCCACGCACTAAGGCATACAGCCAGAGCCTGGCCAACATCACCTTCGCCGGCATCCTGCCCGCCGACCACCCGCGATTCGTCGTCGGAATCCGTCTCGACGCCCCCGACACCACGCTGCCCGCCGGGCATTCGGCGGGCCCGCTTTTCCACTCGATCGCGTCGTACCTCACGCAGCGGTACCAGATTCCGCTGTCCGACGGGCCTTCGCCGATCGTGCCGCTCGTGCTTCCGTGACTGCTTCGGAAACGGTCCCGTGATCGTTCCCGGCCGCGGCCGCGACGGGCCACTTCGCCGTGTGCGAGGTGGCCCGTTCCGCGCGAGTGGGCGGGTTTTCTCGCGCGAACGTCCACTTCGGCTGGTGGCCTCGACCCGAAACACTTGTGCCGTAACGACCCTGGTCGCCGCCCATAGCACACCGGGCGTGGCGGGGCCCGTTCGCCGTACCGCCTTCGGTCACCCGAACGCGCTCTCGGTAACCTCTCGGACGTGTCCGTGTCCTCCTCCCAGCCCCAGAGTGGGCCGGCTGCGTCCGCGCTGCCGGAAAGCCCGGTGAAGGCGGTCGCCGCGCCGCCCCGCCCGGCCCGGATCGACCCGGTCCCGCTGGCTACGCTGCTCGCCCGCTCGGGGGCCCGGCTCATCGCCGACTCCCCCGAGGCCGCCGACCTCACCGTCACGGGGACCACGCTGCGTGCCCAGCACGTGCTGGCCGGTGACCTGTTCGCCGGTTTGCCCGGCGCGCGTGCCCATGGCGCCGACTTCAGCGACCAGGCGGTGGCCGCCGGAGCCACCGCGGTGCTCACCGACCCCGCGGGCGCTGAGCGACCCGCGCTGCGCGACGCCGGTCTCCCCGTCCTCGTGCACCCGGACCCGCGGGCCGCGCTGGGCGAGATCGCCGCGTGGATCTACGGCGAGCCGTCCCTGCAGCTGTCGGTACTCGGGGTCACCGGCACCGCGGGCAAGACCACGACCTCGTACCTCGTCGACTCGGGGCTGCGTGCCGCCGGGCTCACCACCGGGCTCATCGGCACCGTCGAGACCCGCATCGCGGGCGAGCGGCTCGTGAGCGGGTTCACCACGCCCGAGGCCCCGGACCTGCAGGCGCTGCTCGCGGTGATGCTCGAACGAGGCGTCACGCACGTGCCGATGGAGGTTTCGAGCCACGCGCTGGCACTGGGCCGCGTCAACGGCACGCGGTTCTCCGTGGGCGCCTTCACCAACCTCTCCCAGGACCACCTCGACTTCCATCACGACATGGAGGAGTACTTCGCCGCCAAGTCGCTGCTGTTCGACGGCCGCTCCACCACCGAGGTCGTGGTCGTTGACAGCGCGTGGGGCAGGGCCTTGCTCACGCCGCAGACGGTGACCGTGTCGATCGAGCCGGGCGCCGACGCCGCGTGGCGCGCGTCCGACATCGAGCCGACGGCGGCGGGGGAGCAGACCTTCACGCTGCACGGGCCGGACGGGCCGCCGCTCGCGGCGAAGATTCCGCTGCCGGGCACGTTCAACGTGGCCAACGCCGTGCTGGCCGCGGCGATGCTGGCGAGCGCCGGCGTTTCGCCAAGGGACATCGTGACCGGGCTGGCGACCGTCGAGGTGCCGGGCCGGATGGAGCGGGTGTACCTGGGCCAGGACTTCACGGCGGTGGTCGACTACGCGCACAAGCCCGCGGCCGTCGCGCAGGGACTCGACGCGCTGCGTGCCCGCGCCGAGGGCCGCGTCATCACCGTCCTCGGCTGCGGCGGCGACCGCGACACCGCCAAGCGCCCGATGATGGGCGAGGAAGCGGTGCGTCGCAGCGACGTGCTCATCGTGACCGACGACAACCCGCGCTCCGAGGACCCGGCCGCGATCCGCGCGGCGATGCTTCAGGGTGCGCGGGGCGTGGGCCCGTCGCAGGGCGGCGAGATCGTGGAGATCCCGGACCGCCGCGAAGCCATCGCCCACGCGGTTTCGCTCGCCCGCGCGGGCGACATCGTGTACATCGCGGGGAAGGGTCACGAGACCGGTCAGGAGGCGCACGGTGTCGTGCACCCGTTCTCCGACCGCGACGAGCTCGAAGCCGCCATCCGCAAGCAGCTCGAGGTGAGAGCGTGATCGAGCTCAGCCTGGCCGAGATCGCCGACGTCGTCGGCGGGCGCCTGCACCGCACGGACGGCTCGGCGATCGTCACCGGCAGTGTCGAGTTCGACACGCGCAAGCTGGGGCCGGGTGGGCTGTTCCTCGCGCTGCCCGGTGAACGCGTCGACGGGCACGACTTCGCCACGCAGGCGGTCGCCGCCGGTGCTGTCGCGGTACTGGCCGCGCGGGAGGTCGACGCGCCCGCGATCGTCGTGCCGCCACTGCCCGCGGGCCAGGCCCACGAGCGTTCGGTCGCGCTGGCGGGCGACAAGGACGGCTCCGGTGCCGCCGTGCTGGCCGCGCTCGCGAAGCTGGCCCGGTTCGTGGTCGGCCGGCTCGCCGCCGACGGACTCACGGTCGTCGCGCTGACCGGCTCCTCCGGCAAGACCTCGACGAAGGACGTGATCGCGCAGCTGCTCGAGCCCATGGGGCCCACGGTCGCGCCGCCAGGATCGTTCAACAGCGAGCTGGGCCACCCGTGGACCGCGCTGCGCGCAGGGCCGGACACGAAGTTTTTGGTGCTGGAGATGTCCGCGCGCGGGCCCGGCCACATCGCCGAGGCCGCCGCGATCACGCCGCCGCGCCTCGGCGCCGTGCTCAACGTCGGCAGTGCCCACGTCGGCGAGTTCGGTTCGCGCGAGGCCATCGCGAAGGCCAAGGGCGAGCTCGTCGAAGCTCTGCCGGCGGACGGCGTGGCCGTGCTGAACTTCGACGATCCGCTGGTCTGCGCCATGGCCGGCCGCACCGCCGCGCGCGTGGTCGGGGTGGGGGAGAGCGCGTCCGCACAGGTCCGGGCCGCCGACATTCGCGTGGACGACGAAGCCCGTGCGTCGTTCCGGCTCGTCACGCCCGCCGGTGAAGCGCAGGTCACGTTGCCGCTGCACGGCGAGCACCACGTGGGCAACGCGCTTACCGCCGCCGCGATCGCGCTGGAGCTGGGCGCTACGCCGGCCGAGATCGCGCAGCGGCTGGCGGCTCTCGAACGGCGTTCGGCCCACCGCATGGCCGTGACCACCCGCGCCGACGGCGTCACGGTTCTCAACGACGCCTACAACGCCAACCCGGAGTCCGTGCGGGCCGCGCTGAAAGCGCTCGCCTCGATGCGGCGCACCGGGCGCCGCGCGTGGGCCGTGCTCGGCCTGATGGGCGAGCTCGGCGCCGACTCCGTGACCGAACACGATTCGATCGGCCGGCTCGTGGTGCGCCTCAACATCGACAAGCTCGTGGTCGTCGGCGACGAGGCCGCACCGATGCACCAGGGCGCTTCGCAGGAAGGCTCCTGGAACGAGGAGTCGGTGCAGGTACCCGACGGCGAGGCCGCCGTGGCCCTGCTGCATGATCAGCTTCGTCCCGGGGACGTCGTGCTGGTCAAGGCGTCCAACGCCGCCGGTCTCTGGCGGGTGGCCGAAGAGCTGCTGGCCGATTCCCCGGATGACTCCTCCCCCTCCTCCGAACGCTCGAACGGTGGTCACGCGTGATCAACATTCTGATCGCGGCCGCGGCGGGCCTGCTGGTCTCCATCCTGCTCACGCCCTACCTGATCCGGGTCTTCTCCCGGCAGGGCTTCGGGCAGGAGATCCGCGAAGAAGGCCCGCAGGGGCACAAGTCGAAGCGCGGCACCCCGACCATGGGTGGCGTGGCGATCATCATCGCGATGGTCGTCGGCTACTTCGTCGCGCACCTGATCAGCTGGCTCGGCGGTTCGCACAGCTCGGCGCCGTCGGCGTCGGGTCTGCTGGTGCTCATGCTGGCCGTGGGGCTCGGCGTCGTCGGATTCCTCGACGACTTCATCAAGATCCGCAAGCAACGCAACCTGGGTTTGAACAAGACGGCGAAGCTGGTCGGCCAGCTCGTGATCACGGTCCTCTTCGCGGTGCTGTCGCTGCAGTTCGCCGACGAGCACGGGCTCACCCCGGCGTCGCAGAGCCTCTCGTACGTGCGGGACCTCTCGCTGATCACGTTCCCGTCGATCGTGTTCGTGATCTTTTGCTACATCGTGATCTCGGGTTGGTCGAACGCGGTGAACTTCACCGACGGCCTCGACGGGCTCGCCGGCGGCGCGGCCGCGATGGTGCTCGCGACCTACGTGGTCATCTCGTTCTGGCAGGCGCGCCTCTCCTGCGCCGCTGCGGACGGGCCACAACCCGCGTGTTACGACGTGCGCGACCCGCTCGACCTCGCCGTGGTGGCCGCTGCCGCCGCGGGTGCCTGCGTCGGCTTCCTGTGGTGGAACGCGGCGCCCGCCAAGATCTTCATGGGTGACACCGGTTCCCTCGCGCTCGGCGGCCTCGTCGCCGGCCTGTCGATGACGACTCGCACCGAGCTGCTCGCCATCGTGATCGGCGGCCTGTTCATGGTCGAGATGATCTCGGTGGTCACGCAGATCGCGGTGTTCCGCACGACGCGGCGAAGGCTGTTCCGGATGGCGCCCTTCCACCACCACTTCGAGCTCGCCGGGTGGGCCGAAACCACGGTGATCATCCGGTTCTGGCTGTTGTCGGCGATCTGCTGCATGTTCGGGCTCGGGCTGTTCTACAGCGAGCAGCTCGGCCTCGGGGGCTAGGCCTTGGCACGAACGGAACTCTCGCTCGAAGGCCGGAGTGTCCTGGTCGCCGGCGCCGGTGTCACCGGCCGTTCGGTGGTCCCGGTCCTGCGCGAGCTGGGTGCGCACGTCACGGTCACGGATGGCAATTCCGAACGCCTCGAGGAGCTCGCGGGTCTCGGCGCCGAGCTGGTGCCGGGTCTGACCGAACCGCCGCCCGGCACGGCGCTCGTCGTCACGAGTCCGGGCTGGCGCCCGACCGCGCCGCTGCTGGTGGCCGCGGCCGCGGCGGGCATCGAGGTGATCGGCGACGTCGAGCTCGCTTGGCGCGTGGGGCAACTTCGCGAGCACCCGCCGTCGTGGCTCGTGGTCACCGGAACCAACGGCAAGACCACGACGGTCGGCATGCTCGAGTCGATGCTGCGCGCGGCCGGCGCCGACGCCGTGGCCTGTGGAAACGTCGGCTACGCGGTGCTGGACGCCGTGCAGGCCGGCCACAGCGTGCTCGCCGTGGAGCTCTCCAGCTTCCAGCTGCACTGGTCCTCCACGCTCTCGCCCGACGCGTCGGTGGTGCTCAACCTCGCCGAGGACCACATCGACTGGCACGGCTCGATGGCGGAATACGCGGCGGCCAAGGGACGGGTGCACGAGCGCTCCCGTGTAGTCGTGCACAACGCCGACGATTCGTGGTCGGTTCGCCTGGCCGGGGAACACGCGTCCGGGCGCGCCCGCCGCGTCGGGTTCCGGCTGGACACACCGGCCGCTGGCGAGCTGGGGCTCGTGGAGGACCTGCTGGTGGACCGGGCGTTCGTCGCCGATCCCGCGACGAGCGCGGAGGAGCTGGCCACGGTCGCCGACGTCCACCCCGCCGGCCCCCACAACGTCGCGAACGCGCTCGCCGCCGCCGCGCTGGCCCGCGCCCACGGCGTGGCGCCCGACGCCGTGCTGCGCGGCCTGCGCCAGTACGAGCCCGCGCCGCACCGTGCACAGGAGCTCGGCGAGATCGGTGGCGTGCGGTACGTGAACGACTCGAAGGCCACCAACCCGCACGCCGCGGCCGGTTCGCTGCACTCGCACAAGAGCATCGTGTGGATCGCCGGCGGACAGCTGAAAGGGGCGTCGGTCGACGAACTCGTGGCCTCGATAGCTGGCCGGCTGCGCGGAGTTGTGCTACTCGGCGTGGATTCACCCGTGATCGCCGCCGCTGTCGCGCGACACGCGCCGGATGTCCCGGTGAACTGCCTCCGTCCGGGTGACGATGACCCCATGACTGCGGCGGTGGATGCGGCCAGCGCGATGGCTCGACCTGGTGACGTGGTGCTGCTGGCACCCGCCGCCGCCTCGTTGGACATGTTCCGCGACTACGGCGAACGCGGCGACGCGTTCGCCGCGGCGGTCCGGGTCCTGGCGGGTGGCGCGGCGGGGGCGGCGGATGACGGTAGTTGACGACGACGAGCGAACCGGCGATCGGCCGCGGCGGCCGAGACGGGAACGCAAGGTAAGCGGGTTCGTGGCGTTCCGCACGGCCCTCACCGCGTGGCTGTCGCGGCCGCTGGCTTCGTTCCACCTCGTGCTCGCGCTCACCGGCGTGCTCACCGTGATCGGCATCGTGATGGTGCTGTCCGCGTCGTCCGTCGAGTCTTACGACCCGGCGACGGGCAGCGGCGTGTACTCGCTGTTCTACCGGCAGCTGCTGTTCGTGGCGATCGGCTCAGTCGTGTTCTGGATCGGCCTGCGGGTCAAGCTCGAGCGCATCCGCCGTGTTTCGGCGACCGTGGTGGTCATCAGCCTCGGCCTGCTGATGCTCGTGCTCACGCCGCTGGGCTCGACCGTGAACGGCTCGCAGGGCTGGTTCAAGCTCGGCGCGTTCACGTTTCAGCCGGTCGAGGCGGCGAAGGTCGCGCTGGCGTTCTGGGGCGCGCACATCCTGGTGATCAAGTACAACGTGATCCACCAGTGGCGGCATCTGCTGGTGCCGGTCGTTCCCGTGGCACTGGTGATGTTCGCGCTGGTCATGCTGCAGCCGGACCTCGGCGGCACGATCACGCTGGCCGTGGTGCTGCTGGCGCTGCTGTGGTTCGCGGGCGCGCCGAAAAGGCTGTTCGGGGTGATCCTCGCGGGCGGGCTCGCCGGCGTGCTGGTGCTCGCGATCATCGCGCCCTACCGGCTTTCGCGCGTGATGTCGTTCCTGTCGCCGGACACCGACCTGAGTTCCGCCGGGTACCAGGCGAACCAGGCGAAGCTCGCGCTTGCGGACGGCGGCCTGTTCGGCAAGGGGCTCGGGCAAGGCGCGTCCAACTGGGGTTACCTGCCCAACGTGCAGAACGACTTCATCTTCGCCCTCGTCGGTGAAGAACTCGGGTTCGTGGGCTGCGCCGTGGTGCTC
Organism: Amycolatopsis sp.; assembly: GCA_035551175.1. Taxonomy (GTDB): domain Bacteria; phylum Actinomycetota; class Actinomycetes; order Mycobacteriales; family Pseudonocardiaceae; genus Amycolatopsis. The sequence goes on along the minus strand of DASZNR010000066.1, from coordinate 11,755 downwards.
GCCCTGTTCGCCGGTGTCGCCGTGGTGGGCCTGCGGATCGCGACCCGCAACATCGACCCGTGGATCAGGATCGTCGCGGGCACGCTCACGCTGTTCCTCGTCGCGCAGGCGGCCATCAACATCGGCTACGTGGTGGGCCTGCTGCCCGTGACCGGTGTCACGCTGCCGCTGATCTCCTACGGTGGCACGTCACTGCTCATCACGATGCTCATCATGGGCGTGCTCGCCAACGCCGCCCGGCACGAACCGGAGGCGGTGGCCGCACTGCGTTCGCAGGGCCCGGGTAAATTCGGACGCCTGCTGAGGCTGCCCGCGCCCGACCCGTACCGTCCGCCAACGACCCGCAAGGGCCAGGCCGGCCGGGGGACTGGTTCGGGGGCCAAAGCGGCCCGGCCGGCGCCTCGCGCGGCCCGGCCCGCCCCGGCGCAGGAGCGCCGCAGGTCGGCCCGGCAACCCGTGCGCCGCGGCGCCGGCACGGCGCGGACAACAGCGAACCGCGGTACCAGGGGTACCGCGAACCGGAGAGGTCATTGGTGAGTAATCCCGTCCAGGGCGCCGGGCGTTCCCCCGCAGGCCAGGTGCCCGTGGTGGTCGTCGCCGGAGGTGGCACCGCGGGCCACATCGAACCCGCGCTCGCGCTGGCCGACGCCGTGCTGCGGCTGCGCCCCGACGCGAAGGTGGTCGCGCTCGGCACGGAACGCGGCCTGGAGAACAAGCTGGTGCCCGCCCGCGGTTACCCGCTGGAGCTCATCCCGCCGGTCCCGATGCCGCGCAAGCCGACGCCGGAGCTGCTGCGCCTTCCGCTCAAGGTCCGCGATGCCGTGCGCCGCACTCGTGCCGTGCTCGACCGGATCGGCGCCGACGTGGTGGTGGGCTTCGGTGGCTACGTCGCGCTGCCGGCGTACCTGGCCGCGCGCGGCCGCACGCCGATCGTGGTGCACGAGGCCAACAAGTCGCCGGGTCTGGCCAACCGGGTGGGCGCCCGGTTCGCCGCGCGCGTGGCGGTAGCCGTGCCGGGCACGCCACTGCCGAAGGCGGAGGTCGTCGGGATCCCGTTGCGGCGCTCGATCACCACGCTCGACCGGGCCGCGTTGCGCGCCGAGGCGCGCGAGCACTTCGACCTCGACCCGAACGCGCCGACGCTGTTGGTCTTCGGTGGTTCGCAGGGCGCGCAATCGATCAACAGCGCCGTTTCGGGTGCCGCGAAGGAGCTGGCCGAAGCCGGGATCGGCGTGCTGCACGCCCACGGCCCGAAGAACACGCTCGCGGTTCAGGAGTTCCCCGGCAAACCCGCGTACGTGCCGGTGCCCTACCTGGAGCGCATGGACCTCGCGTACGCGGCCGCGGACGTGGTGCTGTGCCGCTCCGGCGCGATGACCGCGGCTGAGGTGTCCGCCGTCGGGCTGCCCGCGGTGTTCGTACCGCTCCCGCATGGAAACGGTGAGCAGGCCGTGAACGCACAGCCTGCCGTCGACGCCGGGGCCGCCTTCATGGTCGCCGACGCCGAGCTCACCCCGGCCAAGGTGGCCGAACTGGTGGTGCCGCTGGTGACCGACGCCGCTCGGGTCGAGAAGATGAGCGCGGCCGCCGTGGGGCTGGGACACCGCGAGGCCGACGAGACGCTTGCGAAAATCGTGCTGGAGGCCGCCCGTGCCTGAGCTGCCAGGAGAACTGCACCGTGCGCACCTGATCGGCATCGGAGGTGCCGGCATGTCCGGCATCGCGCGCATCCTGCTCGCCCGCGGGGCGGTGGTGTCTGGGTCGGACGCCAAGGAATCGCGCGCGCTGCTGTCGCTGCGTGCGCAGGGTGCCGAGCTGTTCGTGGGTCAGCGCGCGGAAAACCTCGACGCGCTCGCGGCACCACCGTCGGCCGTCGTGGTGTCCACGGCGATCAAGGAGTCGAACCCGGAGCTGGCCGCGGCCCGCGCGCGGAAAATCCCCGTGCTGCACCGCGCGCAGGCGCTGGCCGGGCTGATGGAGGGGCACCGCGTGGCCTGCATCGCCGGCACGCACGGGAAGACCTCGACCACGTCGATGCTCACGGTGGCGTTGCAGCACTGCCGCCTCGACCCGTCGTTCGCGATCGGCGGCGACCTCAACGAGTCCGGCGCCAACGCACACCACGGCGAGGGTGGGATCTTCGTCGCCGAGGCCGACGAGAGCGACGGCTCGTTCCTCACGTACACGCCGTCGGTCGCCGTGGTGACCAACGTCGAGCCCGACCACCTGGATCACCACGGCACGGCTGAGGCGTACGTGAAGGTGTTCACCGAGTTCGCTTCGCGGCTCGAATCTGGAGGCCTGCTCGTCGTGTGCGCCGACGACCCGGGCGCCGCGGCGTTGGGCGAGGAGGCGGCGGCGGTGGGCACCCGCGTGCGCCGCTACGGTCGCACGGCCTCCGGCACGGGCGATGCACGAGTGCTCGGCTACGAGCCGGCGTCCGACGGCGGCCGCGTGCGCGTGGCGCTGGACGGCACGGAGCTCGAACTGCGGGTCGCGGTCCCGGGGGAGCACATGGCGCTCAACGCCGTCGCGGCGCTGCTCGCCGGGCTCGAACTGGGTGCGCCGGCCGACGGGCTGGCCGAGGGGCTCGCCGCGTTCGGTGGGGTGCGGCGCCGGTTCGAGTTCAAGGGCTTCTCCGGCGACGTCCGCGTGTACGACGACTACGCCCACCACCCCACCGAGGTCGCCGCTCAGCTCAAGGCCGTGCGCACGGCGGCGGGCTCGGGCCGCGTGCTCGTGGTGTTCCAGCCGCACCTGTACTCGCGCACGCAGACGTTCGCCACCGAGTTCGGCGAAGCGCTTTCGCTGGCCGACGAGGTCGTGGTCCTCGACGTCTACGGTGCTCGTGAGGAGCCCGTGCCCGGCGTGACCGGCGCGCTGATCGTCGACCACGTGACCAGCCCGGTGCACTACCAGCCGGCGTTCGACGTCGCGGCCGGGCTCGTGGCGGACCTCGTGAAGCCCGGTGACCTCGTGGTGACCATGGGCGCGGGCGACGTGACACAGCTGGGTCCGGAGATCCTGGCCGAGCTCGACCGGCGGACCGCGAGCGCATGACCTCGACCAGCCAGGGCCGTCGCTCGCGCTCGTCGGAACAGGACGAGCGCGACCGGGCTGCCCTGGCTCGCGCGCGGCGGGGGCGGCGCTCGGAGGAGGACCGCGCGCGCACCAAGACCCGTGCGAGCCGGTCGACGCGCCCCGTGCGGGCCGCCGAGACCCGGCGGGCGCGGCCGACCCGGAAGAAGGAGATCCGCCGCCGCTGGGTCGCGCTGCTGAGCGTGGTGACGGTGCTCGCGCTCGGGTACCTGCTGTTCTTCAGCTCGGTGCTCGGGGTGAAGACGGTGGAGGTGCGCGGCGCGAAAACGGTCTCTGCGCAGCAATTGCGAGCGACCGCGCAGGTGCCGCTCGGCGAGCCGATGCTGCTGACCGACGTCGACGCCATCCGCGACCGCGTGGCGCAGCTGCCGGACGTCGCGACGGTGGACGTGTCGCGCTCGTGGCCCTCCACCGTCGAGATCTCCGTGACCGAACGCAAGGCCATCGGGTTCTTCGACAGCGGCCCCGGCGGCGACGGCATCCACCTCGTCGACGGCGCCGGCGTGGTGTTCAAGACCGTGAAAACGCGTCCGGCCGGACTGCCGCAGCTGAAGTTGCCGAAGGTTTCCGCGGACGATCCGGTGACCCGCGCGGTCACCACGGTGCTCGGGGTGATCCCGCCGGCGCTCGCCAAGCAGGTCGTCTCCGCCACGGCCCAGACCCCGGCCAGCGTCGAGTTCACCCTGGCCGACGGCAAGACCGTGCGCTGGGGCGACACCGGCAAGACCGACCGCAAGGCCAAGGTGCTGGCCGCGCTGCTCACCCAGAAGGGCAAGATCTACGACGTGTCGGCGCCCGAGCTGCCCACGATCACGTCCTGATTTTCCTCGTGGCGAGTTCTTCGTATCCTGTACGCTGTTTTATCTCCGTACAACATACGAGGAAATGGGGGCGACATGACGGTCCTGGTGACGGGTGCGACGGGCAACGTCGGCCGGCTCGTGGTCGACGAGCTGCTGGCGCTGGGGGTACCCGTGCGGGCGCTGACCAAGGATCCGGAGCAGGCCCGGCTGCCCGAGGGCGTCGAGGTGGTCGTCGGTTCACTTGCTCGCCCGGCCACGCTGCCCGCCGCGCTCGACGGCATCGAGCAGGTCTACCTGGCGCCGATGGCGCGCACGGTCACGCCGTTCTGCGAGCTGGCCACCGAAGCGGGGGTGCGACGCGTGGTCGCGCTGTCGGGCAGCAGCGTCGGCGACGACGCGCCGGGCTCGAGCGGGCCGGGGTTCGCGGCGGTCGAGGCGGCGGTGACGAAGGCCGGGTTCGAGCGGACGTTCCTGCGGCCGGGCGTGTTCATGATGAACTCGCTCGGCTGGGCGCGCTCCGCGCGCACGCGCGGTGAAATCCGTTCGGCGTACGCGAAAGCGGCGCAGACGCCGATCGACCTGTCCGACATCGCGGCCGTCGCGGCCCATGTGCTGGCGACGCCGGGGCACGGTGGGCAGACGTATGTCCTCAGTGGACCGGAGTCGCTCACGCTCGCCGAGATGGCGACCGCGATCGCCACGGCGCTGGGCAAGGACCTGCCGTTCGTCGAGCTCACTCGTGAACAGCAGCACGCGGAATGGGTCGAGGCCGGGATGCCTTCGAGCGTCGCCGGCTGGCTGCTCGACGGGCTCGCCGAGGCGCAGAAACACCCTCAGGTGCCGACGGGGGTCACCGAGGAGCTGCTGGGCCACCGGGGTGTGACGTTCGCCGAGTGGGCCGCGGCCAACGCGAACGCGTTTTCCTGAGCCGGGTCACCCGTCGGCCGTGCGGCGTTCGGTGGTCCACCACAGGAGCGTGATCAGCGGAATCGTGGCACCGAACACCGACACGGCCGGCCACCCGCCGAGGTGGTAGGCGACCGAGCCGATCTCCGAGCCGACCGCTCCACCGACGAAGAACGTGGCGAGGTAGATGCTGTTCACGCGGGCGCGCGCGCTCGGGTCGAGGGCGTAGATCACGTGCTGGCCCGACACCATCGTCGTCTGCACCGCCATGTCGAGCGCGACGGCCGCAACGGCGAGCAGGATCACGCTGTGCGAGCCGAATCCCCCGATGGCGAACGAGGCCGCGCACAGCGCGAAGCCCGCGCCGGTGGCCACGCGGCCGTGCCCGTGATCCGCCCAGCGCCCGGCCAGCGGCGCGATCGTGGCACCGCCCGCGCCGACGAGCGCGAAGAGCCCGACACCGAGCTGCGAGTAATGGAAGGGCGCCGACGTGAGCACGAACGCGATCGTGGTCCAGAACGCGCTGAACACCCCGAAGTTCGCCGCCTGGTACAGCGCGCGGCGGCGCAGCGCTGGGTGGTCCCTGGCGAGCCGCAGCGTCGACCGCAGCAGCTCTCCATAGTGGACGGACGTCTTGGGCGCGCGGGGTGGCAGGCCGAACCGCAGCGCCACGGCGAGCACGGCCATCAGCCCGGCGGAGATCAGGAAGACGACCCGCCAGCTCGTGACCTCGGCCAGCAGACTCGCGGCGACCCGCGACAGCAGGACGCCGAACAGCAGCCCGCTCATCACCCGCCCGACGATGCGCCCGCGGGCGTGGTCGGGAGACAGGTCGGCCGCGAGCGGGATGAGGATCTGCACCACCACCGACGTCGCTCCGGCGACGAGCGAGGCGATCAGCAGCACGGCGAACTGCGGCGCGAGGCCCGTTGCGACGAGTCCGGCGCACGTGACGGCCAGCAGCAGGGCGACGAGGCTGCGGTTCTCCACGCGGTCGCCGAGCGGGACGATCAGCAGCATGCCCGCTGCGTAGCCGATCTGCGTTGCGGTGACGACCCCGCCGGCGGCGGCTTCACCCACGCCGAAGGTCGTGCGCAGCTCGGACAGCAACGGCTGGGCGTAGTAGAGGTTGGCGACCGTGAGCCCACAGGAGACGGCCAGCAGGAGCACCAGCCACGCCGGTGGCGCTTTCCGGACGGTTGCGGGCGGGGTGACGGCTTCGGGCTGGGCCACGGACACCTCGTTCTCGGAAAACCGGATCGGCCGGTAACCGATTCTAACAGCCGGTGATCGGGTTCCCAGGTGATCTTCACAACCCTCGCTGGTCGCGTTTTGCCCTTCGTGTCCGCATTTTCCGGAGCCTGATCTGGCTATTGTGGACAGTGCTCGGGCGCCTTCCCGTGGTGTTGCGGGTAGGCGCCCGAGTGCGCGTGTGGCTCAGGCGAGCGCCGCGTCCAGCGTGATGGTGGTGCCGGCAAGTGCCTTGGAGACCGGGCAGGTCTTCTCGGCCGTCTCGGCGTACTCGGCGAACTGCTCGGGCGTCACGCCGGCCAGCTTCGCGCGCAGCGTGATGGCAATGCCGCTGATCTCGAACCCGCCGCCCTTGGCCGGGCCGAGGGTGACCTCGGCCGAGACGTCGATGGATTCGGCTTCCAGCTTCTGGGCCTCCAGCACACCCGACAGGTTCATCGCGAGGCACGACGAGTGCGCGGCGGCGATGAGCTCTTCGGGGCTGGTCTGGCCGTCGGGGTTGCCGGCGCGGGTCGGGAACGACACTTGGAACGTCCCGGCGTTGGACGAGTCGAGCGTGACCTCACCCTTGCCCCCCTGCAATCCGCCGGTCCAGTGGGTGGTGGCGTCACGACTGGGCACAACTGCCTCCTCGGGTGGTGCTTCTCGGATCGATTCGAACGTCTGCCGTTTAATATAGCGGACAATTTAGTTGTGCACAAGCTAGTCTCGGAAAACGGCTTGCCGCCTGCGACAAGCTGATCGCCGTGAGCACGACACCCCCACGGACACCCCCACGCCCCGATCCGCCGATGGAAGCCGACGAGCGAGCACAGCTCACCGGCTTCCTCGACTTCCTGCGCGCGAGCGTCATCTGGAAGTGCGCTGGACTGACCGACGAACAGGCTCGCCGCAGTCATGTGCCCAGTGAGCTGACGACGATCGCGGGCCTGCTCCTGCACCTCACGCTCGTCGAGGCCTACTGGTTCCGCGTCGTGCTCGACGGTCAGCCCGACGAATGGGAGGAGGCGCTGAAGCTCGATCGTGACGCCGAGTTCCGTGTCGCGCTGACGATGCCGATCGCGGAGCTGATCGCCGATTACGAGGCCGAAACGGCGTGTTGCCGCGAGGTCGTGGCCGAGCGCGAACTCGCCGACACCGTGCTGTACCAAAACGAAAAACGGCTGACGGTGCGATGGGTCGTCACGCACATGATCGAGGAGACCGCGCGCCACCTCGGGCACCTGGACCTGCTGCGGGAGCTGACCGACGGGCTCACGGGGGAGTGACTTGCGTACTTGCCCGGTGCACTCGGCATCGGCCGCGGGCCCGCGCCGGCGAGGTCGGAGTGGCCGTCGCAGGCCGCCCGCCGACGTCGTCCCCCCGGCACCGAAGACTGGCGGCGGCCCTCGCATAGCAGACGAGTGGACCGCCGGGTGATCGGGTTCCCCGCCTTGCGCGAGGCGTTCACCTTGTGGCAAAACACCTTTGCCGCACACGGCGTGGCTACTGGATTAGTGCCTGCCCGGTGCCTACCGTCCTGCTCTAACGCCGGTGGTTGACATAACTCTCAGTCTCTGGTTGAGGGTGAGGGTCACGGCTCCGGCGGGCAGCACGAGCACATCACGATCAGGAAGGCGGACTTCGATGACGCCCCCGCACAACTACCTTGCGGTGATCAAGGTGGTCGGCATCGGCGGTGGCGGCGTGAACGCCGTGAACCGCATGATCGAGGTCGGCCTCAAAGGTGTCGAGTTCATCGCGGTGAACACCGACGCGCAGGCACTGCTCATGTCCGACGCCGACGTCAAGCTCGACATCGGCCGCGAACTCACGCGCGGCCTCGGCGCCGGCGCTGCTCCCGAAGTGGGGCAGAAGGCCGCCGAGGACCACCGCGAGGAGATCGAGGAGGTCATCAAGGGCGCCGACATGGTGTTCGTCACCGCGGGTGAAGGCGGTGGCACCGGCACCGGCGGCGCGCCCGTCGTCGCGCAGATCGCGCGCAAGCTCGGGGCACTGACCATCGGCGTGGTGACCCGCCCCTTCACGTTCGAGGGCAAGCGCCGCGGCAAGCAGGCCGAAGACGGGATCCAGCAGCTGCGCAACGAATGCGACACGCTGATCGTGATCCCGAACGACCGGCTGCTGCAGCTCGGTGACATCGGCGTGTCCCTCATGGACGCGTTCCGCTCGGCCGACGAGGTGCTGCTGTCGGGTGTTCAGGGCATCACCGACCTGATCACCACGCCGGGCCTGATCAACCTCGACTTCGCCGACGTCAAGAGCGTGATGTCCGGCGCGGGCTCCGCGCTCATGGGCATCGGCTCGGCGCGCGGTGAGGGCCGCGCGATCCAGGCGGCCGAGAAGGCGATCAATTCGCCACTGCTGGAGGCGTCGATGGACGGTGCCCACGGCGCTCTGCTGTCGATCGCGGGTGGTTCGGACCTCGGGCTGTTCGAGATCAACGAGGCCGCGTCGCTCGTGCAGGAGTCCGCACACCCCGACGCCAACATCATCTTCGGCACGATCATCGACGACTCGCTCGGCGACGAAGTGCGCGTGACGGTGATCGCCGCCGGTTTCGACGCCGGCGCCCCGACCCACAAGAAGCTCGACCCGCCGGCGTTCGGCTCGCGGCAGGGCGGCACCACGGCGTCGGCCGCGGCCGGGCAAGTGGGTGGCGCGCAGCAGCCACCCGCCGGTCCGCCGTCGGGCGGCGCCACCCCGGTGCCGCCTGCGGGGTCCGGCGGGTACCCCGTCGCGCCACCGCGGAGCCAGCCGCCGCTGCCGCAGCCCGGCAGCACACCGCCGGGCGGGCTGCCCCAGCCGGGCGGTGGCTCGCGCGGCTACTCGCCGATCGGTTCCGGGCCCGCGTCGGGCAGCCTGCCGAGCCGGCCGTCGACCGTGCACGACGACCCGAGCGACGACGAGGTCGACGTGCCACCGTTCATGCGCCGCTGACGCGCGTTCCGCCACGAAGGCCACCCCGCCGACGGCTGGGGTGGCCTTCGGCGTCGGCCGGCGCGTTCTTTGGAAGGATGGCGGGGTGCGAGTACGACGAGTCGTGACGACCAGGGCGGGCGGGGCTTCCCGGCCGCCGTACGACAGCTTCAACCTCGGTGACCACGTCGGCGACGACGAGGGAAACGTCTACGCCAACCGCAAGAGGCTCGCCGCTGAGCTCGGCCTTCCCGAAGACCGGCTGGCCTGGATGGAGCAGGTGCACGGGCGCACGGCCACCGTCGTCGACGGTACCGAGACCCGCGCGGCGGAAGCCACCGACGCGCTCGTGACCGAGACCCCGGGCGTCGCGCTCGTGGTGCTCGTCGCCGACTGCGTACCGCTACTCATGGCCGACCCCGAAGCCGGCGTCCTGGCGGCGGTGCACGCCGGCCGCGTCGGCGCGCGCGTCGGAGTGGTCCCGGCCGCCGTCGACGCCATGCGTGACCTCGGCGCCGAACCGGCCCGGATGGAGGTGCTGCTCGGCCCGGCGATCTGCGGTTCCTGCTACGAGGTCCCCGCTGACATGGCCGCCGACGTCGAGAAGCACGTGCCCGGCAGCGCGTGCCGCACTCGGCAGGGCACGGCCGGGCTCGACCTGCGCGCGGGGCTCTACCGCCAGCTGGCCGGCCTCGGCGTCGGGCGCATCGGCGTCGACCCGCGCTGCACGGCCGAGGACAAGACGCTGTTCAGCTACCGCCGCGACGGCACCACCGGCCGAATCGCGGGCCTCACGTGGCTGGAGGCGGAATGACCGCGACGCGCCGCGCGGAGCTCGCCGCGTCGCTCGCCGCCGTCGAGGAACGGATCGCCACCGCGTGCCGCGCCGCCGGGCGGGCGCGGGCGGACGTGCGGCTGCTCGGGGTGACCAAAACCTTCCCGGCGTCCGACGCGGCACTTCTGGTGGACCTGGGGCTGCGCGATCTCGCCGAGAATCGCGACCAGGAGGCGGGCCCGAAGGCCGCCGAGGTGGCCGGGTTGAGCCCGGCCGCGGCGCCTCGCTGGCACATGGTCGGGCGCCTGCAGCGCAACAAGGCGCGCTCGGTCGTGCGCTGGGCGGCCGAAGTCCAGTCCGTGGACTCCGTGCGCCTGGCCGACGCGCTGGGCCGCGCGACGGCCGCCGCGCGTGAGGCGGGGGAGCGGACCGAGCCGCTCGATGTGCTGATCCAGGTGAGCCTCGACGGTGATCCCGCCCGCGGCGGCACCCTCGTGGGCGACGTGCCGGCCCTCGCCGAGCACATCACCCACGTGGGCGAGTTGAGATTGCGTGGGGTGATGGCAGTCGCGCCGCTCGACGAGGAACCGGACGCCGCTTTCGCCCTGCTTGCCCAGGTCTCGGCGCGGCTGCGGGAAGATCACCCGAATGCCGTGGAAGTCTCCGCCGGAATGAGCCATGATCTCGAACAGGCGATCACGCACGGCTCGACCTGTGTGCGTGTCGGAACCGCGTTGCTGGGTGGCCGCGGTTTAGCCTCGCCGTAGGGAGTCCGCGTGGTCGTCACTGTTCGTGATCGGCCGGGTGGGGTCGCACGATGCGGGAGCGGCTAGGGCTAGGGAGAGGCATGAGCGCGCTGCAGAAGCTGAAGGCCTACTTCGGGATGGTGCCCGCGGACGAGGACGGTTACGACGTCGACGAAGACGACTACCGGGACGGCTATGACCGTGACTACGACGGCGAGTACGCGTACGACGAGCCACCGGCCCGTTCGCGCTCACGGTACCGCGAGGTCGAAGACACGTACGACGAGCCCGTCGCGAGGGCTCGGTCACGATCGGTGACCGCCGGCGAACCGGCGACACACGGGGCGCTGGCCGTGGACCGGCAGCCCGAATCCGTCGCCCGGTTGCGGCCGGTCACGGAACCCGCGCGTCCGCCGGTGCGTGATCCGCTCAGCCGGATCACGACACTGCACCCGACGAGCTATGTCGAGGCGCGGGCGATCGGCGAGCACTACCGCGAAGGCATCCCGGTGATCATCAACCTCACGGAGATGGAGAACGCGGACGCCAAGCGGCTCGTCGACTTCGCCGCGGGGCTCGCCTTCGCGCTGCGGGGGTCGATGGACAAGGTCACCAACAAGGTGTTCCTTCTCTCACCGCCCGATGTGGACGTGACAGCCGAGGACCGCAGGCGCATCGCCGAGGGCGGATTGTTCCTGCGCGGCTGAAGTCGACCGGACCGCTGGGCGCAGCCAGATGTGACTTTGTCGACTCGGCGGCACGCCGGGCGATCTGGCTGCGCCTTCGCAGGGCGTCCCCCGCTAGAGTGGTCGCGTGAATGCTGTGTGGCTGGTGATCTGGTACGTGCTGTTTGCCTTTTGGCTATTGCTGACAGCGCGTATCGTGATCGAGCTCGTGCGGACCTTCGCGCGAGAGTGGCGTCCCGCCGGAGGGGTTGCGGTGACGCTCGAGACCATCTACACAGTGACCGACCCGCCGGTTCGTTTGTTCAGGCGAATCATTCCGATGGTTCGGATCGGCGGGATGGGACTGGACTTATCGATTATGGTGCTGCTGTTGGTTGTGTTCTTCGCGATGCAACTGGCGTATCCCAGGTGATCGGGGAAACCTGGGTTGACCCTGCAGGCCATGGAGTGCGTGAGGTGATCTGATGTCGTTGACCCCCGCTGACGTGCATAACGTCGCGTTCAGCAAGCCGCCCATCGGCAAGAGGGGCTACAACGAGGACGAGGTGGACGCGTTCCTCGACCTGGTGG
>DASZNR010000065.1:0-176834 GCA_035551175.1 Amycolatopsis sp. | reverse complement strand
GCCGTGGGGCCGCATGCTCTTCCTCGCCCCCCCGGGCGGCCGCCCGCGCCGCTGGTGCTCGATGCAACGCTGCGGCAACACCAGCAAAGCCGCGGCCTTCCGGCAGCGCACGGGATCCTGATTGTCCTCAGTGGACGGTCGGGTTGTGCGGAGACGGCACCACGCCCGTCGCGTGCAGCGGCAGACCGGACACCGTCACGACCCGCGCCGGGTGGAAGCGGACCCGGCGGCCGGTCGCGGTGTCGCCCTCTCCGGCCTCGGTCCACTCGAGGGTCGCGGTGCCGGTGAGGTGCACGGCGGCCCCGGCGGTGAAGTCCAGGAACAGCACCGCCGTGGTGGGGTCGGCGGCGATGTTGCCGAGGCTGTTGAACAAGTTGTTTCCGGCGTAGTCGGGGAACCAGAAGTCGTCGCCGTCGAGGCGGACGAAGCCGGGTTCGCCGCCCTTATGGGACGTGTCGGCGCCGTGGGTGGGATGGGTCGTGCCGAGCAGCAACGTGTCCGCCGCGCAGATGAGCCGGCGGTGCGAGTCGGTCAAGGAGCTCGATTCCTCGACGGTGAGCGGCTCGGGGCCGGGTGTGCGGTCCAGGTGGCGTTGCTGCAGGTAGGACGGGCAGTTGCCGTACGCCTGCTCGACGTCGAGGAGGAATCCGCCTTCGCCGACGTAGGACACCGTGCCGTTGACCCTGAATCGGCGCCGCGTCGCGAATTCCACGGCAAGGAGCCCGGCGGGCTGTCCGGCCGGGAAGTCGCGCAACGGGTCTGCGGGCAGCGCGTGTACCGCGAGCGTCGAACCCGAGCCGTCGAGGAATCCGGCGGGCCCCAGGAGCGGAACTGTCCACAGTGTCCCGTCGGCGGCCCGCGCTGTGACCGCGGCGAACTCGCGTTGCGCCAGGAAACCGGAAGCGCCGCGGCTCAAGGATGCAGGCGCGAGCATCTCGGACAGCCGCGCCGCCTCGTGCTCGAGCCCGGCCTGCCGCTGCACGCTCAACTCGCCGGTGTGAAAAGTCGTCACTTCTGCTCCTCGGTCGAAGGGTGGACGCGGCGGTAGTGGCGCGCGACGCGGGTCCGGTTGCCGCAGACGTTGCCCGCGCACCACTGGCGGCGGCGGTTCGTGGCGAGGAAGAGCATCGTGCACTCCGGGTTCGCGCACCGGCGCAGCCGCGCGAGCCGAGCCGGGTCGCCGAAGAGCTCGATCACCTCGCGTGCGACGGCGGCGAGCGCGACGTTGCCGCCGTATTCCGAGTGCCAACGGGTGCTCGGTGCCGCCGGTCCTTCCGGCAGCCGTGGACTCGTCGGCACCGAAGCGGCCGCCGCGTTGACCTCCTCCACCGACTCCGACGCCGGCGTGCGCCCGTCGAGGTGCGCTTCCAGTAGGTCGCGGATCGCGGTGCGCAGGCGTCGGGTCGGGACGACCTGCGGAGCCACCGACCCCGGCAGGCTCGGCAGCTGCAGGTCCCACCAGTCGCCACTGCGGCCGGGGGAGGTGAGGAGCTCCCCGTCGCTTGCGGTCACGGTGTCGGCGAGGTCCAGCGCGACCAGCGGCTCGCCGCCCATGGGGAACCCGGCTCGCTGCATGTCCGGGAGACTTATCCTACTGCTCACTACTCCATAGTACGCATTAGTCAAGGGCGACAAAAATCTTGCAAGCAAAGCTGGCAAGTCATGTCTAATGGATGTACAGTCTATCTATCCGTTAGATGAGAGGAAGGCGAGAGACATGGGACTGGCATGGCAGCAAGGACCGCTTTCGACGAGGTCGGTCGGTCGTTTCCTCACTCCGGAGCCGCTGCCCGAGCGGCTGCTCTTCGTGGAGCCGCTGCGCCGGCGGATGCGGGTCCGCTTCGGAGGCACCTGGATCGTCGACAGTGAAGACGTGCTGTTGCTGCACGAGCCGGGCCATTACCCCGTGGCGTTCTTCCCGAAACACGCCGTCGCGGACGGCGTGCTGGAGGCGACCCGCACCACGAAACACCGTGAGCTGGGCGAGACGACCTGGTACACCGTCACCGCGGGCGATGGTCACGCCGAGCGGGCGGCGTGGGAGTACACCGGCTTGCCCGAGTACGCCGACGCGCTGAAGGGCCGCGTCGCCTTCGCGTGGCGAGCGATGGACGCGTTCTACGAGGAAGACGAGCGCATCGTCGGCCACGCGGCGGACCTCTACCACCGCAACGACATCCGCGCGACCTCGCGCCACCTCGTGGTCCGCGACGGCGACCGGGTCATCGCCGACACCCACCGCCCGTTCGTGCTGTACGAGTCGGGGTTCGCGCCGCGCTGGTATGTGCCGCGGGAAGACATCGATGCGAGCGCGCTGACCCCGGTCGACACTCAGACCTTCTGCCCGTACAAGGGCATCGCCAGCTACTGGGACATCGGCGAGCACGCCGGTGCCGCCTGGGGCTACGAGCAGGCCTGGAAGGAGGTCGACCGCGTGGCCGGGATGATTTCGTTCGAGCCGGACAAGATCGAGGTCACCCTCGACGGCAAGCGCCTTGCACTGGAACCCGGACAGACCGTGATCGCCCACGGCGTGGACCGCGGGCTCGACACCGGCGAAATCCTCAACCGCGCCTCGGCCTGACCACGTGTGAAAAACCGGAAACCCAAGGAGCTTCCATGTCGAACACCCCTCTCGACGGCCGCAAGGTGCTCGTCGTCGGCCGCGGCAGCGGCATCGCTCGTGCGGTGGCACTCGCCGCGCGGGCGGCCGGTGCCGAAGTCGTGGTCGTCGGCCGCGACGCCGAAGTCCTCGCCAAGGCCTACGACCGGGCTGATGCCAAGCTCGGCGACCACGGCATCACCGCCGAGCGGGTCGACCTCACCGACGAGGGCAGCATCGCCGCGCTCGGCGAACGGCTCGGCAACCTCGACCACGTGGTGTCCACCGCGTCCGCCCGCGCCCGCGGCACGGTTCACGACCTGGCACCGGAAACGGTGCAGCTTTCCTTTGCCACCAAGGTCATCGGCCCACTGCTGCTCGCGAAGCACCTCGCGCCGCGCATGCCAGCCGACGGTTCGTTCGTGTTCTTCTCCGGTGCGACCGCCCGCAAGCCGTCGGTCGGGATGCTCGCCGTCTCCGCGACCAACGGCGCCGTGGACGCCCTCGCGCGGGGGCTTGCGGTGGAGCTCGCGCCGATCCGCGTGAACTCCGTTTCCCCTGGCACCATCGACACGGGCGCCTACGACGCGCTCGGCGAAGAGAAGAAGGCGGCGCTGTTCGCGCAGCGGGCGCAGACCAATCCCGCCCGTCGCATCGGGACGGCGGAAGACGCCGCCGAAGCGGTGCTGTTCGCGCTCACGGCCACGTTCCTCACCGGCGCGACCGTTCCGGTCGACGGCGGCGAGCCCCTCGTCTGACCTGGTACCGAATCCGAACGATCACGCGGAGAATGGCGGAAGCCGTGCCAAGGTGGTACCGCCCCGCAGCAGGAGGTGGACTCGTGACCGCGAGCGTGCTGTCAGTCAACGTCGGGCTGCCGAAAGACGTGTCCTGGCACGGCAAGACCGTCCACACGGGAGTGTTCAAGCACCCCGTCGGCGGGCCGGCCATGGTGCGGCGCCTCAACATCGACAGCGACGGCCAGGGCGACACGGCGGGCCACGGTGGTGAGCAGCGGGCCGTGTTCGTGTACCAGCTCGATTCCTACCTGCACTGGGAGCGGCACTTCGGCCGTCGTGATCTGGAGTACGGCTCGTTCGGCGAGAATTTCACCGTCGACGGCCTGCCCGACGACGAGGTGTGCATCGGCGACCGGTACCGCATCGGCGAGGCCGAGTTCGAGGTCACGCAGCCGCGGGTCACGTGTTACCGGGTGGGCTTGCGGCTGGGCGAACCGGAGCTGCCGTCGTTGCTGGTGGCTCACCACCGGCCGGGATTCTATTTCCGGGTGCTGCGCGAAGGCCGCGTCGAGGCCGGCGACGAAATCGTGAAGACGCGCACCGGACCGGGCGCGCTCAGTGTCGCGGACACCGATGCGTTGCTGTACCTGCCGGACAAGGACGCTGCCAAGCTGCGCGTCGCCGCGGAAATCCCAGCCCTCAGCCCGGGGTGGCGGCAATCGTTCGAAGAGCTCCTCGACGCCGGCGCCACACCGCCGGGTCCGGCGTGGGACGGCTTCCGCCCGCTGCGGGTGCGGGTGGTCGAACCGGAGAGCGCCACGGTGTCGTCGGTGTACCTCGAAGCCGAGGACGGCGAAGCTCTGCCGGCCGCTTTGCCCGGCCAGTATGTGACGGTGCGGGTCACCGGAGCGGCGACGCCCGCGCCCGTGCGCAGTTACTCGCTCTCGTCCGCGCCCGGATCCACCGGCTACCGGATCAGCGTGAAGCGGGAAGGCGTCGCCAGCACGTACCTGACCACGAGGGTCGGTGCCGGCGAACTGTTGGAGGTCGCGGCGCCACGCGGCGACTTCGTGCTCGGCGCCGGCAGCGGGCCCGTGCTGCTCGTCTCCGCCGGGATCGGCGTGACACCGGTGCTCGCGATGCTGCACGAGCTGGCCGCGCAGGCCCCGCCGCGGGAGGTGTGGTGGATCCACGGCGCGCGCGGACCGGGGGAGCACCCGCTGGCTGCCGAGGCAAAGCGGTTGCTCGCGAAGCTGCCTGCCGCCCGTGAGCACGTGTTCTACAGCCGAGCGTCGGCGGCCGAACGCGCCGCGGCCGGCGCCCGCGAAGGCCGGCTGACCAAGGACACGCTGGCCGAGCTCGGGCTGCCCACCGACGCGACGGCCTACCTGTGCGGCCCGGCCGCCTTCCTGACCGACCTGACCGCCGCGCTGACTTCGGCGGGGCTCGACGCGTCGCGGATTCACACCGAGCTGTTCGGCGCGCTGGACGCCATCACGCCCGGGCTCGTCGGCTCGGCGGCGCGCCCGCCGCACCCGCCCGAAGGCCCGGCGGGTACAGGGCCGACGGTCACGTTCGCCCGCAGCGGTATCTCGGCCTCCTTCCCCGGCGGGTCGCTACTGGAGCTCGCCGACGCGTGCGACGTGCCCGCACGGTGGAGCTGCCGCACCGGCGTGTGCCACATGTGCGTGACACCGGTCCTGTCGGGTTCGGTCGACTACGCGCCGGCCCCGCTCGAGCCTCCGCCCGCCGGCCAGGCGCTGCTGTGCTGCTCCACTCCGCACACCGATCTCGTTCTGGACATGTGAGGAATTCTTCCGATGGACTGGGCTCTGGAAGTCGTCACGCTCGCCGTGAGCGACGTGGACAAAGCACAGCAGTTCTACACCGACCGCGCCGGGTTCACCCTCGACGTGGACTACCACCCGCGTGAGGGCTTCCGGGTCGTGCAGCTGACCCCACCCGGCTCGGCCTGCTCGGTTCAGCTCGGCGAGGGCCTCACCGACGCCGTGCCCGGCTCGGCCCGCACGACCTACCTCGTGGTCACCGACGTCGAGGCCGCGCACCGGAGCTGACCGCCCGCGGCGCCAATCCCGGCCCGCTGCGCCACAAGACCGATCCCGACACCTGGCAGGGCGCGTGGGCGCCCGGTCTCGCGCCCGACCGCCGCGACTACGCCAGCGCGTTCGACTTCGCGGACCCCGACGGCAACACCTGGGTCGTTCAGGAAATCGGCTACGAGGGCGGCGCGGCGTAAGGTCCGGGCAGGAGGTGCTCGTGTCCCACTGCTGTCCGCCGTCGCGTTCCACCGCCACTTCACCCGGAAAATCGGCCGAAACCGGCCCGGTGACCAACGTCGACGGCCTGCTCGTGCTGCCGGGCGGCACGTTCCGGATGGGCACGGACGACACGGACGGCTTCCCCGGCGATCGCGAGGGGCCGGTGCGCGAGGTGACGGTGGAGCCGTTCGCCATCGACCCGTACGCGGTGACTAACGCGAAGTTCGCCGAGTTCGCCGACGCGACCGGATACCGCACGGAGGCCGAGGAGTTCGGCTGGACGTACGTGTTCGCGAAGTTCGTGCCCGCCGCGCTGCGCAAGGGCGCCCCACGACCGGCCGAAGCCCCGTGGTGGCTGGGCGTTTCCGGCGCGTACTGGCGGGCGCCGGAGGGACCCGGCAGCGACATCGCAGAGCGGATGGACCACCCCGTGGTACACGTGTCGCGGAACGACGCGCTCGCGTATTGCCGGTGGGCCGGGCAGCGGCTGCCGACCGAGGCGGAATGGGAGTACGCGGCGCGGGGCGGGCTCGACCAGGCGCGGTACCCGTGGGGCGACGAGCTGACGCCGGGTGGCGAGCACCGGTGCAACATCTGGCAGGGCCGATTTCCCGTGCACAACACCGAAGAAGACGGCTACGCCGGCACCGCGCCCGTGGATTCGTTTCGGCCCAACGGGTTCGGCCTCTACAACGTGTCGGGCAACGTGTGGGAGTGGTGCGCCGACGCGTTCGACGCCGAGCACCGCGCCATGCGCGGCGGGTCGTATCTGTGCCACCGGTCCTACTGCAATCGCTACCGCGTGGCCGCCCGCACGGGCAACACGCCGGACAGCTCCAGCGGCAACACGGGGTTCCGCGTCGTCGCTGACGTCTGACTCAGGCGCCGGGGTAGGTGGGCGGTGGCGAACCACACGAGCTCGGCGAGTTGCTCGCGCGCCGGCCCGGGGTAGCGCTCGGCGAGATCGGCGGACGAGATCGGCGGAGGGGAGACGCGCACCCCCTGTGACTGCCGGGTCAGCCGACCCGGTAGCGGGCCACCGCGGCGGCGTCCCACTCGACGCCGGTGCCCGGGCGCTCGGGCGGGGTTACGCAGCCGTCGGCGATCCGCAGCGGTTCGCGTAAGATCGGGTCGGCCCAGTCGACGTACTCGAGCCAATGGGCGGTCGGCGACGCGGCGAGCAGATGGGCGCTGACCTCGGGATACAGGTGCGAGGACAGTGGCATCCCGCGCGCGTCGGCGAGCGCGGCGGCGGCTTGCCAGCCGGTGACTCCACCGATGCGGTCGAGGTCGGGCATCACCAGGTCGCACGCCTCCTGCGCCAGCGCGGTCGCCATCGCGCGCGGGCCCGCGAAATTCTCACCGAGCTGCACGGGCGTGCGCAGCTCGGCGGCGAGGCGGGCGGCGGCCGGGTAGTCGTCGTGCCGCACGGGTTCCTCGAGCCAGCCGAGGCCTTCGGCGTCGAGCTGGCGGCCGCGGGCGAGCGCTTCTGGCAGGTCGAGGGCCTGGTTGTAGTCGGCCATCAGCTCGACGCGCGGGCTGAGCGCGGCGCGCACGGCGCGGACGGCGGCGAGGTCCGCCGTCGCCGACCGGCCAAGGCGCATCTTGACGCCACGGAAACCTTCGGCGAGTTCGACGGCTTCGGCTGCCGCTGCGTCCGGCTCGACGAGTCCGAGACCGTTGCTGTTGTATGCCGGGATTGGGCGAGGTTCGGCGCCGAGCAGGCGCACCAGCGGCAGCTCGGCGGCTACGGCCAGCGCGTCCCAGCACGCGGTATCCACGAGCGCCACCACCGCGGCGACGAGCCCGCGGACACCCAGCAGCTTGAACCGGCCTTCGAGCTGTGCGCGCACGATCGCCGGGGTGGCCGCGACGCCCGCCAGCGCGTCGTTCGCCTCCCGCACCAGCGCGAGAGCCGCGTGGCCGGCGGATTCGAGGTAGCAGAACAGGTAGGCCCGCCCGTCACCCCCTCGGTCGTGTGCAGATCGAGCAGCAGTAGCGGGGCTTCGGTGACGCGGGCGGCGCTGGTGCCGAGCGGACGGCGCATCGGCACTTTCACCAGCGTGGCCTCGACGGACCGGACGGTGTCGCTCATGCCGGCCGGCCTTCGGCGTGCACGGCGAGCAGGTCGGTGATCGCGCGGTTGGCCGGCGTCGGCACGCCGAGCGACTTCCCGCGCTCGACGACATCGCCGCTGAGCCAATTGACTTCGAGCCGGTTGCCGCGTTCGAGGTCATGGTGCATCGACGACGTCATGGTCTCGGGCACCCCGTCGGTGAACGCGAGCCGGTCGTCGGCGTAGTCCTCGGGCAGGGCCAGGCCCTGGGCGCGAGCGACCGCGACGACCTCGGCCAGCACGTCGTGCAGGAACGCCCTCGACCGCGGGTTCGCGCGGATGGGCCCGATGGGCGTGCGCACGGTGGTCGTGGTGCCCGAAAGCCCCACAAGGAACACGAACTTCTCCCAGATCGCACGCTCGATGTCGTCGCTGAGCTCAGCATCGATGCCGCTTTCGACGCAGGCGTCGAAGAACGCCCGTGCGCGGGCGGACGCCGTGCCGTCGTACTCGCCGAACACGAGCTTCTGCAGTGAGCCGGTGTGCCGGATCACGCCCGGTTCGGCGATCGTCGCGGCGATGTAGCAGACTCCGCCGAGCACGTGCTGCGCGCCGAGCGCGCGACGCAGGATGTCGTCCTTGACCACGCCGTTCTGGAACGACACCACGGCGGTGTGCTCGGTCAGCAGCGGCTTGATGAGCTCGGCACTCGCCTCGGTGTCCCACAGCTTCACGCCGAACAGCACGAGGTCGGCGGGGGCGAGCGTCGCCGGGTCGTCGGTCACGTCGATCTTCGGCAGGTGCAGGTCGCCGAGGGGGCTTTCGACGCGCAACCCGTTGGCGCGCAACGCCTCGAGGTGCTTGCCGCGGGCGATGAAGCTCACGTCGTGGCCACCGGCGGCCAGCCGCCCCCCGAAGTAGCCGCCGACCCCGCCCGTGCCCATCACCACGACCCGCATGCGTCCTCCATAGTTGAGCGTCCGTACCAGATACTGGCACTGAAGTTTTATCACGTGCAGAAGTTGGTGTCGAGATTGTTGAGCGAGTGCTCTACAATTTCGCCTGTGGGACGGACACGCACCTTCGACGTCGCCGAAGCACTCGGCGTTGCGCTCGACACCTTCTGGGAACGCGGCTACGAGGCCACGTCGATCCAGCTGCTGTGCGAGGCCATGGATCTGCAACCCGGCAGTGTCTACGCGGCGTTCGGCAGCAAGCGCGGCCTGTTCGTCGCCGCCCTCCGTTCGTATGCGGAGACGGTGTCCGCCGAGGCCGTCGAGCGCATCAACACCGCGGCCGGCGGACTCGCGGGCCTGCGGGACTACTTCGCCCACCTCGTCGACGCCATGGTCGACGGCCGCCGCCGCTGGGGCTGCCTCGTCACCAACTCGCTGGTCGAGCTCGCCGAACGCGACCCCGAGCTGACCGGGATGTTCGAACGGCACCTCGCCACCCTGAGCACCAGTTTCGCGGGCGCGCTCACCCGGGCCCGCGCCGCCGGTGAGCTGCGCCCCGGTGCCGGTCCCGAGTCGGCGCCGCTGCTGGTGGCCGTGGTGCAGGGCATGAACGTGCTGGCGAAAACGCGACCGGGCCGGCCCGCGCTGCAGGCCATCGCCGACTCCGCCCTCGCCGGGCTGGTGTCCACTCAGGACTGAACCGCGATGCCGCCCACGTACGGGGCGCATCCGGCGCCACCGCGTTGGCTCTGTGGTGGGGTGGGAGAAACAGGGAGTGGCCAGGAACCGGTCCTGGCGGCGGACGTGCCCGTATCTACCCGGCATGGGGACTCGAGAAGCGTCTGCGCCTGGCGAGACGGAGCGCCCCGTGGTGGACCCGGGCCCGTTCACGTCCACCAGCCGTTGCTGCCCGAAATCGCGGTCGGATCGATCGGCCCGCCACGCATTCGTCTCCGGTGGCGAACCGCCGCGTGACGCCGTTCGTTCGATCGGCTGACGAATTCGGCGGGGACTGTCACAGATCCGCCGGCCGCCTTGTCCTGCCTGATGACCGAAGACCCCGGACCGGCCGGGGCCACTCAGCGGAAGGCACATCATGAGGATTGTCGTCATCGGCGGTACCGGTCTCATCGGCGCCAAGGTCGTCAGCCTGCTGGCCGAACACGGCCACGAGGCGGTGCCGGCCTCGCCCCGGTCCGGGGTGAACACGGTGACCGGCGAGGGGGTCAAGGAAGTGCTGCAGGGCGCCGACGTGGTGGTGGACGTGTCCAACTCGCCGTCGTTCGCGGACGACGACGTGATGGCGTTCTTCACCGCGGCCACCACCAACCTGACCGAGGCCGCCAAGGGCGCGGACGTCGGCCACTACGTCGCGCTGTCGGTCGTCGGCAGCGACCGACTGCCCGACTCGGGGTACCTGCGGGCGAAGGTCGCGCAGGAGCAGCTGATCAGAGAATCGGGCCTGCCCTACTCGATCGTGCGGGCCACCCAGTTCTTCGAGTTCGCGCTGGGCATCGCCGACTCCGCCACCGAGGGCACCACCGTCAAGCTGCCCGACGCCGGCATTCAGCCGATCGCGGCCGCCGAGGTGTCGGCCAAGGTGGCGCGCACGGCGGCGGGCGGGCCGACCAACGCCGTCAGCGAAATCGCCGGGCCCGAGGTGTTCACGATGGCCGGCTGGATCCGTGAGGCGCTCGCCTTCCGTGACGACCCACGTGAGGTCGTCGTCGACCCTGAGGCCCGCTACTTCGGCGAGAAGCCCGGACCGAAGGGCCTGCTGCCGGAGGACCCGAACGCCGAACTCGCGCGGACCAGGTTCGCCGACTGGCTGTCGTGAGTGCGGCGGCCGGTTCTACCGGCCGCGCCACTCACGAGCCCTGCCGGACTCGCGCTGCTGGCGGAACATGCCCCGAGTCTGTGATATTGGTGGCGGATCAGGACTTGTGAGGAGATGACCGTGGAGGGTGTCGACCCCGCGGTGCCGCCGAGCGGCACCGGTTGCGCGGACTGCGAAGCGGCCACTCCGCAAGGCTGGTGGTTCCATCTGCGCCGGTGCGCGCAGTGCGGGCACGTCGGCTGTTGCGACTCGTCGCCCGGCCAGCACGCCAGCGCTCACGCCGCCGCGTCCGGTCACCGGCTGGTGCGTAGTTTCGAGCCCGGCGAGGAGTGGTTCTGGGACTTCGTCGAGGAAGTGATGTACGAGCGCGGACCCGATCTGGCGCCACCCGTGCACCACCCGCTCACGCAGCCGGCGCCCGGTCCGGCCGACCGGCTGCCGCGGGACTGGGCCCAGCAGCTACGGCAGTGACCGGCGCGCGTCCGGCCCCGGCCGCGGTCGCGGAGGCGTTGTTCGACTTCGCACTGCGGCCGGCTCAGCTCGACGCCGCCGAAGCGCTGGCGGGTGGGCGCGACACGCTGGCCGTGCTTCCCACAGGCAGCGGCAAAAGCGCCATCTAGCAGGTCGCCGGGCTCGCGCTCGGCGGGCTGACGCTCGTGGTCTCGCCTGATCGCGTTGCAGCGCGACCAGCGGCGAGCCCTCTCCGGGCACCCGTACGGCGACCGCGAGGTCCGGGCCGAACTGCTGAACTCGACCCAGAAAACCCACGAACGCCGCGAAATCACGGCGCGGCTGGCGAACGGCGAGCTGGACTTTCTCTACCTCGGCCCCGAGCAGCTCACGAACCCCGAAACCGCGCGGCGATCCGGAACGTCACGCTCTTCGTCGTCGACGAGGCGCACCTCGTGAGCGAGTGGGGGCAGGAATTCCGGCCCGAGTACCTGCGGCTGGTCGATGCCATCACCGAATTCGGGCGGCCGCTGATCCTCGCGCTCACGGCCACGGCTTCGCCGCTGGTGCAGGCCGACATCATGCGGCGACTGGCGATGCGCGACGCCCACGTGGTCGTCGCGGACTTCGACCGGCCCAACATTTCGCTGTCGATGCGTCCGACTCAGCCGCACAAACCCGAGGCGCAGGCTGTCGACGACCGCTGTGTAGACGTCCTCCTCCAGCACGACACCCCTGCGCTCGTGTACGCGCTCACGCACGCGCGCTGCGAAGCCCTCGCCGGCCGCCTGCGTCTTGACGCCTTCCGTGCCGCGCCGTACCACGGCGGCATGACGGCGGCCGCGCGCGCCGACGTGCAGGACCGGTTTTTCAGCGGGCAGCTCGACGTCGTAGTCGCCACGAGCGCGTTCGGGATGGGCATCGACAAGCCCGACATCCGCACGGTCGTGCACGCGGGCGTGCCGGCGAGCATCGATGACTATTACCAGGAAATCGGCCGCGCCGGCCGCGACGGCGAGCCGGCGGCTGCCGTGCTGGTGCACGAGCCGCGCACCATCCGGATCCCGCGCCTGCTCGCCGCGCGCACCCACCTGGGCGAGGGCACCGTGCACCTCGTTGTCGACGCCTTGGAAAGCGAGCCAGGCCCGCGGCCATTGGCCGCGTTGGCGGCGTCGGCGGGCGTGCCGGTGCACGTGACCGAGCGGGTCGTGAACGAGTTGGCGGAGCTGGGTTTCGTCGGGGTCACGGGTGTGGGCGGGGTCACGGGTGTGGGCGGACATCGCGTCGTCGACTGTGCGCGCGAGCTGGCACCGCCTGCGGAGCTCGCCGACCAGCTGGTGTCGCTGGACCGGCGGCGCCAGGCGGTGCTCGGCAGCCGGCTCGAAGCCGCGCGCGAGTACGCCGAAAGTACGCGATGCCGCCGGGCCGAGCTGCTCGCGTACCTCGGTGAGGACTACCCCCCGCCGTGCGAAAACTGCGACAATGACCGGTCCGCGGCTGGTACCGCCACGCGGAGAAGGCCGACCGTCGACGGCGGCAGCCCCGTTCACCACCGCCTGTGGGGCGAGGGCCGGTTGCTCAGCCGCGACGACCACGAGCTGCTGGTGTACTTCACGAGCGTGGGGTATAAGCACCTGACGGCGGCGTCGCTGTCGTCGGGGATCCTGCGGCCGGGCTGATCGCCGTGCGCCTGGTAATTTCCGCGCAGGGCCGCCGGGTTTCGCGGCGCGGAGAGAGGAACCGTCCATGGACGACGACATCGACGACAACGCCGACACCGGCTTACTTGACCCGGAGGACTCCCTCGAGGACGGCGACCCCTACGACGAGGGCTACTCCCCGCCGGAGCGTCCGCTGGAGTCCGAAGACTTCGGCATGACGCCCGAAGAGGAGCGCGAGGGGGAAAGCCTCGCCGCCCGCCTGGCTCGCGAACTGCCCGACGTCGAGCCCGACGACGGCGACGACCTGGGCGACACCGAAGACACCGACGGCGAGCTCCGCGACAACGAACTCGGCGACCTCCGCGCCGGCCGTCTCGTCGCGACCGACGAGGGCTTCGGCGAAGACACCGACGCCGAACTGCACGCCACCGACGTCGGCGTGGACGGCGGAGCCGCGTCCGCCGAGGAAGCCGCCGTCCACCTCGTCGACTACCCCGACGCCTGACTGGCTGGAGTCGCGAACCCGCGATTCGGGTTGTTTGTTTCGGGGCGCCCGGCCGCTCGTGGCGCTCGGCCGGGGTGCGGTGGCTTCTCGGCTCGGCCCCGGTAGTCGGCGCGCTGCGGGGTTTCAGCCAGTGGTGCGCTGGCGGGCGATCGTCGTGAACCAGGACGCGACTTTGGCGCAGACGGTGGCCTCGCCGCCGCGGATGTGGTCGACCAGCTGGTCGCCGGACCAGAGCATGGCGGCGATGACGCCGTGGCGGACGGGGGTGAGGCCGATCTGCCAGGCGCCCGCGCGCCATTCGGCGGTGCTCCACTGGCCGGTGGTCTGACTGCGTTCGATGGTCCACGACGGGCCGGCCGTCAGCTCCGCCAGAGTGCGCGGCGCCGGCCGCCCGGTGGCGGTGTGGTTCTCGGGGGTCATGGGGATCCTCGGGTTCGCACAGGGTCGGGTCGCGAAGACCGGGTGGACGGGAGTCAGGGGCTTCCTGTCGTTCAACTCTCGTTCACTTTAGCGGCCCGTCAGCTGTCCGCGCGCACACTTGCGGAACGCGGCGACCAACCGGCTGGCCCGTGGCGCGAATAGGACTCGTGAGTGGCGGCGCCGGTTCTAACCGGCATCGCCACTCACGAGTCCTGCAGCGGCGGTATGGCCAGGCCCGTCAGCTAGAAGTCCACAATGGACTCCGAGTCGGGATGTCGGCGCCGTCGATTGTTCGCGTTGTCGTCGAACGAAGAGGGCCGCACACTCACTTTCGTGTACGGCCCCGTTCTCGTCGTCAGCGCAGTGGTTCCAGCGCCTTCGCCAGCGGTTCCAGCACCGACGGCGTGTGCGGCGGCGCCAGGTTGACGATCGCGAGGTCCACGCCGGCCGCGCCCAGGGCTTCCGCCTGCTTCGCCACGGCGGCGTAGTCGCGGTCGGCGTCCAGCCGGACGTGCGACGACAGCGTGATCTCACGCGGATCGCGACCGACGTCGGCGCAGTGGCGGTGCAGGACGTCACGCTTGCGGGCGAACTCTTCGGGCGTGCCGCCGACGAAGTTCCAGTGCTGGGCGAAGCGGGCGGCAGTGCGGAGGGTGCGCTTTTCGCCGCTTCCGCCGATGCAGATGGGCGGATGCGGGGTCTGCACGCCCTTCGGGTTGCAGCGGGCGTCGGCGAAGTTGTAGTGGGTGCCCTTGAAGGTCGTGGTCTCCTGCGTGAGCAGGGAAACCAGCACCTCACAGCCCTCTTCGAACCGGTCGCTGCGCTCCTTCACGGTGCCCAGGTCCATGCCGTACGCGCCGGACTCCTCTTCGTTCCAGCCCGCGCCGATGCCGATCTCCAGCCGCCCGCCCGACACGATGTCGAGCGTGGCCGCCATGTTGGCCAGCAACGCCGGGTGCCGGTAGTGCATGCCGCTCACCAGCGTGCCGAGCCGCAGTCGCTTGGTCGCCTGCGCGAGCGCGGTCAGCGTCACCCAGCCTTCGAGACAAGGCCCGGTCGAATCGGAGAAAATGGGGTAGAAGTGATCGAATGTCCACGCGGACTCGAACACCTCGATCTCGTCGGCCGCCTGCCACACCGCGAGCATGTCCTCCCAGGCGGTGTTCTGGGGCGAAGTTTTGATGGCGAATCGCATGGTTCCGAGCGTAAACCTGGAGTTGGGCCAGGTGCCAACTCCGCGGTGGACGGGTCCACAGCTTCAACTCGTGTTCGGTGCACGAGCCGACCACTGTCTTGTGTGGACGGTGCGGACCGGCACGAGCGATCACGATCGCGTCGACGATTCCCTGAAATGGCGCGGCGACGAGCGGGGCCAGTCCACGGTGCACGCCCAGGACGGAACTTTCAGACGACCAGCGAAGTCTCCACCGAATAGCGGTCGGCGAGGTAGAGGTGCCTGCCGAGTTCGACGAGCTGGCCGGCGTCGTCGAACACCGACAGCTTCGCGGTGACGCAGGCGAGCGGGCGTGGCTGCTGGAGCAGCGCGGCCTCGTCCTCATCGGCCAGCCGCGCGCCGATCGTCTGGTGGGCCATCGCGATCTGCGCGCCCTGGGCGCGAAGCAGCTCGTACAGGCCCTTGACCACCAGGCTTTCGTTTTCGAGGTCGTAGCGCGCGACCACGTAGTTGGTCATGATCGCGAGCGGTTCGTCGTCGGCGTAGCGCAGGCGGCGGATGCGGTGCAGCGGCTCGTCGGGTGGCAGCAGGGTGAGCAGTTCCTCCAGCCCGGTCGACGCCGGCGTGCACGAGTCGTGTTCCAGCACCTTCGTGTGGGGTGCTCGCCCGGACCAGGTGAGGTCGTCGTGCAGCGACGACAGTCGCACGTCGCGGTGGATCGCCGGGCGCGTGACCTGCGTGCCGAGCCCGCGGCGGCGCACCAGCAGGCCCTTGCGCACCAGTTCCTGGATCGCCTGCCGGGCGGTCGGGCGCGCGAGCCCGAGGCGTTCGGTGAGGGAAACCTCGTTCTCGATCCGGTCGCCCGGGCGCAGCGTGCCCGAGGTGATGGCGTGCTCGATGCCCTGCGCCAGCTGGTGGTACAGGGGCACCGGGCTCGTGCGGTCGAGCCGCACGTCGAGCTGCACTGCGTCGGATCGCGTCGCCATGTGCTCATCCTACCCGATCAGCGGTAAATGTCATTATGTCTGGACAAAGTATTGACGACCTCCGATCGTCCGCCTAATGTCGGGATCCGTCGCCGAACCACGAGAAGGGCCGCCGAAGACCATGAACCAGTCAGCCGAGGTGCTCACCTTCGGCCGTTCCGGGGTCGACATCTACCCGTTGCAGGTGGGTGTCGGGCTGGAGGACGTGACATCGTTCGGGAAGTTCCTCGGCGGCACCACGGCGAACGTCGCCGTCGCTGCGGCCCGGCTCGGGCGGCGCGCCGCCATCATCACGGGAGTCGGCGACGATCCGTTCGGCCGATATGTGCGCCGCGAGCTGCGCCGCCTCGGTGTGGACGACCGGCACGTGGTCACGAGTGTCGACTACCCGACACCGGTCACGTTCTGCGAGATCTTCCCACCCGACGATTTCCCGTTGTACTTCTACCGCAAGCCTTCGGCACCCGACCTGCAGGTGAGACCGTCCGATCTGGACGTCGGTGCGATCGCGGCGGCTGGGCTGCTGTGGCTCTCGGTCAGTGGGCTTTCGGAGGAGCCCTCGCGCTCGGCGCACCACGAGGCGCTCGCGGCGCGCGGCGGCCGCGAGACAGTGCTCGATCTCGACTACCGCCCGATGTTCTGGCCCGACGCCGAAGCCGCGGGCACCGAGGTGCGCAAGGTGCTGCCCCAGGTGACCGTCGCCGTCGGCAACCGCGAAGAATGTGCGGTCGCGACCGGCGAGACCGATCCCGAACGAGCAGCCGACGCGCTGCTCGAAGCCGGTGTTCGGCTCGCCGTCGTCAAGCAGGGCCCGAAAGGTGTGCTCGCGAAGACTCGGCACGAGCGGGTGGTGTCGCTGCCGCTTGCCGTCGAACCCTGCAATGGTCTCGGCGCCGGCGACTCCTTCGGCGGCTCGCTCGCGCACGGCCTCCTCGCTGGGTGGCCGCTGGAGCGCACGCTCGCGCGGGCCAACGCCGCGGGCGCGATCGTCGCGTCCCGCCTCGAATGTTCCACCGCCATGCCGACCGTCGAGGAGATCGACACGCTCCTGGCCGGGGGCGACCCGAACGCGAGCAGAGAGATCGGCGAATGACCACAGTGGACAGTAGGCCGCCCGCAGGGTTCGCCCGTGACCACGCCGACCTGCGCGAGATCCGGGCCCACGAGCCAGAACGGATCGCCGCACTGCTCGCCGCTCGTACGCGGCGCGGGTTCCTGCCACCGGACGGGCGCCTCATGCTGGTCGCCGCCGACCATCCGGCTCGCGGTGCGCTCACGGTGCGAGGTGACCCGCAGGCCATGGCGAGCCGCGTCGAGCTGCTCGACCGGCTGCTGGAAGCGCTCTCTCGGCCGGGTGTCGACGGCGTGCTCGGCACTGCGGACATTCTCGAGGACCTGCTGCTGCTCGGTGCGCTCGAAGACAAAGTCGTGGTCTCCTCGATGAACCGCGGCGGGCTCGCCGGTTCGGTGTTCGAAATGGACGATCGCCTGACCGGCTACGACGTGCGCGGCACGGTCGCGGCGGGATTCGAGGCGGCCAAGATGCTCACCCGCATCGACTTCCGCGACCCCGCGACCGTCGCCACTCTCGAAGCGTGCGGCGCCGTGACCGAGCTCAACCGGGCGGGAGTCGTCGCGCTGCTGGAGCCGTTCGTCACCCGCCGCGTCGACGGCCGCGCGGTCAACGACCTCTCGCCCGAGGCCGTGATCCGCTCCGTCCACATTGCGCAAGGACTCGGCTCTTCCAGCGCATACACCTGGCTGAAACTGCCTGTGGTCAAGGAAATGGACCGGGTGATGGCGGCGACGACCCTCCCGGCGCTGCTGCTCGGCGGTGACCCGGCGACAGGGCCCGACGAGACGTACGAATCCTGGCGCGGCGCGCTCGAGCAACCCGGCGTACGCGGTCTGATCGTGGGCCGCTCACTGCTGTACCCACCCGACGACGACATCGCCGCCGCGGTCGACACGGCCGCGTCCCTGGTCCGGCCGGGCGCCGAGGTCCCGGCGTGACACACGGCAACGAACTGCACGGGTCGCTGACACTCGTGACCAACTCGGGCAGTCAGCTCGGGTCGCCGACTTCGCCGCGACTGGCTGCCGGCGTTCCTGGCCACCCCTCCGAGCAACGGCCGCGGCGCGCACACACGACCAGCGCAGGTTCTGGACTTCCCGCGCCCGCTACTCAGGGCTGCGGAACCGAGCTCGACGGCGCGGTCGACGGTGGCAGCGGCGTCGGCGTGGTGATGGGTTCGTCCGACGGTCCGGTGTCCTTCGTCTTCGTCCCGTTCTGCGGCACGATCCCGGGACCTTCCACCTGGCCTTGCGGACGCGGGTTGTCCGGCTGCTGGTACACGCGGTCCCGCACGCGATCGGACGGCGCTTCGTCGGCGTCGGCAGCCGAGGCGGCAGCCCGGTGCGAGTGGGTCACCGGAGCCGGAACGGCCCGCGGCTCCGGCGTGGTGCTCGACGCGGCCGGCGACGCGGAGGTCTGCGGTGCCGGGCTGCTCGGCGGTGCCGAAGGTTTCGGCTTAACAGCCACCGCCACGGCTTGGTTCGGTGGCTGCGGCGTGCCGCCCGTCAGCCCCATCACGAGGGCAACGGCCGCCCCGCCGGTCACGGCCGCGATCGCCGCGATCACCAGTTCTCTTCGACGCACGATCCGGAATCCAACACCGTCGAGCGCCACGGTGGCAACGGTTGTGCGCAACCGTGACCTGCGGTCAGGCGAACGCGAGGATCTCGCCGTGCAGCAGGGAAATCCAGCCGTCCGGGTGATCCGTCCACCGCCGCCACGCGGCGGAGATCTCGTCGAGGTCCGCTTGGGTCGCCAGTCCGTCACGAAGGGCCTGCTTCGCGATGTCGGACTGGAGGATGCGGTCGGCCCACATGCCGCCCCAGTAGGTGCGGGCGTCGGGCGTGGCGAAGCACCACGTGCTGGAGGAGGGGAGCACCTCGCTGAACCCCGCGGCGTGCGCCCATGCCAGCAGGCGGCGGCCGGCGTCGGGCTCGCCACCGTTGGCGCGCGCGGCCGTCTGGTACAGCGCGAGCCAACGGTCGAGCACCGGATCGGCCGGGTACCAGATGAAGGCGGCGTAGTCGGAGTCGCGCACGGCGACCACCCCGCCCGGACGGCAGACGCGGCGCATCTCGCGCAGCGCTTGCACGGGGTCGGCGACGTGCTGCAGCACCTGGTGCGCGTGGACGACGTCGAAGGTGTCGTCGGGGAAGTCGAGTGCGTGCACGTCGCCGACGACGAAGTCGATGTTCTCCTGGCCGCGCCGGGCCGCTTCGGCTCGCCCGAGTTCTCGGGCGGTCTCCGTGAGTTCGACGGCCGTGACCCGCCCTGGTGCGACGATCGCGGCGAGGTCGGCGGTGATCGTGCCGGCGCCGCTTCCGATCTCGAGGAGCGACTGGCCCGCTTCCAGTCGGGGCAGCAAATACGCGGCGGAGTTCTCCGCGGTTCGCTGCCGGTGCGAGCGCAGCACCGATTCCTGATACCCATGGGTGTAGGCCGCCATGGGGTCACCCTAACTCGGTCCCAGATTTTAGGAAAGGCTTCCCAGTCAACGGACGCGATCGACAGCAAGGACGACGACCTAACTGTCCACAGTAGACGTCCAAATCCGTCCGAACTGACTGTTAAATCGCGAATGTCCGGCTGAGCGTGGCCGATCACACATGGTCGATCCGGTCCGGAGCCCGGGGGTTCTTGCGAAGATCGGCTCGTGGAAACGAAAACGCGCCTCGCCGGAGCAGCGGGGGCATGCTGAACGCGTCAGTGACCGGCCATGGCTGAGGAGTTCCGCCTTCGTTCGGTCGCCGTCGCGGTCTACGCGCCGGCCACCCTGTTCGGGCTGGCCGAGGGCTCGATGCTGCCCGTCGTGGTGCTGAGCGCGATCGAGCGAGGTGCCACGACTTCCGTGGCCGCGTTGATCAGTGCGTTGATCGGCATCGGGTCGCTGGTCACGAACATCCCCGCCGGCGTGCTCGCGACGCGGGTCGGCGAACGCAAAGCAATGCTGGTCGCCGCTGCGGTGTCGGCTGCCGGGCTGGTGCTCTGCCTGGTCCGGTTCGGCACGGGCGCGGCACCGCTGGTCGTCTACGGCGCCGGGGTGCTGATGATCGGCTCGGCCAGCGCGGTCTACAGCCTGGCGCGCCAGTCGTACCTCACCGAGGCCGTGCCGCTGCACATGCGGGCCCGCGCGCTCTCGACGCTCGGCGGCACGATGCGCGTCGGCGTTTTCGCGGGTCCGTTCCTGGGCGCCGCGGCAATGCAGTTCTGGGGCCCGCCGGGCGCGTACTACGTGAGCCTGGTCGCCGTGGTCGCGGCCGGGATCGTCGTGTACCGCGTGCCCGATCTCGAAACCACCGACGAGGTTCGCGCCGCTGCGGCGGCCATCACCACGTGGGGCATGATCAAACAGCAGTGGCGGGTGTACGCGACCCTCGGCGTAGCCATCCTGTTGTTGTCGGGGATCCGGCAGACGCGCCAGACCGTGATCCCGCTGTGGGCCGCGCACCTCGGTCTCAGCCCCACGGCCAGTTCTGTGATCTACGGCTTCGCCGGCGCGCTGGACGCACTGGTCTTCTATCCCGCGGGCAAGGTCATGGATCGCTACGGCCGTCGTTGGGTCGCCGTGCCGTGCGCTTTCCTGCTGGGCGTGTCGTTCGTGCTGATGCCGCTGACCCATGGTGCGGTGCTGCTCGCCGTGGTCGCCATGGTCATGGGCTTCGGCAACGGCATCGGCTCGGGCATCATCATGACGCTCGGCGCGGACGTGTCGCCCGACGTCGGCCGTCCCACGCACATCGGCATCTGGAACGAGCTCGCCGACATCGGCAACGGGCTCGGCCCCCTGCTGCTGGCCGCGGTGACGGCGCTGGCCGGCCTTGGCCTGGGCATCGTCGTGAGCGGTTTCGTCGGCTTCGGCGCGTCGGCGGCGTTGTGGACGTGGATTCCGCGCACGGTGCGCCGGGTCCGGGTGCCGGCGCGGGAGTGAGCCGAACGCGGGAGGGCTCCCGGCGGGTGCGCATAGGTTGCCGGCATCGGGTTCCGCGGAACAGGGGGAACGATGATGGCGGACGAAATCGAACTGACCGAGCTGCCGTCGATGATCCGCACCGGTGACGGTTACCGCGTGGTCAACCCCAGTGCGCTCGCGGACGGCTTCAACCTGCTCGAGAACGGTCACTTCCTCCACCGCAACGACGGGCTGTACGGCGGGATCACCGCGGTGCTCTTCGTCGCGCCAACGGTTGCGCTGCCGGTGTTCCTCGCGACCGGCGGTGCCTGGTGGGTGGTGCTGTGGGTGCTCGCCGGCGCCGCCGTCGGCGTTTTGCTCGCGGGCATCTCGGCGGTGGTGCTGCCCACCGACGCGCTCGAGCGCCACTGTAAGCGCACCAGCGAGGAAGCCGAGCTCATCGTCACCCACGGGCACCCACAGGCCCGGCGCATCTGCGCCCTCGGCGACCGCATCGCGAAGTCCGCCGCCTGGCGCACCGGTGCCTTCGACGCCGACGGCCGCCTGCTGCGCGTGATCTTCGGCTCCGTCCGCCGGGCTCTCCGGCTGGCTGCCAGCAAAGCCGAGTACTCCGACGACAAACGCCTCGGCCTCGACACCCGTGCCCACGCCGAAGCCCGCCGCGCGATCACCGAGGCGGAACAGGTGCTGACCGAGCTCGAAGACCGTCTTCGCGCCATCAAGGACGCGACCGACGTCGTGGAGTTCAAGATCGACCCTGCTCGTCGCCCACCGCGCCGCCCTCGCTCCGGCGACTGGGCCGACCCACTTCAGGAGGCCGAACTTCTCCTCCTGGAAATCACGACCATGCGTGACTACCTCTGACGCTTCACGCGCGTAGTCGCAACAGCACGATCGTCGAAGCCGTTGACAACCACCGGCGACCGTAACTAACGTCAAAATGAAACAGATGCTACATCTGAGCTCGACCGGAAGGAGAGCCGTGAACGCGGCCACCTGGGGGTTGGTGATCGCGACGTTCGTCGCGTGTTTCGTGGAGATGGTGGAGGCGACGACCATCGTGATGGCCATGGGGTTCACCCGCGGCTGGCGCTCGGCGATGGCCGGTACCGCCGCGGCGTTGCTCGTGCTCGCCGTCGTGACCGCGGTGGCCGGCTACGCGCTGGCGACCTGGCTGCCGGAATCGGCACTGCAGCTCGCGATCGGCGGGCTCCTGCTGATCTTCGGGCTGCAATGGCTGCGCAAGGCGATCCTGCGGTCGTCGGGCCGCAAGTCGGTGCACGACGAGGACGCCATCTACGCCAAGGAGGTCGAAGCGGCGAAGAGGGCGGGCGCGACACGCGGCGGCGGTGTCGACATGTTCGGGTTCATGGTGTCGTTCAAGGGCGTTTTCCTCGAAGGCATGGAGGTGGTGTTCATCGTGATCACCTTCGGCCTCAACGCGCACAACGTGCCGGCGGCGAGCGTCGGCGCGGCCGTCGCGGTCGTGATCGTTCTGGCGCTGGCCGTGGCGCTCAAGCGGCCCCTGTCGATGATCAACGAAAACCTGTTGAAGTACGGCGTCGGGCTGCTGCTCGCGTCGTTTGGCACGTATTGGTCGGTCGAGGGGATCGGGATCTTTCGCGCGGGCCACGAAAGTCTTGCTTGGCCGGGCGCGGATCTCGCGATCCTCGGTCTGCTCGTCGTCTGGTTCCTGCTGAGCCGGATCTTCGTCGCGGTGCTGCGCTCCCCGCGTGGCACCAGCCCCCTCAGCCCCGCACGGGAGGTCGTGAAATGAAGTTCCTCACCGCGTTCGGGCGGTTTTGGTACGACTTCATCATCGGTGACGACTGGAAGATCGCCGCCGCCGTCGTGATCGCGCTGGCCGTACTGCTCGCCGCCGTCGGCGCCCACGTGTTCGGCGACGCGGGACTCGCGATCCTCGGCGCAGTGCTGATCGTGGTGGGCTTCTCGATCAGCCTGGTGCTCGACGTGCGACCGAAGGACAAGCGGTAGCAGATCGAAGAGGACGCGGCGTGCGGCTCTTCCCGGCCCGGCACTCAGTCCTGCTCGGAAACCGTCCGCTCGTAGACGTCGGCTTCGAACTCCTCGAGGAGCTGTTCGCACTCGGCGACTTTGGTACGGGCGAGCTCGCGCCCGTCGGCTTTCATCCAGTCGCGGCCTTCGACGCGGTCCAGCCATCGGCGGAGTTTTTCCAGGTCCTGCCGGATCTCTTCGGCCTCTTCGAAGGTGTAGTTGGCGCGAAAGCGTTCGAACTCGATCTCCTTGAAGAACTTGGTTTCGCACTCCTCCACGATCTCCTGGTACTCCTTTTCGGACTGTGCGCGAAACCCGGTTACGAACTGTTGCCGCACGTCTTCTTCCACGTCGGTCAGCGTCACGAAGATGCTCGATCCCTTGAGCTCATCGATGCGCTTGCGCACCTTGTCGACGCCGGCACGCAGGTCTTGCCGGTCGGGCAGCACGCACACGGCCTGCTGGACATACAGCCCGCCGAGGCGTTTGAGATCGCGCCACACCGCCACCCTGGCCCGCGAGGGATCACTCGGCACCCGGTAGATCAACAGTAGCCACGGTCCTTCGGCGGGGTCCCCCTCGGCGGGCGGCGCATGTTCGGACATGTGCCCAGGTTAACCGACGCTCGCGTCGTCCCGAGCGCCGATCTCCTGCGTGGTGCCTCATGGTGCTCGTGACGCAGCGGCCACGGTGTTGGTCCTGCCGTGCTCGCGGTCGAGCACTTCGAGCTGGTAGACCAACGGCACGGTGACACAGAGGGGAGCGCATGGTGGCTCAGTCGATGCGACGCGCACGGGACTTCGTCGGGTACGGGCGGCACGCGCCGCACGTGCGCTGGCCCGGTGAGGAGAAGCTCGTCGTCAACGTCGTCGTCAACTACGAGGAGGGTTCGGAATACTCCACTCTGGACGGTGACGACCACAACGACGGCTGGGGCGAGTACGACTACGAGGTCGACCCGGCGATTCGCGATTTCGGCAGCGAGACGCACTACGAATTCGGCAGTCGCGTCGGCATCTGGCGGCTGGCGCGGCTGTTCGACCGCTTCGACGTACCGGTCACGATCGGCGCGTGCGCCACCGCGATCGAGCGTAATCCCCAGGTGGGCCAATGGATTCGAGAGAGCCGCCACGACGTCGTCGGGCACGGCTACCGCTGGCTGGAGTACAACCGCGTCGACCGCGACACGGAGCGCGAACACCTGCGGCTCGCCATCGCGTCGCTGGAGCGCACCACCGGCGAGCGGCCGCTGGGCTGGTACCTGCGCTCGTTCCCGAGTGAGCACACCCTCGAGCTGCTCGTGGAGGAAGGCGGGTTCCTCTACGACTCCGACGTCTGCAACGACGAGCTGCCGTACTTCACCGAGGTGTCCGGTCAGCCGCTGCTGATGATCCCGTATTCCAAGGTCTACAACGACACCCGCTACCTGCTGAACCCGACCTACGGGTCGCCGGCACAGTTCTTCGAAAGCCTACGGCTCGGGATCGATTACCTGTGCGACGAGGTCGACCACGGGCTCGGGCCGCGCATGCTCACCGTCGGGCTGCACCCGCGGTGGAGCGGGCAGGCGAACCGCACGAGCGCGGTGCGCGACCTCCTGGAGTACGTGTCCGCAAAGGACGGTGTGTCGTTCATGCGCCGCCTGGACATCGCGCGGTGGTGGCTGGATCACCATCACGAGTGGACGGGCCGCTGACGACCACGAGTCCGGCCGACGCCCGCGCGTGCCGGGCGCGAACGGCGACGAGACCGCGCCGGCCGAGCGACGATGGCCGGTGCTCGGGCGCCTGACCAGCGGCCGAACCTGGATGGCGGCTCCTGCCGAGCTGTTCGACGACTGTGCACTCCCCGTCCGGTATTCGGAACGAGCCGCGGATTCTCAGCCGGCACGCAGCTTCGGCGCCGACGTCGACCGCCCGCGGCGCGATCTCGTTCGTTGGCACTCGCGCAGGTTTTCGGAGTACGGGTTGAGCGCTTGCGCGATGAGTTCTTCGTAGTCGAACGGTCCGGAAGAATCGGCGACGTCGATGAGGTTCAAACTGAGCTCGACTGATTCTCGGAGCACGCGCGCCGCGTCGGCGGCGTCTTTCGGGTGGCTCCAACCCCGGACTCGTTCATATGGGCGGTCCCGAGTCCGAGCCGGGTGATTGATCGACTTCCGATCGTGAAGGCGCCGCATCGATCGGGCAGGGTTGGGCGCATGGTCCTCATCTCCTGCGAAGTGGTGACTGTGGGTCCTGGGCGTATTTGGTCCACCCGGGGTCGTGAGTGGCGGTGCCGGTGAGAACCGGCGGCGCCACTCACGAGTTTTGGAGACGGCCACCGGTTGAGTCAGGCCGACAGGCGCACCGCGGATCGGAGGGCGTGATAGCTGACCCGGCCCTGGTACGCGCGGCCGTCGATGAACAGCGTCGGCGTACCTCGGACGTCCAGTTCGGCTCCGGAGGTGTAGTCGGCCACGACGGCCGGACGAAACCGCTGTGCGGCCTCGCCAGTGACGTCGCCGGCGCCGATGCGCGCCGCATAGGTCCGCAGGTGGACATCGGCGAGCTCGTGCTGGTGGGTGAGCAGGAGGTCGTGCATGTCCCAGAACAGCTTTCCGGAGGCCTCGGCCGCGAGCGCGGCCGTGAGGGCGTACGGGTGAATCGTGAAGAGCGGGAAATGACGGAACACCAGACGGATCGTGCCGTCCGAGCTGTCGATGAGCTTGCGTAGTTCGGGTGCCGCGGCAGCGCAGTACGGGCACTCGAAGTCGCCGTATTCCACCACCGTGACCGGAGCGGACGGATCGCCGTACACGTGCCGGTCGAGATCGATGTCGTTCACGCGCTGTCTCCGTGGCCGGGCGGTCCACGCCGGATGGTGGCGCGGAAAGTCTGCTGGTGAACTGTGTGGAGGCACACCGGTCTGGCCGACGGTACACGCCCGTGCGTCGGTCATACTCGGCTCGTGAACGCCGACTCGAGCCGCTTGACCGAGGGGCTCCTCCCCCGGGTGCCGTCGACGACCCGTCGCGTGAACGTGCCGCTGCCGTATGTGTCTGCGGGCTTCCGCCGGTTTTTGCTGACCGAGGCCGGCAGCGCGGTGCTGCTTCTGGCCGCCACGGTGGCCGCGCTCGTGTGGGCGAACGTGGCGGGGGCGAACTACGACGCGTTCTGGGGAACGCATGCGGGCGCCGAGGTCGGCGCTGCACAGTTCTCGCTGAGCCTGCGTGACTGGGTGAACGACGTCGCCATGGCCGTGTTTTTCGCCGTGGTGGGACTGGAGATCAGCCGCGAGGTGTCCGTCGGCGAACTGCGCGACCGGCGCTCGATCGTCGTCCCGGCCTGCGGCGCGCTCGGCGGGTTGGCGCTGCCTGCGCTCATCTACTTCCTGTTCAACAGTTCCGGTGTCGCCGCGGTCGGCTGGGGCATTCCGATGTCGAGCGACACCGCCTTCCTGATCGGCGTGCTCGCGCTGTTCGGGCCTCGCTGCCCGGACCAGCTGCGGCTCTTCCTGCTCACGCTCGCGATCGGCGACGACATCGGAGCGATCACGGTGATGGCCGTGTTCTACACGCACCACGTGTCCGTGTTGCCACTGGCTGTCGCGGCCGTGCTGGTTTTCGCTCTGCTCGGCCTGCGCTGGCTGGGTGTCTGGCGGTTGGCGCCGTACCTCGTCGTCGGAGTCGGGCTGTGGGCGGCGGTCGACGCGTCCGGGGTCCACCCCACGCTGGCCGGAGTGCTCGTCGGGTTGCTGGTGCCGGCCGCCGAGGTCGACGGTCACACCCGCGAGCGCCTGCGTCTCTACGGGCGAGCCGTGATCGAGCGCGCCGACGCCGTGCGCGTGCAGCTCGCGACCAGCGCGATGAAAGCGACGGTCTCGGCGAGCGAACGCCTTCAGGCGATTCTCCACCCGATCAGCGCATTCGTGATCATCCCCGCGTTCGGCCTCGCGAACGCCGGCGTGCAACTCGACGGCGGTGCGTTGCGGGCTGCCGCATCCTCCACGGTGACCTTCGGTGTCGCGGTCGGGTTGATCGCCGGCAACACCATCGGCATCTCGCTCGGTGCGGGAATCGCGCTCCGCGCGGGGCTCGGCGTTCTGCCGGGCCGCGTCCGCTACGGCCATCTCATCGGTGGCGCGATGCTGGCGGGCATCGGCTTCACGATCGCGCTCTTCATCACAGACCTCGCCTTCACCGATCTCGGCGTGCAGCAGCAGGCCAAGATCGGGGTGCTCGGCGGGTCGCTCTGTTCGGCGGTACTGGGGTCGATCTTGCTGCGGTTCCTCGGTGAACGTCTCCCGCTGTGCTCGTTCGACGAGCGGTTCACGGTGCCGGAGCTGCCCGAAGGTCCATGGCTCGATCCGAGTCTGGCCTGAGGCCGACAACGGCTGCGGCCGCAGGCCCGGAGAAACGCAGAGCCCGGCACTCCGGAGCAATCGCGGACTAGATGGTCCTCATGCTGGATCGTGGACGTCGAGGACGCGGCGGGCGGAGGCGAACAGAGCGAACGTGCGCCGGGCCTCGACCTGCAGGTCGGTCCAGGCGGACTCGGAGATGGGGGCGAGTTCGCGGTGCAGGTTGTTCATGACCGGGGGCTCCTTCGCAGGCTGCCGATGCCTAGCGACGAGCCGGACGTCTGGGTGCTGTCAGTGCTAGCAGGGAGGTCAGTGCAATCAGGGCTGTCGGCGCTGGGGCCGAGCGTCGGGTTTTCCAGGAACTCGGCGGTGGGGACGTAGAACAAGGCGCCGGTGTGGGGGGTGGAGAACTCGAGGATACGGTCGGTGGTGCCCGGCGGTGATCCGATGAACATGTTCTCCAGCATCGTCTCGATGACGGCCGGGCTGCGGGCGTAGCCGATGAAGTAGGTGCCGTATTCGCCGTAGGCGGGGCGGCCGAAGGGCATGTTGTCGCGGCCGATGTCGAGTTCGTTGCCCTCCTCGTCGGTGATCACCGTGAGGGCAATGTGGGAGTCGGCGGGTTTGTCCTCGTCAGCGAGTTCCACATCGGACAGTTTCCGCCGTCCGATCACCTGCTCCTGTTCCTCGGTGGACAGGGCGTTCCACGCGGCCATGTCGTGCAGGTACTTCTGCACGACCACATAGCTGCCCCCGGTGAACGGTCCGTCGTCGGTGACCAGTACGGCATCGGCGGCGTCGCGGCCGGTCGGGTTCTCCGTGCCGTCGACGAACCCGAGCACGTCTCGCGCGTCGAAATAGCGGAACCCCTGCACCTCGTCGCGCACTGGTGCGGCCGATGCGATTGCTCGGGCTCGACACGGCGTTCCAGCTGCGGCCCACCAGGGCCGCCGCGTTCGGGTGGCTTGGCGTTCAGCAGCCGATTGCCGAGCAACGGCATCCCGACCAGCCCGGCTGACCTGCGGGGCTGGTCGGTGCGGCGCATCCCGCTCCGGCACGATGGGCCGTCGGGATGTTTCGACGTCCGGGCAACGGGTATGGCGGCTTCATGGTGACCATGGGGTACTTTTTGGCCTGTGAGGAGTTCGGGCCACACGAGCTGGTCCGGCAGGCCCGCCTGGCCGAGCAGGCCGGGTTCGAGCGGCTGTGGATCTCCGATCACTTCCACCCGTGGCTGGACGAGCAGGGCCAGAGCCCGTTCGTCTGGTCCGTCATCGGAGCGCTGAGCGAGGTGACGTCGTTGCCGATCACCACGGCGGTGACCTGCCCGCTGATCCGCATCCACCCGGCGATCGTGGCTCAGGCCGCGGCGACGGCCGCGATTCAGTGCCAGGGCCGGTTCACCCTCGGCGTCGGGACCGGCGAGGCGCTCAACGAGCACGTCACGGGTGCACCGTGGCCGCGGCCTCAGGTGCGGCTCGAGATGCTGGAAGAAGCGGTCGAGGTCATCCGGAAGCTGCACAGCGGCAAGCAGATCAGCCATCGGGGCCGGCACTACGCGGTCGACAACGCACGCCTTTACACGGTTCCCGAACACCCGGTGCCGATCCACGTGTCGGCGTTCGGCCCGGTGGCGGCCAGGCTCGCCGCTCGCGTCGGGGACGGCCTGTGCACGGGGGCACCGGACGCGGAGCTGGTGCGCACCTATCGGGACGCCGGTGGCGGCGACCGGCCGGTACACGGCGGGCTCAAGGTGTGCTGGTCCGATTCCGAAGAAGACGGGGTCGCCACGGCGCAGCGGTTGTGGCCGAACGAGCTGCTGCCGGGCAAGCTGGCGTCGCAGCTGCCGATACCTGCGGACTACGCCGCGGCCACGCAGCTGGTCACCGCTGACATGGTTCGTGGCCAGTTCCCGTGCGGACCAGATCCGGAGCGTTACGTCGCCAAGGTTCGGGAATTCGCAGACGCCGGATTCGACGAGCTGTACGTGCAGCAGATCGGCCCCGACCAGGACGCGTTCTTCGATTTCTGGAGCCGGAAGATTCAACCCGAACTCTGAGGGGAGCAGCCGGACGGGACGGGGCACCGTGGAGGAGTGAGACGTGGACCGAGAAGCAGAACGTGCTGGGCTTTCGGTGGAACACTCCGTCGTCGTCCGGTTGACCGGGCGGCTGGACAGCACACGCGCCGTCGGCCTGCGCGCCGAGCTGGCCGAACACCTCGACGCGGTGCCGCGGCTGTTCGTCCTTGATCTCGACGGCCTCGAGATGGTGTCGGCCGACGGGGCGTGCATGGTGTGCGATGTCGCCGCCG
The DNA here is from genome assembly GCA_035551175.1 of Amycolatopsis sp. Lineage (GTDB taxonomy): Bacteria > Actinomycetota > Actinomycetes > Mycobacteriales > Pseudonocardiaceae > Amycolatopsis. The sequence goes on along the minus strand of DASZNR010000065.1, from coordinate 147,513 downwards.
TGGCGGAAAAGCTGGGGGTTCGGGCGGTGCTGGTCTGCCGCCCGGACAGCGCCGCGCGGCGGGTGTTCGACCGGATCGAAGGAGGTCCGGAGCTGGCCGACTCGATGTCGACGGTGGTGCGCGCGGAAGCCCCGGATTCCTCCACGGACCTGTGGGCCGCCGAAGAACTCTCGCCGGGTGTGCGGTTCGCTGCCTTGACGAAGGCGCTCATGCGGACGGGCACGGTCGAAGAGATCCTGCGCCAGGTCGTGGACACGGGCGGTGCCCTGTTGCCGGTCGCCGACCTCGTGTCCATCACGCTGCGCGCGCCGGACGGTACGTTCACCACCGCCGCCTACACCGATCCGGCGGCGGCGGAGCTCGACCGGCTGCAGTACGACCTGGACGAAGGGCCGTGCCACGACGCGGCGCAGCCGGAGGGGCCGGAATTCGTCAGCTGCCCGGACCTGCTTTCGGCGCCGGTGTGGCCGGTGTGGGCGCCGGCGGCGGCCGCACGGGGCTGGCGTGCGGTGCTGGCCACGGCCCTGATCGGAAGGAAACCCGGCTGCTTTTCCGGCGCGCTGAACCTGTACAGCCGGAAGCGGGATGGCTTGCGCGACATCGATCGCGACCTGGTTCTGCTGCTCGCCACCCACGCGACACTGGCGATCGCGGAGAACGACGCGATGACCCGCGGCGATCTGCGGCACACGCAGATGCGGGCCGCACTGGACAGCCGCGACGTGATCGGGCAAGCGAAGGGCATCATGATGGCGCGCCGCGGTCTGACCTCGGACGAGGCCTTCGACCTGCTACGCCGGACCTCCCAGCAGCTCAACGTCAAGCTCGTCCACGTGGCCCACACGCTCGCCACCAGGCACACCGAGCTCGACGAGGTACTCCGGTCCGAAGTAAACGATCCGGCCTGACGAGGCCCGTCGCCGAGACCTCGCGTGCGGGCTCATCGCGACTGCTCGTGCCGGGCTCATCGCGCGGGCCACTTGCTGTGGAAGATCATGAGCCGCCGCCCGTCAGCAAGGTGTTTTCCGGCGGATCTTGAATGGGTCGCCGTGCGGATCGAATATTTCCCTCACTAGCCCGATAAAGGGGGAGCTCAGCTTCCAACAATCTACTCACCGGTATCGAAAATGGTGATCTTTGGAACCGATTCCGTGAATAAGTATCCTGCGGATCGGGCGTTTTCGGTCCGATTGATGGGGGTAGCTGATGCGCATAGCGCCGACACGTTCCAGTTCATCGCGTTACCGGGGGTGGCACCGGGGGTGGCACCAGAACTGTGCGTGCGGAGCTCGCTACCGAAGCACTCAGGAGGAGCGGTTATGAAGGCAGGAACGCGGATGGCGCTCGGGGTGGCGGCCGGCTATCTGCTAGGGCGCACGAAGAAGGGGCGCCTGGCGTTGATGATCGCGGCTGCCGGGGCCACCGGGAAGGCCGGGGTTTCTCCGGCGAAGCTTGTCCAAAGTGGTCTGAAACAGTTGAGCTCCTCGGAGGAGGTCGGCAAGCTGACCTCACTGGCGCGCGACGAGCTCCTCACCGCGGCCAAGTCCGCGGCGGTCACGGCGGCGAGCGGCAAGATCGAATCGCTGAGCGAACGCCTCCAGGAGGGCGACGTCCTCAGTCGCGTCAAGAAGGCCCGCGGGAAATCCGAAGCCGACTCCGAGGAAGACGACACGGCGGACGTGGACGAAGAGCGGGACGTGGACGAAGAGCAGGACGAGGACCAGGAGGAGCCCGCGCCGGCGAAGCGCCGGCAGCGGCGATCGACGAAGAAACGTCCGGCTGATGAGGACGACACCGACGAGGACAGCGCCGAGGAGGATGGCGCGGACGAGGACAGCGCCGAGGAGGATGGCGCCGACGAGGAGGGCGAGGAAGAAGAGCCCACACCTCGCCGTCGCTCGCCGAGCAAGCGGGCCGCGTCCTCCGGAGGCTCCGGCAGGACGCGTACGGCCACGCGACGCTCGCCCGTACGCCGGGCGAGGAGGTGACCGCCGTGGTCACCAAGGCCCCGAAGAACGTCGCCGGCAAGGCGACGAAGAAAGCGACGTCCACAGTGTCCGGTGGCGGCACTGGCGAGCTGACCGATGCCCTACGCGGGCTCGGCCAGGTAGCGATGAACCGCGCGGCGGGCTCGCTGACGAAACGGATCTCCTCCGCCGCCGGGCGCCTCACCGACTTCGCCGAAGGTGACGGTGGGGGTGGCCTGCTCGAAGCGGTGACTGGCGGGAACTCCGGCATCAAGGGCAAGGCCGCCTTGGGCGCGGCCAAGGGCGGGCTGTCCGGGATCGCGCAGAAGGTCAAGGACTCGTTCGGCGGGGGCGGCGGCAAAGGTGGGAAGGGCAACAAGCCCAAGCTCACCAACATCGTCGAAGAAATCGACATCGGCGCGCCGGTCGATCTCGTCTACGACCAGTGGACGCGGTTCACCGACTTCCCGAAGTTCATGAAGAAGGTCGAGAACGTCGAGCAGGTCGACGACGTCAAGAGCGAGTGGAAGGCGCAGATCTTCTGGTCGCACCGCGGCTGGGAGGCCACGATCATCGATCAGGTGCCGGACGAACGGATCGTGTGGCGCTCCAAAGGTCAGAAGGGCCATGTCGACGGCGCGGTGACTTTCCACGAGCTCGCCCCAGACCTCACGAGGGTCTTGCTCGTGCTCGCGTATCACCCGCAGGGCCTGTTCGAGCGCACCGGAAACCTCTGGCGCGCACAGGGACGGCGGGTGCGGCTGGAGCTCAAACATTTCCGCAGGCACGTGATGACAGTGAGCTTGCTGAACCCCGACGACGTCGAGGGCTGGCGCGGTGAGATTCACGATTCGCAGGTCGCCGAGCCTGAGGACGAGGACACCGATCGTGACGAAAGTGCCGAGCCGGAGTCCGAGGAGGAGGACGGCGACGAGGACGAGGCGGAAACCGCCGAAGAGGCCGAAGAGTCTGAAGAGCCCGAAGAAGACGAAGAAGACGAAGAACCTGAGGAACCCGAAGAGGAAGAGCAGCCTCGCCGCCGGCGCGCCCGCGCGGGCGCAGGCCGAAGCCGTGGAGGAAATCGATGACGACAGCCGTACAGCCGTCCGGAGGTGGCGGGGCAATCGACCGGCCGAGCTCGAGCGGCCTCGCCGATGTGATCGACACGATCCTCGACAAGGGACTCGTGATCGACGCGTACGTGCGGGTTTCCCTGGTGGGCATCGAGCTGCTCACCATCGACGCCCGGATCGTCGTGGCCAGTGTGGACACTTACCTCCGGTTCGCGGAGGCCGTGAACCGGCTGGACATCTCCGGCACCGAGCAGAAGGGCCTGCCCGACCTGCTCGAGGACGTGACCTCCGGTGGTGCCAAGGCGAAGACCCGCGGCGCGCTCGACGCCGCCGGCGACAAACTGCGCGACATCCTCGGTGACGACGAGGAAGAAGAAGAGCCCGCGGGGCGGAGACGGAAGGGTCGGTGACTGCGATGACGTCCGGAACCGATACACCGACGGAGACCACCACCTCGGTGTACGTCTACGGCATCGTGCCCTCCGATGTCGAACTCGAGGACGACGTGCAGGGTGTGGGCGACCCGCCCGCCGCGGTCAAGACAGTCCGAAGTGGACCAATTGCCGCGCTCGTGAGCGAAATCCCCGTGGAGGATCCGCTGGGCCGGCCCGAGGACCTCACCGCGCATGCCGCCCTTCTGGATGCGGCCGCCGCCGAGGTGCCCGTGCTTCCCCTGCGTTTCGGCGCCGTGCTCACGGACGAGCGGGCCGTCGCGGAGGAGCTGCTCGACGCCAACCGTGACGATTTCACCGCCGCACTCGGCCAGCTCGACGGCAAGGCGGAGTTCATCGTGAAGGCGCGCTACGACAACGACGCGATCCTGCGGGAAATCCTGTCCGGCAGCGAGGAGCTGCAACAACTGGCCGAAGCGATCCGAGGCAAGCCCGAAGACGCCACCCGAGCCGAACGCATGGCGCTCGGCGAGCACATCACACAGGCGATCGAGCAGTACCGCGCAGCTGATACTCAGCGCGTGGCCGACGGGCTCGCCGAGCTGGTCGTGGAGCTGGCTCCGCGCGAGCCGACGCACGAATTGGAGGCCGTGCACCTGGCGCTGCTGGCCGAGACCGACCGGCAGGACGACCTCGAAGCCGCGCTGGGCGAGCTCGCGAAGGAGTGGGACGGCCGGGTGACGGTCCGGATGTTGGGGCCGCTGGCGCCGTACGACTTCGTCGTGACGCGGACTCCGGAGTAGGCAGATGGGATTGCTGTCGGGGATCGTCGGCCTGCCGCTCGCGCCGCTGCGCGGGGTGCTCGCACTGGCTGAGGTGATCCGTCGCCGGGTCGACGAGGAAGCGCACTCGATGCCGGCCGCGCGACGGGAGCTCGAAGCCGCACAGGAGGCGCGGGCGGCAGGTGAGATCTCGGCCGAGGAAGAAGCCGAGATACAGCGACGGGTGCTGAACCGGATGACGCGCGCTCGCCCGTCTGGCCGATCCGGCGAGAGGGAGAGGTGACGGTTCATGGCCAGGTCCGAGGACGACGGTCGCTCATCGCCGGGCCGCGGCCGCGCGAGGGACGGCATGGTCGCCTCGACGGCGGCCGCCACGGCGGTTCGTCAGCTGCACGACCTGATCAGCAGTGAGCCGTTGGGTGTCACCTCCGTCGAGCCGGTCGAGGACGGCTGGGTGGTGGAGGTCGAGGTGATCGAGGAGCGCCGCATCCCGTCTTCGGCGGACCTGCTGGCGCTGTACGAGATCGAGCTCGACGAGGACGGTGACCTGCTTGCGTTCCGCCGCACGAAGCAGTACGCGCGCGGCAAAGCGGGCAGTCGTGGCGGGGGGAGTTGAACATGGTTTCGAGGCAGCCGGCGACCACGTCGGGAAGCGGGCTCGGCGCCGGTGGCGGCCAGTCCTCCAACCTCGGGGACATCCTCGAACGCGTCCTGGACAAGGGACTGGTCATCGCCGGGGACATCCAGGTGAACCTGCTCGACATCGAACTCCTGACGATCAAGCTGCGGCTCGTGATCGCTTCGCTGGAGACGGCCCGTGAGGTCGGCATCAACTGGTGGGAGAGCGATCCGTGGCTGACCGCGGACCACGACCACGGGCAGCTGCGCGACGAGAACGAGCGGCTGCGGGCCCGCGTCGCCGAGCTGGAGGGGCGTTCTCAGGAGTTCATTGAGGACGGTGACCGCGGGGGTGAGGACGATGACCGGGATTGACGCGACGGGTGTGTGGCTGTACGCGGTGACCCGTCGGGCAGCGGGGGAGACGCCGCCCGGTGTCGCGGGTGAGGCGACGCGGGTGGTCGAGGCCGCGGGTCTGGCCGCCGTCGTCGGCGACGTTCCGCTGGCTTCGTTCGGCGAAGAGCCCTTGCGGCGCAACCTCGAAGACCTCGATTGGCTGGCCAGAGTGGCCCGTGCCCACGACGCCGTGATCATGGCGCTGACCGGAGCGCAGCCGGTGGTGCCGATCCGGCTCGCCACGGTGTACCACGACGACGCGGCGGTGCGTGCCGTGGTCGAACGGCGGGCCGGGGACTTCCGGCGGACGCTGGAGCACGTTACGGGTCGGGTCGAGTGGGGCGTGAAGGCGTTCTTGAAAGCCGAACCCGAGCCGGCGGGGGCCGTGGCGCGGGGCGAAGGCGCCGGGAGGGCTTATCTGGCCCGGCGGCGTAGCGCACTGGCCTCGCGCGAAGAGCGGCAACAGCGAGCGGCGGCGGACGTCGGCCGCGTCCACGCCACCCTGTCCGAGCTGGCGGTGGACGTGCGCACGCATCCGCCGCAAAGCCGGGCGCTGGCCGGGGACAACGGGCCGATGGTGCTCAACGGCGCTTACCTCGTCGACGCCGCGGAAACCGCCCGATTCGCCGAGGCCGTGCAAGCCTGCGACCGCGAAAGCGACCTCCTGTCGGTGTCCCTGACCGGTCCCTGGCCGCCGTATTCGTTCGCCGCACAGGAGGAACCATGACCGTGCCGGCGCGCGCCGGGGACCGCAACGTCGCCTTGATCGACCTGCTCGATCGGGTGCTCGCGGGTGGTGTCGTGGTGAGCGGCGAAATCACCTTGTCGATCGCCGACGTCGATCTCGTGCACATTTCCCTGCGCACCCTGATCACCTCGATCTCAGCCCTGCAGGCGCATCATGAATGAAGAACGGGAAAACCGGATCAATGCGGACCCGGAGACGGTCGAGCGAAGCCTGGTGAGTCTGGTCCTGACCGTCGTCGAGCTGTTGCGCCAGCTCATGGAACGCCAGGCGCTGCGCCGCGTCGACTGCGGCGACCTCAACGACGACAAGGTCGAGGAAATCGGGCAGACGCTGATGTATCTCGACCTTCGCATGGAAGAATTGTGCGAGCACTTCGGACTGGAACGCCGGGATTTGAATCTCGACCTGGGACCGCTCGGGTCACTGCTTTCCGAAGAATAGGTTTTTCGAGGCGAATTCCGGGTAACCGATGGATCGCTTCGAAGGGAACTCAGCGATGGGCCGGTTTCGCCGACACCGCGGGTTTCGACCGGCTCGATCTGCTGACGCAGGTCGGGTTGGCCGCGCTCGGGGTCTCGCTCACCTCCACCGCATTCGGGAGGCGGCGCAGGGTGTGGCGCTGACCCCGCCCAAGGGCCCGGCCCGGTCCAGCATCGCGCTGGGCCGGGCCGGCGCCGCATGATGCTCAGATGTGCCTTCGCCGGGCCCGAGGCCGATCCGCCCGACGCCGCGGGGCTCGTGGGACCGCTTCCAACGCTTCACGTCCAGCACGTGGTTGACGTTGCCATGGCGTCAACACCCGCCGGTCCATCGCCGGCCGGCCTCGCGAGCGGATCGAGTGGGCGGAGGCACGAGTTCGACCGCGCGGCGCACCGCGTTCCGATACCGTCGGCCCCATGGTTTCTCGCCGGGCCAAGGGATGGCTGTTGCTCGTCGGTGTCGCAGTCCTGGGTGCGGTGCTCGGGGTCCTGGCGGGCATCCTGCTCGGCGACCGGATCGCCGGCGCGGTCACCGGTGTGGTGCTCGCGGTGCTCGGCGTGTACGGCGCGCGTGGACGGGCGCTGGTCGACCGGGGTGCGGAGGTCCGCACGGCGCTGCCGGACCAGGTGCTGGGTGGCCGACCGCGCCGGATCCGTGAGCTGACCGACCCGGTGCTGCTTGGCGTCCATCCCGCCGCACGCGACGACAGTGGCCAGGTGCCCGCATACGTGGTCCGTGATGTCGACGCCCGGGTCGACAAGGCGTTGCGCGCGGGCGGGTTCGTGGTGCTGTCGGGCGAGTCGACCGCGGGGAAGACCCGCGTCGCCTACGAAGCGATCCGGCGGGTCCTTCCCGGGCACCACCTGGTCGCGCCCGCGTCGCGGGACGCGGTACGGACCGTGGTGGAAACCGTCGTCGACCTGCGGCGCTGCGTCGTGTGGCTGGATGACGTCGAGCGGTTCTTCGGGGCGCACGGGCTGACCGTGCCTCTGCTCGACCGCATGGTGGCCGCCGGCGCTGTCGTCGTCGGCACGATCCGCGTCGGAGAGCTCGACCGGTTCGGCGCACGCTACGAGGCCGACAGCGACGACCGCGATGGGTGGCGTGCCGCGCGCGAGGTGTTGCGCAGGGCCGTGGAGATCCCGGTGCCGCGCCGCTGGAGCACGCGGGAGCTGGACCGGGCCAACGGCTCGTCGGATCGGCGGGTGCGTTCAGCGTTGCGCTTGACCGACACGTTCGGGCTCGCCGAGCTGCTCGCCGACGGCCCCGAACTCGCCAGGGATTGGCAGAACGGGTGGCGACCGGGCGGCCATCCTCGGGGCGCGTCCCTCGTCGCGGCGGCGGTCGACTGCCGCCGTGCCGGGCTCAGTGACCCGGTCCCCGTCGACCTGCTCGCCGAGTTGGCCGAGCACTATCTCGACGCCCGTGGCGGGGCGACGCTGCGCCCCGAACCGGTGGACGACGCCGTCCGCTGGACGACGAAACCGGCCCGCGGGGCCAGCAGTTTGCTGATCCCCGTCCGCGACGACCGGGTCCTCGCGTTCGATTACCTGATCGACCTCGCAACCGATCCGGTGCCCGTGCCCGTCTGGCTGGGGATCGTGGCATGGTGTACGCCCGAACAGGCGTTGGGCGTCGGCATCACGGCCCGCCCCCTCGCCCGGTTCGAGGTGACGGAAGCGGCCTTCGAGAAGGCGGCTGCCGCAGGTGTGCCGGGCGCGGCGGCGGCGCTCGCCGAAGGCATCGGCTCGGGCGGCGATCCCGAGCGGGCGATCGCGTTCCTCACCGAAACGCTGGCCGACCTGCCCGACGGCGATCCGGAGCGCCTGCGGCTGCGCAGCATGCTTGCCCGGTTCACTCAGGAGGTCGACCAGGCCGGCGCCAGCCGGATGTTCGCCGAGCTGCTCGAGGACTGCCACGCCCAGCTCGGCCCGGACCACCCGGACACGCTCGAGACGCGACTGCAGGCGGCCATTCAGCTCGGCAAGTCCCGGTCGCGCGGCAAAGCCACGCGCCGGCTCGCCGAGCTGGTCGACGACTACAGCCGCGTGCACGGGCCCGACCACCACCTGACTCTGGGAGTCAAGCACCAGCTCGCGACCTGGACCGGCCGGCACGGCGACCGGGAGGGTGCGCTCGCGTTGTTCCGCGACCTCCACGACGAGCGGGTGCGCAGCCAAGGCGCCGATCACCCGAACGTGCTGAGCACTCGTTTCCAGATCGCGGTGTGGACGCGCAACAGCGGCGACCCGAAGCGGGCCGTCGCACTGTTCACGGAGCTGTTGCCCGACAGCATCCGGGTGCTCGGCGAGCACCACCCCCACACGGTGTCCACCCGTTACCGGCTCGGGCTCGGTGCGCGGGACCTCGGTCGGCATGACCTGGCTGCGGAGCAGCTCGAGATCGTGTGCGCGGAGTGGACCAACCGGTTCGGCCCCGAGAGCGACCGGGTGCGGCGGATCCGGGAGCTGATTGCCGGCCTGCCGACGAGCGGGTGAGGGCACCTGCGACGTGTGATTCGGCGGCGGGGTTGCTCCTGCTTCGACCGTCACGCGGTGAAAAGTCCAGGCGCGGCAAGGCGCCTGCCATTCCTCGCGGCGTTGTGCCGGAGTCCGATCAGGCTTGCCGGTCGGGCAGCCGGCGCGGTGGCGGGCCCAGAATCTCGATGGCGTAGCGGGCCGCGGCATGTCCCAGCGCCTTCGGGTCGACGGGGGCGGGGTCGGGTAGGCGGCGCTGCTGAGCGGGCTCGCCCACCTCGGCCGCGAACCGTTCGAAGCCGGCCGGTGTCGTGATCTGCAGGATGCGCAGCGGCTCGTCCGGATCGACCAGGAAGGTGTGGGGGTGCCCGACGGGCAGGTGTACGAAGTCGCCGGGGCCCGCATCGAACACCGTGTCGTCGCAACGGATTCGGGCGCTGCCGGAGAGGAGGTAGAACATCTCGTCCTCCTCGAGGTGCCGGTGCAGGGGCGGGGCGAAACCCGCCGGGTTGACGAACTCCACGACGGACACGCGGCCGTGCGTCTGCTCGCCGGCGGCCTTGACGGTGACGAGGCTGCCGAGGAACCAGAGTGCCTCGCCCTCGTCCGTTCTGCGTACGTACGGGTCCATAGCGGCCTCATTTCACTAGACAACGTCTAGTCAATATGACGGTAGTATCCTCAATCCGTGAGCGCTGTCAAGCGGCCCAGCCGCCGGTACGAATCCCCACTGCGCGAGGAAAGCGCCCGCAAAACCCGACAGGCCGTGGTTGCCGCGGCGACGACGCTGTTCGCCGAACGGGGATACATCGCGACGTCGCTCGCCCAGGTCGCCACCGCCGCCGGGGTGGCCCGGCCGACGGTGTTCGCCGCGTTCGGGTCCAAAGGTGCCCTGTTGGGCCAGGTGCTGGACGTGGCGCTGGCCGGTGACGACGAACCGGTCGCGGTCGCCGACCGGCCGTGGTTTCGGCCGGTGTGGGACGCCGCGGCTCCGTCCGAGGTGCTGGACGCCTACGCCGGGGTGTGCACCCTGATCGGCCGCCGCGCGGCTCGCATGTTCGAGGTCGTGCGACGTGCCGCCGACGACTCGCCCGAAGTCCGCAAACTGTGGAAGACGTTGTGCTGCAACCGGATCGCCGGTGCGCGCATGGTGGTCGAGCGAGCCGTCGAGCGCGGCGCCGCACTCGACCCCGAACGAGCCGTCGACTCGCTGTGGATCTTCAACGACCCGGCCCACTACGACGCGCTGGTACACCAACGTGGTTGGCCGGAAGCTGACTTCACGCCGTGGCTCGCCGCCCGCATGCGCAGCGCGGTCCTCGACCTCTGACGCCGCGTCTGCCCGTTCAGCGGTCGGCATTGCCTGGTTGCCAATGCACGCGGGTGGGCGGTGGCGAGCTCCGACTGCGATTCGAACGGGCCACCCGGAGTCGAGCTCACCCGGTTTGCCCGGCCAGCAGGCGTCCCACGAGGTCGCGCCGGCTGCGCACGCCGACCTTGTCGAACACGGACTTGAGGTGGTCTTGCACCGTGTGGGTGGAAATGTGCAGCGAACGCGCAATGACGCTGGTCGGCTCGCCGCGCAGGACGAGCCGCGCGACGTCCAGCTCCCGCGCGGTCAATCCGTACGCGGCCAGCAGCACGCCGAGCGTCGACTGCGGTTGCGCCGGCTCCAGAACGACGGCGATCCGCGCATCGGACGACGATTGCAGCCGCGAGGCGTGCAAATCGAGCCAACCACCGGTGGCGGCGCGCACGCGAATGCTGGGCGGGCGGTCGGAAGTGGCGAGCGCGGCCGCGACCGAGTAGACGCCGACCGGCAAGGGGAGTCGGGTGGAGCCGTGCCCGATCAACGGGAGCAGGGCGTCGGCGTCCGGTGTGCTGGCCACCAGCTCCAGCTGTTCGTCGAGCAGTACGACGCCCGGCCGGTGCGGCCCGTCGGCGGTCGCCCGAGGCAAGAGGACGGCTTGGCGCAAGGCCTGCGCGATGTGCGGGGCGAGCCGGCGAACCAGGCCGGCCTCGGCGGTGGTGAAGCCGAGCGCGCCATCTTCGCGGTGCAGGCACAGGTAACCCCAACAGTGGCCGCCGACGACGAGGGCGGCGCGCAGCTCGTCGCCGAGTCCGGCCGGACGCATCAGGTCCCGATAGCGGGGGCTGACCATCCGCTCGCCTCGGGTGGCGGTGTCGAGCGAGCGGACGTGCCCCGGGGCGCGGGTCAGCTCGGTGAACGTGTTGACGTCGCGGCCGTCCAGCTCGTTGTCGAGGAACCTCTGCGACAGTGCCGTGAGCGGGTCTTCGTTGTGGATTCCCGTGAACATCAACGTCTCGGGGTCGACGGTCCCGAGGGCCGCGGCGTCGATCGTCAGCACGCCGCGCAGCGCCGCGAGCACCTGCCGCTGCAGCTCGGTGACTTCCAAGCCGCTGCGGCAGACGCGCAGCACCGCGCGTTCCGCGCTGGAGAGGTCAGCCACGGAATCCAGTGTCGTTCCGCACGTGCGGCGGGGAAACCCCAACTTGTTGGGATGGTCCCCGCGGGGCGTGCGCTCCAGACTTCCCTCATGACTACCGACCAGCTCACCCGTAACAAGCACCTCGTCGAAAGCCTTGTTCAAGAGCTTTTCACGAAGGGCGACCTCACGGCCGTCGACCGCTACCTCGCCGACGACTTCATCAACCACGACCCGCCGTTCGCCGGTTCTCCAGAGGGCGCGGAGGGGCTGCGCCAGGCCGCAGAGACCATCCGGGCCGCCGTACCCGACTGGCGCAGCGAGGCCGATCACTACGTCGCCGAGAACGACCTCGTCGGCGAGCACTTCCACGCATCCGGCACCCGTACCGGCGAGCTGTTCGGGATGCCTCCCGACGGCAAACGGCTCGTCCTTCGCGGCATCCACATCTTCCGCATCGCAGGCGACAAGATCGTCGAGAGGTGGGGACCTGCCGCGGCCTGGAGCACAGAAGGAGATCCGAACTTGGGCTTCGGCAGACCGGACTGACCGCGCGAGTTCCTCAGGCTGTCGGTGTTGTCGTCACACACCCGTGGGCAAGCGCGGTGTGACCTCCCGGCACGAGCCGTCGACCGTCCCGCTTTGGCCGGGATGGTCGACGGCCCGAGATTCACTGCTCTTCTGAGATCCCCAGGTCGACGTCCTTGGTCTCCGGGCCGAGCGTCGCACCGACCACTGTGCACACAGCGCCCACCGCGAGCAAAACCACGGTGCCGTATTCGTAGCGCAAGAACGTCCCGAGTCCAATGAGGATGAACGAGGACGCCGCGCGGTCGCAAGGGGTCGGCGCCGGTCTGCTGAGCCGGCTGGAAATGCTGGGGCGTCGCACCGGCTGCGTCCGCCTTGAGCTCGATTCCGGCGTTGCCAACGCCACGGCGCATCGTTTCTACTTCCGGCACCGGCTGGACGTTTCGGCGTTCCATTTCGCCAAGACGCTCGGGTGAGGTGCCGGTGCCCGCCCGATAATGGGCCATGGTCCGAGTCGACACTGACAGACGAGCTTCGGTGCTCTCAAGGAGGAGAAACGTGCGTGCGGCTTACGTCGAGCGGCTTGGCAGCGTGGACGAGATCCGGGTCGGTGACCTGCCCGAGCCGACGCCAGGCCCGGGGGAAGTCCTTGTCGACGTGGTGGCGACCTCGGCGAATCCGGTTGACACGTTCGTACGATCCGGCCTGTACGTGACGCCCGTGCCGCTGCCACTGGTGCTCGGCCGCGACATCGTCGGCAGGGTGGCCGCCGGCGCCGCCGGATTCGAGACCGGCGAATGGGTTTGGAGCAACAGCCTCGGTCATGGCGGCCGCCAGGGTGCGGCGGCCGAGCGCGTCGTCGTCCCGGCCGATCGCCTGTACCGGAAGCCGGAAGGTGCGGATCCGATCGACGTGGTGGCGGCGGTCCATCCGGCCGCGACGGCGTATCTGGCACTGGTCACGCACGGAGGTCTCAGGCCGGACGAGACCGTGCTCGTGACCGGTGGCGGCGGAAACGTCGGATCGGCGCTCATCGAACTCGCCGTGGCGCAGGGGGCTCGAGTCATCGCGACGGCCTCGCCACGCGATCTCGAACGCTGCCGCGCGCTGGGCGCGGCCGAGGCGTTCGACTACCGCGACGAAAACCTGTCCGCCAAGCTTGAGTCCGTGGGGCCGGTGGACCTGTTCACCGACACCTCCGGGCGCAACGACCTGGAGGCCGCGCTGCGGCTGCTTGCTCCAGGCGGCCGGGTCGTCGTGCTCGCCGGAGCACGCAGCCGCCCCGTGCTGCCCGCCGGCGAGCTGTACATGCACGATCGATCCGTGATCGGTTTCGCCATCTCGAACGCGAAGGTGGCCGAACTCGCTGCCGCCGCCGAGACCTTGAACCGCCGGTTCGCGCAAGGCGGTCTGCGACCGCACCGGGTCGAGCGCCTGGGCCTGTCGGACGCGGCGGATGCGCACCGGCGTCTGGAGCAGGGCGAAGTACGTGGACGCATGGTCCTGCTGACGAAGTGACCGGGCTGCGCGCATCGCCCGCGTGCGCGCAACCGCTCGAGTGGGCAGGACCGGCAACCAGCCCGGACCGACGTTCCATCTACGCCGCCATTGCCTGCGGGGCGCCGGTCGCCGGCACCCCGCAGGCCTGCCGAAGTCAGGTCGTGCTCTTGGCGTAGACGTAGGACGCCAGTGGGGGTTCGGCCGCGACGTGCGGGTAGAGAGCCAGTTCCTTGGCCACCACCCCGGCAGTGGAGGCGTAGTCGGTGGCGAAGGTGACGGGATCGACGCCGGGCATGAACGGCTGGGTACAGACACCGCGGGAGACTCGTGCGGGGTCGGGAGGTCCGGGGTGGGTGAGTGCGTCCATGGCAATGGCGTAGGCGGCCGGATCGTAAATGCCCACCGCGAGGTGTTCACTGGCCACGTCGAGTGGACAGATGTCCTGGATCGCGACGTTCGTGATGGCCCCGCCGCCACCGTGCAGGCTGGTCGTGCCGTTGTTGGTGAGGTTGGGTTGCACGAACTCGTCGGTACGGGTGTAGATGTCGGTGTAGGAGATTCCGGGGAAGGTCTCCTGGTAGGAGTTCATCGCCTGGACGTAGTGGGAATTGTAGGTCTGCTGCCACAGGGCGGGGGCACACCCGACGACGGCCGGGCACATGCCGTTGACGACCAGGCTGCCGTGGTTGGTGGCGGCCAGTGCGATGTAGTTGTCGACCATCGGGCGCAGGTCCGGCCAGAACCGCAGGGCGAAACGTGGTTCGGTGCCGCCCTGGCTGTGGCCGATGATGTTGACCTTGCGGCCGCTGATCTGGTGCACGTGCCGGATGGCGTTCACCACGTACTCGGCCGAGACCTGCGCATCGCTCATCGCGTTGTTCGGCTCGGTGACCGAGCAGTACGGCCAGTCGAGCTTGTCCAGGGCCGGGAACCAGCTCCACCCGAAATCTTCCTGGGGGGTCAAGGTTGTGCCCGGGACGAACAACACCACCTCCCGCGCCGCGTTGGTGGCGTTGGCCGTGCAGGTGACGCTCTTGGCCAGCTGGTCGGCAGGCACCGACAGCGGTGGTCCGGGTTGATCGACCGGCGCGAATTTCGGCGCCGAGCCGGCTGTGCCGGTGGTCGCCGCCGTTGCGGCGGGTGAGGTCGCGACGCCGAGCGCGCATGCGAGGGTCAGGGCCGCCGCGGCGGCCAGAACGGGTGAAAGGCGCATCATTGCTCCTTTTTCCGAAACGGAGTTCTGACGGTCCCGCCGGTCCGGGTCAGGACGAGGCTGGGTTCGGCAGGCCGAACACGACCGCGATCGCTGCTGTGGCGGTCGACGCGTCCGGGGTCTCGCCGATGATCAGATCCGAGTAGATGAACGACTCCGCGATCCGGACCAGCAGGTAGGCCAGTTCGTGCGCGGGCAGCGGCAGTGACAAGCCATGGGTGTCGTGCTCGTCGATCAGCAGCTGCTCGACGCATGCGCGCAGCCGCTGTTGGAAGGCGCCGGCTTTGGTGGTCAGCAGCCGCAGTGTTCGTTCCGGCTCGCGCCGCATCAGCACCACGAAGAACTCCGCACCGATCACGGCGCGAACGAACTCGTCGAAGACCGCGACCACGCGCGCCGCGTTGGTTCCCTGCGCGCGCGCCACCGCGTGTCGCCACGTGGGTTCGGCTGTGGACCAGAGGATTTCGACCAGGAGCTGGTCACGGTTGCCGACCCAGCGAAACAGCGTCGCCCGGTCCACTCCCAGCTCGTTGGCGAGGCTCTTCATGTCCACCCGCTGACCGGTCAGCACCAGACGGCGAGCGAGTGCGAACGCGGTCAACGGCCCCGGTTTCTCGGCCCGTTCCCCGCCACTGAGCTTCTGGGACAGCTTCGTTGCTCCGGCTTCCTCGTCCGCCACGGCGTGCACCATATCGACAACAGTCGCATCGGTGCAACATTTCGCTGAACGTTGCAGGACGAGGTTCAGCGCCCGTCGAGCTGGATGAGCGGACCGAGGACTTCAGCGAGCCGATCGGAATTTCCGATACCGGTGCGGGCCGGTGGTCCACACCATGCTCGCGCTGAGCGCGTTCCTGCTCGGTTTGGGTTGGTACAAAAGGAAAAGCCGCTAATGCGGTGTGTCTACGCCGTGCTTCGCCCGCCACCCTTGCCGGGGGCAGCGGGCAGGCGGCTGATCCGTTCGACGATCTCGGTTTCGTTTTCGTCGAGGTGTGCGGCGACGGCTTCCCGGATGGCGTCCGCGTCGCCGTCGCGTACCGCGTCGAGGATGGTGGTGTGGATGCGTTCCCTCCGGGAGCGCTCGGTGCGGGCGATCTCCGCGAAGTCGAACACGAGCCGCGTGTAGCGTTCCGCGGCGGCCCACAGCTGGTCGAGCGTCCGGAGATCCCAGGCCGAGGCCGCGGGCTCGACGAGCGCCAGGTGGAACTGGTGATGGGCCAGCCAGACCGCCTCGGAGTCGTCGTCCTCGAACGCCTCGATCAGTGAACTCAAGAGGTCGATCTGCTCCGGGGTGCGAGTGTCGGCGGAACGCGCGGCGAGTTCGGGTTCGATCATCTTCCGCAGGCCGTAGATGCCTTCGATGTCATCGACCGACAGTGGAACCACCATCGCACTGCGAGCATGTTTCAGCTCGATCAGGCCTTGTCCCTCGAGGCGACGCAACGCCTCGCGCACGGGGATATGGCTGAGGTCCATCTGCCGGGCGAGTTCGGCGACCGAGAAGCGTTGGCCAGGGGCGAGGACGCCGCGCAGGATCGACCGCCGAACCTCGACCGTGACCAGGTCGACCGCCGAGATCTGATGACCCGTCACCGGTTGGAATGCTCGATCGACCACACGATTTCCCTTCACGTCGTCGCGCTGCGGTCCTGCACCCTCCGGACCGCTATACGATAGCGCGCTATCGCGAACGCCCTTGTGTCGACGCGGGCGGTGTGTCAAGCTGCCCAGCATCTATCGTATATCGTAGCGCGCAGCCCGCTGAGGGAGGAAGGCAACGATGCCGAACCGTGTGCTCGTCCGTAATGGGTCGATCGTGTCGATGGACCCGACTGTGGGTGACTTGGTCGGGGATCTACTGATCGAAGACGGGGTGATCGGGGCGGTCGGACCGGATCTGCAGGTCGACGAGGCCGACATGGAGGTGGTCGACGCCTCGGACCACGTCGTGATTCCGGGATTCATCGACACGCACCGGCACATGTACCAGAACCTGTTGCGGGGTCTGGGCTCCGACTGGTCGCTTATTCAGTACTGCGTGGCGATGTTCGGCACCCTTGGCCCGAATTTCACGGCCACGGACATGTACCTCGCCAACAAGCTGGCCGCGCTCGACGCGCTGGACGCAGGGGTGACCGGGGTCTTCGACTGGTCGCACAACCAGCTCACGCCGGAACACACGGACGCCTTGATCGAGGGAATCGCGGCCACCGGAATCCGGGCGCAGTTCGGCTACGGCGGGTCGATGGAGCAGTACGCGGAATGCCTGGCCGAGCCGTTCCGCAGTACCACGCACACCAACGCCGCCGAGGTGCGCCGCCTTCGTGATCGCTTTCCGTCCGACGACGGTCTGATCACGCTCGGACTGGCGGCTCGTGGTCCGGAACTGTCGGTGATGGAGGTGGTGAAGGCGGACTGGGCGCTGGCGCGCGAGCTCAATATCCGCATCAACAGCCATCTCGGGCAGGGCGTCTTCCCCGGGCGTCCCGCGTTGATGCCCCTGCTCCAGGCCGGGCTGCTCGGGGACGACCTGACGTTGGGGCATTGCAACCTGCTCGAGGACGAAGAGATGAAGGTGATGGCCGACCACGGCGTCACCGCCACCGTGACCCCCGAGGACGAATCGAACATGGGGCACGGCTTTCCGCCCATCTTGCGGCTGATGAAGGCGGGAGTGGTGCCGAACATCGGTGTGGACACCTGTGTCGGAGTGGGTGGCGATCAGTTCACCGCGATGCGCTTCGCCCTTGGCGTTCCTCGGGCTCAGGCCAACGCGGCACAGCTTGATGCCGGGGAGAACCCCTGGGACCTCGAACTGTCCGCGCGCGACGTCTTGGAGATGGCGACGATCGCGGGCGCTCGTGCTCTGGGCCAGGCAGACCGGATCGGCAGCCTCGCCCCGGGCAAGCAAGCCGACCTCGTGCTGATCAACGCTGCGGACGTGTCGATGACACCACTGCTCGACCCGGTCGCCGCAGTGGTTCACCACGCGAGCCGGAGCACCGTGACGGATGTTTTCGTGGCTGGTAACCGGGTGAAAAAGGACGGCAGGCTGGTCGGGGTCGATGGCGCCGAGCTGCACCGCAGCGCCACCGCCGCCGCGCAGGGAATCCTCGAACGGTCCGGCGTCAAGCCCGGCTGGAAGCCGGCGACTCATTGAACTCCCTTCCCCTACCATCGAGCACAAGGACGTCTCGTGGATGATGCACTGATTCCGGTCAAGGCCTGGTACGACGCGATTTCCGCCGAGGACTGGACGACTCTGCGGAATTTGGTCGACCTCGAAATGGAGTTCGTGGTCGCCGATGGCTTCCCGGCGGGTGGCCGCTACGTCGGCCCGGATGCCATTTTCGACACCTTCTTCCCGGCCTCGTTCGCCGCGTGGAGCTCCATTGCCCCCGAGGTGGACGAAATCTTCGCCGTCGCAGCCGACAACGTCGTGGTGCGCGGCCGCTACGTCGGCCGCACCAAGGCCACCGGCACTCCGTTCAACGTGCCGTTCGCCCATCTGTGGCGAGCACGTGGCGGAAAACTCGTCTGGCTGCAGCAATACATCGATACCGCTGTACTTCGGGACGCCATCGAAGGACGTCCCGCCACCGCGGTCGACGAAACCAATACCGAAAATGGAGATGTGATGTCCCCTCAAACCAGCGATCTCACGCGGGAACAGATCATCGAACGCAATCTCGCGGCCGTCGACGTCCACTTCCACAACGAGAACCCCGAGGGCGTCGACCGCGCGGTGGGTGTCTACACCGACGACATCGTCTGGGAGGTACCGGCTCGAGGTCTGGTACTGCGTGACCGGGAGACGGTGAAACAGGAATACCTGAAGATCTTCGAGGCCATGAAGGTGCACAAGATCACCAATCTGCACCGGTTCGCGACCGAGGAGTGGGTGTTCGACGACAGCATTTTTGAAGTCACATTGCTGACCGACGGCTTCCGCAACTGCCCGTTCCCGGCCGGAACGCACTGCAGCATCCGGCTCGTGCATGCCTTCCAGTGCCGTGACGGCGAGATCTGCCGCGAGAACGGCTACGAGATCTGGCGCCGCGCCGACGACACGGTCCGGGTTCGGGACGACATCCCTGCCGGCGCGAGCGTCGAGGTGTTCGACTGATGACTGTTCTCGTTCTCGGCGCGACCGGGACCATCGGCCCGCACGTTGTCGCCGGCTTGCGCGCCCGTGGTGCGGCGACGCGGGTGCTCACCCGCAACTCCTCGCGTGCGCGCGAAATCCTTCCCGGTGACGTCGATGTCGTCGAAGGGAACCCGGGCGACGACGACACCATCGTCCGGGCGGCCGATGGTGCGCAATCGGTGTTCCTGCTGACCGAACACTCGCACGACATGTCCGACGTGCAGCTGCGCGTGATCCGGGCGCTTCGCCGATCCGGAACCCGGATCGTGAAGCTTTCGGGCACCGGCTCGGCGATCAACCCCGACGGTCCCTACACGTGCCGCCAGCACTGGGAGATCGAGCATGTGCTCGCCGCGAGTGGCCAGCCCTGGTCGGTCATCCGGCCCAACGCCTTCATGCAGACGTTGATCGGCACCATCATGCTGCCCGCGGTACGCGCCACCGGCGCCATCCCGAACGCCATCGGCACCTCCGCGATCAGCCTCATCGACGGCCGCGATATCGGTGAAGTCTGCGCCGAGGTCCTGCTGGACTCGAAGTGGCACGGTGAGACGCTCACGTTGACCGGGCCCCGCTCGGTGACCTATGCGGAAATTGCTGCCCTGGTGGCGAAGGAGACCGGCCGCGACGTGAAGCTTTCGGAGATCACGCCGGCGGACGTACGCGAAAACCTGCTCGCCCGCCGAATGGCGCGCTGGGAAGCCGAGCACTTCGAGGAGATGTACCAGCTGTTCCGCGACGGTGAGTCGGAGTTCGTCACCAACGACGTCGAGCGGGTCCTCGGGCGGCCGCCACGCACCGTCGAGGACTTCCTGCACGAGCAGCGCGATCTCCTGCTCGCGGCCGAACCGGCCGTCGGCCGATGAGGCTCGCGAACGCGGGCGGGCGCCTGTACCTGCAGGAGGGGAGCGAATTCGTCGACGTCGCCAAAGCCAGCCAGGGGCGCTTCGATGCCGACCCGCAAGCCGTTTACCCGCGGTGGGGGGAGTTTCGTGCCTGGGCGGCCGGGCGGGCACCCGGGGACCCGTCGGCCGCGTTGCCCGCCCCGGCGGGTGCCCCGGCGCCGCGCCCCGGCCAATGCGTCGGGATCGGGCTCAACTACGCCGACCACGCCGACGAGGCCGGCTTCGAACTGCCGACGGCCCCAGTGGTGTTCGCCAAGTTCAGCTCGTGCATCGTGGGCCCGGACGCACCGCTCGTGCTGTCGAATGATTCCGTCGACTGGGAAGTCGAACTGGTCGTCGTCATCGGCCGGGAAGCACGCAACGTGGCCGAGAGGGACGCCTGGGACCACGTCGCGGGCCTCACGGTCGGGCAGGACATCAGCGACCGGACACTGCAGTTCGCGGGTGCCGCCCCCCAACAGTTCGGGTTGAGCAAGTCACTTCCGGGCTTCGGGCCGATCGGGCCGTTGCTCGTGACCCCGGACGAACTCGACGACCCGGACGACCTCGAGATCAGCTGCCTGCTCAACGGTGAGCGCGTACAGCACTCCCGCACCAAGCACCTGATCTTCGACATTCGCCGGCTCGTCGCCTACCTTTCTGCTCACCTCACCCTCAACCCGGGTGACCTGATCTTCACCGGCACCCCGGCCGGTGTCGGGTTCGGCCGCGACCCGGCCCGTTACCTACGAGACGGTGACGAGCTGATCGGCCGCATAGAGGGCCTCGGCGAATTGGTGACCCGGGTCGAAGGACCGGAAGGAAAGCACGCTTGAGTATCGAATCCTGTGTTCCCTGCCAGATGGAGGACGGCGACGATCAGGCGATCGTCTTTCGTGACGAGCTCTGGGCTTGCGAAGTAGTGCCCGGCTTCGACGTCCCCGGATGGTTCGTGCTGCGGGCCCGGCGGCACGCGGTGCGCATCGTCGGGCTCACCGACACCGAGCTCGCGACCTACGGTCGGCGGATGCGTGACCTGGTCGGTGCGGTGACCGAGGTGACCGGAGCCCCGGCCACCTACCAGCTCACCTTCGGTGAGGCGAACCCGCACTTCCACACCCTGGTCGCCGCACGAGGCGACGATGTCCCCGTCGAGCGGCGCATGGGGGCGATCCTGCGGCAGCGTGAGGACAAGCTCGACCCGGTCGCGGCGCGTGGGCTGGTCCCCGACGTCGCCGCGGCCTACGCTCGGCTCGCCGCCCGGAACGAGCCAGCCGTGGAGGTCCGGTGAACATCGCGAGTTATCTGCGCGCGGGTGCGGCCGAGGCCGGCAACGCGGCCGCGCTCGTGCACGGGCAGCGGAACATCACCTATCCGGCACTGATCGATCGGGTGTCCCGCCTGGCGTCGGGCCTCGCCGAGCTCGGTGTGCAACGCGGTGACCGGGTGGTGCTGCTACTTCCGAACCGTGCTGAACTCGTCGAGGTCTTGTGGGCGAGTTTCTGGGCAGGCTTCGTCGCCGTTCCCGTGAATTGGCACCTGCATCCGGACGAGGTCGGCTACATCGTCGGCGACTGCGAGGCCGCCGCCGTCGTCGTTTCCGACGAGACCGCAGGCGTGCTCGACATCCTCCCCGACCACGTGCGGGCACTGCGGCTGAAGGGAAGCGACCCGGCCGATTCCGGGCCCGACTACGAAATTCTGCTCAGCGCCGAACCCGGCGCGATGGCTGAGGTTTCTCCCGACGACCCGGCCTGGCTGTTCTACACCTCCGGCACGACCGGCAAACCGAAAGGCGCGGTGCTCTCCCACCGCAACCTCGCCGCGATGACCACCGCCTACCATCACGATCTCGACCCGGTGGCCGACGGGAGTGTCTACCTGCACGCCGCACCGCTCACCCACGGCAGCGGGCTCTACCTGCTCCCGGCCACGGCGCGCGGGGCCACCAACGTGATCGCCCCGGGATTGCGATTCTCGCCCACCAGTTACCTCGATCTGATCGAGGAACACCGGGCCACCCACGCCGCGTTCCTCGCCCCCACGATGCTCAAGCGTCTGCTCGACGAGGCGCGCGGCCGCACCCTGACCAGCCTGCGCAGCATCGTGGTCGGCGGCGCGCCGCTGTATCAGGAGGATCTCCGGGCCGCCATCGGAACCTTCGGCCCGATCATCGTGCAGATGTACGGGCAAGGCGAATCGCCCATGACCATCGCCGTCATGGCGGCGGACGAGGCCTTGGCGCACCCCGGCTCGTGCGGCCGCCCGTTCACCAACGTCGACGTGCGCATCGTCGATACCGCCGGACGCTCCTTGCCCGACGGAGAAGACGGCGAGGTTCTCGTACGGGGCGACGTCGTGATGCGGGGCTACTGGCACAACCCCGAAGCCACCGCTCGCACACTCGTCGACGGCTGGCTGCACACCGGCGACATCGGCCACTTCGACGACGGCTACCTCCACCTCACCGACCGCGCCAAGGACGTCATCATCACCGGGGGTTCCAACGTCTATCCCCGCGAGGTCGAAGAGGTTCTGCTCACCCACCCGGGCGTGCGCGAAGCCGCCGTGATCGGCGTACCGGATACCGAGTGGGGCGAATCGATCCGCGCCTTCGTCGTCGCCGAACCGCAACTCGACACTCAGCAACTCATCGACCACTGTCGCGCACACGCAGCCTCGTTCAAAAAGCCGCGCGACGTCGTTTTCGTCGACGAACTCCCCAAGAACGCCGCCGGCAAGATTCTCAAACGCGAGCTCAGAATGATTCCCGACGCCTGAATGAAACCCGCCCGCCGTGGGCTGCCGGGCTCGTTTTCCTCGACAGCGACCGGGCCGACGCCGTCGGTGCCGTCGAGGTCGAAGACTCGGTTCGTGCGTTGCTCAGGGGGTCACGGCCACCGGCGGTGCGGGAAACCCGCCGACCGCTTCTTCGAACGTGTTGGCCACTCGCAGGACGGTGGCGTCGTCGAAATGCTTGCCGACGATCATCAGTCCGGTGGGGAGACCGTCGACGAGTCCCGCGGGCACGGAACAGGCCGGGTGGCCCGTCACGTCGAAGGGAGCGGTGTTGCCGATCATCGACAACGCGGTCGTGAGGTAGTCCGGCAGACTGATGTCTTCGGGCGGGATCTCCCTTGCAGTATAGGGAAGCGTGGGCATGACGAGTACGTCGTACTGGTCGAGCGCAGCGTCGTATGCCGAACGGAGCTCGGGCACGAGCTGGCGGGCCATGGCGTAGTACTTTCCGCCGCCGACCTCGTAGGTGTACCGGCCGGAGAGCCCGACCAGCTTCACCGTCCGGGACAGCTCCGCCCCGCGCTCGATCCGCTGCCGGGCGTAGTGGGCGATCAGCTCCGGATCGTAGAAGCCCTCGGTGTTCATGCCATACGCGTTGCCGTCCAGCATCTGGTATGCGGCGCCCTCGGTCGCGATCACGTTCCAGACGTGCATCGCGTCGGTGTGCCAGGGAATCGACGTCTCGCCGACGGCGAACCCGGCAGAGCCGAGGACATCGATCGCTGATCGCACTGCGTCATCGACGGCGGGGTCGGACACCTCCGTGCCGAAACCCTCCGCGACCACCCCGACGCGAAGCCCGGTCGCGACACCTGCCAGCGCCGCACGGTAGTCCGTCGTGTCGAGACGGCTGGGCTGACGCGGATCCATGCCGTCGACACCGGCCAGCGTGGTCAGCATGAGTGCTGCATCGGCAACCGTGCGGGCGAGGGGCCCGAGATGGTCGATGGTGCGTTCGATGGGGAAGGCTCCGGTATAGGGAACGAGCCCGTGTGTCGGCTTGTGCCCGACGATCCCGCAGAACGAACTCGGAATGCGGATCGAGCCACCCTGGTCGCCGCCCAGTGCGAGGTCGACTTCTCCTACGGCGACGAGGGCGGCGCTGCCGCTCGATGATCCGCCGGCGTTGCGTGTGTCATCCCAGGGGTTGCGCACTGGGCCGGGCTGCGACGTGAAGCTCGCTCCGGAGAAACACAAGTCCTCGCATACGGATTTGCCCGCTATCGTGGCTCCGGCGTCGAGGAGGCGACGTACGACGGTGGCGTCGCGGCGGGGCACGAATCCTTCCACCGTCCGGGATCCGTTCATCATCGGCACGCCGGCCACCGCGACGTTGTCCTTCACCGCGACCGTGCGTCCGCTCAGCGGTCCCTGCCGCGATTCGGAGATCGAGGTTGTGACATACCAGGCGCCCCAACGGTTTTGAGCCGCGTCCGGCGTCCGCGACGCCCGCTCAGGTGTCGGTGGTGCACTGCGTTCGTAGAGCTTTTCCACATTCTCCGACGCGGTGAGAGTCCCGGCCACGGCAGAGCGGTACTCCTCGAGCTCCGCTGTGGACAGCTCGAATCCAAAATGGTCGCTCAGAGCCGCCAGTTTCGCGGCGTCCGGCGGAGGCAACGCTGACATACCTGCACCTTCTCGGAAGTGGTGTTTTCGCGCGACGGAACGGACGCCGATCGGCCGAGTCAGCTCCGGGGAGTGCGGAGCCGGACAAAAGGCTTGCCCGGGCTTCTCCCGGCAACGTTCGTCGAGACCGGATCGGCGTTGCCGGGCTGTTGGCGGTGGGGCCGGTGACAACGCTAAAGGCAACGAGTCAATGAGTCAATACATGATGGCGCATTGGCTAAGCGGAGACCAGCTCCAGCGTGGCTCCGGTGGCCGCGGTGAGGTAGATCTGCTGGTTGACCCGGCCGTCGTCGTCCAGCCGGACAGTTCCGCGAGGGAGTTCGAACATGCCCGGATGCATCGCCTCGGCGATCCGTTTCGGATCGTTCGCCCCGACGCGGCGGACCGCATGCCACCACATCTGAAGTGCTTCGAACACCGACTCGCTCAGCGACGACATCGGCGGGGCCCATCGGCCGAACGCGTCGCGGTACCGGGTGAGCAGGCGGGCGTTGCTTTCGGTGGGGAGTCGTTCGATGTAGCCGGACACGCTGAACAAGCCGGTCGAAGCGGCTTCTCCGATCCGCAACAGTGTCGATTCGTCCATCGCAGGCGCGAGGGTGATGCACTGATCGCGCAGGCCCATCGCGTGGCACTGCCGTTCGAATGCCGCGGAGTCGGCGCCGACGAAGGTGGAGAGGATGATGTCTGCGCCCGAGCGCCGGATTTCCTCGATGAGCTGGCTGTAGTCGGCTGTGCCGAACTCGGCCAGGCGTTCTCCGACCAGTCGGGCACCGGCGCGGGGCAGGATGCGGCGTGCCGCGGCGTGCGTACTGCGGGGCCAGCAGTAGTCGTTACCGGCGAGAAACCAGCGACGCCCGCCGGCCATGCGCATGAGCGGCTTCGCTCCTGCCTCGAGCTGGTCCTCGTGTCGTTCTCCGAGCTGGAGGCACAGAGGTCCCGTGCCGCCGCCCTCGTTCATCAGCGTTTGCACGACCAGCACATCCATGCCGGAGAGGGCCCGGGTGACCGCGGCGAAGGTCGCGGAAGTGGTCGTAACCATGATCGTTTTGCAGCCGGCCTCGACCAAGCGCTGTGCCTCGGCGACCCCGATGGCCGGGTTGGTGGCGTCGTCGCCGATGAGCAACTCGACTGGACGCCCGTGCACGCCACCTTCGGCATTGATCTCGCCGATGGCCAGGGAAGCGAGGTTGTCGACCGCTGCGGCGAAAAGGCTTCCTGGTCCGGATTTGGTCGTCAGCAAGCCCAATCTCGGATTCGGGGAGTGTCCACGCGCGGTCGGGTAGCCCTGGCGGCGCATGAGCCACTCGAGCCCGGACTCGTCGAGTTCGGCGAAGAGGCGGACTTTCGTGCCGTTCCGGTCAGGAATGAAGCGAAGGGTGATGCGACCGCGCCACGGTTGGTCGTGCGCGATCTCGATCTCGCGGCCTGCCCGGGCCGTGGTGATGCGGCCGATGATGTCGACACCGGCACCGGCCGAACCCGCGATCGGCGCTCGCATGCTGATCGCGCTGCCGACCGCGACGCGATCGCACAGCGCGTCGAACACCCAGCCGGCGCCTTGACCCGCTCCGAACAGGCTGAACGCCGCGGCCGGTGGGGCGTCCGTCCACTCCTCGGCTCGCAGGACAAGTCCGCCCATCGAAGCCTTCCAGATCAGGCGGAACGGGCCTCGTTGCTCGTTCGCGCAGTTGCCTCGCTGGCGGCTCGTCCCGCATCGGCGAGCGCACCCTGGAACAAGGAGTGCAGCATCTCGATCACTTCACGGGCGGGCCCGGTCGGGTCGATCGAGTAATAGCGGTAACGGCCATCCTTGCGTTCGGTCACCAGACCTGACGATCGCAGGACGCGAAGGTGACTGGACACGCCAGTGCGGCCGACGCTGTCGATCCGCTCGACCAGCTCGGTCACGCTGCACTCGTCGCGTTCGGCCAGAACGGCGAGAATCTCGCGTCTCACCGGATCGGCGAGCGCGTCGAACGCCAGCTCCGCACCCACGGGACAGTCGCCTCCTTGACAGGTCAATCATGATTGACATATCGAGCTTAACCCATGGGCGCAAGGTTCCGGTTGCTTCGTGCGACGGAAAACCCGGCGGGCGCCGCAATTCGCCCGGTCGCACTGTCACCAGCAAGAAGCGCCGATATCGCAGCCGTCAGTCGTCGCGATGGGTGGAGTCAGGAGTCGACGATTTCGCCTGGTCGTAGGCCTTCTGTGACGCTGATACGTCGTCGAGGTGCGCGATCGACCATTCCTCCAGTGCGCGTAGCGGTTCGCGGAGGGTGCGGCCCGCTTCGGTGAGTGTGTACTCGACGCGGACCGGGACTTCGGGGTAGACGGTGCGGTGCACGAGCCCGTCGCGTTCGAGCCCGCGGAGAGTCTGGGTGAGCATCTTCTGCGAGACACCTTCCACGCGGCGACGCAGTTCTGAAAAACGGACGTTGCCGTCCCACAGGGCACCCACGACGAGCACCGTCCAACGGTCGCCGATGCGATCCAGGATGCGGCGAGTCGGACAGTCCGCGCGGTAGGGGCTGCCGAAGAACGCCGACTCGGCCGGAGTGGTTACCACAAAGTGCCTTCTTCCCATTGGAGAGCTGCTTCCATACCGTAATCGCAGTGCGTCGCCCGACGCCATCCCTCCCGTAGAAGGGCACTTCATGTCGCGCATCACCGTCATCGGTGGCACTGGTTATGCCGGTTCGGCCATCGCCGACGAGGCCGCTGCTCGCGGTCACCGGGTCACCGCGCTGAGCCGCTCGCTCCCCGACGCGCCAATTCCGGACGTGACCTATGTCCGAGGCGACGCCACCGACGAAACAGCGCTGTCCTCGGCCATCGAGGGTTCCGAGCTCGTCGTGGACGCAATCGCCCCTCGCGGCCCGCTCGGCCACGCCCGCGCTGTCCACCGCACCATCGCGCGGCTGGCCGACGCCGCGGGCGTGCCTCTGTTCATCGTCGGTGGCGCCTCGTCGTTGCGGCCCGCGCCTGGGGCGGATCGCTTCGTCACCGATCCCAGCCACCTCAGCCTCATTCCCGCGGAGTTCCACGGAGAGGTCCGCGACGGAGCGGCGTTCGTCATCGACGACCTCCCGGCGACGCCCGCAACACTCGATTGGGTCTATGTGAGTCCGGCGTTCAGCTTCGGCGCGCGGACGCCCGGCGAGCGGCTCGGTCGTTATCGGCTCGGCGACGAGGTCGCGGTCGATCCCGATGGCGGCGCGATCTCTGCCGCGGACTATGCCCTCGGGTTCGTCGACCTGATCGAGAAGGGCGACCACCACCGGGAACAGGTCAACCTAGGCCACTGATCCGAAAGGCGGTGGTGGGCGGGGGAGGCTTTCGTTTCGAGTCAACGTGTAGGGCTGTCAATGCGGAAGCGGGCGGCTACGCGGTGGCTCCGGTGAGAAACCGGCCATTGTGGACAATGCGCGAGGGGAAGAAGGCCTGCGGCCACGACAAATTCCAGGACCGAAGATCATTCGAACTTGGCATGAGAGTGCGCCACCACGGACTAGAACCCCGAACTCGCTGTTTGAGAGTCACACCGGGCAAGCCGGGCGGATCAGACGGTCGGGTTGGTGTCGCATCTCAGGTCTCTTGTGCTGGGAACTGGTCGGGGGCGGTGGTCGCGGTCAGTGAGGCCAGCACTCCCAGTTTGTCGGCGCTGTCGCTGCCTGTGTCGGGGTAGTACATCACGAGGGTGAGGTCGCCGACCGGGAGTTTGTCGCGGTGAAGGTGGAGTTCGCCGACGACAGGGTGGTTCACCTTGGTGGTGCCGCCCTCGAGCCGGCGGACGTCATGGCGCGCCCAGAGGGCTCGGAAGCGTGCGCTGGCCAGTGACAGTTCCCCGACGAGCTCGATGATGCGCGGATCGTTGGTGTCGTCGCCGATCGATTTGCGGAAGGATCCGACAAATTCTGCGGTGGCCGTCTCCCAGTTGAGGTGGAACTCGCGTTCTTCGGGGTCGAGCATGAGTGAGCGGAGCCGGTTCTCGCCGGGTTGCAGCCGCGGTGAGAGGGCGAACGCGAGTGGGTTGGCCGCGAGCACGTCGAAGGCTCGGCTCTCGATGAACGCCGGGACCTCGACCGCGGCGAGTAGGTGATGCAGGCGGGCGGGCACGTGTTCGGTGCGTTTTCGGCGGCGGGTTCGGCGTGATGGCTTGGCGAGGTCGAGCAGGTACTGGTGTTCGACTTCGTCGAGGTGGAGGACGCGGGCAAGCGCGGCGACGACCTGTGCAGAGGGGTTCTTGTCGCGTCCGCGTTCGAGCCGTAGGTAGTAGTCGGCGCTGATGCCGGCCAACATGGCGACTTCTTCGCGCCGGAGCCCGGCGACACGGCGGTTGGGGCCGGCCGGGATGCCGGCCTGCTCCGGAGTGACCAGATCGCGCCTGGCGCGAAGGTAGGCGCCCAGCCGGTTCGTCTCCTCGGCACGGTTCATCCAGGCCAGGCTAGCCCGGCGATTCCCCGGATGGGGGGGTCCTGTCACTCCCTGGATCGACAGGGGCCTTCCAGCCTTCAGTCAGCCGAGGCAACCTGGTGTAGACACCAGTTGATCACGAAGCTGTTTGAAGGCGATGGTGGAGATCACCAACCGCACGGTGCTCATTGTCGGGGGGACTTCGGGAATCGGGCGTGGTCTGGCGCAGCGATTCGTGGATGCCGGCAGCACTGTTGTCGTCGGGGGCCGGAGTGTCGAGCGGTGGGACGGCGTCGCGTCCGTCCGGATCGATGTCACTGATCCGGGGTCGGTGCTGCGGGCGCGTGACGAGGTGCTCGAGACGCATCCTGGTCTTGATGTCGTTGTCACGATGTCGGGGGTGTTGTTGACCGAGGACTTGCGGGATCCGGGGCACATCGGGGCGGCGGAGGCGACGGTTGCGACGAATTTGCTCGGCACCATTCGTGTCCTTGACGCTTTCACGCCGCATCTGCTCGCTCGTGGTTCGGGAACGATCCTCACGGTGAGTTCGGGTATCGCGTTTCTCCCGTTCCCGCTCATGGCGACTTACGGGGCTACGAAGGCGGGGGTGCACTCTTACACGGAGTCGCTGCGGGCGCATCTTGCGGGGACGGGGGTCGAGGTGGCCGAGCTCGTGCCGCCGGCTGTTGCTACTCCGGCGATGGTGAAGCTCAATCCGGCGGCGATGCCGGTTGAGGCCTATCTCGACGAGGTCATGGAGCAGCTGGCGGCGGAACCGACGCCCCGCGAGATCCTCGCCAGTGGTGCTCCGCCGCTGCGCTGGGCCGAACGCGATGGCACCTACCTCGAACTTCTCGAGCGCCGTTCGCAGGTGCTCGACACCCTTCCCGGACGCTGAGCACAGACGAGGCAAGCACACCGTGCGCTGGGGGCGGGGCCGGTGACCCGACCCCGCCCCCAGCGCCGTCACCAGGCTGTGTAGCCACCATCCACCGGAACCGATACGCCGGTCATGAAACCTGACCTTTCCGAGAGCATTACGCGTGCACTGTCCTTTGCGGACAGTGCACGGGCCGGAAGACGGCTTCCGTACCAACCACATCTCAGGCCGTCCGTGTGGTGACGAGAGGCTGCACGCTGGGGTGGCGGCCCCGGCCGAGCCTCAACGGGACAGACAATCGCGTCGGTGGTGACGCGAAAACCCGTTCAGCGATCCGCGGCACACTCGGTCGTTCCTTGCGGTCGGGCTTCCACTCGGTGAGGAGAAGCGTGGAGCTTGCGACGCAGCCATCCAAGTCCGGCTTCAGTCGACCCGGTCGGGTTGTATTCGCATCCCAAGAGGCCGTCGTAGTTCGCCATCTGGAGGGCGAGCTCCACCTTGTCGAAGTCCACCGTTCCCGATCCTGGCTCATGCCGTCCCGGAACATCCGCAATGTGCACGTGCGCCAGAAGCGCGGCATGCTTGGCGATCTCCTCCTCCACGTTCAATCCGGCGCTCACCGTGTGGAAGACGTCGAGCAAGAGACCGATGTTCTCTTCGCCGGCCTCTCCGATGGCACGGGCCGCTTGGGCCGGGCTGTCGAAGAAGTACTCCGGCACCGCGGTCTCGCTCATCGCCTCGACGATGATCTTGATGCCTCGTGGTCTCGCCTCCCTGGCGGCGAAGGCGAGATTTTCGACGTAGCAGTCCCAGTGATGCTGAGCTCGCTGCGCGGGCGGCAGAATCCCGGCCATCGCGTGCACCATCGATGCCCCGACGGTCTCCGCGTAGTCCAGCGCCTGAGTGACACTCTCGCGGAACTCGGCACGCCGGTCGGGAAAGATGCCGAGCCCCTTCTCGCCCTTCGACGCGTCGCCCGAGTAGAGGCCCAGCTGCGTGTACCGAGCGCCGGCCGACTGCAACCACCCGGCCATCTCCGCGGCCGGCACGGAGTACGGTGCCGGATGCTCGACCGCCAGGAAGCCGCACTGCATCGCCGAGGCGATGCGCTCCACCATCGGCCGGTCCGTGAAGAGGTAGCCGATGTGTGCGCTGTATGCGTAACCGGGCACGTCACTCTCCATGTCAGCGGCCCGCGATGTTCCAACCGCGGCCATGGTCGCCAAAGCCCTCGCACCCGGTCGGCGTGATGGCGACCGTGTCCTCCAGCTTGATGAACCCGCGTTCGGTGTGGTGCAACTCCGTCTCGATCGAGATCACCATTCCGGTCTCCAGCTGCTTGTCGCGATGCCGGGCGGTGTATCGGGGGAAGGCGTCCGACATGAGCCAGGGGGCCTCGTGGCTGACGATGCCCATGCCGTGAGCGGCGAAGAACATCTTGTCGCTCGCCGAACACTCGCGCATGGCGGCGTTCGCGTTCTCGAAGATCTCCGCGCCGACGGTGCCCGCCTGGAGGTTTTTGCGAGCGGACTGCTGTACGAGCTCAACCTGTCCGAGGAGATCGACGAGCTCCTGGTCCGGCTCGCCGGCGTAGCCCATGCGGCAGACGTCGCCGATGTAGCCCTTGTAGTTGCCACCGGAATCGAGCGCCAGCGTCTCACCCTTCTCCCAGACCTTGTCGTAGGGTGCGCGGTTGAAGGCGGTCCCGATGTTCGTCAGCGCGTACTCGAATTTGATGCCGCGCGCCGTCTCCTCCTGCCGCAACGCGTCGAAGAGAGTCAGCTTGCTGGTACCCGGGCCGAATTTGGAGAAGACGGCGAGCATCGAGTCGACGACCTTTTCAGAGGACTCCTTGAGGATCGCCAATTCCTTCGGCGACTTCAGCGCGCGCAGCACTTCGAGGGTGTACGTGGCGTCTGCGAGTTCGACTCCGGGAAGCTGAGCTTCAAGGACTCGGAACGCATCGATCGGCATGAACCCGACCTCGATGCCGACGCGGCCCGCGGCGCCGCCGACGCGCTTCAGGAGCTCGGCGGCAGCGCCGGCGTATGCGGGGCTCGTCTGTTCGGTGAGGTCGAGGTTGGTGACCCAGAAGCTGCCGAGCTGCTTCTCGTATCGCTCCATCGGGGCGCCGACGTACCCGGAGTCGAGTGGACGGCCCTTCACATAGACGAAGAACGGCAGGTAGCGGCTGAGCCCGTGCGCGTCCATGTAGTCGTAGAAGAAGAATCGGTAGCCACCGAGGAGGTACTGAATGCTGTGCTTGGACGTCACGAGAAGTGCGTCGAGGCCGGCTTCCTCCATGAGACGATCCAGGCGTCCTGTGTCGAATGGGGGGTGGCCCTGCTTGGACGTGTCTTCGACCGGGTTGCCCTCGGAATACGCGAAGCTCACGATGATGATCCTTTCTGGTTTGCAGTGGTTGTACGGAATCGCCGGTTCGATCAAGCCGGGAACGTGCGATTGAGGTTGGCGACGTGCTCCGCGTTGAGCGGTGCCGTGGGCCGGTCGCCGAGGATGAAGAAGAGCTTGGCCGTCTCCTCGAGTTCCTCGTATGCGGAGACGGCGTCGCTCAAACTCGTCCCCGAGACGATCGGCCCGTGGTTGGCCAGCAGCATCGACCGGTGCTGGCGCGAGACACTCCTGACTTGCTCCGCGAGCGCGCGATCGCCCGGCGGGAAGTACGGCACCAGCGGGAGCTTTCCGACCCGTATGACGTAGTAGGCCGTCAACGCCGGGAGGACGTCGTCCGTCTGTTCGTGGCGAAGACACGAGACCGCAACCGAGTAGGTGGAGTGCAGGTGGACGACGGCTCGTGCGCCGGGCCGCTCGTCGAAGACCGCGAGGTGGAAGAAGTACTCTTTCGACGGTTTGTCTCCGCTGATCAGATCTCCGGCCCGCGACACCTTGGAGATGCGGTCTGCATCGAGGTCTCCGAGACTCGAGTTGGTCGGCGTCACCAGGATGTTGCCGTCCCCGAGCTTCACCGACAGGTTCCCGGCCGTTCCGTGGGCGAGCTGACGTGTGGAGAGCAGTCGGCCCATCCGCACGAGTTCTCGGCGAAGCTCGGCTTCTTCACTCATGTCCTGCTCCCTTCCCGGCCAGGGCGTCGAGGGCTTGGTCGAAAAAGTCCTCACCACCGAAGTTCCCCGACTTGAGCGCGAGTGCCACGCCTCGCTTGTTGCTGACCAGCACGGGAACGCCGGGGCTGATCTCCGGACCGATCGTCAAGCCGCCGAGATCGAGCGCCTGCGCCACGGCTCCGGATGTCTCGCCGCCGGCAACCACGACCCTGCTGACGCCACCGTCGACGAGGCATTTGACGGTCTCGGCGAACAGACCTTCCAGGCGTTCCGACACCACCTCGCGGCCGTATCGCGACTGCGCTGCCGCCACGTCCTCGGGCGCAGCCGACGAATAGACCAGCGGCGCGTCGCCGTGGTTCGCCTCGATGAACGCCACGAGATCACCCGATAAGGTACGGCCATCCATCACGTCCTCGACCGCGACTGCCATCGTCGGGTGCTTGCGGGCGTGGGCAGCCACCTGGTTCCTGGTCCGCCCCGAGCAGCTACCGGCAAGGATCGCCTCAGTGCCCGCTACGCCTTCGAAGCGATTGCGGTCACCCGCGGTGAGTCCCTTTGCGATGAAGTTCCCGGCAAGCCCGAGCGCGATCCCCGATCCGCCGGTCAAGAGCGGTGCGTCCGAGCATGCCTGGCCGATCCTGACGAGATCCTCGTCGGTCACCGCGTCGACGATCACCAGCTTCTCTCCGCGCTGCGCGCATGCCCGCAACGCCGCGTCGATCGCCTCGGCGCTTTCGCCCACGACTGGAGCCGGGACGTGACCGACGTCGGAATCGGTCTGCAGGCGGAGCCAGCGGCGGATGTCGGCGTCCGTCATCGGAGTCAACGGATGGTGCTGCATCCCCGATTCGCTGAGCAGCCTGTCGCCGATGAAGAGATGCCCCTGGTAGACGGTGCGTCGCATCGCTGGGAACGCGGGGCAGACAACGACGCCCTTGACGTCGAGCGCGTCTGCGAGCGCTTCGGCGACAGGGCCGATGTTGCCCGCAGGCGTCGAATCGAAGGTCGAGCAGTACTTGAATACGATCTGTCGGCATCCTTGTGCCTTCAGCCAGTGCAACGCCGCGAGTGACGAAGCAACCGCGTCCTCTGCGGGGATCGACCGGGATTTGAGGGCGATGACGCCGGCCTCGACCTCCGGACCGGCGGTGCCTTCGGGTACTCCCACGTACTGCGTGGTCACGAGTCCGCCCTGACCGGGTAGCCCCTTGGCGAGGGTATTGGCGATATCGCTCGCACCGGTGAAGTCGTCGGCGATCACGCCGATCAGCATGGGTCACCGCCGAGCAGGTTCTTCATACGTATCACCGCGGCCTCCGGTGCGGCGAAAACCGGCACGTCAACCTCGCGTCGTACCTGTTCTGCCGCGCGAGAGGTGGAGAAGTGCGCGAGCATGATGGCGTCGTGGTCGACGAACTGCGGCGCCATCTCGGCGACCAGGCGGTTGTGGGAATCCGCATCGCCCTGCCTCAGCAGATCGATGGCGTCCGGCACGACGATCGTCTCGAGCGTGACCGGCGCACCGGCCTCCGCAGCGAATTGCCGAAACTCTTCCTCCATCGTCGCTACCGCCGGTGCGAACGTCGCCAACATGCCGATCCGGCCGCCGGCGGCGATTGCCGAACGAAACATCGCCTCGTTCGGACGCAGGATCGGCAGCGGCAGTTCTTCTTGCATGCGGTCGATAGCCGGTCCGAACGCCGAGCAGGTGATGAGGATGCCGTCCGCACCGCTGCGCTGCGCGTAGCGGCCGAAGTCGACAAATCTTTGAACGAGCTCTTCTGAGAGGTCCGGGCCGTCTTTGGCGCGATCGATTGTCAGGCCGTCGTCGAGCAAGTTGACGGCTTCCGCTTCCGGCCAGATCGACGCCATCGCCGCAGCGACCGGGCCCATCGCGACCGGTGTGGCGTGCAGCAGCACGATGCGAGGAGCCTTGCCGATATCCGTGGCTGTCATCAGGCAGCGCTCGCAATCCGCGGCAGAAGACCGGAACGCACGTAGACGTCGCCTGCCCTCTCGTCGCTGAGCAGGTCCACGAACGCTTCGGCGACGCTCGGCGACCCGCTGTCGCTGAAGATCGCCGCGGAGAAGTCCGTGTGCTTCTGGTAGGGGTCGGGGAAGGGTCCGACGACGTCGATGCCGTCGATCGACATGAGCTCGCTGATCTGCTGCACGGCGAGATCGGCTTCGTCCGCGATCACCCTGTCGGCGGTGAAGCCGGCGTGGACGGTCGTCGCCTTCGCACCCACGGTCTCGGTGATGTCCAGACGTTTCATGACGTCCTGGAAGTGGATGCCACTCGCGCCCGTCAACGAGTAGGCGACGGATCGGGCCGACACCAGCGCCGCTCGGAAGCGCTCCGGTGTCGAGATGTCGGGGCGTGGGGCGCCGCGCTTCACGCCGAGGCCGAAACTGGCACGGGCGACCGGCCGCACGGACCCGGCACGGAGAACGCCCCGCTCGACGAGCTCTGCGATCGGGTTGTCGATGGCGATCAGGACGTCCCCGCGTTCACCGGCTCGAACACGATCGATCAGCACGCCCGTCGGATTCCAGTCCATTTCGACGTCTCGGCCGGTCCCGCGCCAGGCTGGGAGCAACGCGCTCTTCAACGCGAGCTCGACGGCGAGCGTGCTCATGACCTTCAACGGCTGTTCCATGTGGTCACTGACCCTCCGAGTCGTCGAGTGTGGCGTTGAGGACCAAGGGCTCGGCAGTGGGCCGGTCGTCATCCGCCGGCTCCAGCTCTCCGACCTTCCGGCCACGCCGCTTAACCGGGAAGAACTTGAGAGGAATGATGACGAGTCCGGCGACGATCGCGAGGATGCCCGCCACACTCATGCTGAAGGAGAACCCGTGGTTGCTGATCAAGACGGCGGTGAGAATTCCGCCGTAGACACCGCCGGTGCCCTTCGCGATCGCATAGAGCAGGCCGTAGTTCGCGCCCGCGGCCGCGTTGCCGTAGTACTTGCCGATCGTGATGGGGAACAGGGAGAACAGCGAGGCCCAGAAGAAGATGCTGAGGATCGCGGTGACGATGAACAGAATCTCGCTCCCGAAGGTCCCGGCGACCACCGATCCGAGGAGCAGCAAACCGGACAGCACGTAGCTGCCGATCATCGTGTTCTCGAGTCCCACATGCTCCGAGACCCAACCGAGCCCGAGCTTCCCCAAGCCGTTGGCGATGGAGATTCCGGCCGCGGCCGCGGTGCCGGCCGTCGCGGCGAAACCGAAGCTCGATGAGTACTGGACGATCCGGCTCATCCCGGCCAACCCGGCGCCGGAAATCAGAATGAAGGAGCCGATCAACGCCCATAGCTGCCAGGTGCCCAGCGCCTGGAAGAGGGTGAACTCGCGGTCGTTTGGCCGCTTGGCCGCCTTCTTCAGCTCCCGACGCGGCGGAGCCCAGCGTTGTGGCGGGTCCTTGAGAAAGATCGCCGCGATCAGCGGCACGACGAGGAGGACGCCCGCCATGACGTAGATGACGGTGAAGAAGTCCGATTCGGGTGCGGACTTGGGGATGGCCCGGACCCAGAAGATGAACGGGATCGAGCCCCACGAGAACGCACCCGCGATGATGCCCGTCATCAAACCTCTACGATCCGGGAACCATTTGTTGCCGGTCGTCACCGCGTCGTTGTAGATGAAGCCCGTGAAGAAGCTCCCGATGCACCAGAGGACGAGCACCACGCCATAGTTCGGCCCGAGCGTCACGGAGAAGATCCCCAGCGCGGAGAGCACTCCGGCAATGGCAGTCGTCCAACGTGGGCCGAACCGATCCCGCAGCAGGCCGCCCGGCAGCATGCCGACCGCCTGGAAGACCACGAACAGCGAGAACATCGTGGAAGTCTGGCCATCGGACCACCCGTAAACGGCGCCGATCTTTCCGGAGATCGAACTCCAGGCGTACTCGAACGGGCTGATCACCAGCATCGCGAAGAACGCCGCGGTGAAGACGCGATACCGGCTGTAACCCAGGATTTCTTTATCTGTTTTACCGGAATGCATTGTTGGTGCGGACATCGTTGTCCTCTCTGCGGCGAACCGGATGCTGGCGTCGGCCGACAACGTTGACAGCAACGAGACGCATGTTCCCGTCGGTCTCGCATCGGCGGGCGCCCAGGCCGGTCATCCGCCGCGAAGTTACCTCTTATCCACAAGTTCTCCGCGAAGCCAATTCATCTACAGTTCTCTTTGCGAGGTTCGGCAGCAGTACCCTGCGCTGGGAGTGTGCCCTCAGGCCGACGCCATGGCGGACTCTTCCGCCTTGCTGGGCGCGCTCGACTTCTTGTTCTTGAGCACGACCTTGATCGCATCCTCCACTCGATCCCGGACGTATCGGAGTGCCTCCGGGAGGTCCTCCATGTCGAAGGTGTGCGTGTGGATGATCGAAGCGTCGAACCGCTTCTGGCGCATGAATGCCTCAGCACGGTGTGTCGCCGACTTGCCTTCACCGCGAATGCTGTAGAGGTAGATGTTGTTGCGCGCCAGGTAGGCGAGGTCGATCGGGACCTCCTCGGACGGGAACGCCGCCAGGCAGATCTTCCCGCCTCGGTTCAGCATCTTCGCCGCCTCGTTCACCGCATTCGGCGCGCCCGAGCACTCGACGACGAAGTCGACGCCCTTTCCCCCGCTCAGCTCACGTACTGCTTCGACCGGGTTTTCGTTGCGCACATTGATGACGTGGTCCGCGCCGAGGCGCTTGCCGATCTCAAGCCGGTTGTCGCGCGTGCCCGTGAGGATCACCGGCTGAGCGCCGAGAGCTTTGGCGACCGCCGTGGCGAGTAGGCCGATGGGACCGGGGCCGGTCACGACGACGGAATCGCCGGCGACGAGGCCACCGATCTCCGTCAGCCCGTACATGGCCGTTCCTCCGGTGACGACGAGCGTCGCCTCCTCGTCGCTCATGGACTCGTCGAGATGGACGAGCGTGTTGATGTTGTTGACCTGGTACTCGCAGAAGCCGCCATCGGTGGTGAAACCGTTGGCGCGGTGGCCCTTGTCGACGTCGCCGTAGTTCTTGCCGTAGTTGTGGCACGCGGTGTACATACCCTCACGACAGCGCTTGCACTGGCCGCAGCCCGCGTGGACCTCCACGGTGACGCGGTCTCCGATCGCGAACTCGTCCACGCCCGGGCCGAGTGCCACGACGGTTCCCATGTATTCGTGGCCAGGTGTGAAGTTCTTGTTGAACGGAAGGCCACCTTCGATCTGGGCCGGGAGGCCGTGGGCGATGATCTCCAAGTCGGTCGCGCAGATGGAGGCCCCATCGATGCGCACGAGGACCTCGGCCCGCTTCGGAGTCGGAACGGGCTTGTCCACCAGC
The DNA here is from genome assembly GCA_035551175.1 of Amycolatopsis sp. Classification (GTDB taxonomy): domain Bacteria; phylum Actinomycetota; class Actinomycetes; order Mycobacteriales; family Pseudonocardiaceae; genus Amycolatopsis. Next base: position 109,722 of record DASZNR010000065.1, on the reverse strand, counting down.
GACAGCTCGCCGGGGTCGCCCAGAACCCAGGCCTTCATGGTGGCGGGGATGGGAAAAGCCGGATCCACTTTGACGTTGTCCGGTTGTGACACTGTGTGCTCTCCTCTGCTGCTCCGTTCAAGCTCGGCCAGTGCGTGTGCAACAGGCTGACTTCGGAGGCAAGTATCGGCCGCATGCTCTGATCGAGTCCAATGGATTAGACCGCAGAGGTTTATCGATGAGATCGAACGGCGGGAAGTTTCGGAGGCTATGCGGCCGCCCCGCAGGGAGTCTGCAAGACCGCACCGTGTCCAATTGCCGTACTGTGTCCGATTGGTCCGTTCCGCGGCGCCCTCGTGGTCTCGGAACTGCTGCGTGTACCACGCTGATTCCGTGCAGCGGCTGTGGAGACCTCTCGGATGCCGCTGGACCCGAGACCACGGAGAACCAGTTGCGCTCGTACTGGAGCTGCTCGCGCATCGTGCCCGGGCAGACGGAGTCGGACGAAGGACGGCACACCCGGGCGAGCGCGACGGCCGGGGTATCCGCATCATTCGCGCAGTTCACGAGGATCGTGACTTGCGCGTTCGGCCCGCACCGAGCCTCCGGCACGCTCGACGTCATCCTCACCGGGTGAGCCACTTCAACCATGCAGTCGCACGAAAATGCTGACGGCGCGTTCTAAGGTTGCCGGATGGAAACTCGATTGCTCGAGTACTTCGTCGCCGTGGCGAGCGAACTGAGCGTCACCGAAGCTGCCCGTCGCCTCTATGCCGCGCAGTCGACGGTCTCCGCGGGCCTGCGGAGTCTCGAGGCCGAGCTCGGTGTCCAGCTGCTGCGCCGCACTACCCAAACCGTCCAACTGACGACCGCCGGTGAAGAGTTCCTCGCCAACGCGCAGCAGATCATCGACGCGGTCGAGCGCCTACGCGTTCTCGCGTCCGAGACGGCGAACGGTCAGCGTGGGCGACTTACGCTCGGCACCTTCACCGGGCAAGACCTCGTCCACGATCTGCCGGGGGCACTGCGCGTTTTCCGTACCACCCACCCGCACGTCGACGTTCGACTCGTCTTGTCCGAGCGTGGTTCGAGCGGATTCGCAGAGGATCTTGTTCGAGGGAGACTCGACGTGGCGTTCTTTGCCTTGACACCGCCGCCCGAACTCGACGCCGTCAAGCTCCTCGAAGCTCCCTTCGTCGCGTTGGTCGAGCCATCCCATCCGCTTGCGGCGGAGAAACTGGTTTCGCTCGCACAGCTCGCACCAGACCCCTGGATCGACTCGCCGACGGGCTACGGCAACCGCGCCGGGGTGGATCACGGCCTCGCTCAGCACAGGCTGCGGCGACAAGTGGTCGCCGAGGTTGCCGACCTTCTCGCGATCCCCAAATACGTCGCCACCGGAATGGGGGTCGCTGTTGTCCCAGACATCGTCGACTCCAGCGGTTGCGTCAAACTTGCGATCGCCGAACCGATGACGCCGTGGATCGTCAGCCTCGTTACCCGACAAAACGCCGTTGAGCGTCCCATTGTCGCGGCCTTGATCGATGTGCTGCTGTCCCACCGTCTGCCGGCAACGGCATCAGCGCGGCAGGCGCAGGGCACTCCCTCGCGGTGACCGACAGCCGCCGCGTCAGCTCTGTGGCACGACCGGCAACTTGCTCGGCTGACACCGAATTTCACCCTGGTCCGCCGTGCGGCGTCGATGAAGCGCACCGCGGCTGCTCAGATACACCGCCGGGAAAGGGGCCAGCGACACTGCGGGCCGGACGGCGAAGCGCAATGGCCAGAAAGACCAATTCGACTCGAATAGGGCCGGCTGTCGCTTTCCGGTTGGATAGCAGCGCGGCGCAGGCCGTCGGGGAAAGGTCCGGAAAGGACGGTCGCCGGACGGCCTGCCGAAGGGTGAGCGACGAGCCGCCGGCGCCGGGGGTCAGCGGGTGGCGGGGCGCTTGACGTACTGGCCCGTGGGCAGCCCCGTCACCTTGCCGTCGGAGTAGATCTGCGTGCCGCGCAGGAATGTGTTGGTCACCGTGAACCCACCTCGAGGCCACGGAACGGGGTGTACTCCTGGGTGGACTCCGAATCCTCCGGCTTGACCACCCAGGAGCGGTCCGGGTCCACCAGCGCGATGTCGGCGTCGAAGCCCGGTGCGAGGTCGCCCTTGGTGTGCAGGCCGTAGCGCTGCGCGGGGTTCCAGGCGGTCAGCTCCGCGACCTGGCGCATGGACAGGCCACGCTTGCGACCTTCGCCGACCAGACCGGGCAGGAGGTACTCGGTGCCGCCGAACCCGGATTTGGCGGCGAAGACGTCCGTGGGGTCGTCGCCGAACTTGGTCGCTTCCTTGCAACAAGCGTGGTCGGACACGACCCAGCTGACGTCCCCGGCGAGCAGATGCTCCCACAGCGCCTCGACGTCCGCGCGCGGGCGCAGCGGCGGGTTGACCTTGCCGCCGATGCCGTCCGCTGTGGTGATGTCCGCGAGCAGGTGCCCGATGGTGACCTCGCGCCTGAAGTCCACGTGCGGGAACGTCTTCGCCATCAGCATCGCCGCTTTCAGCGCCTTCGCCGAGGACAGGTGCAACAGATTGATGTTCGGCAGCCCGGTCTCGTGTGCCAAGTAGGAGGCGATGGTGACCGCGAGGCCCTCCGAGTGCGGCGGGCGGGACGCGCTGTAGGCCTCCAGCCCGGAGAGTTTCCCTTCCTGCTGCACCATCTTCGTGTAAGCCGTCATGATCTCGGCCGTTTCGCAGTGCAGCGAAAGGGAAATCGAGTCGGCGTATTCCGGGTACTGCTGGCGAGCCTTCTGCACGCCGCGCATCACGAACTCGAAGTGCGCGATGTCGTAGCGCTCGCCGTCGGGGATCATCAGGAAGGAGTTCTGGTCGTTCGAGGCGCCGTGCAGCCCGTGGCTGCCGTAGAACATGAAGATCTTGAAGGAGGTCACGCCGTGCTCGGAGATCAGCGAGGGAATCTCGTCGATGTGCGAGGACTGCATGGGCGCCAGGTGAAATGCGTAGTCAACAAATGATTTTCCGGCGGATGCGGCGAGCACCTGCGGGAACACCTCGGCGTAGTCGCCGCCGCGGTTGAGGTAGTACTGCCCCGTGCGCATGTAGTTCAGCGACGGTCACGCCGCCCTGCGCGCACGCTCGGCTCTCGGTCTCGGTGTCCTCGTCGAGCGGGTTGTAGATACCCCAGTGCTGGTGGGCGTCGACCACGCCGGGGAACGCCAGCTTGCCGCCGCCGTCGACCACCTCGCGCGCGGTCGAGGCGTCAAGGCCCGGACCGACTTCGGTGATCTTCCCGCCGCTCGCCGCGATGTCCGCGAGCGGGTCTCGTCGACCCCGGGGCGGACGACGCGCACATTGCGGATGATCAGGTCGTGGTTGGTCATGACTTACCTTTCACTGTGGGGAGTTCGGCCGCGAAGTGCGTGGCGGCGAGGTAGGCGAGGCCGAGCGCGGGCAGCAGGCCGTTGCCTGCGAGGTAACCGGCCGCGCCATGGCCGGAGATGCTGACGGCCGCGCCGCCGGCGGCGTAGAGGCCGGGAATGGGCAGACCGGCGTCGTCCAGTACGCGGGTGTCGCGGTCCACGGTCAGCCCGCCCTGCGTGTGGAAGAGGGCCGGCACGAGGCGGACCGCGTAGAACGGGCCGGTCAGCGGCTTTTCGAACGACGTACGGCCGAAGCGCTCCTTCGCCTGTTCGCGGTTCGCGACCGCGGTCGCTTCGCCGAGTTCCGCTCGCAGGGCATCGGCCGGAACCCCGATCGCGATGGCGAGTTGCTCCACCGAATCGCCCCGGCGGAGTGCACCGCTTTCGACCACGTCCACGTAGTCGCCGAACGCGACGCTGGCGTTGTGGATGCGCTCGTCGTAGACGAGCCAGCCGGAGGAGCCCGGCTGGGCGGCGAGCACGGCGGCGTATTCGGAGTAGCCTGTCGTCTCGTCGCCGAACCGATGTCCGTCCATCGTGGTGACGAAGCCGCCGTGCATGACGACCGTCCAGGTGACAAGAGTGCGTGCCTCGGCGGACAACCCGGCGTGGCCTTGGTAGGCTTCCAAGTATGCGGTCGCCGCGCCGAACGTGGCGCCGAGGCGCAGCGCGTCGCCGGTGGAGTACTCGCTGCCGTGGTATTCGGCGCCGGCGATCTCCGGCAGGTGCTGGGCGACGAGCTCCCGGTTCGCACCGTAACCGTTGGTGGCCAGCAGCAGCGCGCCGGCCGAGAGCTGCTCGGTGCCACCGTCCGGTTAGGACACCGTCACCAGCAGCTCGTCGCCGTCGCGGCGGGCTGCGGTGACCCGGGCAGGCACGAGCAGGTCGATGCGCGGCTGCCGCGCCACCGCCTCGGCGAGGTGACGCAGCAGCCGCGAGCCGTGCCGCCCGGGAATGGAGTGCACGCACTGCGCCGAATGCCCCGGGTAGTGGAAATCGGTGGGCAGTTCGATCGGCAGCCCGGCGTGGTCGGCGAGCCATTCGACGAGTTCCGCGCTGACCCCGGTCAGGGCCTCGGCGACGGGTTTCGCGAAGTCGCCGTGGGTCTTGGCCGCGATGTCGCCGAGGAACTTCGCGGGGGAGTCCTCGATCCCGGCGGCGCGCTGCCACCGGGAACCGGCGCCGGGAATCATCGCGGTGGACATCGAAGTGTTGTTGCCACGAAGGTAATACTCGTTCGCCTCGACGACGAGCACCCGCGCGCCGAGCTGCGCGGCGCGCAGTGCACCGGCGAGTCCGCCGCCCGCCCCGGCGACGACCAGGTCGACGTCCGTCATGCGACCTCCGTACCGGACGCGGCAAGCCGCGACAATGACATCGCGTCGGCACTCAGGACATCCATGATTCGCTCGCAAGCTTCACTCATGCCGCCTCCGCCAGCAGCCGCACCGCCTCGGCGGCGGGATCGACGACGAGCGGGCCGCCTTCGGTGTGCTCGACCTCGACGGCGGAACAGCCGTTGATCACTGCCGTCGCGCCACGCGACGGCGAGACCGTCCAAAGCGGACCGCATCGCGGCGTTCCACCGTGCACTGTCGGCGACCGCCGCGAGCTCCAGATCCAGCACCGCCACGCCGAGGAACGCGGCACCGTGGCCGTACTCGTGCACCTTGCGCGCCAACTCGTCGGCGATCACCTGGTTGCGGGTGACGGCGGCGACCTTGTGCCCGTCGGCGACCAGCCGGTCCACGACGACGCGAAGCATCCCGCGCTGCCCCACCGGAACGCCGGGGTCGAGCACGCAGTCCGGCATCAGGACGTCGTAGCCCTCGACGCCGGCGAGCGCGGCGGCGACGGCCTTTTCCGACGCCAGCAAATCGTCTTCGGAGGCTAGCTGGACGGGTGCGCCCGGGCCTGCGTCCACCAGTTCCACGCTGACCCCGTCCGGGCCAGTTCGTGGTAGCGGCGACGGCGGCGGTCGAGTTCGGCAGCGTCGACGTGGATCGGGGTCACCGAGAGGATGTGGTGCATCAAGGCTCCTACGTGCGGTGGGATGGTCATCCGGCGAGCGGGGCGAGCAGCGCGCGGGCCCGGGTGGCGGTCAGCCCGTCCACCACGGCGTCGATGGTGCGCAGCTCGGCCTGCTCGAGCAGCCCGGAGAAGACCGCGGTGAGCTGGTCGCGGTCGAAGGGCTGGAAATCGGTGTCACCGATGGGGTTTTCGGTTTCGACGGTGTGGGTGCTCCCGTCCGCCAGTCGGACGTGCACGCGCGCGGCGCGGTTGTCGGGCAGTTTCTTGGTCAGCTCGGGGTCTTCGAAGATCCGGACGCGCTGCGCGAGCCGCGCAAGCTCGGGCGCTTCCTCCGGGGTGAGCGCGGTGTAGCGGGGCGTGATTGCTCCGTGCAGCAGCGCGGTCGCGGCGACGAACGGCACAGAGAACATCGCGGACAGCTGGTTGTGCCAGGTGGTTCGGTCGAGTCCGGCCGCGAGCGCGTGGGTGTGCACCTCGACCTCCGCGATCTCACCGGCGTCGAGCCGCGCGCCGAGGTCGATGAGCAGGTCTGCCACGGGATGGGTGTACGAGCACGACGAATGCCGTTTGAAGTAGTTGCCGGTGATGTCGAAGCGGGTGCCGAGCTCGTCGGTCAGCGCTTCCGGCGCGAAGTCGCCGAGCAGTTCGCCGAGCGAGCGGGCGGCGGTGCCGGTGTTGCGCGCCGTCCCGGCGACGGCGAGGCGTGCGGCTGCGATTCCGGACCCGTTCGCCGCGCCCGGCCATGCGTCGCGCACGGGGTTGCCGTCGAGGGCTGCGTCGAAATGCCCCGCGACGGGCAGGTCGGAACCGGCGTCGATCGGGTGGCGGTGTGTTCGGCGTCGAGCCCGAGCAATCGGGCGCAGCCCGCGGCCGCTCCGGCCACTCCCCAGTTGCCGTGCGGATGCGCGCCGCGCCGCAGCGAAGTCGCGCGGCCGAACCGGGCGGCGACTTCGTACCCGGCGAGCAGCGCGGCGGCCAGGTCGGTGCCTGCGACGTCGAGGTCGGCGGCGAGCGACAGCACGGCGGGGAAGACGTGTGCGGCGGGATGTCCTTTGGCGTACTTGTTGCCCTCGTCCATCTCCAGGCACACCGTCGCGGGCCCGTTCAGCCATGACGCGGTAACCGGATCGGTCAGCGTGCGGCCGCCGACGACCGGGCTGTGTCCGGGCGGCGCGGGCCACGCGGCGCGCCAGGCGCGCTGCCCTTCGGTTCGGGCACCGGCGGCGTTCGCGGCCAGTACGTCGTAGAGCACCGTGCCGAGCCGTTCCGCGACGGGCGCGGGCACGGCTTCCCAGTGCAGTGCGGACACCCGGGCGCCCAGCGCCGACACGGATTCGGGTACCGAGCAGGTTTGCACCGGCCTCACCGCCTTTCCGGTTTCTTGCCGTACCGCTGAGCGGACCGATTAACGTCCTTCCGAACCACCGCGGTCACGCCGATCTCCGGTGGTCACCAGTCTGCTGTTGATCCGCATCGTGCTCGGCGCCGGTGAGGCGCCGGGCTTCCCCGCCGCCACCCGCACGATCAGCCGCTGGCTGCCGAGCGTTGAACGCGAGTTCGCGCTCGCTCTCGTCGGCGGCGTCGCGGTGTCGGGCAGCCTGCTGATCGGCGGGCCGATCGTCACCCAGCTGATCGCCGGCCTCGGCTGGCGCGGCATGTTCTGGGTGCTGGCCGCGCTCGGCGTGGTGTGGGCACTGGTCGCGGCCGGGCTCCGGTACAACACGCCGTCGGAGTCCCCGCGGGTCTCCGCGGCCGAACGCGCGCACATCGAATCCGGGCAGCTGGCCGAGGAGGTCACCGCGACCCAGGAGAAGGTCAACTGGCGCCGGATGCTGACCAACCGCAACCTGTGGATCGTCGGCGTCGGCTACTTCGCCTGGGGCTTCATCTTCTGGGCGTTCATGTACTGGCTTCCGGAATACTTCTTGTATTCGTTCGGGCTGAGCATCAAGCAGGTCGGTGCGTTCACCGTCGCGCCGTGGGCGGCGGGCGTTGTCGGCGCGATCGTCGGCGGCGTGCTGGTGGACCGGGTGTTCGCCAGGACCGGCCGGGTCCGCAGCCGGTTCACCATCATGGGCGTCGCGCTGCTGCTGGCAGGTGCCGCGTTGATCCCGATCATCGTGGCGCCCTCGCTGGCGACCGCGGTCGTGTTCATCTCGATCGGCGTCGGCTGCGGGTTCGTCACCGGCGGGATTTGGTGGGTCGCGGCGATCGACGCCGAGCCGAGTCACCCGGGTAGCGCCGCCGGGTTCGCCGACGCATGCATTGCGCTGTCCGGCGTGGTGGCGCCGCTGGTGATGGGCTTCATCGTGCAGGGCGCCGGCACCTTCGCGAGTGGCTTCGTGGTGATGGTGGTGCCGGCGCTGGTCGGCGCGGGGCTGATGCTGTTCGCCACCCGGGAGCCGGTCCGTTCGTCGGCCGTGGCTGAGGCGAAGGCCGGCGCCACCTCGTAGGTTGGCGAACGCCCCTTGGCCAAACCTCACCAACGGCTCCTGCGCCTGCAAACCAGATAGGTGCGACACCGCTTCGTGCGGCGTGCGCAATCCGGAGAATTGCCGAACCGGGGTGTCACAGCCGCTGTGATCCGCGCCGTGCGCAGTTCTCAGGTTGTGCCGGATGGCGCAGGGGCCGCATATGCGCCCCGCTTTCCCGGCACGGTCAGGCGGACCCTGATCGTGCCGCAGCGGGCGCAGGCCGGGCGAACCACCGTGGTGTCCACGCGGCACGTGGGTCAAACGGATCAGCGAACTGCGGGCATCGCGGGTCGCCGGTGGTCAAGGTGCTTGGATGGCCGGCGAGGTGCTTGGCCAGGTCCCCGAGCGACCTGCCCGAGCAACTCACGCGGCCCGCAATACCGTTGCGATGTCGTCGTCGGACGGCTTGGGTGCCACCGTGATCACGGCGGCCACGACCCCGCGACAGCCCCGGCTCGTCGCGGGCCCGCCACCGACCATTGTGGACAGTGCACAAGCGGAGAAAAACTTCTGACCAAAACAAATCCCCAGGCCGAAGATTCTTCGAACCTGGGGGATGAGGGTGCGCCATCAGGGACTCGAACCCCGAACCCGCTGGTTAAGAGCCAGCTGCTCTGCCAATTGAGCTAATGGCGCTCGCCGCTTCGGTCTCCCTCGGCGACGTGGAAAAGATTAGCAGGCCGTTCAAGCCCTGTTTCAGGGGGGTCCCCTTGCGCGCAGCACCCCGTGGGCCGGCGCCGCGCCAGCCTCCCGACCTGCACCTTCGCACCCGACCCCCCACCTACGCAACCCCCGACTATTTAAGCGACCGGTACGCACCGACCCATCGCAACTACACGGGACGGGGGTCCAGGGGACGTGCCTCCTGGCTTGGGTCTGGGGGCACGTCCCCAAGAAAAGGCAAAACCCCGACCTGGGGGAGGACTCACGAAGAGTCCGACCAAATCGGGGTGATGGGGTGAGCGACGGGTTTCGAACCCGCGACCTCCTGGACCACAACCAGGTGCTCTACCAGCTGAGCTACGCCCACCATGTGCGAGGAATCAACGATCACCTCGCTGGAAGCTATCGTAGCGTGCCCTTGTGGCGGGGTTGCACGGGGTCAGCTTCGGTGGCGTTCCTGCACTTCGGCGGCGGCGGCCTTCGCTTGGTCGCTGGTCGGGCCGGGTTGGGGGACGAAGGCGACGCTGCGGTAGTAGTCGAGTTCGCTGATGGATTCCTTGATGTCGGCAAGCGCGCGGTGGGCGAGGCCCTTTTCCGGCTTGGCGTAGTAGATGCGCGGGTACCAGCGGCGGACGAGCTCCTTGACCGACGACACGTCGACCATGCGGTAGTGCAGGTGGCTGTCGAGGGCCGGCATGTCGCGAGAGATGAAGCCGCGGTCGGTGGCGATGGAGTTGCCCGCAAGGGGAGCGGTGCCGGGGTCGGGGACGTGCGCGCGGATGTAGTCGAGTACGCGTTGCTCGGCTTCGGCCAGGGTGACCGCCGACGCGCGGACCTCTTCGGTGAGCCCGGACTTGGCGTGCATGTCGTGGACGACCTGCGGCATGCCGTCGAGGGTGGCGTCGTCGGTGTGGATGACGATGTCGACGCCTTCGCCGAGGACGTTGAGATCGGCGTCGGTCACCAGCGCGGCTATTTCGATCAACGCGTCCTTGCCGAGGTCGAGCCCCGTCATCTCGCAGTCGATCCAGACTAGATGGTCGGTCACCCGGCCAACCCTAACCCGACACGGGGATGTCAGCCGGGTTACCTGCGCATTCGGCGCGTTACGCTCGGACAGCCAGGTGAATCGGTGTGACGTGGAACTCGGAAACGGGGTGGCCAGTGACCGAGCAGGGACCGGGAGCAGCGGCGGAGATCGCGAAGGGCTACGTGAGTGAGGGCGCCGCGGTGGAGCTGGGCGCCGTCGTCATCGACGGGCAGGCCGATGCGGCGGCGGCCGTGCGGCTTCCCTTGGCGACATTGAACCGGCACGGGCTGGTCGCCGGCGCGACCGGCACCGGCAAGACGAAGACGTTGCAGCTGATCTCGGAGCAGCTGTCGGCGGCCGGGGTGCCGGTCGTGCTGGCCGATGTGAAGGGGGACCTGTCGGGCCTCTCGGCGGCGGGCGAGGGGAACGACAAGCTCGCCAAACGCGCGCAGGAACTGGGTGACGAATGGGCGCCGGCCGCGAGCCCGGTGCAGTTCCTGTCGCTGGGCACCGGCGGCAATGGGTCGCCGATCCGCGCGACCATCACCAGCTTCGGCCCGGTGCTGCTGTCGAAGGTGCTGGGCCTGAACGAAACGCAGGAGTCGACGCTCGGACTCATCTTCCACTGGGCCGATCAGCGTGGGCTGGCCCTGCTCGACACGAAGGACCTGCGGTCGGTGATCACCCACCTGACCAGCGACGAAGGCAAGGCCGACCTCAAAGGCATCGGCGGTGTCTCGGCCGCGACGGCAGGCGTGATCCTGCGCGCACTGTCCAATCTGGAGGCCCAGGGCGGCGAAGACTTCTTCGGGGAACCCGAGCTCGACGTCCACGATCTCATGCGCCAGCGCGACGGCAAGGGCGTCGTCACGTTGCTGGAGCTGGACAACCTGCAGTCGAAGCCGGCGCTGTTCTCGACGTTCTTGATGTGGCTGCTGGCAGAGCTGTTCGAGGAGTTGCCCGAGGAGGGTGATCTCGACAAGCCGAAGCTGGTGTTCTTCTTCGACGAGGCGCACCTGCTGTTCAACGAAGCGTCGAAGGCGTTTCTGGAGCGCATCGAGCAGACGGTGAAGCTGATCCGGTCGAAGGGTGTCGGCGTGTTCTTCTGCACGCAGCTGCCCACCGACATCCCCAACGCCGTGCTTTCCCAGCTGGGTGCACGGGTGCAGCACGCCCTCCGGGCATTTACGCCGGACGACCAGAAAGCCCTGGCCAGAACGGTGAAGACGTACCCGAAGACGCCGCACTACGACCTCGAGACGGCACTGACGACACTCGGGATCGGCGAAGCCATCGTCACGGTGCTCTCGGAGCGGGGCGCACCGACGCCCGTCGCGTGGACGCGGCTGCGTGCGCCGAGGTCGAAGATGGGCTCCGTCGGCACCGAGGCGGTGGCAGCCGCGGTCGCGTCGTCGGATCTGCATGCGAAATACGCCGAGACGATCGACCGTGAGTCGGCGTACGAGAAGCTGGCCGCGAAGGTCGCGCCGCCCGCCGAGACCGCTGCGGCGCCGGCGGCTCCTGCGCCGCCTGCCGGAAAGGACGAACCCGGGCTGGTTTCGCAGGCCATGAGCAACCCGGCGGTGAAGTCGTTCATGCGCTCGGCGGCCTCCGCGCTCGGGCGGGAGATCACCCGTGGGCTTTTCGGCAACAGGAGGCGCTGAAAAACCTGACACATCTTGGCAGGTATGCCGGGTTTACTGGCCCGGACTTCGCACCGATCGGAAGGACCGGGTCATGCCCACCGCCATCGCGACGTTCGAGCTCGACCAATGGGACCCGCAGGCCCAGGACACGTCCGGCGGCACCGAGTTCGCTCGCGTCGCCATCGCCAAGACGTTCACCGGTGCGGTCGAAGGCACGAGCAACGTAGAAATGCTGACGGCGTCGAACGCGGTATCGCGCGCATATGTCGCGTTCGAGCGCTTGTCGGTGTCGGTCGACGGGCGTAACGGCTCGTTCGTGCTGCGGCACGCCGCAGGTGACGACGGGCTGGGGCTGGTGATCCTCGCCGGTTCGGGCACCGGCGAGCTCGCGGGCATCTCCGGTACCGCATCGATCGCCGTGGACGAGGCCGGCGCCCACACCTTCACACTCACCTACGAGCTGCCGGCAGCGTAAAAGCCGCTCTTCCCGGGCCCCGAATCCCCTGGGAGAGCGGCTTTCGCGGTGGCTTCCCGCCGACCCCGAGTCGCGGGAGACCTCGGACGGGCCGCCCCGACCGCGGTCCGTCCGGCGTCTGAGATCAGTTGTTGACGATCTGGTCGACGATCTTCTTGGCGTCGTTGATCGGGATCGCGAAGCCGATCCCGACGCTGCCCGCTGAGCCGTTGGCCGATGCCGTCGGGCTGTAGAGGGCGGAGTTGATGCCGATGACCTGGCCCTGGTCGTTGACGAGCGCGCCGCCGGAGTTGCCCTGGTTGATCGACGCGTCGGTCTGGATCGCGGTGTAGCTCGGGCCGCTGTCGGACTGGTTGGACATCTGGCTGAACGGCGACTCCTGCTGGCTCTCGCCGACGTCGGACAGCGGCCGGTTGAGTGCGCTGACGATGCCGGTGGTCACGGTGTTCTGCAGCCCGCCCGGCGAGCCGATCGCGACCACTTCCTGGCCGACGACGAGCTTGCTCGAATCGCCGAGCGTCGCCGCAGTGAGCCCGCTCGCGCCCTTGGCCTGCAGCACCGCGATGTCGCCCTTGGTGTCGGCGCCGACCACGCTGGCCTGGTACTTCTTGCCGTCCGATGTGGTGACCGTGACGTCGCCGACGGCGCCGTCGACCACGTGCGCGTTGGTGAGGATCCGGCCGTTCGAAGTCAGGATGACGCCTGAGCCGATGGCCTCGCCCTGCCTGGTGGTCACGTTCACCTGTACGACGCTCGGCGTCACCTTCGCCGCGACCTGGCTGACGTCACCGGTGGCCGTGGTGTTGCTGACCGTCTGACCAGTGACGGCGGAGGACGTCGTGCTCGGCGACGCCACCGACGTGGTGGTCAGTCCGACGATCGCCGCGCCCGCCCCGCCGCCGACCAGCGCCGCGGCGAGCGCGGTCGCGCCCACCACGGCCGCGAGCTTGCCGCCGCGCCGGCCCGCTCGAGGCTCGGCGGACTGCGGTTGCTGCGGCAGTGGGTTTTGTGCCGAGTGGTTTTGTGCCGAGTGCTGTTGCGGCTGCGTGAAGAGCGGATGGGGCGCGGCCTGTGGCTGGTGACCGTACGGGAGGTACGGCCCGTACGGGTGGTGCGGCATCTGGTGCGGCTGGTGCCCACCGGGTGAGGCGGGGCCGGGCCGACTCTCGTTCTCGGTCATGCCACCAAGATTCGTCGCCGCGGTTGTGAGAATCCTGTGGAAATACCTCCGGCTTTGCTGAGAAGAATCAGCTGAGAATCCTCAGGCTTCCCTTAGCCGCAGGACTTCAGCCGAAGAACGCGGGGACGTCCAACGCACCTCCCGCGGCCTCGAACTCTTCGTGGACGGCGGCGCGCAGAGTTTCGTCGGCCAGGTAGTCGGCCGCCGTGAGCGCGAGGCCGAGCGCGCCGTCGACCACCGCGCGATCACCCGACGGCGATCCCGCGGCCTCCGCGAATTCCTTGGTGTGCAAGGCGACCGTCGGTCCCGAAACCGCGATCATGGGGTGTAGTGCGGGCATGCGGTACGACAGATTGCCCAGATCCGTCGACCCCGTCAGGAACTCGGGCACGATGCCCGGCGGCAGCGGTTTCCGGCCCGTGCCGAGCTGATTGGCCGTCCAGCGGCCGGCGAGGGTGGTGTTGAACCGGATGGGCAAGTACGCCGGCTGCGCGTCCCAGGTCAGTTCGACGCCGCAGCCCGCCATCTCCGCGGCGCCGTGGGCGATCGCGGTCATGCGGTTCGCGAGATCCCGCAACGTCTCCGGGTCGGCTGAACGGAGATAGAACAAGAGCGCGGCACGTTCGGGGATCACGTTGGGCCGTGCGCCACCGTCGGTGAAGACGCCGTGCACGCGGTCGCTCGACGGCAGTTGCTGCCGCAGCATGGACACACCCTGGTATGCGGCCACCGCGGCGTCGAGTGCGTTGCGGCCCATGAACGGCTGCGCCGACGCGTGGGCCCCGACGCCGTGGAACACCATCTCGAGCTGGCGTCGGCCGAGAAACGGGTGCAACGCGATGTCGTGACTGAACGGGTGGATCATGATCACGGCGTCGACGTCGTCGAACACCCCGGCTCGCGCGAGCGTCTCCTTGCCCCCGCCGCCTTCCTCCGCGGGCGTGCCGATGAGCGAGACGCGCCCGCCGAGCCGTGCGGCGACGGTGGCCGCGCCGAGGAAACCCCCGGCGCCGGTCGTGCAGATGACGTTGTGTCCGCACGCGTGGCCGAGCCCGGGCAGCGCGTCGTACTCGGACAAAATGGCGATGTGCGGGCCGCCGGTGTCCGGGGTGCTGGCGCGCAACGCCGTGTCGAGGCCGCCGAGCCCCACGGTGACTTCGTGACCGTGGGTGCGCACGAGGTCGGCGAGCGCGCCCACGGAGCGGTGCTCGGAAAAGCCCTCTTCCGGATGGGCGTGCAGGTCTTGGCTCAGTGCAACGAGTTCCTCGGCCAGGGCGCGGACTTCCTGCTCCACGGCGGTGCGCACGCCTTCGTCGGCTCCGGAGTGGTCGGAGGTAAGGGGTTCGGCGTTCGCCACGGCCTCGGCGGTGGCTTCGAGGAGGGCGCGGAGGTGGGAGTCGTCGGGGGGTACGGGGGCGGCGTCGGTCATGCGGCGATGCTAACCCCGATCACCGACAAAAAGATCAGTTTGCCTCGGCGAGCTCGCCGGCGACGATCTGCGTCACGCCGTGGATCCGTTCACCGACCAGCGTGAACCCCCGTGCCCGCAGCGCGGCGCCGATCTCTCCGCGGTCGAACATCCGCTGTCCGCTGAGGATTCCGCCGACGGTGTCTGCGATTCGCGCGGGTTGCCCGTCGTGGCGCGCGGTCGTGAGGAGTACGACGCGGCCGCCGGAGCGCAGGATGCGGGCGAACGAGTCGAGCGCTCGTTCCGGCTCGGCGAACATGTGGAGCGCTGCGAAGCAGCAGACAGCGTCCACTGTGGAGGATCGGAACGGTGGTTCGACGGCGTCGGCGCGGAGGTAGGCCACGTTGTCCGCGCCGGCGGACTCGGCGACGGCGCGGGTGAGCATGGCGTGCGCACCGTCGAGGCCGATGGCGAGGCCTTCTTCGCCGACAGCCGCGCCGAACGCACGGGTGAATCGTCCGGTGCCGCACCCGACGTCGAGTGCGATCCGGCCCGGCCGAAGGGCCAGCAGTTCGACCGCGAGGCGGACTTCGCCGGTCATGCTCGGCCCGAACGGGCCCATGAACAACCGGCCGAACGCGGGGCGCCAGTAGTCCTCGTAGATCTTGGGAAGCAGGCTCGTGCGCATCAGGCGCTGGGTGATACCCGTGGTGCGCCCGGCTTGGGGCGCGCCACCGAGCACGTCGAGGTAGCCCGCCGCGGTGGGCTCGGTGGGCGCGGCGGGCGCGGTGGGCTTCGCCGAGGTGTCGAGCAAGCCGACGAGTCGCTTCTGGGCCGTCTGTCGTGTGATCACCGGGTACTCCTCGGTCCGGGTAGTTGGCAGTATGCCAAAGCTTTGACTTCCCCGATCGAGTGAAGATCTGGTCCGATCAATCGTTCGATGCCTGGTTTGTCGGTGCCCGTTCCTAACGTCCTCGTCATGGTCTCCGACACCGGAGCCGGTCCGAGGAGGGAATACTGATGACCGCACCGATCCTGTTGCCCATCGACGTGCCGACCGGCGAAATCGCCGTGCGCGGACCGTTCG
The DNA here is from genome assembly GCA_035551175.1 of Amycolatopsis sp. GTDB lineage: Bacteria > Actinomycetota > Actinomycetes > Mycobacteriales > Pseudonocardiaceae > Amycolatopsis. The sequence goes on along the minus strand of DASZNR010000065.1, from coordinate 94,317 downwards.
AGTTGTCGGCCGCGAGCCGTTTTCTGGCCGGGTTCGGCCCGGCTGCGCGCCCCGACGCCGCGGCCGAACCGGGTGTGCTGCGCCTGGCGTTCCCGGTCGACGGCGTGTGGACTCACGCCGGTGCCGCCGTCCGGCAGAGATGGCCGGGCACGGTCGAGGTCGAGGTGTCCGCGCCGGTCGAGGTCGCGCCCCGCGTGATGGGGCAGGTGGCTCGCATGCTGTCGCTCGACGTCGACGCTTCCAGGCTGCCCGACGTCGACCGGCGCGACACCGTGGCCGCGCGCCTGCGGGCGGCCATGCCCGGGTTGCGGCCGGTATTGTTCTCGTCACCGTATGAGGCCGCGTGCTGGTCGGTGCTGTCGCAGGGCATGCGGTTCGGCACGGCCATGAAGCGCCGCGGCCTCCTCACCGAACGGCACGGCCGCATCGTGGACGTCGGCGAGTACCCCGTCGTGTCGTTCCCGGCGCCGTCGGTGCTCGCAGAGCTGGCCGCGGAGGAGGGCCTGGCCGATTTCCGGGTCGCGCGGCTGCGATCCGTCGCGCAGGCGGCGCTGGAGGGCCGGCTCGACCCGGCGGCGTTGCGGGCCGCACCGGTGCCGGAGGCGTTGGCCGGGTTGCGGGAGATCCCGGGCATCGGCCGGTTCTCCGCTGAGCAGATCCTCATGCGCGGTGCGGGACACCCGGACGTGTTTCCGCGCGCCGACGGCCGTTTGCACGGCGCGATGTGCGAGGAATACGGCCTCCCGGCGTCCGTGCCGCCCGACCAGCTGGAACGGCTGGCGGAGGACTGGCGGCCGTACCGGAGCTGGGTCGCCCTGCTGCTCCGCGCGACTCGGGACGCGGTGCCGCCTGAGGTGCAAGGCGCAACTCCGGAGGCGGATTCGACGCCCGGGGAGGTGAGGGTGCCGGGTTGAGATGCCTGGAACCTGACGCTGCCGGTGGGGTCTTCGCGTGCTACCCGAGCAGCTGTGCAGCGACAGGTGCTGGGTGCCGGGTCCGTCGGATGATCCGGGCTCCCGGTGTGTCGATGTCCAGGGAGAGAAGTGGGGAGAGCTTGTGATGGTGATCGGCACGAAGGGAGACCGGATGATCTGAGGCGCCCATAGCGAAGCCGGGCAGGGGCCCCAGCGGCGGGCACTAACAGCGGCCAGATGCCACCTGTGGTTCGGTGTGCGCGTGATTTCGCGGGTGTTCGATGTCTCGTCCGTGGCGGTTGGTCCGGCGCTGGGTGCCTGGACGCGGGTGACCGACGCGCGCGGGGCTGTCGGTGACGCGCTCACGCAGGCCGACACCCCCGGCGTGATCACGTTGGTGACCGGCGGGGTGGCCCTTCTGATCATGCTGGCCGGGGGCACGCCGTGGCGGTTCGCGCGGAACGTGATCACTATTGTCCACGAGGCAGGCCACGCGCTGGCGGCGCTGCTGGTCGGGCGGCGGCTGCGGTCGATCAAGCTGCACTCGGACACCTCGGGCGTCACCGTGTCGCGGGGGAAGCCGGAGGGGCCGGGAATGGCGTTCACGGCGCTGGCCGGGTACGTCGCGCCGTCGGTGCTCGGGCTGCTGTTCGCGAGCCTCGTCGGGCAGGACCTCATCACGGCGGTGCTGGTGCTGGCCGCCGTGATGCTCCTGGGGGTGCTGATCATGGTGCGCAACGCGTATGGCGTGTTCACCGTGGTCGCGAGCGCGGTCGTACTGGGGCTGGTGGCGCTGGTGGCACCGCAGGTGGTGCAGGCGCCGTTCGTGTACTTGCTCACGTGGTTCCTGCTTTTCGGCGGGGTCCGGCCCGTGGTCGAACTGCAGGTCAAACGCCACCGCGGCCAGGCGCGCGACTCCGACGCCGACCAGCTGGGCCGGCTCACCGCGGTGCCACCGGTGCTGTGGGTGCTGGTGTTCGGCGTGCTGACCCTCAGCTGCCTGGTCGCCGGCGCGGTCTGGCTCCTGCAGCCGGTTGTCACCTGACGGCGGGTGCGGGCTGGCGTCGTCCGTCAGGTGACGACGAGGCTGGTCGCGGTGACCCGGCGGCCGCCGCGGCTAGCTGTTGCGGTGCTGCGGGACTGCGAGTCCTGAAGGCCTTGGTGTGACGGGGTGTGACGGGTGTCCCGCGGAGCGGGCCCGGCGTCTCCCGATGGGGGCGTTGCGGCAGACTGGTCGTCTGCCCAACGCGCGGAGGGAGACGACGATGGACGAGGTCGCGAAGGCCGTCGAGGCGTGCGCGCGGGCGGCCAAGCTGGCCGCGCCGTCGCTGGCCAGTGCTGCGGAGGGCGCCGTCGACGCGGCGCTCGTCGGGATGGCGGAGCGGCTCGTCGCGCACCGCGAGGAGGTGCTCGACGCGAACCGGGCCGACGTCGCCAAGGCGAAGGCCGACGGGATGAGCGCGGGCCTGCTCGACCGGTTGACGATCACGCCCGATCGGCTCGACGGCATGGCCGAGCAGCTGCGCCTGCTGGCGGGTGCGCCGCACCAGGAGCGGACCGTCGACGTGTCCACGTTGGACGGCGGGCTGCGGTTGGTGGAGCGGAGGCGGCCCGTTGGCGTCATCGGGGCGAACTACGAGGCGCGGCCGAACGTGACGGTCGACGTGGCGTCGCAGCTGGTGAAATCGCGTAACGCCGGGGTGCTGCGCACCGGGTCGGCGGCGCTGGGCTCGGCGCAGCGGCTGCGGGACGTCGTGATCGCGCCGGCGCTGGAGGCGGCCGGGATCGACCCGGACGTGGTGCAGCTGGTGCCGCGGGTCGAACGGGAGGCGGCGTCGGCGCTGGTGCGGCTGCCCGGGCTTGTGCCGCTGGTCATCCTGCGTGGCAGCGGCGACAGCACGCGCGCGCTGGCCACGGAGGCGGCGGTGCACGGGGTGCGGACGCTGGCGCACGCGGACGGCGGCGGTGTGCTGTACGTCGACGCGGCCGCGGACGCCGGCAAGGTGCGTGACCTCGTGTTCGCGAGTCTCGACCGGCTGGGCGTGTGCAACCGGCTCAACTTGCTGCTGATCCACGACGACGTGCACGACGCGGTGTGGCCGTCGATCAGCGAGGCGCTGGGCGAGCGTGGCGTCACGCCGTCGCTCGCGCCGCACGAGCACGCCCTCGGCTACGAGTGGGCGCTGGACTCCGACCGTGAGGCGACCGTGACGGTCGAGCGCGTGAGCGGACTGGAGCAGGCCGTGGAGATCGCGAACGAGCGCACGTCCGGCCTCGCCGCGGGTATCGCGACCGAGGACGAGGCGGCGGCGGGCGCGTTCTTCGACGGCTACACCGGCACCGGTGTGTTCTGGAACGCGCCGACGCGGCTGCTCGACGGCTTCAAACTGCTCGCCGTACCCGAGACCGGGATCAACCTCGACCGCGTGCCGGGGCCGCGTGGGCCGGTGACCTACACCGACCTGTACGTGCGCCAGTACGCGGTGCAACCGGCATGAGTGCACGTCCGTACGTGGTGCTGTCGGCGGCGCAGTCGCTCGACGGTTACCTCGACGACGCCGGCCCGGAGCGGCTGATCCTGTCCGGCGAGGCCGACTTCGCCGAAGTCGACCGGTTGCGTGCCGACGCCGACGCGATCCTCGTGGGCGCGAACACCGTGCGGGCAGACGACCCGCGCCTGCTGGTGCGTTCGCCGGAGCTGCGTGCCGAGCGCGTCGCGGCCGGGCGGCCGGAGCAGCCGGTGAAGGTGACCGTCACGCACAGCGGCAAGCTCGACCCCGCGTCGCGGTTCTTCACGACCGGCGACGGGCCGAAGCTGGTCTACGCGCCACCGGCTGTCGTGGGTGGGCTGGCCGACGTCGCGACGGTCGTCGACGCGGGCACTCCGCCGCAGCTCGAGCGGATCCTCGACGACCTGGGCGAACGCGGCGTCCGACGGCTGCTCGTGGAGGGCGGCGGTGCCGTGCACACGCAGTTCCTCGACGCCGGCCTCGCCGACGAGCTGCGGCTCGCCATCGCGCCGAAGCTCGTCGGCGACCCGCACGCGCCGCGGTTCCTCGGCCCGGGCGCATTCCCGCGGCCGCTTCTGCTGGAGGACGTGCGTCGCCTCGGCGAGGTCGCGGTGCTGCACTACCGCGCGGCCAGCGAGCCGACGCCTCTCGACGTGCTGCGGCTGCGCCAGGCCATCGCTCTCGCCGACGAATGCCCGCCCAGCTCAACGTTCCGGGTCGGCGCCGTCATCGCCGCGCCCGATGGCACGGTCCTCGCCACCGGCCATTCCGGCGAAGGAGAACCCCACAACCACGCCGAGGAAGCAGCCTTGGCCAAACTCGGCGCCGACGACCCGCGGCTCGCCACCGCGACGATGTACAGCTCACTCGAACCGTGCAGCTCGCGCGCGTCGCACCCCAAGAGTTGCACGCAGCTGATCCTCGAAACGGCCATCCCGCGCGTCGTGATGGCCTGGCACGAGCCTTCCCTGTTCGTCGTCGCGGAAGGCGTCGAACTGCTCACCGCCGCCGGCCGCCAGGTCGTCGAGGTGCCCGCGCTGGCCCCCGAAGTCCGCCGCGCCAACACCCACCTGCCGGGCATCCGGCCCTGAGGCCCGTACGCTGGAAAGTCCACAAGGGACACGGCTGGCGCGGCACCTGGACAGTGGCTGCCCGCGATGCGCAGCGCGAGAACCGGCGCGATAGTCCCACTCGCACGCGTTCAACCGTGTGCATGCCGCACCAGTCGTGGGAGAATGGAATTCGGGGGAACCCCTGGGAAGGAATGAATGGTCCCTTCATCCGCTCGCCCGCCCGCCGGACAATCCACAAAGGACTGCCCGGCGTCGAGAGAGCGGAAGGGATCGGGTCGGCGAAGGTCGTTGCGCCGACGTGCTAGGGACCGAGGTCGTGTTGAGGGGTTTGGGGGCGTGCTGGGATCGGGGTCAGCAGGGGCCGTTGTCGGTCCAGACGCCGTCCGGGCCGGTGGTCCCGGGTTCTTCGCCCTGGGTCCACCACTTGGCCGTGTAGCTGTGCCCGTTGTGGGACACGGAGTTTCCGCCGACGTAAACCGAAGTCTTCTGCCATTCCGGCGCGGTGCAGGTGCCGGGCGGGGTGGTCGGAGGTGTGGACGACTGGGGCGGGGTGGCGCCGGCGAAGCGGGTCGTGAACTTGGTGAAGTCCCAGTCGTTCTGAGGGACGTTGGAGCACACGGCATTGTCGTTGGTGGTGGTGCAGGCGCGGTCGCGGTTGACGGACCAGAAGGTGAAGCGGCCGAGGTGATGGCTGGTCGCGTAGTCGTAGACCGTCTGGAAGTCGCTGAGGTTGAAGACTTCGCCGTTGTCGGAGTGGCCGTTCATACCGGAGAAGCCTTCGTGGCTATACGCGGTCGCGCTGTCCCAGCCGAGGTGGCTTTCCAGCAGACCGTGGAAAGCCTCCAGCGCTGACACCTGGGCCGAGGCCCCGTTGAAGCCGCCGTCGAACGGCATGATCGAAAAGTTGTTCGGCGTGAAGCCGATCGATTTCGCCTCGTCGAGCAGCTGGGTGCCGAACCAGCCCGTTCCGGCGCTGGTGCCGGGCATCGTGACGGACACGAACAGGCCGGGGTTGTCGGCCTGCAGCTTTTTGGCGGCACCCAGTTCATTGGCGACCGCGGGTGCGCTTTCGTATTCGGGTTCTTCGAGGTCGAAGTCGATGGCCTTGAGGCCGTACTTGGACACGACCTGCTGGTAGGCGGCGGCTGTCGCGTCGACGGAGCCGCAGGTCTGGCCGAGTTTGGTGCCGCCGTAGCCGCCGACCGACACGGACACGTCGCCGCCGGCGCCGCGGATGCGGTCGACGACCCCGGCGACGGCCGTGTCAGACGAGACCGCCGCCTTACCGTCCCACGTGGGGCTGCAGCCGCCGCCGTCGGGGGCGAGGATGAACGCCAGCTGGAACGCCTTTTGCCCGGTCGCGTTCATCACGGTCACCGGATCGGGAGGGTTGTTGCTCTGCGGCATGAGATACGGCGCGGACGCATACCAGTTGTTCGAAAGCGCCGCCGTCGCGGTCGGCTGGGCGTCGGCGGTGGCGGCGAGGGTCGCGGCTGTCCCGAGCACGGCGGCGGCAGCGACCCCGACGGCGGCCAGTCTGCTTCGTTGCATCTGTCCTCCAGCTGTGGTGTGGATGCGCACCAGCATTGGACTAGACCATTATGAAGTCAACCGTGAACCGACGAACGGCGGGGTGGTGCGGGTGAAATGCCGGGATTCCCGCGCGGCGGTTCACCCCGACGGCGCAGCCGGCTTACCGCCGAACAGGCGCGCACCGCCTGGCGGGGTGGTCCGGCTTCATATTGGTGTGGACCACTGTCGGGTCTCGAAGCACGAAGGGTGCGGACCTGGGCCTCCGGTTGCCACCGCAGGGTGCGGGTGTGCGTGGTGATTGGCCTGCGGGGGCCGCATGAGGTCGACTCCGGTGAAAACCTGATCGGCAGGGTCGTGGGGTGTGCTCGGTGATTGGCCAGCGGGGGCAGCACGAGCCGATCCCGGCGGACGAATGATCGATCGGCGGGGCGAGCACTTCATGGGCGAGGCCCGCCCCGGGTCGCCGTAGCTCACTGCGCCAACCGACCCACGGCCGGAAGGACGATGGGGTCACTCGCCTTCCAAATCACCTTCCAGGGTGAGGTACACGTCCCGCAGTTCGGCGAGCAGGGCGGGGTCCGGGGAGTTCCAGAGGCCGCGGTCGGCGGCTTCGGTGAGGCGCTCGATGATGCCGCGCAGGGCCCAGGGGTTGGATTGGCGCAGGAAGTCCTGGGTTTCGGAATCCAGGACGTAAGACTGCGAGAGCTTTTCGTACATCCAGTCGTCCACGACACCGGCGGTTGCGTCGAAGCCGAAGAGGTAGTCGACGGTGGCGGCGAGTTCGAACGCGCCCTTGTAGCCGTGGCGGCGCATGGCGGCGAGCCAGCGCGGGTTGACGACGCGGGCGCGGAAGACGCGCGCCGTTTCTTCGCCGAGGGTTCGGGTGCGGACGGCGTCCGGGGTGGTGCTGTCGCCGATGTAGGACGTGGGTGCGGAGCCCGTCAGCGCGCGGACGGTGGCGATCATGCCGCCGTGGTACTGGAAGTAGTCGTCGGAGTCGGCGATGTCGTGTTCGCGCGTGTCGGTGTTCTTGGCGGCGACCACGATGCGCTTGTAGGCGCTCTCCATGTCGGAACGCGCGGGGCGGCCGTCCAGGTCGCGGCCGTAGGCGAACCCGCCCCACACGGCGTACACCTCGGCCAGGTCCTTGTCGTCGCGCCAGTTGCCGGAGTCCATGAGGGGGAGCAGGCCGGCGCCGTACGCGCCCGGCTTCGAGCCGAAGATACGCGTGGTGGCTCGGCGGAGGTCGCCGTGCGAAGCCAGATCCGCATGGACATGGGCGCGGACGAAGTTCTCCTCGAAAGGTTCGTCCAGAGCGGCGACCAGCCGCACGGCGTCGTCGAGCAGCGTGACCACGTGGGGGAACGCGTCGCGGAAGAAGCCGCTGATGCGCACGGTCACGTCGATCCGCGGCCGGCCCAGCTCCGTCAGGGGGATGGCCTCCAGGCCCGTCACGCGCCGCGACGCCTCGTCCCACACCGGCTGCACACCCAGCAGCGCCAGCACTTCCGCGGCGTCGTCGCCGGACGTGCGCATCGCCGAGGTGCCCCACACCGAAAGCCCCACCGACGTCGGCCACGAGCCGGTGTCCTCGCGGTAGCGGCGTAGCAGCGAGTCGGCCAGCGCCTGTCCCGTCTCCCACGCCAGCCGGCTCGGGATGGCCTTCGGGTCGACGGTGTAGAAGTTCCGGCCCGTGGGCAGCACGTTCACCAAGCCCCGCAACGGAGAACCGCTCGGCCCGGCCGGGATGTAGCCGCCGTCCAGCGCGTGCAGTACCGCCGAAACCTCCCCTGACGTCGCGGCCAGGCGCGGCACGATCTCCGTCGCCGCGAACGTCAGCACGCGCGAAACTTCGGCGTCCGGCGCGCCGAGCGTCGCCGAAACCACCCCGGGGATCGCCGAAACCTCCCACGACGCGGCCTCCATCGCCGTCACCAGCGAACGCGCGGAAGCTTCGATCGCGTCCACTTCGGACACCGGGGCTCCGGAATTTTCCTTCAGTCCCAGCGCCGATCGAAGCCCCGGAACCGCGCCCTGCTTACCGCCCCACATCTGCTGGGCGCGCAGCATCGCCAGCACCAGGTTCACGCGTGCCTCGCCGACCGGGGCGGAGCCGAGAACGTGCAGACCGTCGCGGATCTGGGCGTCCTTGACCTCGCACAGCCAGCCGTCGATGTGCAGGAGGAAGTCGTCGAACTCAGCGTCGTGCGGGCGTTCGGCGACACCGAGGTCGTGGTCGAGCTTCGCGGCCTGGATCAGCGTCCAGATCTGGGCGCGGATGGCGGGCAGCTTGGCCGGGTCCATCGCGGCGATGTTGGCGTGCTCGTCCATCAGCTGCTCGAGTCGCGCGAGGTCGCCGTAGGACTCGGCGCGGGCCATCGGCGGGATGAGGTGGTCGACGATCGTCGCGTGCGCGCGCCGTTTCGCCTGCGCACCTTCGCCCGGATCGTTGATCAGGAACGGGTAGATCAGCGGCAGGTTGCCCAGCACGGCGTCGGGTGCGCACGACGCCGACAGGCCCGCCGTCTTGCCCGGCAGCCACTCCAGCGAACCGTGTTTGCCCAGGTGCACCACGGCGTGTGCACCGAACTCCTCCTCCAGCCAGCGGTACGCGGCGAGGTAGTGGTGGCTCGGCGGCAGGTCCGGGTTGTGGTAGATGGCCACGGGGTTCTCACCGAATCCGCGCGGCGGCTGGATCATGATCACGACGTTGCCCGACTGCAGCGACGCCAGCACGATGTCGCCCTCGGGATTTGCCGATGTGTCGACATACAGCGATCCCGGCGCCGGCCCCCAGTGCTCCTCGACGGCCGAACGCAGGTCGTCCGGCAACGCCGAGAACCACGACGCGTACCGCGATGCCGGAACCCGGATCGGGTTGCCCGCCAGCTGTTCCTGCGTGAGCCACTCCGGATCCTGGCCGCCCGCGGCGATCAGCGCGTGGATCAACGCGTCACCGTCGGACTCGTCGACGCCCGGAAACGCGTCGGCGCCGAGGTCGTAGCCCTCGGCGCGCATGAGCCGTAGCAGCTTGATCGCCGACGCCGGCGTGTCTAGGCCCACGGCGTTGCCGACGCGCGAATGCTTCGTCGGATACGCCGACAGCATCAGCGCGATCCGTCGCTGTGCCGGGGGTGTGTGGCGCAGCCGCGCGTGAGCGAGCGCGATCCCGGCGACGCGCGCGGCCCGCTCGGCGTCGGGGACATAGCGCGGCAGGCCGTCGTCGTCGAACTCTTTGAAAGAAAAGGGAACCGTGATGATCCGGCCGTCGAACTCCGGCACTGCCATCTGGTTGCCCGCGTCGAGCGGCGACAGGCCGTCGTCGCTTTCGGACCAGGTCGCGCGGTCACTGGTGAGGCACAGCGCCTGCAGAATCGGAATGTCCAGCGCTGCCATCTCGGCGACGTCCCACGCCTCGTCGTCGCCGCCCGCACCGGCCTCCGACGGTCGCGTGCCCCCGGCCGCGAGCACGGTGACCAGCAGCGCGTCGGCTTTCCCCAGCTCGGCCATCAGCTCCGGCTCGCGGTTGCGCAGCGACGCGCAGTGGATCGGCAGAGCTCGCCCGCCAGCGGCCTCGATCGCGTCGGCCAGCGCGTGGACGAAGCCGGTGTTCCCCGACAGGTGGTGCGCGCGGTAGTAGAGGATCCCGACGACCGGGCCGTCGGAGACCGGCGCCGCTGGCCGCGAAAGGACCCCCCACGACGGCAGCTGCGCCGGCGGCTCGAAGCCGTGGCCGGTCAGCAGCAGCGTGTCCGACAGGAACCGGTGCAGCTGCGCGAGGTTGTCCGGCCCGCCCTGCGCGAGGTACGCGTGGGACTGCGCCGCGATGCCGGCCGGCACCGTCGAAAGCTTCATCAGCTCCGCATCCGGCGTCTGCTCACCACCCAGCACCACCAGGTGTGCCCCCGACGCCCGCAGCGCGTCGAGCCCCTCCTGCCACGTCCGCGGCGTGCCCAGGATCCGGACCACGACGATCGGCGCGTTCTCCAGCAGCGCGGGGATTTCGGTGAGGTCGAGCCGGGCCGGGTTCGCGAGCCGGTAGTCGCCGTCGCAGGCTCGGGCGCTCAGCAGATCGGTGTCCGAAGTGGACAGCAGCAGGATCACGGCGTTCCTCACTCGGGGTGTCCGCGCCCCGGGTCGACGGTCGCGCCGGCGGGAGTTCCTGGCTCCCCGGACGAGGCCCGGGTCACAGTGGCGGGACCGTCCCGGACTTCCACCGGGTTCCTCCGCTTGCCGACGCGTGGTTCGCTCTCACTCTCACCGGCGCGCGGGCTCCCGTCAAGGTGTGATGCGCACCGCCACGATCGGCCGCTCGGCCACGGGGTGCACCCGCCGGGCGGTGACGCTCCAGGCGTAGCCGGCGAAACCGCCCGTCCCCGGCGAAGCGTGAAACACCATGTGCCCGTAACCGGCGCCCTGACCTGCGGGGGAGCGGCTGTCGGGGTAGTCGGGCGAGGTGCCGTGCGGGTCAGCCGTGCAGTCGGCCACCGGCACCACGAACCGGGAGCCGTCGGTCGTCGGCGCGGCGCGGACCAGCGCGAGGTGGCCCGTGTTGGCGCTGCGCCGATGCCCGTAGTCGATCACCACGAGGTCACCCGCACGCAGGTCGGCGACGGTGTCCACCGGCAGGAAGTGCGGCACGCGCCGTCGCTGCAAGACCCACCGGTAGGTGCGCGAGGGCGGGCTCACCGACCGGAAGTGCGTGGTGAAGAACTCGTCGTCGGCCCAGTCGTAGGCGTGCTTGAGCAGCTGGGTCTGGAACGAGGCGCACTGCGTGCTGTTGCACCACGGCCCGCTCCACGTGATGACGTCGGGCTCGCCGGTGGCCTTGTACCGATTGTCCTCCGGGCGCACGTGGTCGATGAGCTCCTCGGCAGCTCGCAAGTGGGTCCTCACCCGTCCGTTCTACGCCGGGCGCTCGGCCGGCTGCCGTCACGTGCACCCGCCGCATTCGACCGCAAGGTTTCTGGATGAGCGGCCAGCTACAGTGATCCCCATGCCCAGCCCTGCCCGTGTTCGCGCCGACGCCTGCCCCGGGGTGTTCGCGACGCACGACGCGGCGGACGGGCCGCTCGCCCGCGTCCGCCTGCCCGGTGGAGTCATGTCGGCCGATCGCCTTCGGGCGCTGGCTTCCTGCACCGACGACCTGGGCGACGGCGACGTGCACCTCACCTCGCGCGGCAACGTCCAGCTGCGCGGCGTCACCCGGCCCGGCCTCGCGGCGCGGCTGACGGAGGCCGGGCTGTTGCCCTCGCCGACGCACGAACGCGTGCGCAACATCCTCGCCTCGCCACTGAGCGGCATCGACGGCGGGATCGCCGACGTCCGCGGCCTGGCGGCCGAGCTGGACACGGCGTTGTGCGCCGTGCCGGCGCTGGCCGGGCTGCCGGGCCGATTCCTGTTCGCGTTCGACGACGGGCGCGGCGACGTCGGCGGCGAGGGCGCGGACGTCTGCTGGCGCGCGGTGACGCCGTCTTCCGGCACGGTCCTGCTCGCCGGGGCCGACACCGGCCATCGGGTGTCGCGGGCCGACGCGGTCGCCGCGTTGCTCCACGTCGCCGGGGCGTTCGTGGCGCGGCGTGGTCTCGCCTGGCGGATCGCGGAACTCGCTGATCCACTCGCGTTGCTGCCCGACGGTCCCCGCACGACGCCGGTGGAGCGGCCGGTGCGAGTGGACCGGACGGTCGGGCGGCTGGGGAAGCACGGCTGGGGGATCGCGCCTCGGTTCGGGCGGATTTCGGCCGCGCAGCTGCGGGTGCTCGCCGACGTCGCGCCGGAAGCCGTGGTCACGCCGTGGCGCTCGGTCGTGCTGCCCGAAGCCGCGCCGGACGCGGCAGGGCGGCTGCGCGCCGCGGACCTGAGCACGGACGCGGCCGCGCTGGAGATCACCGCGTGCATCGGGCGGCCCGGTTGTGCGAAGGCGCTGGCCGACGTGCGGGCCGACGCCGCCACGCTGCGACCGGCCGGGGTGCGGGTGCACGTCGCCGGGTGCGCCCGGCGCTGCGGACGGCCCGCGGGCGACCACCTCGACGTGGTCGCGGAGGAAGGCGGCTACCGTGTCGGTGGACGGCTCGTCCCGGCGTCCCGCTTGGCAGAGTCCTTGGTGAGGAAGGAAAACCCGTGATCGAGTACCTGGCCGACGGCGCCGAGATCTATCGGCACTCGTTCGCCACGATCCGCGAGGAAGCGGACCTGGCGATCCTGCCGGACGACGTCGACGGCGTCGCGGTGCGGATGATCCAATCCTGCGGCATGGTCGACCTGGTCGACGACCTGCGGTACTCACTCGACGTCGTCGAGGCGGGCCGGGCGGCGCTCGAGGCCGGTGCGCCGGTGCTGTGCGACGCGAAAATGATCGCCAGCGGCATCACGCGCAAACGGTTGCCCGCGGCCAACGAGATCGTCTGCACGCTCGACGACCCGAGCGTGCCCGGGCTCGCCGAACGCACGGGCACCACGCGCTCGGCCGCGGCTCTGGAGCTGTGGCGTGATCGGCTGCCGGGATCGGTGGTGGCGATCGGCAACGCGCCGACGGCCCTGTTCCGGCTGCTGGAGCTGCTGGACGACGGCGTCGGAGCGCCGGCGGCGATCATCGGTGTGCCCGTGGGATTCGTCGGCGCGGCAGAGTCCAAAGTGGAGCTGGTGAAGCGCGCGCCCGCGCCGTATCTGGTGGTCCGGGGGCGCCGCGGTGGCAGCGCGATGGCCGTGGCGGCCGTCAACGCGATCGCGAGCGCGGCCGAATGAGCGCGGGCAAGCTGTATGGCGTCGGGCTCGGCCCGGGCGACCCGGAACTCGTGACAGTGAAGGCCGCTCGGCTCATCGGTGAAGCCGACGTGATCGCCTACCACAGCGCGCGCCACGGCCGCAGCATCGCACGGTCGGTCGCCGCGCCGTACCTGCGCGACGGCCAGCTGGAAGAGCGGCTCGTCTACCCGGTCACCACGGAGACCACCGACCACCCCGGTGGGTACGAGGGCGCGATCGCCGATTTCTACGAGCTGAGTGCGAAAAAACTCGCCGAGCACCTCGACGCGGGCCGCACGGTGGTCCTGCTGTGCGAAGGTGACCCCTTTTTCTACGGCTCCTACATGTACATGCACGAACGGCTCGCCGGCCGGTTCGAGGCCGAGGTGGTGCCGGGGGTGACGTCGGTGAGCGCCGCGTCGTCGGTGCTCGGCCGTCCGCTGGTGCAGCGCGACGAGGTGCTCACGGTGCTGCCGGGCACCTTGCCCGCGCCGGAGCTGGCCCGGCGGCTGGCGGACACGCAGGCGGCGGCCGTGCTGAAGCTCGGTCGCACGTTCGGTTCCGTGCGCGAAGCACTCGCGGAGGCGGGCAAACTCGACGACGCGTTCTACATCGAGCGCGCCACTTGGGGCGAGCAGCGCGTGGAGCCGTTCGCCGACGTGGACCCGGATTCGGTGCCGTACTTTTCGCTGGCGTTGCTGCCGAGCCCGGCGTATGCGTCCCGAGTGGACGGTGAACCGGCCGTCGTACCGCCGGTTTCCGCGCCCCGCCCGGACGGCGGTGAAGTCGTGGTGGTCGGCCTCGGCCCAGCCGGTCCGCAATGGCTGACGCCCGAAGCGGCGGCCGAGCTCGCGGCGGCCGAGCACGTGGTGGGTTACGGCCCCTACGTCGCCCGGGTCCCGCAGCGCGCCGGCCAGCAGCGCCACGCATCGGGCAACCGGGTGGAAGCCGACCGTGCGGCCGCAGCGCTGGAACTGGCGGCCGCGGGTGCGCGCGTCGCCGTGGTGTCCTCAGGTGATCCGGGGGTGTTCGCGATGGCTTCGGCGGTGCTGGAGCAGGTCGCGGCCGGGCGCGGAGGCGGAGTGCGGGTCCGGATCGTGCCGGGGGTCACGGCGGCGCAGGCCGCGGCGTCGCGCGTCGGCGCGCCGCTGGGCCACGACTACGCCGTGCTCTCGCTTTCCGATCGGCTCAAGCCGTGGGACGTGATCGAACGCCGTCTCGACGCAGCGGGCGCGGCGGACCTCGTGCTCGCCCTGTACAACCCGGCCTCCCGTACCCGCACCACGCAACTTGCCATGGCACGCGAGATCCTGCTGCGGCACCGGGCGCCCGTGACGCCCGTCGTCGTGGCGCGCGATGTCGGCGGGCCCGAGGAAGACATCACGGTGACCACCTTGGGTGAGCTCGACCCGTCCACTGTGGACATGCGTTGCCTGCTGATCGTGGGCTCGTCGAAAACGGTGACCCAGCAGGGACCCGACGGCGGGACTGTGGTCTGGACCCCGCGCAGCTACGCCTGACTTCGCCATCGCTCCTGGTGGCGTGGTACATCGGACGCGCGAGCCCAGAGAGTCCACTGTCCGAACAGGACGGACAGGTCAGCGAGTGGGGTCCTTGCCGTTCGGCTGGCTCGGTCCGGGGCCCGGTGACCACCAGCCCCACACGGTTTTCGAGCTGCGGTGCACCGTGGGGGCGATGCCGTCGGTGTAGGGCTCCACTTGCAGCAGCTGGCCCCACGACTGCGTGGGCTGGCCGATGAGGTAGCTCGGCACCTCGGGTTCGTCCGCGAGCTCCTCGAGCCAGCCGATCGGGCCGCCGTTGGTGCTGGAGGCCCAGTCGGCCTCGTCGGCGAGTGAGCCCGCGGTGATGCGGTAGGCGGGGACCTGGGAGATGCCGTCGTGTGAGGTCACAGGGGTGGCGCACGGGTAGACGAACGACGCGGGCCAGTCGATGTACACGGATTTACCGGTGAGTTTGTCCGTGAGGGTGGTGAAGGACGGGATTCGCGGGGCGGAGGCGGCGACCCAGCCGTTCTCGGTGAGGTCGTTGTCCACGATGTCCACCCGCACCGACGTGGCCTGCGGCGGGAGGTCTCGGAGGTTGACGCGCGTGTCGTTCCAGCCGCCGGTGCCCGCGCCGGGTGCGAGGACGAACTGGCCGCGCAGCACGCGCACCCCCGTCGGTGTGGTGACGCCGTAGTCGAGGCTCACCGACGAGGGCGCGCGTGGCTGGCCCGCGGTGGAGATCACGATCTGGCCGTCCGCGCGCCTGTCGCCCAGCGCGTACCACGGGCTGCGCAGCCGTCCGGCCCGGTTCTGCTCGTAGTAGCTGCTCCACATGGGCACGGTGTCGGCGGTGAAGCCGTGCGGGGGGTCGGCGAGCGGGTCGTTGTCGTCGGTGGGCCGCGAGTGGAATCCGTACCGCACCTCGCCGTTGCCCTGGTTCGCGTCGGGCAGCGGCGACGGGTCGGTTTGCTTCGCCGGCACGGTCCGTTGCTCGGGCTGCGGCTGCAGCATGCTCTTGACCGGATCGGTCTCCACCATCACGTGGTCGGACAGGTTGCAGCTCTTGCCGAACAGGTGCCCGATGTTCGCCGCACCGAGGCTGTAGCTGCCCGACTGGTTGTGGATCGCGAGCGCCATCGTGTAGAACTCGCCGGCCGCGGCGAGCCCGCACACCACGACGAGCGAAACCGACCCCAGCCGCAACGACCGCCGCCGCCCCTCCTGCGGTGCGCCGCGCGCACCTGGCCGGTGCGCGCGGATGTTCTCGACGAACGCGTAGATCCCGGCGACCGCCGCGGCCACCAGCAGGATCGTCGACAGCGAAATCCCGCCGATCGAAGGCGCCCGCCCCGTCCACGGCACGCCGAGGCGTGACACGAACCAGTACGTGTTGGGTCCCGTCGCGGCGAGCGCACCGACCACGAGCAGCGCGGCGAGGAAGGCCGCGCGGTTGCGGTTGGACCGCAGCACCGTCGAGCTCGTCGCCAGCGCCGTCAGCGCGGCCATCGACGCGCCGACGGCCGCGAACGCGCCGAAGTGGTGGGTCCACTTCGTCGGCGTGAGCGCCAGGAGGAGGAAGAACAACGCCGTGGTGCCGATGAGCCGCCGGCTCGGCCCGAGCGCGGCGCCCGGGATCCGCCCGCGCCGCAGCAGCACCACGAGACAGGTGACGGTGCACAGCATCACCAGCAACACCGGGAACCGCCGCGGCGCCGATCCGTCGGGCAGATTTTCGAACAACAGCTGGTAGCGCACGAGCTCCTGGAACCACGACAGGTTCGGTCCCACCAGTGTGCGGATGCGCGTGGCTTCCTGCACTGTCGCGAACGTCTGATCGGCGAACACCACGATCAGCACGAGGAACCCGGACGCCGCGATCGGCGCGAGGATCGGCGCCCAGCCGGCGCCCGAACGTTGCCGCACGAGGGTGAACAACGGTCGCGCGGCGACCAGGAACGGTGCCACCGCGATCAGGCCCGTCGGCGTCGCCGCGAGCGTGAACGCCGCGGCCGTGAGCCCGAGGCACAACGGCAGCAGCCGTCGCGTCACCAGGGCGCGCTCGACGGCGCAGATCGCGAGCAGCGAACCCAGCGCGGCCACGGGTTCGGGCCGCACACCGTTGTCGTACGGCATCCACCACACCAGGAACACCGCCGCCGCGGCCCAGCCGGCGGCGCGGCTGCCGCGCACCTGCGTGCCCAGCCGGGGCATGACCTCGCGGCTGATGAGCAGCCAGCTGATCACGCCCAGCAGGTACGACGGCAGCCGGATCCACGGCGGGACGGTGCTGACGTGCGTCATCAGCTCGTACAGGTGATAGAACCAGCCGAAGGGTGCCTCGGCGACGCCGAACCACCGGTGGTAGTTGGTCAGGAAACCGGTGGATTCGGTGACTCTGGCCATCGTGAGGATGTAGCCGTCGTCGGAGGTCACGGGGCCGATGAACACCCACGCGCCGAGCGCGAGGAGCACCGTCGCGTCGCGGCCCGTCAGCCGCCACCAGCCCACCGGCGCCCAACGCGGGGCGCGGCGCGCGACCCCGGCGTCCATGCGCCACACGGCGACGAGACAGCCGAGGAACGCGAGCACACCGAGGATGCCGATGCCGAGCTTCGCCGCCGTCGGCGTGGTCTGGTACCGCGTGTCGGGCACGACCGACACGCGCAGTCCCGCGATCGGGTCTTTCGCGGAACTGATCGACGAGTAGATCCCGACCACGCGCGGGCGCCCGTCGCCGGTCGTGTGGAACACGGTGGTGCCCGCGACGGCGAGCGTCATCTGCGTCGCGTCCGACTTGAGCGTGACCGTGCAGCCGTCCTGCGGCAGCGGCTGGCGCGCGATCTGCTGGCCCTGGCTCGAAGCGAACAACACCCCGGCGTCGACGTGCAGCTGCAACCCGACGCCGTTGCCCGCACGCGGACCCGTTCGCCCGTCCGGCACGGTGCCGAACAGCAGCGCGGGTCCGTTCGTGCGCGCGTCGAGGGACCGGATGGCCGCGCACGGCACTTCCGCTTCGAGGTCTTGGGCCCAGTAGCCCGTCAGCGGCGCGTTGACCGACCGGGTGTCGAGCCGGTGGGCCACAGCACCTCGGCGGTGTCCTGCACCACGGGCAAAAACGGGTAGGCCAGGGCGCACAGAGCCGAAAGCAACCCCAGCGCGACGGCGATCGAACGCATCAGGAGACGCAGCGTAGCGGAGCTGCTCCGGTCAGGACGGCGGTGGGAGCCATCCGGCTCACCCACGGGGCGTGAAGTACTCCTCGTGCACGGCCTCGGCCAGCGGGACGCGGGTGCGCCAGCCGTGCCGTTCGAGGTCCGGCACCTCGGCGAGCTCCGTCACCGGGCCGACGCACAGCCACGCCACCGGGCGGATGCCCGCGGGGACGCCGAGCAGGTCGGCGAGGAACGGTTCGCGGTAGAAGCTGACCCAGCCCACGCCCAGGTTTTCGGCCGTGGCCGCGAGCCACAGGTTCTGGATGGCGAGGCACACCGAGTACAGACCGGCGTCGGCGATCGCGTGGCGGCCCAGCACCGCGGGCGCGCCGCGTCCGGCGTCGTAGGTGACGACGATGCCGAGGCTCGCGTCGAGAATGCCTTCGATCTTGATGCGCGAGAACGTGTCGGCGCGCTCGCCGGACAGCGACGCGGCGAAGGTGTCGCGCTCGGCCCGCACGTGCTCGGCGAACGTCTCGCGCGTGCCGCGGTTGCGCACCAGGATGAAGTCCCACGGCTGGCTCAGGCCCACGCTCGGCGCGGCGTGCGCTGCTTCGAGCACGCGGGTGAGCACGGCGTCGTCGATCGGCTCGCCGGTGAACTCGCGCCGCACGTCGCGGCGGCGGCGCAGGATCTCGTAGAATTGTTCGTTCATCGGGCCAGCACCCATTTCAGCGCCCACTCCAGAGCCTCCGTGACGTCGGCCGCCTGCGCGGTGACCGGCCGGGGCGGGCGTCGCACGACGACCACCGGCAGGCCCAGCTCACGGGCGGCGGTGAGTTTCGCGGCGGTCATCGCGCCGCCACTGTCCTTGGTCACGAGCACGTCGATGCTGTGCTCGGCCAGCAGTGCGCGCTCTCCGTCCACTTCGTACGGTCCGCGGCTCAGCAGCACCTCGTGGCACGCGGGCAGCGGCGGCTCGGGTGGGTCGACGCAGCGGATGAGGAACCACAGCGAGTCGAGCCCGGCGAACGCGGCCAGCCCCTGGCGGCCACTGGTGAGGAACACGCGGGTGCCGAGCCCGGGCAGCAGCGCGGCGGCTTCGGCGAGGTCACCGGCCCAGTGCCAGCGGTCGCCGTCCTGCTCCTGCCAGCCTCCGCGGGCGAGTCGCAGCAGGGGGATTCCCGTCTGCTCGGTCGCCGCGAACGCGTTGGCGCCGATGCGTTCGGCGAACGGGTGGGTGGCGTCCACGACCGCGCGCACGTCGTGGTCGCGCAACCACGCCGCGAGGCCTTCGACGCCGCCGAAGCCGCCGACGCGCACTTCACCTTCCGGCAGCCGGGGCCGGGCCACGCGGCCGGCGAGCGAGGACACCACGGCGACACCGCGGGCGTGCAGTTCGGCCGCGAGCGTCCGTGCTTCGGCGGTGCCGCCGAGGACCAGCACGGTCATGCGCCGCACCCCACGGCCGCGCGCCAGCGGTCGAGCGTGCGCATGTTGGCCAGCGTCTCGGCCCAGGTGAGCTCAGGGGCTTGGCGCTGGGCGAGGTGCGTGGCGACGTGGTCGGCTTCGCGCGTGAACACGCTCTGCGTCGTCTCGATCTCGATCACCTCGGGCACACCGTTCTCCGGCGTCCGCACGATCTGCGACGCCGCGGCCCGGCGCATCTCGGGCAGCCACGCGGGTTTCGGGACGTGCAGCTGTCCGGTGGTGCCGTAGACGCGGATGTGGTCGTCCTGTGTCAGGCGAAACCCGCACGACAGCTGCGCGACGACGTCGCCCGGCAGACGCAGCAGGCCCATCGCGTACTCGTCGACGCCGCGCTCGCTCAGCCGGGCCAGTCCCGTGACGGTGGTCGGCTCCACGACGTCGATGCCGGTGGCCGCCTGCGACACGAGCCGGGCGAGTGACGTGCAGTAGCAGCCGACGTCGAGGATCCCGCCCCCGCCGAGGGCGGGGTCGGCCAGCCGCGGCGCGTCGTTCGCGCCGGAGCTGTAGCTGAACGTGACGTCGACGGCCCGCACCTCGCCGATCGCGCCGCTCTCGATGAGCTCGACGAGGCGGCGCGTCTGCGGGTGCAGCCGGTACATGAACGCCTCCATGAGGAAGACGTCGTTCCGGCGCGCCGCGTCGATCACCTGCTCCGCCTCGGCGGCGGTGACCGTGAGCGGTTTCTCGCACAGCACGTGTTTCCCGGCTTCCGCGGCGCGGATCGCCCACTCGGCGTGCATCGGGTGCGGGGTGGCGATGTAGACGGCGTCGACGTCCGGGTCGGCGAGCAGATCGGCGTAGGAGCCGTGGGCCTTGGGGATGGCGAAGCGTTTGGCGAACTCGCGCGCCCGCTCGCCCGAACGCGCGCCGACGGCCGCCAGCACGCCGTGCTCGCTGTGCTGGACCCCGGCCGCGAAATCGGCGGCGATACTTCCGGCGGCCACGAGGCCCCAGCGTAGGTGCGTCACAGTGACTCCGGTTGGCTTGTTCGGTCCCGTGTGCTCGAGTAAAGGAAGCTGTCGGGAAAGCCTTCGGCCGCCAGCACGCGGCCGACGAAAATCGTTGCCGCCCTGGTCATTCCCGCCTCCCGCGCCCGGGCGGCGATGCCGTCTAGTGAACCGCGCACGACCGTTTCGCCCGGCTGGCTCGCGAGCGCGACGACGGCGGCGGGGCAGTTGGCGCCGTAAAAGGGGATCAGCTCTTCGGCGACGCGTTCGATGTGGTTGATGGCCAGGTGCAGTGCGAGGGTGGTGCCGCTGCGGGCGAAGTTCGCGAGCGTTTCGCCTTCGGGCAGTGCGGTGGACCGGGCCTGCGCGCGGGTGATCACGAGACTCTGCCCGATGCCGGGCACGGTCAGCTCGCGGCCGAGCACCGCGGCGGAGGCGGCGAACGCCGGTACGCCCGGGACGACGTCGTACGGCACGCCGGCCGCGTCGAGGCGGCGCACGGTTTCCGCGACCGCGCTGTAGAGCGACGGATCCCCGGAGACCAGGCGGGCGACGTCGTGGCCCGCCCGGTGGGCCGTCACGAGATGCTCGACGATCGCGTCGAGGCTCAGGCCGGCCGTGTCGACACGGCGCGCCTCCGGCGGGCAGTACGCGAGCAGGTCGGTCGGTGTCATGCTCCCCGGATACAGGCACACCCCGCAGCTCGCGAGCAGGTCGCGGCCGCGGACGGTGATGAGGTCGGCCGCACCGGGGCCGGCACCGATGAAGTGAACGGTCATCTCGAACTCCAGGACGTCACAGTGCGCGACGGGGTCCACCCGGTGAACCCGCCGAGCGGCCGCGCGTGGTCGACGGCGATCCGCGTCAGCTCACCACCACGCTCCACGTAAGCGTTCGCCAGGATCTGTTCCGCTTCCAGCGTCACGCCGTGCGCGACGACGCGGGCGCCGGTCGCGAGGCACGCGTCGAGCACGGCGGGCACAGTGAGCCCGCCGCCGATGAAGATCGCGTCGGGTGCCGGCAGCTGGCCGAGGACATCGGGTGCGTCACCGGTGACGACCCGCAGTTCCGGGACCCCGAGCATGGCGGCGTTGCGCGCGATGCGGCCGGCCCGCACCGGATCCCGTTCGATCGCGACGGCGCGGTTGAGCGGGTGCGCGCGCGACCACTCGATGCCGACACTGCCCGCGCCGGCGCCGACGTCCCACAGCAGCTCGCCGGGCACCGGCGCGAGGTGGGCGAGCGCCGAGGCGCGCACGTCGCGTTTGGTCACCTGACCGTCGTGCTCGAACGCGTCGTCGGGCAGGCCGGTGAGGGGCAGCGCGGGACCGTCGGCGACCAGGGCGAACACCGTGAGCGGGCCGGGATCGTGAACCCAGCCGTCGGCGCGGCGTTCGTCGGGCGCACCGAGGTTTTCCAGGCAGGTCAAGGTGGACCCGCCGTAACCGCGGGCGCGCAGCAGGTCACGCAGGTCGGCGGCGTCGGCGCCGAGCACCAGGATCTTCCGCTTCGGGGCCAGGACGCGGGCCACCCGGCTGATCGCGCGACCGACCACGGTGACGACTTCGGTCTCCTCGAACGACCAGCCGAGTCGTGCGCGGGCCAGCGTCACCGACGACAGCGCGGGAAGGACCCGCAGCTCGTGACCGCGGTCGCGCAGGGTCGTCGCGATACCCGAGAGCAGCGGGTCGCCGCTGGCCAGGACACAGATCCGTCGGCCGCTGTGTGCGGCGAGGACGTCGTCGAGTGCGGGAAGCAGCGGGCTGGGCCAGTGCTCTGTCCTGACCCCCGCGGGCAGCGACGCGAGCTGACGGGGTGCGCCGAGGACGACGTCGGCTTCGAGCACGGCGGTGCGGGACTCTCCGCCGAGCCCGGCCCAGCCGTCGGCTCCCACGCCGACGACGAAGACGGGTGATTTTTCGCGCACGTCCGCCCACGCTAGCCGACGCGTTTCCTGTGCGATGATCGGCTGGACGCCGACCACGAGGAGAGCTCTTGAAGCCGTACCCGTTCACCGCCGTCGTCGGGATGCCGGACCTGCGGCTCGCCCTGATCCTGTCCTCGATCTCACCCGCGGTCGGCGGCGTGCTGGTGCGCGGTGAGAAGGGCACGGCGAAGTCGACGATGGTGCGGGCGCTCGCGGGCCTGCTGCCGGAGCTCGACGTGGTGGACGGCTGCCGATTCTCCTGCGATCCGGCCGCGCCGGATCCGGCGTGCCCGGACGGTCCGCACGCCGCGGGCGCGCCCGCGCACCGGCGGCCCGCGCGGCTGGTGGAGCTGCCCGTTGGGGCGGCCGAGGACCGCGTCGTCGGGTCACTGAACCTGGAGAAGGCGCTGGCCGAGGGCGTCACGGACTACCAGCCCGGCCTGCTGGCCGCCGCGAACCGCGGCCTGTTGTACGTCGACGAGGTCAACCTCCTGCACGACCACCTCGTGGACACGCTGCTCGACGCCGCCGCCATGGGCCGCGCCACGGTCGAACGCGAGGGGGTGTCGGTGTCGCACGCCGCGCGGTTCGTGCTGATCGGCACGATGAACCCTGAGGAAGGGGAACTGCGGCCACAGCTGCTGGACCGCTTCGGGCTGACCGTCGAGGTCGCTTCCAGCCGCGAGCCCGAGCAACGCGTGGAGGTCGTGCGCCGGCGGCTCGCGTACGAGGCGGATCCCGATGGCTTCGCCGCCGCCTACGCCGCCGAAGACGCGCGGCTTGCCGCGGACATCGAAGCGGCGCAACGGCTTCTGCCGTCGGTCAAGCTCTCGGACGAAGCGCTACGTCAGATCGCCGAGGTGTGCGCGTCGTTCGAGGTCGACGGCATGCGAGCCGACATCGTCACAGCGCGCACGGCCGTCGCGCACGCCGCGTGGGCCGGGCGGTCCGAGGTGACCACCGACGACGTCCGGGTGGCCGCGCGGCTCGCGTTGCCGCACCGGCGGCGGCGCAACCCGTTCGACGCGCCCGGGATTTCCGAGGAGCAGCTGGAGCAAGCGCTGGAAGACGCCGACCCCGGCCCGCAGGATCCGGGACCGGAGGACGACGGCCCGGGTTCGGGAGCGCAGCCGCCCGCCGAGGCGGAAGGTACGGAGGGTACGGGCGACCAGCCGCAGCCACCGTCGCAACCACAATCGCAGCCCGGCGACGGAAACGGGTCCGGACCGCAGAACACGGTCGGTTCCGGCGACACGTTCCGGGCGCGGGTGTTCCGCGTTCACGGCACCGGCGAAGGCGAACGCGGGCGCCGGTCGCGCGCGATCACCGACACCGGCCGTACGATCGGGGTCCAGCCGCCCAACGTGCGGGACGGCCGGCCGCACCTCGTCGCGACGATGCGTGCGGCCGCTCCCCATCAGCGCTCCCGCGGTCGCGGTGGGCCCGGGCTGGTGGTGCGTTCGCAGGATCTGCGGTTCGCGCTGCGGGAAGGCCGCGAAGGCAATCTGGTGCTGTTCTGCGTCGACGCCTCGGGTTCGATGGGCGCGCGGGCGCGGATGCGTGAGGTGAAAACGGCGGTGCTTTCGCTGCTGCTGGACGCCTACCAACGGCGGGACAAGGTCGGGCTCGTCACGTTCCGCGGTGATTCGGCCGAGCTCGCGCTGCCGCCGACGATCAGCGTCGAGGCCGCTGCCGCGCGCTTGGAAGGTCTGCCGACGGGCGGCCGGACGCCGCTCGCGGAAGGGTTGCTGGAAGCCGCGCGCGTGCTGCGCGTCGAGGCGATTCGCGATCCGCGCCGTCGTCCGTTGCTGGTGCTGGTCACCGACGGTCGCGCCACGAGCGGCGCCGACGCCGTCGCACGCTCGCAGGCGGCGGCGACGTTGCTGACCGGCGTGACCACCGTCGTCATGGACTGCGAGAGCGGGCGGATGCGCCTTGGGCTGGCGGCCGAGCTGGCCGGGTATCTGGAAGCCGAGCACGTGCCGCTCGCCGACGTCGCGGCCGAGACCCTCGCCGCCGCGGTCCGTGACCGCACCACGGGGAGGGCGGCCTGATGCCACAGGGAAAACCGGCCGTCGTCCCGCAGGACGGACTCACCACACGCCAGCGGCGTAACCGTCCACTGCTCGCCGTGCACACCGGTGAGATGAAGGGCAAGTCGACCGCCGCGTTCGGCATGGCGCTGCGGGCGTGGAACCAGGGCTGGTCGATCGGCGTGTTCCAATTCGTGAAGTCGGCGAAGTGGCGGGTCGGCGAGGAAGCCGCGTTCCGCGCGCTGGGCAAGCTGCACGAAGAAACGGGCGAGGGCGGACCCGTCGAGTGGCACAAGATGGGCGAGGGCTGGAGCTGGACGCGCAAGTCCGGCACCGAAGAGGACCACGCCGCCAACGCACGCGAGGGCTGGGCCGAGATCAAACGCCGCCTCGCCGCCGAAACGCACGACTTCTACGTTCTCGACGAGTTTTCCTACCTGCTCAAGTGGGGCTGGCTCGAGGTCGGCGACGTGGTGTCCACTTTGGTCTCCCGGCCCGGGCACCAGCATGTGGTGATCACCGGCCGGTACGCACCGCCTGAGCTCGTCGAGGCTGCCGATCTGGTGGCCGAGATGACGAAGGTGAAGCACCCGATGGACGCGGGACAGAAGGGGCAGCGGGGGATCGAGTGGTAGCGCGCGTGGTCATCGCCGCGCCCGGTTCGGGGCACGGCAAGACCACCATCGCCGCCGGGCTCATGGCGGCGCTGCGCGCGGCCGGGCACACCGTGTCCGGGCACAAGGTCGGGCCCGACTTCATCGACCCCTCCTACCACGCACTCGCGACCGGACGCCCAGCGCGCAACCTCGATCCGTTCCTGCAGGGTGAAGACCAGCTGGTTCCCTTGCTGCGCCACGGATCCGCGGGTGCGGACATCGCCGTGATCGAGGGCGTGATGGGCCTGTTCGACGGCGCGCTCGGTACCGAAGGCTACGCATCCACGGCGCACGTCGCGCGCGTGCTCAGCGCGCCGGTGGTGCTGGTGGTTGACGCTTCTGCCGCGTCGCGCAGCGTCGCCGCCACCGTGCTGGGCTTCGCCAACTACGACCCGCGGGTGCGGCTTGCCGGCGTAATCCTCAACAAGCTGGGCTCGCAGCGGCACGAGGACGAGATCGTGACCGCTTTGGAGGCGACGGGCGTGCCGTTGCTGGGGGCGTTGCGGCGCAACGAGAACGTGCACGCGCCGAGCCGGCACCTCGGGCTCGTGCCGGCCGCGGAGCGGGCCGCGGACTCGCGGCGGGTGCTGCCGGAGCTGGCGTCGTGGGTCGCCGGGGGAGTGGATCTCGACGCGGTGGTGCGGGTCGCGCGGGCGGCGCCACCGCTGCCGGGACCTTTGTGGACGCCGGTGGGGACGTGGGACGGGCCGCGCGCGATGGTGGCCGCGGCGGCCGGGCCGGCGTTCACGTTCCGATACACGGAAAACGTGGAGCTGCTGGCGTCCTGCGGCGTGGACGTGGTGGACGTCGACCCGTTGCGGGACGAGAGGT
Organism: Amycolatopsis sp.; assembly: GCA_035551175.1. GTDB lineage: Bacteria > Actinomycetota > Actinomycetes > Mycobacteriales > Pseudonocardiaceae > Amycolatopsis. Next base: position 69,001 of record DASZNR010000065.1, on the reverse strand, counting down.
TGCCCGAGGGTTGTGCCGGGCTGTACTTCGGCGGCGGGTTCCCCGAGGTGCACGCGGCGGAGCTGGCGGCGAACAAACCGTTGCTGGCTGCGGTTTCCGCGGCCGCGAGTCGGGGAATGCCGGTGAGCGCCGAGTGCGCCGGACTGCTGTATCTGTGCCGGGAGCTGGACGGGCAGCCGATGGCGGGTGTCGTCGACGCCACGGCGGCGATGACGAACCGCGGCAAACTCGGCTACCGCACGGCGGTTTCGCTGGCGGACAACGTGCTCGCGGTCGCCGGCCAGCGCGTGACGGGGCACGAGTTCCACCGCACGCAGCTCACACCGGCCGCCGGGCCGGCGCCCGCGTGGGGGTGGGACCGGACGGCGGACGGATTCGCGTCGGCGTCGTTGCACGCCTCCTACCTGCACGTGCACTGGGCCGGGCATCCCGCGCTGGCCGAACGGTTCGCGGCGCACGTGCGGGCGTACGCACCGGTGGCCTCCCGTGGCTGACTCCTCGGACTACGACCTGCAGCACCACGGTGACCGCGAAGTGGCGCCGGGGCTGGTCGACCTCGCCGTGAATGTGCGGCTGCCGCGTCCGCCCGAGTGGTTGCGGCGGGAGTTGGTATCCGCTGTGGACAGTCTGGCCGCATATCCGTCAGCCGATCCCGCGCGGGCGGCGGTGGCTGCGCGGCACGGCAGGCCCGTCGACGAGGTGCTGGTGACGGCCGGTGCGGCCGAAGCGTTCACGCTGCTGGCTTCGGCGCTGCGGCCGCGTCACGCCGTGGTGGTGCACCCGCAGTTCACCGAGCCCGAAGCCGCCCTGCGCACCGCGGGGCACGCGGTTTCTCGCGTGATCCTGTCCTCTTCGGACGGTTTCGTACTGGATCCGCGGGCGGTTCCTGCGTCGGCCGACGTCGTGTTCGTGGGCAATCCGACGAACCCGACGTCCGTGCTGCACCCCGCGTCGGCGCTGCGCGCACTGACCCGGCCAGGGCGCCTGGTGGTGGTCGACGAGGCGTTCCTCGACGCGATCCCCGGCGAGGCGGAGAGCCTGGCGGGCGTCTCCCTGGAGGGTGTGCTCGTGCTGCGCAGCCTCACGAAGACGTGGGGCCTCGCAGGGCTACGCGCCGGCTACGTCCTCGGCCCGGCCGCCGTGATCTCTCGTCTGGCGGCCGTCCAGCCGCCGTGGTCGGTGTCGACGCTCGCCGGCGTCGCCACAGTCGCGTGCTGCCGCCCGTCCGCGCTGGAAGAAGCGGAAAAACTCGCCGTCACCGCGGAGTCCGACCGCGACTACCTGGCCTCCCGGCTCGCCGAGCTGGGACTACCGGTCCTCGGTGACCCCCGCGGCCCCTTCGTCCTCGTCGAAACCCCCGATGCGGGCCTGCGCGATCGCCTGCGCGCCCGCGGCTACGCGGTCCGCCGCGGCGACACGTTTCCGGGTCTGGGGCCTCGCCACCTGCGGCTGGCCGTGCGGTCCCGCGACGTGACGGACGGGTTCGCCGCCGCGCTCGCCGAGGTCCTCTGAGCGCGCTCGTCTTGGTTGCGCCGCTGTGGCCCGGACGCCGGCGCGCAAGGGAACACGACGAAGCACGCGCCCACGCTGTGAAAGCTGGTCACGCAGTTCGGGCTCGACTCCGCACGGTGGCCGCGGCGCCCTTCGGACATCAGGTCTGCAAGCCGCGCATCGTGTTGTCCAGGGTCCCGCTGACGTAGTCGGCGCTACCGGGACCACAACTGATCACGTCCTCGCCGTCGGGGCCGTCCTGGAGAACGGTCAGAACACGTCCGTGGCTCGTCGTGTCCACCACGGTCAGCGGGAGACTCGACGACCTCGTCCCCTCGGTCCTGGCGGCCACGTAGAACTGGTGTACCGCGCTGCGCGGGGCAGCCATCAGCGCGCGCAGCTGCTCCGCCTGGTCGGGCGCGGTGTAGTCGCTCGTCACGTCCAAGTCGTAGGACTCGGCGACGACGCGGCTCGGCCCGTACTCCGATCGCCGCACGGTCATCTCCGTGACGCCGGCCGGGCGAACGTCGGGCAGCGTGGCGACGGCGGCCTGGCAGACCCGGCCTGCCGAGATCCGCTCCAGCGTCACTTGTTCACCGTCCACGGTGAACAGCAGCGAGGTTCGTCCGGTGACGATTGCCAGCGCCGCCGACTTGCGCCCACTTCGATCGCTGGAGATCCGATAGCACTCCGCGTCGGCCGTGGAGACGCCCCACAGCACGTCGCGGAACTCGCCGGTGAGCCGTTTCCGGCGTAGGTCGTAGAACCCGGGCGTGGCAAGTGCCTGCCTGATCAGCTCGTCGAACTGGCCTGACACATCGTCTTCGAGCCACCATTCCACGATGCCCAGCGCTGGATGCGCCGGACCGACGTTCTCCCATTCCCACGCTCGGGCCAGCGCCACGCGCGGGACCGTCACCGGTTCGGCGATGAACATGTCGATGTCCGAATGTGGCTATTTGCCGATCACGGGTGGGGTGGCCTTGCCGTCGTAACCGAACAGCGCGTTCGGGTCCGGTTCCAGCAAGTAGGAGGCGGACTTCTTTTCCTTGTCCTCTTCCTTGTTGCCTTTGGCGGCCCCAGCACCCATCGGCAGGCCGTTCGCACCGCGAGAACCAGGAGCACCGGTCCCGCCCCGTCCAGCAGGAGACTCCTCCGCCGGGCCGATCCGGCCCGCACCCGTCGACCGCCCCGGCCCTGCGAGATTGCCGGAACGCGAACCTGACCCAGGCGCCCCCGGTCCCCGAACACCAGCGCCCGGTGCCCCCGAACCGCGACCACCGGCGCCCGGTTCCCCTGAACCAGGGCCCCCGCTCGTGAAACCACCAGCAAATCCGGAACCACCCCCGAATCCGGGGCCACTGCCCGGGCCGTAGGACGAAGAGCCGCCACCCGGTCCGCCAGGCGTGAACCGGGTCGCGCCACCGTCACCCGGAACACCGCCGGTCGTCGGGTCCGTGGGCGGAACGAAACCTGCCGTGTTCGTTGCATCTCCGTCAGGCGCCTGAGCGGTCGGGAGCTGCGCGTGGTTCGACGACCCGACCGCACCGCTAGTCGGCGAGACGCTGTGCTGCCACGGCTGCGGGACTCCGCCATTCACCCCACCAGAAGAGTTCTGAGGTTGGGATGTGGAATGCTGCGCGTTCGTCGAATGCTGGTTCGGTGCGGCGGAGGGCTTGCCCACCGTGAAGTCGCCTTGCGCTTCGGGCATCTGACCGTAGTCGGTCGGCATCTTCTGCGCATGACTGTCGCTTGTGGACGTGAAGTCCTGATAGATCTGAGCGTTGTGCTGAATCGCGGCGTGCCGCGAGTTGATCTGATCCTCGACGTCGGTGTCCCACGGTGTCACGACGTCGACGAGCCCCCGCTCGGGCGGAGTGTCCGAGACCTCCTGGAGTGAGTCCCGAGTGGACTGGAAGGCGTGAGCCTGATCCGTCAGTGTGTTCTGACTCGTTCCCAACGCGGCCGAAGACGCGGTGGCCACGTCCGCCAGTGGCCGCAGCCCCGCCCGCGCCGCGTCACCACTCTGCCCGGACCACGCGGCCTCCAGTCGGGAAACGATCGCCAAGGTGTCGGTCTCGATTCCTCGTTGCTCGGAGGCCTGGGACATGCTGATGTGCTGAGCCTCTCCCAGACTGCCCAGACCCGCACCGCCCCGGACCCTGCGCACCAGCTCGGCAGGCAAGATCAACTTGCCTTGAGCCTGCTGCTGCTCCATCCACGCCTGCACCACACCAGCCGGACCCGACACCATCACACCTCCCCCTTCAATGTCGTGACCGCAAGATCGGCGACCTTCCGGGCGTCATCGCACGGATCCCCCCTGCCCACCGCCGTTTTGGCCACCTGGACATCGGCCTCGAACGCCGCGTCGTTCGCAATCCCGACCGCGACGCTGCAGCGGCCGTCCGCGCGTTCATCCGACGGCCCGTATGCCACCACCGGGTAGCCTTGTACCGGGGCCAGCACCTTGAAGAACCCCTGTCCTTGTTTGGCGTAAACCGTGGCCAATCCGTTTTTCCACGCGTACACCAATTGAATTGAGACTCGGGAACCCCGGACCACGTCACTCCAACCGCAAAATTCAGCGACTCCGGTGTCCTTGGCTGCCGGGTCGCGGGTGGGGGTGCCGGAGAACAAGCTGTCGACCTGCGCGGACGTCAGCACCGCGCAGGGATCACCCTGAATCAACGAAGCCGGCAAGGGGTGAGGAATGGTGGGGACCGGCAGCCCGGCAGCCGACGTCGGCGCAGCCGTATCGGGCACAGGCGTCGCGGACCCCGCCGTGGTTCCGGAGCAAGCGGCAACCAGACACAGGGAAGCTGCACCCGTGATCGCCGCGCAGAACCTGGACACCGACACCATCAGAAACGGCCCCCATCGTTCTGGGCATTGACGGTTTGTGCCGCCTGCTGATCGTTGGCCGTGTGCATCCCGAGCGCCTTCTCCATCTTGTCGATGATCACTGCGACAAACCGGCTCTGCCGAGTGAGGAAGTCACGGTAGGCAAGACCGGACTTGTTGGACGCATCTGTATTCCGCAACGACGCCGGGTCTTTCCCCGGAGACTGGATCGACCACATCGGCTGTGAGGCCTCCAGCTGGAGCGTGATCCGATCCGCTAGCTTCCGGAGATTCCCGAGCTCGGCGGTCTTGTCGTCTCGGCTGAGACTGAAGCCGGCACCGCCAGCACCTGCGCTGCTCCCGCCTCCGTCGGCCACGACAAAATTAGCCGCACCCAGGGCCTTCGCCTGCCCCATCTCAGCCCGCTCGGCCACCTGCGTCCTCCCCTGACACACAGTGCGCACCTCTATCGCACTGATAGTAGCCAATCGGCAACGAAGTGTCCGCCGAACCAGGAAGATCACCGCCCGCCGAGACGCCCCTCTTCCGACCTGGGTACCAGCGCGTTCACCTGCGAACGTCGTGCTTGATCGCCATTCCATGGGACGGTGCCGGCAGCTGAGAGCGTGCCCGACCGCGAGTCGAAGGGGCGCTTCAGGCGGCGAGCACCAGGAGTGCCGCCGCGGCCCCGACCTCGACGCCGGCGCCGAGGACGTCCCCGGTAATCCCGCCGAGCCGTCGCACGCATCGCGCCAGCACGACCGCGGCGACGAGGTAACCCGCGACGACCGCCGCCGGACCTCGCCACCACGGCAAACCCGGCGCCAGGGCGCTCAGCCCAGCCGCCACCACGCCCTCCGCGAACGCGACCAGCCGGGGCACCGACCCGGCGACCGTCGCGCCCAGCCCCTCGGGCCGCGCCGACGGCACGCCCCGCGCGCACGACATCGCGAGCGTGCACCGCCCCACCAGCACACCGATGACCGCCGCCGCGATCCCGTGGCCCGCCGCGATCGCGCCGGCCAGCGCACCGGCCTGCACGAGCAGAACGAACACGAGCGTCGCCACCCCGGTCGGGCCCGAGTCGCCGCGGCGCATGACGTCCAGGGCTCTGGTCCGATCGTAGGAGGCACCCAGCCCGTCGGCTGTGTCCGCCAGCCCGTCGAGGTGCAGCCCGCGGCTCCCCAGCGCGACCAGGCCCAACGCGACCGCCGCGACCGCCAGCGCCGGCAACCCCACCGCACTGCCGCCGGCGACGACCAGCCCCGCCACCATCGCGAGCGGAACGGCCGCGACCGGCCCGAACACCATCGCCGCCCCGGCCACACCGCGGTTGATGCCCCGCGGCGCCGGCACGGGCACGGCGGTCAACGTGCCGATCGACAACCGGATCGCATCACCGAGCTTCACGCGCCGCTCACCACGTCCGCGCCCGTCCATCGCCGCCCGCCGCGCCGCGCGGTCGTGGAGGGCCCGACCGGCGCGGGGTGTCCGCGGCGAACCGGCCCGGCCCGCGACGCGACCGGGCGACGGCGTGGCGAGCCCGAGACTTCCTCCGCCGCGGCGTGAGGCAGGGCGGGGCCGAAACGGGTGGCAGGTGGGTCGGCGGGACCGCCCTCACGTGAGGTCCGCCAGCAGACCCATGTCCGCGATGATCGCGCGGGCCGCGCGAAGCGTCGGGACGGCCTGGATGGCGCCGCTGCCCTCACCGAGGCGAAGGCCGAGGTCGAGGATCGGCGTGAGGCCCAGTGCTTTCAGCGCGAAGGCCTGCGCGGGTTCCGTCGAGCGGTGGCCGGCGAGCCACCACTGCTCGGCGCCCGGGGCGAGCTCGCGGGCGAGGAGGGCGGCGGTGGCGGAGAAGATGCCGTCGAGGAGGACCGGGATGCCCCGGACGGCGGCCTCGACAAGGAATCCCGCGGTGGCGGCGACGCAGGCGCTGCCCAAGGCCGTCACCCGCTCGAACGGGTCCGCCACCCGCCCGGAAGCGCGTTTCAGCGCGGCCTCGACCACGGCGGTCTTGGCCGCCAGTGCGGGACCGGACACTCCCGTGCCCGTGCCGACGACCTCGGCCGCCGGCAGGCCAAGGGTTGCGGCGACGATGGCCGCGCACATCGTCGTGTTGCCGATCCCCATGTCGCCCGGCACGAGCAGGTCGGCGGCGGACTCTTCGGCGGCGATGGCGCGGCCCGCTTCGAACGCCGTCTGTGCCTCCCCGGGTTCGAGGGCGTCCTCGACGTCGATCGCGCCCGAGCCGCGGCGGATCTTGTGGGTCACCACGTCGGCGGGCACGTCGGCGGCGTCCCAGTCGACGGCGATGTCGGCCACGCGCACGCTCGCGCCGACCTGCGCGGCCAGTACCGTGACGCCGCTGCGCCCGGCGAGGAACACGCGCACCATGGCCGCCGTGACCTCGCGCGGATACGCCGACTGCGCCGAGACCCCGTGGTCTCCCGCGAACACGACCACGCGCACGTCGTCGAGCGGGCGCGGCGGCACCACGCCGTGGGCGGCGCTCAGCCACGCCGCCAGTTCCTCGAGCCTGCCCAGCGCGCCGAGTGGCTTCACCAGGCCGTCGAGGCGCTCCTGCGCGGCGGCGCGGGCGGCGGCGTCGGGCGTCGGGATGTCGATTCGGGGCACGGCGAGCTCCTTACGGCAGTTCGAGCACCCGCCCGGCGACGACCAGCAGGCTGCGGTCGGACTCGGCGGACACCCGGTTGTTGAGTGCGCCCAGCACATCACGGAACAGCCGTCCCGACGACGTAGCGGGCACCACACCGCTGCCGACCTCGTTGCTGACCGCGACCACGGGCACCCGCGCCTGCGTCCACGCGGCGAGGAAATCCTCCAGCCGCTCGTCGAGGCGGCACGCCCAGCCGTCTTCGCCCGACCAGGCGCCGACCTCGTCGAGTACCCGCGAAAGCCACGTGCCGAGGCAGTCGATGAGCAACGGGCTCGTCGCCGTGCGCAATACGGTCGCGAGGTCGGTGGTTTCGACGGTCGTCCAGTTCGCGGGCCGCCGCGCCCGGTGCGCGGCGACGCGAGCGGCCCACTCGGGGTCGTCGTCGCCCGGCGGCAGACCCGGCGCGACGTAGGTGAGGTGGGGATGGTGGGCGACGAGCCGCTCCGCGTGCCTCGACTTCCCCGAGCGGACGCCGCCGAGGACGAGCACCTTGCCGTCGTCGCGTCCGTACCGGCGGAGGGTCTGCGCCAGGGCTTCGAGCTGCCCGGCGAGCCGGTGCGTCAGCTTGGTCATACCCGGCATTCTCTCCCGCGCGCTACGGTTCGCCACGTGCCACTCCGACAAGCCGTCACCGCGGCCGGCCTGATCACCGGATATGTCGCCGACGCGGCGTTCGGCGACCCCCGGCGCGGCCATCCGGTCGCCCTGTTCGGCCGCGCCGCGGGCGCGCTCGAGCGCCGCTGGTGGGCCGATTCGAAGCCCCGCGGAGCCGCGTATGCGGCGGTCTGCGCGGGCACTGCGACGGGCCTGGGCCTGGCCGCTCAGCGGGTCACCCGCCGGTGGCCGCTCGCCCGCTTCGCGCTCACCGCTGCCACGACGTGGGTTGTGCTCGGTGGCCGCGGGCTCGCCGCCGAGGGACGACAGATGGCGCGCCTGCTCGACGACGCAGATGTGCCCGGGGCGCGCGTCCGCCTGTCGCACCTGTGTTCGCGCGACGCCACGGCGCTGGACTCGGCCGAACTCGCCCGCGCAGCCACGGAGTCGATCGCCGAGAACACCTCCGACGCCGTGGTCGCGCCGCTGCTGTGGGGTGCGGTCGCCGGGCTTCCCGGTTTGCTGGGGTACCGGGCGCTCAACACGCTCGACGCCATGGTCGGCTACCGCTCGCTGCGCCACCGCAACTTCGGCTGGGCCGCGGCGAGGGCAGACGACGTCGCCAACATCGTGCCCGCCCGCGTCGGCGCACTGCTCACGGTGGTGTCGGCACCGCTCACGGGCGGTCGGTCCCGGGCGGCGCTGCGTGCGTGGCGCCGCGACGGTGGCCACCACCCGAGCCCGAATGCCGGCCAGGTCGAGGCCGCCTTCGCGGGTGCGCTCGACCTGCGGCTCGGCGGCACCAACACCTACGGCGGCGAGGCCGAGGTCCGCGGTGCGCTCGGCGACGGTCGCGCACCCGGTCCCGTCGACCTGCGCCGCGCGGTGCGGCTCTCGCGGGTGACAGGCGCGGCGTCGGCGCTGACCGCCGCCGCGATTGCGTGGGCGGTGGCGCGGTGAGGGGGCTGCTGGTCGCGGGCACCACGTCCGACGCCGGGAAAAGCCTCGTGACAGCCGGAATCTGCCGTTGGCTGGCGCGGCGCGGAGTGCGCGTGGCACCGTTCAAATCTCAGAACATGTCCAACAACTCGATGGTGTGCGCCGACGGCGCGGAGATCGGCCGCGCGCAGTGGCTGCAGGCCCGAGCCGCGCGCGCCGAGCCCGAGGCGGCGATGAACCCGGTGCTGCTCAAACCGGGCAGCGACCGGCGCAGCCACGTGGTCGCGCTCGGCAAACCGTTCGGCACGCTCGAGGCAGGCGAATACGCCACCGGCCGTGCGGGGCTGGCCGAAATCGCGTTCGGGGCGTTCGAAGACCTGCGTTCGCGCTTCGACGTCGTCGTGTGCGAAGGCGCGGGCAGCCCGGCGGAGATCAACTTGCGGGGCGGGGATTACGTGAATCTCGGCCTGGCGCGGCGGTTTTCGCTGCCGGTGATCGTCGTCGGAGACATCGACCGCGGCGGCGTGCTGGCCGCGATGTTCGGGACATTGGCTCTGCTGTCGCCCGAGGATCAAGCGCTCGTCGCGGGCTGGGTGGTCAACAAGTTCCGCGGTGACGTCGGGCTGCTGCGACCGGGATTGAAGAGCCTCGAAGACGTGACGGGCCGGCCGGTGCTCGGCGTGCTGCCGTGGCTCGAACGCGTGTGGATCGACTCGGAAGACGCACTCGCCGTCGCGGGCTGGCGCCACGATGCACCGCGCGGCGGCGGGTTGCGCGTGGCCGTGGTGCGGTTCCCCCGGGCGTCGAACGCCACAGACGTCGACGCGCTCGCCGCCGAACCCGGCGTCACCGTGAGCCTCACCGCCGACCCCGACACCGTGGCCGCCGCGGATCTCGTGGTGCTGCCCGGTTCGCGCGCCACCGTCGACGACCTGCGCTGGCTGCGGTCCTGCGGCCTCGACACCGCCGTCACCGCCCGCGCCGAGGCGGGCCGCCCGGTGCTCGGCATCTGCGGCGGCTACCAGATGCTGGCCCGCACCATCCACGACGACGTCGAATCCGGCGCCGGCCGCGTCGACGGGCTCGGCCTGCTGCCCACTCACGTGACCTTCACCGCCGACAAGGTTCTCGGCCGCCCGTCCGGCTCATGGCGCGGTCACCCCGTGTCCGCCTACGAGATCCACCACGGCCACACGTCCGCCAGTGCCGCCGAGTCCTTTCTGGACGGTTATCGCGCCGGTTCCGTCTGGGGCACCACGTGGCACGGCGCCTTCGAAAACGACGGATTCCGCCGCGCGTGGCTCACGGAAATCGCCGCACAGGCCGGTGTCTCCTGGTCGCCTTCGCCCGGTGCAGTCGGGTTCGCCAGGCTGCGTGAAACGATGCTCGACCAGCTCGCCGACGCCGTCGAGTCCGAAGTGGACACCACATACCTCTTGCGGCTACTGGAGTCCGGCGCGCCGGGCGGACTGCCGTTCGTGCCCCCGGGCGCGCCCTGACCCGAGCCGGCCCAGCGTGGTGACCGGGCCGGGCGGGCACGGCGCCGTTGCCGCGACCACCCGGGGCTCGGGGGTGGGGATCGTGGCGGGCGCGGCGCCGTTGACACGCCCGCCACGAGCTCAGGCGATCGGCCGGTCCGTCGGCGCGATCGGCGCCGGCAGCACGTCGCGGCCGGTGAGGAACGCGTCGACCCCCGCGGCGCACGAACGGCCCTCCGCGATAGCCCACACGATCAGCGACTGCCCGCGGCCCATGTCGCCCGCCACGAAGACGTTGTCGACGCTGGTGCGGAAATCCCCGTCCCGCACCACGTTGCCGCGCTGGTCGAGGTCGACACCGAGGTCCTCCAGCAGCCCGGCCCGCTGCGGGCCGAGGAAACCCATGGCCAGCAACACCAGCTGGGCCGGAAGCTCACGTTCACTGCCCTCGACGGGCACGAACTTCCCGCCCTCGTTGCGGACCTCCACGAGCTTCAGCGCACGGACCCGACCGTCGGCGTCCGCAAGGAACTCTTGCGTGTTCACCGAATACAGCCGCTCGCCACCTTCCTCGTGCGCCGAGGAAACCCGGTAGATCATCGGGTACGTCGGCCACGGGTGCGCGTCCGAACGCGACTCGGGCGGCCGCGGCATGATCTCCAGCTGCGTCACCGAACGCGCGCCCTGACGGTGGGCCGTGCCGACGCAGTCCGCGCCCGTGTCGCCACCGCCGATGACCACGACGTCGAGACCTTCGGCCGAGTACGGCACGGTGTCCAGTTCACCCGCGGCGACGCGGTTGGCCGGCGGCAGGTACTCCATCGCCTGCAGGATCCCGTCATGCTCCCGGCCCTCGATCGGCAGGTCGCGCCACACCGTCGCGCCGCCCGCGAGCACCACGGCGTCGTGGTCGGCCCGCAACTGCTCCGCGGTGATGTCGACACCGACGTTCACCGAAGTGCGGAACTCGGTGCCCTCGGCCCGCATCTGGTCGAGCCTGCGGTCGAGGCGGGACTTCTCCATCTTGAACTCGGGGATGCCGTAGCGCAGCAGTCCGCCGATCTTGTCGGCCCGCTCGTAGACCACCACGCTGTGGCCCGCTCGCGTGAGCTGCTGCGCCGCGGCCAGCCCGGACGGCCCGGAACCGACGACGGCGACCTTCTTGCCCGTCTGCGCCACCGGAACCTGCGGCGTGACCCAGCCTTCCTCGAAGGCGCGGTCCACAATGGAGATCTCGACCCGCTTGATCGTCACCGGGTCGTCGTTGATTCCGAGCACACACGCCGTCTCGCACGGCGCCGGACACAGGGTGCCGGTGAACTCGGGGAAATTGTTCGTGGCGTGCAGCCGCTCGATCGCCTCGCGCCAGTCTTCTCGCCACACCAGCGTGTTCCACTCGGGAATCAGGTTCCCGAGCGGACAACCCTGGTGACAGAACGGAATGCCGCAGTCCATGCAGCGCCCGGCCTGCTTCTCCAGCTTCGTGGACGCGAAGTCCTCGTACACCTCGCGCCAGTCCATGAGCCGAAGATCGACCGGACGGCGCCTCGGTTCTTCACGGGTGGTGGTCAGAAAGCCCTTGGGGTCAGCCATGAGCGGCCTCCGTGTCTTGCGGGATACCCGCACCCAGTCGGCACTCATGGCCAGCTTCGCAATTATCAGCCATGAGCGGCCTCCATGATCGCCTCGTTCACGTCACGCCCGTCCCGCTCCGCCTTGGCCTGAGCGGCGAGCACACGCTTGTAGTCCTTCGGCATGACCTTGCCGAACCGGTCGACGGCGGCGTCCCAGTCGGCGAGCAGCTCGCGCGCGACCGCGGACTCCGTCTCGTTGTAGTGCTTCTCGACGGTTTCGCGCAGGAAATCGGTGTCGTCGGTGTCCAGCGGGTCGATGTCGACCATCTCCGGGTTCACGCGATGCACCGGCAGGTCCAGCACGTACGCGATGCCGCCCGACATGCCGGCCGCGAAGTTGCGGCCGATCCCGCCGAGCACCACCATGCGCCCGCCCGTCATGTACTCGCCGCCGTGGTCGCCCACGCCTTCGACGACGGCCAGCGCACCCGAATTGCGCACGCAGAACCGTTCGCCGACCTTGCCGCGGATGAAGATCTCCCCGCTCGTGGCGCCGTAGGCGATCACGTTGCCGGCGATGATGTGCTCCTCGGCGGCGAACTTGGCCGCCTTGCTCGGCCGCACGATGATCCGGCCGCCGGAGAGGCCCTTGCCGACATAGTCGTTGCCGTCGCCGACGAGCCGCAGCGTGATGCCCTTCGGCACGAACGCACCGAACGACTGCCCGGCGGTGCCGGTGAACGTCACGTCGATCGTGTCGTCCGGGAGACCCTCGCCGCCCCACTTCTTCGTGAGCTCCGAGCCCAGCATCGTGCCGACGGTGCGGTTCACGTTGCGCACCGGCAGCTCCAGCCGCACCTTGTCGCCTGCCGAAAGCGCGCCTTCGGCGAGCTGGATCAGCGTGTTGTCCAGTGCCTTTTCGAGCCCGTGATCCTGCTTCACGAGCTGGTGGCGCGCCGCGCGCGGCGGCAGGTCCGGCACGTGGAAGATCGGTGACAGGTCGAGCCCCGCGGCCTTCCAGTGGTCCACGGCCTTGCGCTTGTCGAGCAGCTCGGCGTGGCCGACGGCTTCCGCGATCGAACGGAACCCGAGTTCCGCCAGATACTCGCGCACTTCCTGGGCGATGAACTCAAAGAAGTTCACCACGTACTCGGCCTTGCCGCTGAACTTCTCCCGCAGCCTGGGGTTCTGCGTCGCGACGCCAACCGGACAGGTGTCGAGGTGGCACACGCGCATCATGATGCAGCCGGACACCACGAGCGGCGCGGTCGCGAACCCGAACTCCTCGGCGCCGAGCAGCGCGGCGACCACGACGTCGCGGCCCGTCTTGAGCTGCCCGTCGGTCTGCACCACGATGCGGTCGCGCAGCCGGTTCTCGAGCAGCGTCTGCTGGGTCTCCGCCAGGCCGAGCTCCCACGGGCCGCCCGCGTGCTTGATCGACGACAGCGGCGACGCACCCGTGCCGCCGTCGTGGCCCGAGATGAGCACGACGTCGGCGTGGGCCTTGGACACACCCGCCGCGACCGTGCCGACGCCGACCTCGGACACGAGCTTCACGTGGATGCGCGCGGCCGGGTTGGCGTTCTTCAGGTCGTGGATCAGCTGGGCCAGGTCCTCGATCGAATAGATGTCGTGGTGCGGCGGCGGGGAAATGAGCCCGACACCCGGCGTGGAGTACCGCGTCTTCGCGATCCACGGGTACACCTTGGGCCCGGGCAGCTGGCCACCTTCGCCCGGCTTCGCGCCCTGGGCCATCTTGATCTGGATGTCGTCGGCGTTCACGAGATATTCGCTCGTGACGCCGAACCGGCCGCTCGCGACCTGCTTCACCGCGGAGCGGCGCTCGGGGTCGTAGAGCCGGTCGGGGTCCTCGCCGCCCTCGCCGGTGTTGGACTTGCCGCCGAGGCGGTTCATCGCGATGGCGAGGGTCTGGTGCATCTCCTGCGAAATGGAGCCGTAGGAGATGGCGCCGGTGGCGAAGCGCTTCACGATCTCCGAGACCGGTTCGACCTCCTCGATCGGCACCGGTGTGCGCTCGCCGTACTTGAACTCGAAGAGCCCGCGCAGGGTCTGCAGCTTCGCCGACTGGTCGTTGACGGCCTGCGTGTACTCCTTGAAGACGTCGTATTTCCCGCTGCGCGTGGAGTGCTGCAGCTTGAACACCGTCTGCGGGTTGAACAGGTGCGGCTCGCCTTCGCGGCGCCACTGGTAGTCCGCGCCGGTTTCGAGCTCGCGGTGGTTCGCGCGTACGCCGTCGGACGGGAACGCGCGCCGGTGCCGCTGGGAAACCTCTTCGGCGATCGTGTCGAACCCGACCCCGCCGAGGCGGGACGTCGTCGCCGTGAAACAGGTGTCGATCACCTCGCCACCGAGCCCGACGGCCTCGAAGATCTGCGCCCCGGTGTAGGACGCGACGGTGGAGACGCCCATCTTCGACATCGTCTTGCGGACACCCTTGCCGAGCGCCTTGATGAGGTTCGCCGTCGCCTCCTTGGCGCTGACGCCAGGGATCAGGCCCTGGTGGGCCATTTCCTCGACGGTCGCCATGGCGAGATACGGGTTCACCGCGGCCGCGCCGTAACCCACGAGCAGCGCGATGTGATGCACCTCACGCGCGTCGCCGGACTCGACGATGAGGCCGACCTGTGTCCGGGTCTTTTCGCGCACCAGGTGGTGGTGCACCGCGCCGGTCAGCAGCAGCGACGGGATGGCGGCGTGGTTTTCGTCGACGCCGCGGTCGGACAGCACGATCAGGCGCGCGCCGTCCTCGATGGCTTCCGACACCTCGCTGCGGATCTCGTCGAGCCGCTGCACCAGCGCTTCGCCGCCGCCGTGCACGTTGTAGCGGCCGAGGACGGTCACGGCCTGGAACTCGGGCAGCGTGCCGTCGTCGTTCACGTGCACCAGCTTCGCGAGCTGGTCGTTGTCCAGCACCGGGAACGGCAGCACGATCCGACGGCACGAGGCGGCGTCGGCCACGAGCAGGTTCGGCTCGGCGCCGACCTGGGTGCCGAGAGCCGTCACGAGCTCCTCGCGGATCGCGTCGAGCGGCGGGTTCGTCACCTGCGCGAACAGCTGGATGAAGTAGTCGAACAGGGGGCGCGCGCGGGACGAGATCGCGGCGAGCGGAGAGTCGTTACCCATCGAACCGATCGGCTCCGCACCGGTGCGGGCCATCGGTTCGAGGATCGTCTCGAGCTCTTCCTCGGTGTATCCGAAGGACTGCTGACGCCGGACCAGCGCCGCGTGCAGCGGTACCTCGCGATCGCGTTCGGGGAGCTCCTCCAGCCGGAGCAGGCCGCCGTCCACCCACTCGTCGTACGGGTGCGCCGTGGCGAGCTCGCTCTTGATCTCCTCGTCCTCGATGATGCGGCCCTCGACGGTGTCCACGAGGAACATGCGGCCCGGCTCCAGCCGGCCCTTGCGCACGATCGTCGCCGGGTCCAGCTCCAGCACGCCGACCTCGCTGGCCAGCACGACGAGGCCGTCGTCGGTGACCCAGTAACGGCCCGGGCGCAGGCCGTTGCGGTCGAGCACGGCACCGATCTGCGCGCCGTCGGTGAACGCGACGAGCGCCGGTCCATCCCACGGCTCCATGAGTGTGGAGTGGAACTCGTAGAACGCGCGCCGCGCCGGGTCCATCTCCTGGTGGTTCTCCCAGGCCTCCGGGATCATCATCAGCACCGAGTGAGGCAGCGTCCGGCCGCCGAGGTGCAGCAGCTCAAGTACCTCGTCGAACGAGGCCGAGTCGCTCGCACCGCGCGTGATGATCGGGTAGATCCGCTTCAGGTCACCAGGGATGAGGTCGGTCTCCAGCAGCGCCTCACGGGCATCCATCCAGTTGCGGTTGCCCTTGAGGGTGTTGATCTCACCGTTGTGTGCCACGTACCGGTACGGGTGCGCGAGCGGCCACGACGGGAACGTGTTCGTGGAGAAGCGCGAGTGCACGAGGCCGATGGCGCTCGTCACGCGCTCGTCCTGCAGATCGAGGAAGAAGCGCTCCACCTGCTCCTCGGTCAGCATTCCTTTGTAGACGATGGTGCGCGAGGACAGCGACGGGAAGTAGACCTCGTCTTCGCTCAGCTCGTGCTCGGCGCGTTTGCGTACGCAGAACGCCGAGCGCTCCAGCGCCAGGCCGTCGCGGTTGTGGCGGCGCCCGGCGAGGAACAGCTGCGTGAAGTGGGGGCGGGTCTTGCCTGCCGTCGGGCCGCACTGTGCGGCGTCGATCGGCAGGTCGCGCCAGCCCACCACGCGCATGTCCTCCTCGGCGGCGATGCGCTCGATGGTGGTCATGGCGCGGCCACGGCGCTTCTCGTCGCGGGGCAGGAACGCGGTGCCCACGGCGTAGGCACCTTCTTCGGGCAGGTCGAAGTCCACGACTTCGCGGTAGAACGCGTCGGGCACCTGGATGAGGAGCCCGGCACCGTCACCGGTGTCGTGCTCGGCTCCGCGTGCCCCGCGATGTTCCAGGTTCCGCAATGCGACCAGGGCTTTCGCCACGATCTGATGATCTCGCCGTCCGGCGAGATCGGCGACGAAAGCGACACCGCACGCGTCGTGCTCGTATGCGGGGTCGTAAAGACCTGTGAAACCGGCAGTGGAACGGTGGGTCACGGCTGGCCGCCTCCCAAGGCGTCGGCGCGACCGAACGCACTCCATCGGGTGGTTCGACAGTGAACCGGTTAACGAAGTGGTCCGGAACCGCGATGGTCAGTCGAGAAAGTTGCAGGCAAGAAGTTGTCGTCTGAATGGTGCTGTCGAGAAGCTGCTTGAACATGAGGGAACCGCCCGAGAAACCGGCCCGGTCAACACCGATCGGGCAACGGTAGGGCGGTTCTGGCACAGCCGCACAGCGTTGGGCGGCCACGGGCTGCGTCCGTGAGCGGCGGTCGTCGGTGCCGCGCACGGTGTTTCGTGTGGAGCCAGTGTTCGTTGAAGCCAGTGTTCAGGTGTAGCAGGTCGAGCGCACGCGCTCGTCCGGTCGGCCAGGTGTGGCAGTCGGCCGGGCACGTGGTGATGCCCCGGGTTCTCCGGGTCTTATGACGATAGTGTGAATTCGCTGTGTTCGACATATGTCGTTGCTTGCGGGTGGGAAATGCCACGCATACGTTGACGGGCACGGGGGTACTCCCATATGTCGGGCTCCCTCGTCCGATCCCTGGTCCGTCACCGCGCTGACCTGCGAAAACCCCTGTTTGGGTCGTGTGTTGTACCGCTCGGTGAGCTGGTTGACTGGACACATGAGGCGAATCGTCGATGGCTGATCGTTATCTCTCCGTGGCGACTCCGGTACGGCACGAGATCGAGATCAAGCGCTCCCGGTTCCTCTGCGCCCTCGCTCCGGTGACCTCCGAAGCCGACGCGCGAGCCGTCATCGCGGCCCGCCGCAAGGCGGAACCGGCGGCGCGGCACCACTGTCACGCCTTCGTTCTCGGTGCTGACGGGCGCACGCAGCGCTCCAGCGACGACGGCGAGCCCGCGGGCACGGCCGGAGTGCCCATGCTGGAAGTCCTGCGGCGGCGCGAGGTCACCGACACGGTGGCGGTGGTGTCTCGCCACTTCGGCGGCGTGCTGCTCGGCGCCGGGGGACTGATCCGCGCCTACGGCCAGGCGGTCTCCGACGCGCTGGACGCCGCTGACGTCGTGGAATACCGGCGATTGCGCCTGTTCGAGGTCGAAGTGGACTACACGCGCGCAGGGCGCTTCGAGAGCGACTTGCGCGCCTCGCGGTATGTGCTGCACGCCACGGAGTTCGCCAACGCCGCCCGCTTCGAGGTGGGCCTGGCGCCGGGCGAGGAGGCCGACTTCGCCGCGTGGCTCGCGGACGCGACCGGCGGCACGGCGGACGCGGCCGAACTGGGGGAGGAGTGGGTGCGATCCTGACGCACCTTTGTAGTGTCTGCTTCAGCTCGCTTGGGAATTGCGCGCTTCGACCTCAGGCGGCGGTACCCGCGTTCAGCGCCACCATTCCGGCAGGCGTCAGCACCGCGAGCACGCGCCCGCCGCACACCCCTTCGGCGGCGGCCTCGATGAGGCCCACGTGCACGAGCCGGCGCGTGGTGGCCTGATCGCAGCAGCACAAGCCGTCGACGAACAGGTCCGGTTCACAGCTGCAGCTGATCTCGGCCCGCCCCGACGCCACAGCCCTCAGGGTGGCCCGCTCACGGTGGTTCAGCTCAGTCGTCATGGCGGCGCCTCCTTCCCAAGCTCGAGTCCCAGTAGAACCGGCACCACCGACAGTTTCGGTCGAAGCCGGCTCGAACCCGCGCATTTCGCCCTGTAACCCCGGGTGGTGTCGCGAGCCCGGGCTCACGCGTCCGGCAGCGGCTCCACGGTGGTCTTGCGCAGGTGCCGGAAGATGATCGACGATCGGAAACCCACCACCTCCTTGCGCAGCGCCAACCGGTCGGTGAGGAAGGCGTGGAGGTGGTCGATATCGCGCACGGACACGTGGATCAGGAAGTCGTCGCTGCCGGCCGTGACGAACACCGACAGCACCTCCGGCAGCTGCGCCATCGACCGCTGGAAGGCGTCGATCACCGCCCGGCTCAGTGGTCGCACCTGCGCTGACACCATCGCTTCCACACCACGGCCGAGACTCGCCAGATCCACGTCGGCGTGGTAGCCGCGGATCACGCCGCGCTCGCGCAGCAGGCGGGTCCGCTCCAGGCAGGTCGACGCCGCGATCCCGACCTTGCGGGCGATTTCGCGGTTGGTCTGGCGCGCGTCCTCCTGCAGGTGCCGCACGATCGCCGAATCAAGTTCGTCCAGCACTTCCGAAGCTCCTCGTCTAGCGAATTTCATTCGTCGCCGCGGCCACTAGTGGCTCGGACAGCCTAGTTTCCGGTGGGTACGGCGTTCATCATGCGGAAGGAGATCCGGGTGACCGATCAGTACCTGCCCTGGGACCACGAGCGGCTCGTGGTCCGCCGCGGCCCGCGGTCCGGCGTGACCACGATGGTGGCGATCCACTCGACGGCGCTCGGCCCCGGCGTGGGTGGCTGCCGGCTGCGGCAGTACGAAGACCTCGGCGAGGCCCAACGAGACGTGCTGCGGCTTTCGGCGGCGATGACGGCCAAGTGCGCGGCCGCCGCGATGGCCTACGGCGGCGCGAAGAGCGTGATCGCGCTGCGGCCCGGGCAACGTCTCGACCCCGAAGAGCGCAGAGCCGTGCTGCTCGACCACGCCGAGCTGGTCGCGTCGTTCGAGGGGAGTTACCTCGCCGGTCCCGACGTCGGCACCAGCTCCGAAGACCTGGTGGCGTTGCGCCCGTATGCGTTCTGCCTGCCGGAGTCCGCAGGCGGCACCGGCTCGTCGAGCGGCCCGACCGCGGACGGGGTCCTGGCTGCGCTGCGCGCCGCGTCGGCCTTCGTGTTCGGCACTCCGGCACCGGCCGGGCGTCGCGTGGTCGTGTCGGGCTTCGGCTCCGTCGGCCGGCTGGTCGCCCGCGGCCTGGCCGAGGAGGGTGCCGATGTGGTCGTGTCCGACGTGGACCCGCAGGCCCGCGAAGCCGCCCGCCAGCTCGGGTACGGCTGGGTCGAGCCGGAGAAGGCGCTGGCCGAGCCCGCCGACGTCCTCGTGCCGGCCGCCGTCGGCGGGGTACTGGCCGCGGACACCGTGCTGAACGCGCCACTGGTCGTCGGCCCGGCGAACAACCAGCTGGTTTCCGACGACGTCGCCGAGGCGCTCGCCGCCCGCGGAGTGGTCTGGGTGCCCGACTACGTCGCCAGTGCCGGTGGCGTCGCGTACGCCGTCGCGCGCGAAGCCGAGGGACTGGAGCACTCCGCGGCGGCCGCCAGGGTGGCGGCGATCGGCGACGTGGTTTCCCGCCTGTTGTCCGATTCCGCCGCTCACGGCACGACTCCGCTCGCCGAGGCGGCCGCGTTGGTCCGCCGTCGTCTCGCCGGGGTGCGTCGCGCGGCGGGGTGAGGCGTTGTCTTGAATGGGGAGCGTGGAGATCCTCACCGACAGCGGCACCCTCGCGCTCTACACCACCGACGCGTCCAACTACCGCCACGTGCCGCTCGGCGTGGTGCTGCCGCGGACCGTCGAAGAGGTGGTGGCCGCCGTCGGAGCGGCGCGGGAGCGCGGTGCGCCGGTGGTCGCGCGCGGCGGGGGCACGAGCGTCGCGGGGAACTCGTGCGGGCCGGGGATCGTCGTGGACACGTCACGGTACGTGCGCGGCGTCGACTGGGTGGACCCCGAAGCGCGCCTCGCCCGCGTGGCGCCCGGCACGGTGCTCGACGACCTGCAGGCGCTCGCCGCGCCGCACGGGCTGCGGTTCGGGCCCGACCCGTCCACGCACAGCCGCTGCACGCTCGGCGGCATGATCGGCAACAACGCGTGCGGCTCGCACTCGGTCGCGTGGGGCCGGACCGTCGACGTGGTGCGTGAGCTCGATGTGCTGCTCTACGACGGCACCCGCCTGACCGTCGGGCCGACGACACCGTCCGAAGTGGACGCACGGGCGGCGCGACCCGGTACGGAAGGGCGGGTGTTCACGCAGCTGCGGTCGCTCGTCGCCGACAACCTCGCGTTGCTGCGGACGGAGCTGTCCGGCTTCTCGCGCCGGGTCTCCGGGTACGGCCTGGAACATCTGCTGCCCGAGAACGGGTTCGACGTCGCGAAGGCGCTCGTCGGCAGCGAGGGCACGTGCGTGACGGTCCTTGGCGCGACCGTCGAGCTCGCCCGTCTGCCGAAGCACCGAGTGCTGGCCGTGCTCGGCTTTCCGTCCGATGTGGACGCCGCGGACGCGGTGCCCGCGATTTTGCCGTACTCGCCCTATACCGTCGAAGGCGTGGACGCCGCGCTCGTCGCGATGCTTGAACCCGGCCGGGCGCACGGACTTCCGCCAGGCGGCGCGTGGTTGTTCGTCGAGCTCGCGGGTGACTCGGCGGCCGAAGCCGCGGCGCGGGCCCGTGAGCTCGCGGGCAAGCTCGGCGGCGCGCTCACCGGTTCCGTCGTGCTCGACGACCCCGCGGCCCAGCGCCGGCTGTGGCGCATCCGCGAGGAAGGTGCCGGTCTGGCGACGCGGCTCGCCGACGGCGCCGAGGCCTGGCCGGGCTGGGAAGACGCCGCGGTGCCACCAGAGAGGCTCGGCTCCTACCTGCGCGGGTTCAAGGAACTCATGGGCGAACACGACCTCCGGAGCGTGGTGTACGGCCACTACGGCGAAGGCTGTCTCCACGTGCGGCTCGATTTCGACCTGCTGTCGGATCCGGGCAAGGCGCGGTTCCGGCAGTTCCTCGAACAGGCGGCCGACCTCGTCGCCGCGCACGGCGGTTCGCTGTCCGGCGAGCACGGCGACGGGCAGGCGCGCTCGGAGCTGCTCGGCCGCATGTACAGCCCGGAGATGCTGACGCTGTTCGCGCGATTCAAGGAGATCTTCGACCCGGCGGATCGGATGAACCCCGGTGTCATCGTGGAGCCACGCCGCGTCGACGCCGACTTGCGCGTGCGCCGCGCGCCGCTCGTGCTGGAAAACGTGACGGTGCTCGGCTATCCCGAGGACCGCGGCAGTTTCGGCCAGGCGATGCGGCGCTGCGTCGGCGTCGGAAAGTGCCGCAACACCAGCGGTGGCGGGGTGATGTGCCCGAGCTACCGCGCGACCCGCGAGGAGAAGCACTCCACCCGCGGGCGCGCGCACCTGCTGGCGGAGATGGTGAACGGCGAGGTGATCCGCGACGGCTGGCAGTCCGAGGAGGTCGCCGAAGCACTCGACCTCTGCCTGTCGTGCAAGGGTTGCCTTTCCGATTGCCCGGTCGACGTCGACATGGCCACGTACAAGGCCGAGTTCCTGCACCAGCACTACCGCGGCCGCCGCCGCCCGGCTTCGCACTACTCGATGGGCTGGCTGCCGATGTGGCTGCGCGCGACCTCGCTCGCGCCGCGGGTCGCGAACTTCTTCTCCCGTCGTCGCTGGGCCGCGGCGGCGTTGAAACGCGTCGGCGGCATCGCGCCGGAACGCGACCTGCCGTCGTTCGCGGCCGTTCCGTTCACGCGGGCGCGCAAGGACCTGCGCCGCTGGGCCACGGGCGAGCGGCGAGTGGTGCTCTGGCCCGATTCGTTCAACAACTACCTCACGCCCGACGTCCTCGACGCCGCCACCGAGGTGCTCACCGCGGCCGGCTATGACGTCGTCCTTCCCGACCGCGGAGTCTGCTGTGGACTGACCTGGGTGTCCACGGGTCAGCTCGACGTCGCGAAACGCGTGCTGAAGCACACACTCTCGGTGCTGCGCCCGTATCTCGAAGCCGGCTACGAAGTCGCCGGACTGGAACCCAGCTGCACCGCGCTGTTCCGCGGCGACCTGGCGGCGCTCGTGCCGGGCGACCCGGTGGCGAAGCTGCTGGCCGAGCGCACGCGCACGTTCGCCGAGCTGCTCGCCGACGCACCCCGCCCGCTGGACGCGGCGCTCGACGTCGAAACCGTCACCCAGGTCCACTGCCACCAGCACGCCGTACTCGGCTTCGCTGCCGACGAGGCCGCGATGAACGCCGTGGGCGTCCGCAACACGACGCTCGACACCGGCTGTTGCGGCCTGGCCGGCAACTTCGGCTTCGAGAAGGGCCACTACGACGTCTCGAAGGCCGTCGCCGAGGACCGGCTGCTGCCGGCACTGCGTGAGACGCCGGAGTCCACTGTGGTCGTTTCCGACGGGTTCAGCTGTCGCACGCAGATCGAGCAGGAGTCCGGCCGGCGCGCCGAACACCTGGCCCAGCTGCTGCGGCGTGCGTTGCGTTGACCCCCACTCGCCGCCGGCCCGGCCGCCCCGGTGAGCCGCGCCGTTGCGGGTCGCCTGCCGAGTCACGGCGACGCCGGGCCGGGCCCTCGCGTCCGGCCTAGCGGCCCGCGCCCAGCCGGCCGTCGTGGAGGGGAGCCTGCTGGGCGCTGAGGAACTCGTCCAGGAAGGCCTTGGCGACCTCGCGGAGTTTGGTGTTCGTGTCCTGCGAGAGCTTCGTGAGCAGGGAGAAGGCTTCATCCGGCCCGCACTGCCGCTGACACATCAGCACACCGGTGGCCTGCCCGATCACGACCCGGGATTTCAGCGCCAGGTGGAGCTGCTCGTTCTCCAGCGCGAGTGCCTCCACCAGGCCGCCGAGCTCGTCGTCGAGGTTGTCCAGGGCCCATTGAAGGTCGCGCCCCGAGTGGGTAGCGTCGCGATCGCCGGACTCCAGGATGGACATGGTCGTTACCCCTCTCAAGTCGCAGGTCAAGGTCACAATTTACCGCAGCTCCGGGCGGGTACCCACCGGCTGTGTATGACTGGCGCCCGCCGGAAAGAGGTGTCGAGGCGCGTCTTTGTCGGGCGAGCCGCGATCCGAGGAACACGTCGTCAGTGACCTCAGTGGCGTTACTCGCCCGGTCGGTCACCCAGCGCTCGTCGTCCGCTCGGACCAGTGCTCACGGCCCGGTGGGTACGGCGCGTATCCGCATCGGCGAACCGGTGTGCGGTGCGGCCGATGGGTTGCCGGCGTGGGCGGCGGATCGATCTTCTTCCCGATGACCGGAACGGAACGAAGGTTTTGTAACGGCCACCCAAAATCGCTGGGAGACGCACTTTCCCGCATCGTCGTCGGGCTCTTCCGCACAGGACCGTCCAGATCGGATCTCCGGTTGTTCGGGTCCTCGATCCCAGCTCGTGAACTCCGGAATAAGGCGCTCGCCGTGGTGGCTGCAGGCCCTGTCTGATCGGCCGGGACGAACGGGAAGGCAGCTCGAATGGCATCGTTGGCAGTGGTACTTGAGATCGACGGAGCGGGAGCACATTCCGCGGCCTGGCGCAGAGCGGGGCATCCGCCCTCGGCGCACTTCGAGCCGGAGCGGCTGCGGGCGCTGGGCGAGACCGTGGAGCGCTCCGGTTTCACGGCGCTGACGTTGGACGACGACTTGCTGCCGGCGCCCGCGCCGGCGCCGGTGGGCCGGATCGGCGCGCTGGAGCGCGCCGCGTTCCTGGCCGAGGTGACGAGTGTGCTGGGGCTCGTCCCGGTTGTGTCGACCACTTACACCGAGCCGTTCCACGTGTCGTCGGCGCTCGCCGCGCTCGACCACATCGCGCACGGCCGCGCGGGCTGGGTCGTGGGTGCCACAACGGATCCGGACGCCGCGCTCGCCTGGGGCCGGCCGGCGGTGACGGGGGAAGCCGCGGTGCGACGCGAAGCCGCCGACGGCGTGCGGGTGGTGCGGGCGTTGTGGGACTCGTGGGAGGACGACGCGGTGGTCCGGGACGTGGCGACGAGCCGGTACCTGGACCGTGACCGGGTGCACTACATCGACTTCGAAGGGGACACGTACTCGGTCAAGGGGCCGGCGATCGTGCCGCGGCCGCCGCAGGGCAATCCGGTGGTGTTCGCCGCACCGGAGCTGCTCGACCCGGCACACGCCGACGTCGCGCTGGTCTCCGGCCGCGATGTCGCCGCCGTCGCGGTGGCGGTGCAGCGGGCGAGTGCGGCGCCACGCCGGTTCGCCGAGGTCGAGGTCGCGCTGGACACCGAGGCGATCAGCGGCGCCGAGCGCGTCGCGGACCTCGAGCAGCGCGCCTCGTGGACCGACCGCGGCCGCCTGCGGTACGTCGGGGGCGCCGAAGGATTCGCGCGCCTGCTGAACGAGCTGGCCGGCATCGTCGACGGGGTCCGGATCCATCCGCTCGTGCTCGACGAGGATCTGCCCGTGCTCGCGACGGCCGTGCTGCCGCGGCTGCGGGTGGCACGCCTCGCCGTGGCGCCCGTGCCCGGGCAGTGGCTGCGTTCGACGCTCGGCCTCGCCCCTGCCGCCAACCCGTTCGCCACCACCGGAAGGTGAGCTGATGACCCGCACCGACGAGCACGATGTTCCCCGCCCGCACGCGAAGCTTCATTTCGGCGTGTTCTTCCAGGGCGTCAACCACTGGACGATCTGGACCGATCCGCGCAGCGGTTCGCAGATCGCGCCCGAGTCCTACCGCCAGGTCGCCCAGACCGCCGAGCGCGGTCTGTTCGATGCGTTCTTCCTCGGCGAAGGCCTGCGCCTGCGCGAAATCAACGGGCAGGTGCACGACCTCGACGTCGCCGGCCGGCCCGAAGCCATCACCCAGCTCTCCGCGCTGGCCGCGGTGACCCGGCGCATCGGGCTGGTTTCGACGTCGAACGTCACGTTCAACGAGCCGGCCGACCTGGCCCGCCGCTTCGCCGGCCTCGACCTGCTCTCGGGCGGTCGCGCCGGCTGGAACGTCGTGACCACCGACAACGCCTGGACCGGCGAGAACTTCCGCCGCGGCGGGTACCTCGACCACGCCGACCGCTACCGGCGCGCCGAGCAGGTGCTCGACGCCGCGCGGGCATTGTGGGACTCGTGGGCCGACGACGCCCTCGCCACCTCCACCGACGCCGAGGCATGGGTGCGCGAAGGCTCCGTGGCTCGCGTCGCCCGGCACGGCGACCTGGTCGACCTCGAACTCACCGGCGGGTTGCCGCGCAGCCGCCAGGGTCACCCGGTGATCTTCCAGGCCGGCGACTCGTCCGAGGGCCGCGATTTCGCCGCCCGAAACGCCGACGTGATCTTCTCCGCGCACGGCTACGACTTCGACGACGCGCTCGCGTTCGCCCACGACCTTCGGTGCCGGCTCGCGGCTGCCGGACGCGGCCCGGACGAGCTGCGCATCCTGCCGGGCGCCTCGATCATCGTCGGCGACACCGAAGCCGACGCCGAGGAGAAGGCCCGCTGGGTGCGCCGGCAGCAGATCACCCCCGGAACGGCGCTGGCGCAGGCCACGCTGCTGTGGAACGTCGACCTGTCGGGCTACGACCCCGACGGCCCGCTACCCGACATCGAACCCCGCGAGCCGGACACGAGCGGGGCCTTCGGCGCGGCCCGCGTGGCGGACTCGCGCGCGACCGTCGCGCGTTGGCGGGAGCAGGCCGCCCGACACGGGTGGTCGTTGCGCCAGACCGTCATCGAGCTGGGGCAGCGCGCTCGCAGCCACGTCGGCACCCCGGCCGCTTTGGCGGAAAAGTTCGCGCGGTTCGTCCGGGAGGGCGCGATCGACGGCTTCAACCTGTCGCCCTACCTCGTGCCGGACGGGCTCGACGACGTCGTCGATTCGCTCGTGCCCGCTCTGCAGGAGCGCGGTCTCTACCGCACCGAGTACACGGGCACCACATTGCGCGAGCACCTGGCGCTCCCCGCGGTCAGCCGCCCAGCCGACGCCCACGTCGCGCGGGCGAGCTGAGCCACCCATCGGTCCGCAACGGACTCCAAGCTCCACTGTGGATGGTGTGTCACCTGTCGATGGGCAGGTGACACACCGTCGCGAGGGGCCGGCCGGAGCTACGGGTGGTGCTCAGTCGCCGAGGCCCCACTCCTGCGCCAGCAGCTCGTAGGAGCGCACGCGGTCTTCGTGGTCGTGGGTGATCGTGGTGATCACGAGCTCGTCGGCGCCGGTCGACGCCTGCAGTTGCCGCAGGCGTTCGGCGACGGTGGACGGGGAGCCGACGAACTGGGTGTCGACGCGGTCGGCGACCAGTTCCCGGTCCTCGTCGGTCCAGGGAAGCGCGGCGGCCGTCTCGGGATCCGGGTACGGGATGGCGCCCTCGAAGCGCCGGATGCTGCGTACCCAGGCGGGATAGCCCGAGGCGAGGCGGCGGGCGGTGGCGTCGTCGTCGGCGACCACGACGTCGGCCGACACGGCGACGTAGGGCCGGTCGAGAGCGGTCGAGGGCTGGAAAGTGTCCCGGTACGCGGTCACCGCGTCGAGCACGCCCGCCGGGCTGACGTGGTAGTTGGCGGCGAAGCGCAGCCCGTTGGTGCCGGCCACTTTCGCGCTTTGACCCCCGCTGCTGCCGAGGATCCACAGCTGCACGTCGGCGCCTTCGCCGGGCACGGTGTGGACCTCGACGTCGTCGGCCGAGCGGTAGGTCCCGCGCAGCAGGGCCAAGATGTCGTCGACCTGCTGGCCGTAGTCGGGGCTCTGCGCGCCGGGCTGGCTCAGCAGCGCGGTCTGTGCGGCGAAGCGGGCGGAATCGAGCAGTTTGCCGGGGTCGAGCTTCCGGCCGCTCGGGATGAGCAGCCCGTCCTCGGTCGTGCGCTCGACCGTGGGCTTGGCGGGCTGCGCGACGCGTTCCTTGAGCAGCTGCGGGCCGCTGCGCCCGAGACCGAGATCGAGCCGGCCGGGGTGCACCGCGTCGATCAGCCCGAATTCCTCCACTGTGGACAGCGCGGTGCGGTGTGCCAGCTGCACACCCGCGGAGCCGAGCCGGATCCGCGTGGTGGCCGCGGCGGCCAGCGCGATCGCGACCACCGGGGAGCTGCCCGCGACACCGGGGTTGAGGTGGTGTTCGGCGAACCAGTAGCGGCGGTAGCCGGCGTGTTCGGTGCGGCGCGCGAGGTCGATGGTGTTGCGCACGGCTTCGGCCGCCGTCGAGCCGGAGGTGATCGGGATGAGGTCGAGCACGGACAGCGGGATCGTCGGCATACGGGGCCCTCTCAGTTCTCGTCCGGCCAGTGCGGATCGGGGATCGCGCGGCGCAGCGCCGGGGCGATCTCGTTCTGGAACAGCTCGAGCGTCGCGCGGTGCTGCTCGGGGGTGAGTCCGGCGCGGTCGGCTTGCAGGTGGATGACCTGGTGCCCGAGTTCTTTGTGGTAGCGCAGCACTTTGTCCACGATCTGCGCGGGGCTGCCGATGAGTGCGGAGCTGCGCTCGACGAAGTCTTCGAGCGTGGTGAAGACTGGCGTGAGCCCTTGGCTGCGTTGCAGCTCGAGCCGGCTTTCGAACAGCGGCCGATACGTCGCCAGTGCTTCCTGCGAGGTCGAAGCGGCGTAGTACCCGGCCGTTCCGGCGCCGACCACGGCCGCCGCGGGATCGTGGCCGTAGAAGGCCCACCGGTCGCGGTAGTGGCGGACCAGTTCGGCGTACGGCTCGATCGGGTTGGTGACGTTGGCCGAGAACAGCGGGTCGCCCCACTTCGCAGCCAGTTCGACGGATTCCCGGCTCGTGGCGCTGCCGTGCCAGACGCGGATCGGTTGTTGCAGTGGGCGTGGCCACGTCTCGGCGTCGGTCAACGACGGGCGGAACCGACCTGACCAGGTGACGGTGTCTTCGCGCCAGAGCCGGCGGAACAGTTCGTAGCCTTCAAAGTTGCGGTCCCATTGGTCGTCGGGGGTGACGTGGAACAGCTCGCGCTGGGCGGCGCCGTTGCCCTTGCCGATGATGAGCTCGAGCCGGCCGCCGGAGAGGTTGTCCAGCGTCGAGTAGTCCTCGAACGCGCGCACCGGGTCGAGGAGGCTCAGCGTGGTGACGGCGGTGAACAGGCGGATCCGCCGCGTTCGCGCGGCGATGTGACTGAGTACCACCGGCGGCGAGGAGGAGATGAACGGCCGTTCGTGTCGTTCACCGACTCCGTAGCCGTCGAAGCCCAGTTCTTCGGCGAGTTCGGCGGTGTCCACGACTTCGCGGAAACGTTCCGCGGTCGGAGTGAGTTGTCCGGTGACCGGGTCCGGGAGGTGCGTGATGAGGGTGATCAGCAGGAACTTCATCCGCGTGGTCCTTCCGGCGCGGGGGTGAACCCGACCTGCTCGCGCGACGTGATTCGGTTTTCCCACAACTAGCGCGTTTCGGTGGCTGCCCGCATCCGGGTTCAGGATGTGGGCGGTTTTGTTCTTTCGCCTGGACAAGCCTGCGCGCGCTGGCGGAAGTACTTCTTTGTACGGCCACTCCCGTCTGGTGGGAGGATTTCCCCGCTTGTCCGGCACCGTTGACCCGCGAGAGAAGCGCTCATTAGAGTTCGCGACGGGCGGCGTCCTGAAACCCCGGCGGGAAACCCGGTCGGTGAGGATGCCGAATCGTGGAGGACGTTTTCTTTCCCGTCACGGGAAACCCCCCGACATTCGCGTGATCCGGGCGCGAGACACGACGTTGTGTTCCGCCGCGCCTTCGACGAGCTAGGAGTATCCGACCGTGAGACCGTCTTTGCACCGGCGCCAATCCGGCCGAGTGGCCCTCGCCGCGCTGGCGGCAGCGGCTGCCGTGACGCTGAGCGCTTGTGGAGAAGGTAGTGCCACGAGCACCGCGAGCGGCCCGCCCCACAGCGGTGGGACGTTGACGTTCGCGGTGGGTTCGGACGCCGGCTGCATGGATCCGCAACAGGTCAGCAGCAACGACACGATCTATTCGCTGCGCCAGATCGTCGATTCGCTGACCGATCAGGACCCGGCGACCGGCAAGATCGTGCCGTGGCTGGCGCAGAGCTGGGACATCAGCCCGGACGCCACGACGTTCACCTTCCACCTGCGCCCGGGGGTGACCTTCAGCGACGGTTCACCTTTGACCGCACAGGTCGTCAAGGACAACTTCGACGCGGTACCGAAGCTGGGCGCTCTCGGCGTGCTCGCCGAGGGCTACCTGAGCGGAGTCCAGTCCACGACGGTGGTCGACCCGAGCACCGTGCGCGTGCAGTTCAGTCAGCCCAACGCCCAGTTCCTGCAGGCGACCTCCACCTTCTCCCTCGGGATCGAATCGTCGGCGAGTGTGAAGAAGCGCCCGCAGGACAAGTGCAGCCAGGGCGTGATCGGGTCCGGTCCGTTCGTGCTGAAGCAACACGTGGTGAACCAGTCGATCACCCTGGCCAAGCGCACCGGCTACAACTGGGGTTCCGCGCTCTGGCGCAAGAAGGGCGAGGCCTATCTCGACCAGGTCGTGTTCAAGGTGGTGCCCGAGGCCGGGGTGCGCCAGGGCAGCCTCGAGTCCGGTCAGGTCGACGCGATCGGCAGCGTCGGCAAGGCCGACGAGGCGGCACTGAAGGCGTCCGGGGTGACGTTGCTGGCGCGGGCGAACCCGGGAGCGGTGTTCAACTTGGGGGTGAACAACTCCCGTCCGGCGCTGCAGGACGAGCGGGTGCGCCAGGCCCTGCAGGTCGCGGTCGACCGGCAGCAGATCGTGGACACCGTCTTCCCGACCGGAACGAGGCCGGCGACCAGCGTCCTGTCACACACCACACCGGACTACGCCGACCAAGGCGCGGCGCTGGCCTTCGACCCCGCGAAAGCCAAGGCACTGCTGGATTCCGCGGGTTGGAAGCCAGGCGGTGACGGCATTCGGCAGCGGGGCGGCGCCCGGCTCAGCCTGAGCCTGGTGTGGTTCGCCAACGCGGCCACCAACCAGCCCGCGCTCGAGCTGGTGCAGCAGCAGCTGAAGGCGGTCGGTGTCGACGTTGTGCTCAAACAGCTGCCGATCGCGCAGCTGGCGCAAACCCAGACTTCCGGTGACTTCGACCTGTTGTGGGGCAACCTGACGCGGGCGGATCCCGACATCCTGCGCAGCCAGTACTCCACACAGCTGGCCAACGTGTACCGCATCCCCCCGACCGGTCTCGACGCGTTGCTCACTCAGCAGGCGGCGACGACCGATGCGGCGCAGCGCAAGCAGGTCGCCGCGCAGGCGCAGCAGGACGTCGTACGCAATGCCTACGTCATCCCCGTCGTCGAGTTGCAGACCGAGCTCGGTGTCGCACCGAAGGTGCACGACCTCGACTTCGAGGCCTCCAGCCGGATCCAGCTGCACGACACGTGGCTGAGCTGATCGGCATCGGTGTCTTCCGGGTTCAGGAGGTGAAAAAGCCATGCGTCGCTATGTGATCCGCCGCATCGCGCAGGCGGTGGGCGTTTTGTGGGCCGCGTACACGATCTCGTTCCTCGTGCTCGACTTCCTGCCTGGCGACCCGGTGTCGGCGATGGCCGGCGCCGGGTCGGACGCGGGCCCGGTCGATCCCGCGCAGCTCGCTCGTCTGCGCCATGAGTACGGGTTCGACAAGCCCGTGCTCCTGCAATACCTTGACTATCTCGGCAAGGCGGTGCGCGGCGACTTCGGCGACTCGATCTCCACCGGCCGTCCCGTCACGGCGACGCTGGCTGAAGCGTTGCCGCAGACGCTGGCTCTCGCCGGGGCGGCCCTGCTGCTCGCGGTGGTGTTCGGTGGCGGACTGGCGGTGTTGGCGACGTACACCAATCAGCGGTGGCTGCGTCAGCTGCTTCTTTCCCTGCCGCCGCTGGGAGTGTCGGTGCCGACGTTCTGGATCGGGTTGATGCTCGTGGAGCTGTTTTCCTTCCGGCTGCGGCTGTTCCCCGCGTTCGGTGGCGACGGGTTGCGGGGGCTGGCACTGCCGGCCGTGGCGCTGGCCGTGCCGACGGGTGCGATCGTGGCCCAGGTCCTCGCGAAGAGCCTGCTCACCGCGCTGGACGAGGCATACATCGAGACGGCGAGGGCAAAAGGTGCCGGGCGCGCTCGGATCCACTTGCGACACGCGCTGCGCAACGCGTCGCTGCCCGCGTTGACCGTGGTCGGGTTGCTGGCCGGGCAGATGATGGCGAACTCGGTGGTGATCGAGACGGTGTTCTCGCGTGACGGGATCGGCCGGGTGACCGCGAGCGCGGTCACCGTGCAGGACATTCCGCTGGTCCAAGGAGTGGTGGTGTTCGGGTCGCTGGTTTTCGTGGTGGTGAATCTCGTCGTCGACCTCGTCTACCCGCTGCTCGATCCGCGGATCGTGGTGGCGACGGGGAGACGAGTGGGGGTCGCATGAGCCAGGGACTTGTCGACGACGTCGCGGCCGGCGCCGTGCTCGGTGCCGAATCCGCCGACCGCGGTGGCGTGCCGGGCAAGCGCCGTAGCGTGGTGCGCTTCTTCCTGCGCCGTCCGGGTCTCGTGGCCTCGGTCGTCGTGGTGGTCCTCGTGGTGCTGGCCGCGTTCTGGCCGGATCTGTTCACCGCGCAGGACCCGCTACGTGGCACGCCGGCACAGTTGTTCCAGGCGCCCGGTGGTGCGCACTGGTTCGGCACCGACGAACTCGGCCGCGACGTGTTCGCGCGGGTCGTGCACGGCGCGCAACTTTCCTTGCAGGCCACACTGATCGCGCTGGCCGTCGCGTTCGCGGCCGGCGGGCTCCTCGGGCTGGTCGCCGGGTTCGTCGGGCGCTGGGTCGAGGACGTGCTGATGCGGTTCGTCGACGTGCTGCTCTCGATCCCGGCGCTGTTCTTGTCGCTCGCGCTGGTCACCGCGCTGGGCTACGGCACCGTGAAAGTCGCGGTCGCGGTCGGCATCGCGAGCGTGGCTGGGTTCGCCCGGGTGATGCGCGCCGAGGTGCTGCGGGCGCGTCAGGCCGTGTTCGTCGAAGCGGCCCGCTCGTGCGGGGTGCGGTGGTATTCGGTGCTGCTGCGGCATGTGCTGCCCAACGCGATCGGGCCGGTGGTCGTGCTGGCCACCGTCGAGATCGGCACGGCGATTCTGGCCGTGTCGTCGCTGAGTTTCCTCGGGTACGGGGCGCCGCCGCCGGCGCCGGAATGGGGCACGTTGATCTCCGATGGACGCAACTACCTGGCCAACGCGTGGTGGCTCACCACGCTGCCGGGCCTGACGATCGCGGTGACCGTGCTGGCCACCAACCGCATCGCCCGAGCGCTGGACGGCGAATGGGCGCGGCAGCGATGACCGGATCCGAGCCGATACTGCAGGTGCGGGGCTTGTCAGTGTCCTACCGCTCAGTGTCCTACCGCACCCGCGGCGGACCGGTGAGCGCCGTGCGCGGAGTCGACCTCGACGTCCGCGCCGGCGAAGTCGTCGCGGTGGTCGGGGAATCGGGCTCCGGCAAGAGCACCACCGCGCACGCGATCATCCGGCTCCTCGCCGCGAACGGCACCCTCGACTCGGGCACGGTCCGGTTCGGCCGCCACGAGCTCACCACGCTGTCGGAGCGCGAGCTTCGGACCGTGCGAGGTGCGCAGATCGGGCTCGTGCCGCAGGACCCGACCATGTCGCTCAACCCGGTCAAACGCATCGGCGACCAGGTCGCCGAGGTGCTGCGGATCCACCGGCTGGCCGGCCGGCGCGCCGCCTGGCCCGCCGCGATCGAAGTCCTGGACCGGGCGGGCCTTCCCGACGCGGCCATCCGCGCGCGGCAGTACCCCCATGAGCTGTCGGGCGGAATGCGGCAACGTGCGCTGATCGCCGTGGCCATCGCCGCGAACCCTCGGTTGATCATCGCCGACGAGCCGACCAGCGCCCTCGACGTGACCGTGCAGCGGGTCATCCTCGACCACCTGCAGCGCCTGACCGAGGAGTCCGGCACCGCGGTGCTGCTGGTGACCCACGACCTCGGCGTCGCCGCGGATCGGGCGAACCGGATCGTGGTGATGTCCCAGGGGCGGGTTGTCGAGACCGGTCCCGCGGCCGACCTGCTGGCCGACCCCCAGCACGAGTACACGCGGCAGCTGCTGGCCAGCGCGCCCAGCCTGACCACAGCCCACCCCCGGGTCTCGGCGCCGGCGCCCCGCGAACCCGCACCGTTGGTCGAAGTCCGCAATGCGGTCAAGGAATTCCGCCTGCCCCGCGTCTCGGGCCCGGCCCGGACCCTACGAGCCGTCGACGACGTCGGCTTCACCATCCACCGGGGTCGGACGCTCGCCCTCGTGGGCGAATCCGGTTCCGGAAAGTCCACCACCGCGCGGCTGGTGCTGCGCCTGACCGACCCGACCGCCGGCCGGATTCGCTTCGACGGCACCGACGTCACCACCGCCCGTGGCGCCGAGGTGCGACAGCTGCGCCGCCGGGCCCAGCTCATCTACCAGAACCCCTACGCCTCTCTTGACCCACGGTTCTCGATCGGCGAGGTGATCACGGAACCGTTGCGCGCCTTCGGAGTGGGCGATCGCGCCTCGCGGCTCGACCGTGCGCGCGATCTGCTCGATCGCGTCAGCCTTCCCGCGGCCATGCTCGCCCGCCGCCCCGCCGAGCTGTCCGGCGGGCAACGCCAGCGCGTCGCCATCGCGCGGGCTCTCGCGTTGTCCCCGGACCTGGTGGTGTGCGACGAACCCGTGTCCGCGCTCGACGTCTCCGTGCAGGCCCAGGTCCTCGACCTTTTGGCCGAGCTCCAGGCCGACACCGGTGTCGCGTACCTGTTCATCTCCCACGACCTCGCCGTCGTCCGCCAGATCGCCCACGACGTCGCCGTGATGCGCCGCGGAAAGATCGTCGAAACGGGCACCACGCAGGAGCTGTTCGCCAACCCCGGCCACGACTACACCCGCGAACTTCTGGCCGCCATTCCCGGCAGCCAACACACGCCGACGTCGTGAAGCGGGGGTGCGCGCAGCGACAGCGGGCTTGACGCGGTGTGACGCCTCCGGAGATCCGGGCGAAACGGAACCCAGTTGCTACGGAGAGTCGAACGGCTCTTGACGGCGCGTGGGCGTGGCTGATCTTGTTGGTGGGGAATTCACCCCATGGAACTTCGACTCAGCAGGCGCTTACGAACTGGACCTTTCGCGAGATTGAGAGTTGCCCGCATGACCACCACGCAGTCCGAACCCCTCGCCTACCCGTTCAACGAGGACGCCGGCCTCGCGCTCAACGAGGCCTACGCGGCCGCTCGCGAGAGCGAGGGCATGATCCGCGTGCAGATGCCGCACGGCGAGCCGGCGTGGCTCGCCACGCGGTTCGCCGACGCCCGGTTCGTGCTGGGGGACCGGCGGTTTTCGCGTGCCATGGCGGAGGAGAAGGACGAGCCGCGCATGTCGGCGCACCGGCGTGGCGGTGGCGGCATCCTCACCATGGACCCGCCCGACCACACGCGGCTGCGCACGCTCGTCGCGAAGGCGTTCACCGTGCGCCGCGTCGAGACGATCCGCCCCCGCGTGACGGAGCTCGCGACGAGGCTGATCGCGGAGATGAAGGCCGCCGGGCCGCCGGCCGATCTCGTCGACCTCTACGCGCTGCCGATTCCCGTCGCCGTGATCTGTGAGCTGCTCGGCGTGCCGACCGAGGACCGCCCGAAGTTCCGCGTGTGGAGCGACGCGGCGCTGACCACGAGTGGGCTGACGGCGCAGCAGTTCGAGCGCAACCGTGAGGAGCTGCGGGCCTACATGGCCGGTCTGATCGCGCAGCACCGCGATCGGCCACAGGACGATCTGATGACCGCGCTCATCGAGGCGCGCGACGTGAAGGACCGGCTGACGGAACTCGAACTGGTGGACCTGTGTGTCGGCATCCTGGTCGCCGGACACGAGACCACGGCCAGCCAGATCCCCAACTTCGTCTACGCGCTGCTCGACCAGCCCGGACGCTGGCAGCAGCTGGTCGACGACCCGGAGCTCATCCCGGCGGCCGTCGAGGAGCTGCTGCGGTTCG
Organism: Amycolatopsis sp.; assembly: GCA_035551175.1. Taxonomy (GTDB): domain Bacteria; phylum Actinomycetota; class Actinomycetes; order Mycobacteriales; family Pseudonocardiaceae; genus Amycolatopsis. The sequence continues at coordinate 34,252 of DASZNR010000065.1, read as the reverse complement.
TGCCGCTGGGGGCCGGCGCCGGATTCGCCCGCTACGCGACCGAAGACGTGCAGGTCGGCGACGTGCTCGTGCGCGAGGGTGAACCGGTGCTCGTCGCGATCGGCGCGGCCAACCGCGACCGTCTCCAGTTCCGCGACGCGGAGACGATCACGTTCGACCGTGAGGACACCCACCACCTCGGCTTCGGTCACGGCGTGCACCACTGCCTCGGCGCGCCGCTCGCTCGGCTCGAACTGCAGGAGGCGCTGAAGGCCCTCACCCGCGAACTGCCGTCGCTGCACCTGGCGGGCGATATCGTGTGGAAAACGCAAATGCTGGTCCGCGGACCGCGTTCGATGCCGATCGGCTGGTAACCATGACCTGGAAAGTGGAGATCGACGAGCACACCTGCATCGGCTCGGGCATGTGCGCGTCCCTGATGCCCGAGCTGTTCGAACTCGACGGCGCGGTCGCCCGCCCGCTGAGCGACACCATCGAGCCCGACGAAACCGCCCTCGACGCCGCGGACTCCTGCCCCGCCATGGCCATCACCATCACGGACGGGACAGAGGTCGTGGGGCCGCGGCCGTAGCGCACACCAGGAAGGTCCCGTCCCCGGTGGCTCGGGGTTCGCGGCCGCAATCGTGTTAACGCGCAGCGTGGCGAACTGTAACCCTGTGCAGTTCTGGTAACACGGCGGTGTTCCGGGCGCAATTGTTCGGACGTGGCGGCCGGATGCACTGTGTGGCATGAATTTCCAGCTCGACGGCCGGCACTGGCCGGTGATCGTGGTGGGCGGTGGCCAGGCCGGATTGGCGATGTCCCGGTGCTTGGCGGACGCGGGGATCGGGCACGTGGTGCTCGAGCGCGAGCGCGTGGGACACGAGTGGCGGGCGCGGCGCTGGGACAGCTTCTGCCTCGTCACGCCCAACTGGCAATGCCGGCTGCCCGGCTTTCCCTACCCGGGCGACGATCCGGACGGCTTCATGGTGCGGGACGAGATCGTCGAGTACCTGGAGCAGTACAAGAACTCGTTCGACGTCCCGATCGTCGAGGGCGTCGAGGCCACGAGGCTGCGACAGATCCCGGGCGGTGGGTTCCGCCTGAAGACGACGTGCGGTGAGCTCACGGCCGACCACGTGGTCGTCGCGACCGGGCCGTACCAGGTGCCGCGCACGCCGCGCCTCGCCGCGAAACTGCCCGAGCACATCCTGCAGCTGCACAGTTCCGAGTACCGCAATCCGGGGCAGCTGTCCGGTGGCGCGGTGCTCGTGGTCGGTACCGGTCAGTCGGGCTGCCAGATCGCCGAGGACCTGCACCTGGCCGGACGGCGCGTGCACCTCGCCGTCGGGTCCGCGCCGCGGGTCGCGCGCCGGTACCGTGGGCGCGACGTCGTGGCCTGGCTCGACGAGATGGGCTACTACGCGAAGGCAATCGACGAATTCGCCGACGCCGACGCCGTCCGGTTCCGCGCCAACCACTACGTCACCGGACGTGACGGCGGACACGACATCGACCTGCGCGCGTTCGCCCGCGACGGAATGCGCCTGTACGGCCGCCTCACCGAGGTCCACAACGGACAGCTGAGCTTCGCCGACGACCTGCGCCGCAACCTGGACGCGGCCGACGCCGTGTCCGAAGGCATCAAGGACTCGATCGACGCCCACCTCGCCGCGAACGGCATCACGGCACCGGAGGAAGGCCGGTACGTGCCGGTGTGGCAACCGGACGGCGAACCGCGGACGCTCGATCTCGCGGAGATCTCCGCCGTCGTGTGGAGTACCGGGTTCGGCCGCGACCACCGCTGGATCGAGGTCCCGGTGTTCGACGGCAAGGGCTATCCGACACACCACCGCGGTGTCACGACCGGCCCCGGTCTCTTCTTCCTCGGCCTGCCGTGGCAGCACACCTGGGGCTCCGGCCGGTTCTGCGGTGTCGGCGCCGACGCCGCGTACCTCACGCGGCGGATCCTTGCCGGCGGACGCGCGGCGGACGTCCGCTGGATCTCGGGAACACCCGTGGACGCCGGGCGCGACGATGCCTGGGTCGCGCCGCGGACGGTGGCCTGATGCGCTGGATCGCCGATGCCCACCGCCACCTCGGGGTGCTGCCCGCGTACCCGTTCTACGGTGGACCAGCCATCGCGCCGGCGATCGGTTCGCGCGCGACGATCGCCGAGCTGCTGTCCGATCTGGACCGCGAAGGCACCGAGCGCGCGCTCGTGATCCCGAACTACGGTGTGCCCGACCCGGACATCGCCTTCTCCTTCAACGAACTCTGCGTCGAAGCGGCGGGCAAGGACGACCGGATCGCGGCTGCGCTCTGGGTGTCACCGAGGTCCGAGGATGCGGCCCGCACCGAAGCCGCCCTCGATCTCGCCGGGGAGCCCGGCGTCCGCGCCCTGAAGCTCAGCTTCCTCCTCGGTGGCCGGGCGAGCGACCCGGCGTGCACTCCGCAGCTGGACAAGATCTTCGCCACCGCGCGCGACCACGACCTCGTCGTCCACGTCCACACCTCGCCGGGCGCGGCGTCCGATGTGGACGAAGTCGGCAAACTCGTGGACACCTACGCCGGCGCCGTGAAGGTGCACCTCGTGCACTTCGGCGGTGGCATGAGCGGCCACCTCAAGCTCGCCGGTGGCCGGTTCTTCGACTGGATCGCCGCGGGCAAGCAGGTCTACACCGACCTGTCCTGGGCGATCGGATTCACCCCGCGCTGGCTCGTCGAGGAGATCTCGCGGCGTGGCATCGGCCACGACCGCGTGCTCTTCGCCTCCGACGAGCCGTGGGGCGACCACGAAGGCGAGCGCGCCAAGCTGACCGCCGCGGTCGGTGACGGCGAGCTCGCGGACCACGTTTTCCGGAGCACGTTCGAGGTGCTGTACGGACCGAAGAAAGGGAAATGACCGATGGCCGAGCTGACCGACCTCGAGAAGACCAGCCTCGACGAGATTCCGCACCCGTCGTTGCCACAGGGTTCGAACCTGTACGGCGCCACCAAGATCTTCCCCGACTACCAGGCGGAGAACGGCGAGTCCTACTTCACGCTCGTGCACGGCATCGCGCACGAGTCCTCGGTGAGTTTCGTCGCGATCCTGCAGGCAACCCGCGCGCTGCGCAAGGGGTTCGAGACCGCACTGTACTTCTACGGCCCCGGCTCGCTCAATTGCCTGGCCACGCGTGGGTTCCCCACCACCGGCAACGCCGCGTTCCCCGGTGAGCTGAACATCAACGACCAGCTCAAGACGTTCATCGCCGAGGGCGGCAAGGTCTACTGCTGCCGGTTCGGGCTTTCGTTGCACGGAGCCCGTGAGGAAGACCTCATCGAAGGCGTCATTCCCGCGCACCCGCTCGACGTGCAGGATGCTTTGATCCACTACGCGCGCAAGGGCGCGATCATCAACTCCACGTACATGTTCTAGGAGGCTCGCGTGCGCGTTGGCATCGATTCCCGCTTGGACACCCGCGCCGACCTCGCGGTCCGCGGCGTGCGGATGGACGCACCCGTACAACGCAGCAAGGGCGCCGGCCCGAGCGACGACGGGCACCTGGTCGTCGACGGTGCCAACGCGACGCTGCCCCTCGACGACGAAAGCCCCTACGAAGTCCGGGACGGCCGCGTTTTCCGTGGCTCTCTCGATCTCGGCCTGACGGTCGAACCGGTTGCCCGGCCGAAGTTCTACGAGCTGTCCACAGCAGACGGTGTGCCGTATCGCAAGATCGCGCTGCTGCACGGAAAGGACGTGCTCGCGAGCACGGTCGTGCAGACCTGTATCCGCTACGCCGAGGACCAGCGGTGCCGGTTCTGCGCCATCGAGGAGTCGCTGCGTGCCGGGTCGACGGTCGCGGCCAAGACGCCGGCGCAGCTCGCCGAGGTCGCCGAAGCGGCCGTGCGGCTCGACGGCATCAAGCAGATGGTGCTGACCACCGGCACCACGGCGGGACCGGACCGCGGCGCCCGGCACCTCGTGCGCTGTGTGCGCGCCGTGCTCGAAGCCGTGCCCGGCCTGCCGATCCAGGTACAGATCGAGCCGCCGGGGGAGCTCAATGTGCTCACCGAGCTGAAGGAGGCCGGAGCGACGTCGATCGGCATCCACGTCGAGGCACTCGACGAAGATGTGCGCCGGCGCTGGCTGCCGGGCAAATCGACCGTGCCGATGGCCGAGTACGAGGCCGCGTGGGACGAGGCGGTGCGCGTGTTCGGCCGCAACCGCGTCTCCACGTACCTGTTGATCGGCCTCGGCGAGAAACCGGACGAGCTCGTCGCTGGCGCCGGCCGGTTGATCGAGCGGGGTGTGTACCCGTTCGTGGTGCCGATGCGGCCGATGCTCGGCACGCTCGCCCGCCGCGACGGGGCCGTGGCCCCGTCGGCCGAGCTGGTTCGCGAGGTGACCGGTCGCGTCGCCGGGCTGTTGCGGGCCGCCGGGATGACCGGCGCAGACCAGGGCGCAGGCTGCGCGGCGTGTGGCGCGTGCAGTGTGCTGAGCGCGGCGGGAGGCTGAGGTGGACCACGACATCCTGGCGTTGCTCGGCGACCCACGCAGCGCGACGCCACCACCGGCGTTTCGAATCGAACCGGCGGACCACAGTGGACTGACGGCGTACCGAGCACTGAGGCACGAGACGTTCGTGGTGCGCCAAGGTCTGTTCGCCCGCCACGACCACGACGATCGCGATGCCGATCCACGCACGGTGGTACTCGTCGCGCGGACCGCCGAAGGCGCTGTGCTCGGCGGTGTTCGTCTCGGGCCGGCCCACGACGGCCCCGACCTGGGCTGGTGGACGGGTGGCCGGCTCGTGGTCGCGCCGGGCCGCCCGCTGGGCGTCGGCCGCGCGCTGGTCCGCGCGGCGTGTGCCAGTGCCGAACTGGCCGGTGCCGTGCGGTTCGAGGCGACGGTGCAGCTGCGCAACGAACGGATGTTCACGCGGCTGGGCTGGTACCACGTCCGGACCGTGCCGGTCGAGGGCGTGGACCACGTGCTGATGCGCTGGCCCGTCGGCCGGATCGCGGAGCTGGCGTCGGCAACGAAACGTCCACTCGGGACACTCCTCGGTGGGCTCACGGGCGTCCCGGGCTTCCTCGGCGACGACGGGGTGCCCGTGCCGGGCAGTGACCTGGTTGCTGCCTGCGACGCGATCGTGCCGTCGATGGTCGAGCGCGACCCCGAGTGGGCTGGCTGGTGCGCGGCGCTGGTGAACCTCAACGACCTGGCCGCGATGGGCGCCGAACCCGTTGCGTTGCTCGACGCGCTGGGTGCGCGGGACGCGTCCTTCGCGGCTCGGGTGCTTTCAGGACTCCGCAAGGCGAGCACGGCCTACGGGGTGCCGGTGCTGGGCGGGCACACACAGTTGGGGGTGGCCGCATCGTTGTCGGTCACCGCGCTCGGCCGGACCCCGAGCCCAGTGCCGGGCGGCGGAGGCGTTGCGGGGCAACGGATCTGGCTCACCGCCGACCTGGGTGGCCGGTGGCGACCGGGATACTCCGGGCAGCAGTGGGACTCGACGACGAGCCGCCGCGGACCCGAGCTTCGGGATCTGCTCGGCGCGGTCGCTCGCGCGCGCCCGGCCGCCGCGAAGGACGTGTCGATGGCCGGCATCGCCGGCACGCTCGGGATGCTCGCCGAGGCTTCGGGCTGCGGGGCGGTGCTCGACGTGGCCCGGGTGCCGAGACCGGTCGGGACGTCGGTGGGCGACTGGCTCACGTGCTTCCCCGGCTTCGCGATGCTGACGGCCGGCTCGCCCGCGCCGGCCGGTGCCGCCGTCACCGCGGAGTGCGGCGAGCTGGTCGCGGGGTCCGGCGTCGCGCTGCGCTGGCCGGACGGCGAACTGACGCCGGCGATCGCCGGTGGCGTGACGGGACTGGGGACAGCGGAGGAGACGGCATGAACATGGTGCGGATGGCCGCGGCGGCGGCGCCGTTCGACCGCGACGTCGAGAGCGATTTCGCGCGGATCGAGAAGCTGGTGGCCGAAGCGCGGGCCGAAGGCGTCGGCTTGCTCGCGCTGCCGGAGGCGGCGCTCGGCGGCTACCTCGCGAACCTCGGCGGAGAAGCGGAGGGCCCGCCCGCACTCGACCCGGACGGCCCCGAAATCCGGCGGCTCTCGGCGATCGCCGGCGACCTCGTCGTGACGGCGGGCTACTGCGAACGAGACGGCGACCGGCGCTACAACTCGGCCGTGTGCGTGAGCGGCGACGGCGTGCTGGGCCGCCACCGCAAAGTGCACCAGCCGCTGTCCGAGGACGCGAGTTACGGCGCCGGCGACCGGTTCGCCGCGTTCGACACACCGGTGGGCCGGCTGGGCATGATGATCTGCTACGACAAGGCGTTCCCCGAGTCGGCGCGGGCGCTCGCGCTCGACGGCGCCGAGGTGGTGGTGTGCATCTCGGCGTGGCCGGGCAGCCGGACGAATCCGAGCGCGGACCTCGCCGAGGACCGCTGGAAGCGCCGGTTCGACCTCTTCGACCGGGCCCGGGCGCTGGAGAACCAGGTGGTGTGGCTGTCGGCGAACCAGTCGGGGACGTTCGGTGACCTGCGGTTCGTCGCGAGCGCCAAGGTCGTCGACCCGGGCGGTGAGGTGCTGGCCGACACGGGCGTGGGCGAGGGACTGGCGATCGCGTCGATCGACGTCGAACGAGCGTTGGCGACAGCGCGGCGGTCGATGGCGCACCTGGCCGACCGGCGGCCGGCCGCGTACGCGTGAGCGGGCCGGTCCGCATCGCCGCGGTGGCCGCGCACTTCGGCCGTGACCTCCAGTTCGGCCTGCGGCGCATCGCGACGCTGATCGACCACGCCCGCCAGGCCGGTGCCGCGCTGCTGGTGCTGCCGGACGCGGCGCTCGGCGGGTATCTCGCCGACCTGCGTCACCCCGATCCCGATGCGCTGCCGCCCGCGCTCGAACCCGGCTGCCCGGAGCTGAAGACAGTGCAGGCGCTCGCGGCCGAGATGACGGTGTGCGTCGGCTACTGCGAAGCCGACGGCCCTCGCCGCTACAACTCGGCCGTGTGCCTGAGCGGCGACGGCGTTCTGGGTCACCACCGCAAGGTGCACCAGCCGCCGGGCGAGCGCGTGGCCTACGACGCCGGTGAGTCCTTCGCCGCTTTCGACACGTCCGTCGGCCGGCTGGGCATGCTGATCGACTACGACAAGACGTTCCCCGAAGCCGCGCGTTCGCTCGCGGTCGACGGCGCCGAGGTCGTCGCGTGCCTCTCGGCGTGGCCGACGAGCATCACCAACCGGGCGCCGCGGATGGCGCAGGACCGGCAGTCGCGGCTGTTCGACCTCTACGACCAGGCCCGCGCGGCGGAGAACCAGGTGGTGCTCGCGTCGGCCAACCAGACGGGGGCCCTGGGCGGCATGCGGTTCCTCGGCCAGGCGAAAGTCGTCGGCCCCGGCGGCGAAATCCTCGCGCGTACGTGGTCGAAGGCGGGACTCGCGGTGGCCGAAGTGGACGTCGCGAGGTCGCTGGCTAACGCGCGGCGGGTGCTGCACCACCTGGGGGAACGCAAACCCTCGGCATATCGGGAGAACTGACGTGCGGATCGCTTTGCTGAGCTATTCGACCAAACCCCGCGGCGGCGTCGTGCACACCCTCGCGCTCGCCGAAGCGCTCGCCGCGGCGGGTGAGGACGTGACGGTGTGGACGCTGGGCCGTGGCGGGGACAGCGGCTTCTTCCGCCCCGTGGACCCGCGAGTGCACACGGAGGTCGTGCCGTTCCCCGAGCGGCAGGGCGAATCCGTGGGCGCGCGGATCCTGCGGTCGATTTCCGTACTGCGCGAGGCTTTCCGGCCCGATGCGTTCGATGTCGTCCACGCACAGGACTGCATCTCGGCGAACGCCGTCGACCGGTGCGTGCGGACGGTGCACCACCTCGACACGTTCACGACCCCCGAGCTGGTCGCGTGCCACTCGCGGGCTCTGACGCGCCCGTTCGCCCACGTCTGCGTTTCGGCGTCGGTCGCCGCGGAGCTCTCGGCGGGCTGGGGCATCTCGGCGACGGTGATTCCGAACGGCGTCGACTCCGAGCGGTTCGCTTCGGCGCCGCCGGGGGAGTGGCGCGCGCGGTTCGGCCCCTATGTCCTGGCGGTGGGCGGGATCGAACCGCGGAAGGGGTCGCTGGACCTGCTGGACGCCATGGCCCTGCTGCCGCGGCCGGCGCCGCGACTCGTCATCGCCGGCGGCGAGACGCTCTTCGACTACCGCGACTACCGCGCCCGCTGGGACGCGCGCGCGGCCGAGCTGGGTCTGTCGCCGGTCGTGCTGGGTCCCGTCGCCCACGACGACCTGCCGTCGCTGATGCGGTCGGCTGCGGTGTTCGCGTTTCCCTCGACCAAGGAGGGGTTCGGCCTGGCGGCGATGGAGGCGCTGGCCGCGGGGACCCCCGTGGTGACGAGGGACCTGCCGGTGCTGCGCGAGGTGTTCGGCGGGGTGGCCCGGTTCGCCTCGACGCCGGCCTCGTTGGCCGCGGCTCTGGCCGATGCGCTGTCGGCCGGGCCGTCGCGGCAGGCGGCCGGGCTGGCACTGGCGCGGCGGCACACGTGGGCGGCCGCCGCCGAGGCGCACCTCGCGCTGTACCGGTCGCTGGTTCCGGTCACGGCATCCGGACGCCGTTTTCGGTGACGACCGCCGTGATGAGGGCGGCCGGCGTGACGTCGAAAGCAGGGTTGAACGCCACGGTGCCAGGCGGGGCGAGGAGCCGGTCGCCGAGCTCGGTGAGTTCGGGTGCGGCGCGTTCCTCGATCACGATGTCCGAACCGGCCGACGTCGCGGCGTCCACAGTGGACTCAGGCGCCACGACCACGAACGGCACACCGTGGTGCGCGGCGGCGAGCGCGAGGCTGTAGGTGCCGATCTTGTTGGCGACGTCGCCGTTCGCCGCGATGCGGTCGGCGCCGACGAGCACGCAGTCGACGAGCCCGCGGGCCATCGCGAACGCGGCCGCACTGTCGGCGAGCACGCGGTGCGGCACACCGGCTTGCGCGAGCTCCCACGCGGTGAGCCGCGCACCCTGCAGCAATGGGCGCGTCTCGTCGACCAGCACGGACTCCACGGCGCCCCGCTCGTGCAGGTGCCAGACGACGCCGAGCGCCGTGCCCCAGGCGACCGTCGCGAGCCGGCCGGCGTTGCAGTGCGTGAGCAACCGCAACGGCCGCCGCGCGCATTCGCGCAGCACCACCTCCGCCGCGTGCCCGGACGCGACGCGGTTGACGCGCTCGTCCTCGTCCAGCATCGTCCGCCCGAGTGCCAGCACGGCCTCCGGCCCGTCGCACAGCCGACCGAGCGCCCGCTCGACGCCCCACCGCAGGTTGACCGCCGTCGGCCGCGCTGCCGCGATCCGCTCGGCCTCACCGCGCACGTCGCCTCCCGCGAACGCCGCCAGCGCCACCCCGAGCGCCCCGACGGCCCCCAGCGCGGGCGCTCCCCTCACCGCCAGCCGCTTCACCGCGCCGACGACCTCGTCCACAGTCCGCAGCGCCACCGTCCGGTACTCCCCGGGTAACGCCAACTGATCGATGATCACGATTGCGCCGTCGGCCCACTCGACCGTCCTGTCCACACACCCTCCTCCGGCCCCCGCCGCGGTTGTCTCCCTGTCGTGAGTGGCGGCGCCGGTTCTAACCGGTGTCATGCGACTGAAGACCGGTTCTAACCGGCGCGAACACTCACGAGTCCTGGCCAGCGATCACAGGCCGGCCATGAGGTCCGTTTCCGTGATGCCCGGGCTTTCGCCGTCGCGGATGAACCATTCGATGCCGAAAGCGCCGCGGAACATTTCGGCGGACATCGCGAGGAACCACGAGTCCTCGCTGATCTGGCTGGCGTGGGCACGCATGGCCGCACGCTTCGCGTCGAGGTACGGCGTGACGTCGACCTGCGCCGTCAGGTCCTCTTCCGCCGAACCGAGGTCTTGCGGCTGCTTTTCGGGATCCGGCAGGTCCTCGGCCGCCACCAGCCCCGCCTCGACGGCCGCCTCAATGCCGCGGCGCATGTGGTCGCGGTTCGCCGTCGCCTGGTAGACGCGCGACGTGCCCGCCAGCTCCGCCGCCCGCACGCCGACTCGGTGGACCTGGATGTGGTCGGGGTGCCCGTAATTGCCGTGGTCGTCGTAGATCGTGAGGACGTCGGCGTCCTCTTCGCGCAGGATCGCCGCGAGCCGCCCGGCTGCCTCCTCGATGTCGGCGGTCCAGAACGTGCCCGGCCCGTCGTTCGTCGGCTCGCCCATCATCCCGGAGTCGCGGTAGCCCAGGAACTCGACCCGCTTGACGCCCAGAATCTCGGCCGACGCGTGCGTCTCGCGCACTCGCCGTTCCCACAGCTGCTCGCCGTCGGCGAGGAACCCGTCGGGTACTTCCCCGAGCTCTCCGCGCGTCGCGACGACGAGCACCACCCGGTGCCCCTCGTCGGCCGCCTTCCGCATCACGCCGCCGGTCACGATGCACTCGTCATCGGGGTGGGCGTGGAACGTCACCATGGTCGCCATGTCCTCGAACCTACCCGGAGGGCCCGACAAAACCGCTACCGCCGCAGCGCCGTCTCCGCCGTCATGTGGGAGAGCTTCTTCGGGTTGCGTACCGCGTAGATGCCGGTGACCCGGCCGTCGTCGATGCGCAGCGCCAGCACGGTGTCGAGCGTGCCGTCGAGGTGGATGGTGAGGGCGGGGTAGCCGTTGACCTGCGCGGGTTCGGTCGTGACAGCGGTCAGGCGCGGCAGGCCGGCCGACAGTACGCGGGCCACCCGGTCGGCGCCGGTGATCGGGTTGGGCAGAGCCTGTTTGATGCCGCCGCCGTCGCCGACGAGGACGACGTCGGGGGACAGGACGGCGAGCAGCCGCTGCAGGTCGCCGGTTTCGATCGCGTGGCGGAAGGCGTCGACGGCGTCGCGGGTCTCGGCACGCGAAACCGGGCCGCGCGGGCGGCGGGCGGCCACGTGTGCCCGCGCCCGGTGTGCGATCTGCCGCACGGCTGCGGGCGTTTTCCCGACCGCCTCCGCGATCTCCCCGTACGCGAGGTCGAACACCTCACGCAGCACGAACACCGCGCGTTCCGTCGGCGCGAGCGTCTCGAGAACCAGCAGCATGGCCATCGAGACGTGGTCCGCCAGCTCGACGTCGTCGGCCACGTCCGGCGCGGTCAGCAGCGGCTCGGGCAGCCACGAGCCGACGTAGGACTCCTTGCGGCGACCGAGCGTCCGCAGCCGGCCCAGCGCCTGGCGGGTGGTGATGCGGACCAGGTACGCACGGTGGTTCTCCACCTCGTCGAAGTCGACGCCGACCCAGCGCAACCACGTCTCCTGCAGTACGTCCTCGGCGTCGGCCGCGGAGCCGAGCATCTCGTAGGCGATGGTGAAGAGCAGGTTGCGGTGGGTCACGAAGACGTCCGTGCCGCGGTCGGCCATGGCGTGTCCCCCTTCGATCAGGACAGTGTCGCCCACCAGACGCCGGCCGGCGGTGTTTCGTGACATGTCACAGACGGCGGGTTCGCGGCATCTGATGGCCGAAGTGACCACGAAAGGACGAGAGATGACCCGCCTGAACATGATGGAAAACGAGCTCGCCGCCAAGTTCGCCAAGCGGTTCGCCGGCGCGAGCATGCTGCTGGACCGCTCGGAGCTCGCGCCCGCCGTCCAAGGACTCGTGAAGATCCGCGCGAGCCAGATCAACGGCTGCGGCTTCTGCCTCGACATGCACGTGAAGGAGGCCGTGGCCGCCGGTGAGACCCCGCTGCGGCTGGCGCTGGTCGCCGCCTGGCGCGAGACCACGGTGTTCACCGAAGCCGAACGTGCGGCGCTCGCGCTCACCGAGGACGCCACGCGCCTCGCCGACACCGCGGGCGTCCCGGACGACACCTGGGACGCCGCTCGCAAGCACTTCGGCGACGACGAACTCGCCGCGCTGGTGTGCCTGATCGCGATGATCAACGCGGCCAACCGCATGAACGTCATCGTGCGCCAGCCCGGCGGCGCCTACGAACCGGGGATGTTCACGGAGTTCGTGGCGGAGCCGTCAGTTCGCTGACCCCGCTGAGACCGTCGTCTCCCAAGCGAACCCGTCCGGATCGGTGAACGTGGCGGGCCCACCGACGGTGATGCGGTGGGACCCGCTGCCCTCCGGCGGCACACCGGCGTCCTTGGCCAGCGCGCGCCGCCGGTACAGGCCGAGCCGCACGGGGCTGTCGCCGGTGTCGAACTCGACGTACACGCGCCCGAAACTCTTGCCGACGGCAAGGCCGTGCTCGACGTAGAACCGCTTGCTCGCCGCGACGTCCGCGACGCCAAGTAGCAGCACCAACCGGTCGAATTTCCGTTTCGCGGGGCCGGTGTTCTTCTTCACGGAGGTGGCGACTTTCCAGATCGCACCGTCGGGGGCCTGCACCACGCCGCCGTAACCCCACATCGATTTCGCGACAGGTTTCAGCACGTTCGCCCCGGCCTCGACGGCGGAGGCGATCAGTGCGTCGACGTCGGCGGGCTGGGCGACGATCAACGAAAGCGTGTAGCCGCGAAACCCGCTCGTCGGCTCCTGCGCGGCGCGCAACCGCAGCCGGTCCCTCAGCCCGAAGGCGTCTGCGTAGAACCGTTCGGCAGCGGCGGGGTCGGGGACTTCGAGGATGATGGTGTCGAGTGAGGTCATGCCGGAAACGGTAGGCGCGAGGCCGTGACATGCGCTTCTCGATTCCTGCTCGGTTCGCGCCACCACCCGGGTCCGCTCATTCCGCGGCGAACCCGAGCGCGTTCCCCACCGCTGAGTACCTGGCGTCAGTACTCGTTCTTGATCACGAAGAACGAGCCGCGGATCGTTCCCGCCAGTTTCGACTTCTGGCGCGCGAACTTGAACGAGCCGAGTTCCGCCGGCACGTCCATGCCGTCGGAGAGCTTGAAGCCGACCGCTCGCTTCCCGCCGTCCTCGAGGGTGTACATGACGTTGATCGACAGACCGCTCTCGTAGAAGACGTAGGCCATCCGGATGCCCTCGACCTCGAACTCGGTCACCTCCAGCGGGCGCGAGGAGATGACGATGTCGCGCTCTTCCTTGAGGATGCGGTGCACCCAGTCGAGCGTGGCGGGGGCGTCGCCCGCGGGTTCGACGGTGAAGACGTGGTCGTACTTGTTCTTGAAGTACCGGGCCTCGTTCGCCCGCAGGCCGGCGAGGGCGTCCGCCACCGGTGACGACTCCAGGCCGGTGGTCGAGACGGTGGCGAAGTCGACGGCGTAGGACATGGTGGGTTCCTCCGTGTGCGAGTCGGATGTTCAGCGTATGCGCTGGTGGCGGAAAGAGGCGACTCGGGAGCCCGGCCGGGCAAATCCACTGTGGACGCGGGCTGGCCCCCAGGCGCACGCGGATCTATGTTGAGGTTTCCGGAACGCAAGGAGGCGTGATGGCCGAGCGGACGAAGTACATCCTCGACGAAGCCGACCTTCCGACGCGGTGGTACAACATCGTGCCCGATCTGCCCGAGCCGCCGCCACCGCCGTTGCATCCCGGCACGCGTGAGCCGGTGGGACCGGCGGATCTGGCACCACTGTTCCCGCAGGCGCTGATCGCGCAGGAGGTGACCGGCGAGCGGTACGTGGACATCCCCGAGGAGGTCCGCGAGGTCTACCGCCTGTGGCGCCCCTCGCCGTTGTACCGGGCGCGACGGCTGGAGAAGGCGCTGGGCACGCCGGCGCGCATCTACTACAAGTACGAAGGCGTGAGCCCCGTCGGTTCGCACAAGCCGAACACGGCTGTGCCGCAAGCGTTCTACAACGCGGCGGAGGGCGTCACGCGGCTGACGACCGAAACGGGCGCCGGGCAGTGGGGCAGCGCGCTGGCGTTCGCGTGCGCGCAGTACGGGCTCGACTGCGAGGTGTGGCAGGTCCGCGCGTCATACGACCAGAAGCCCTACCGCAAGCTGATGATGGAAACGTTCGGCGCGAAGGTGCACCCGAGCCCGTCGGCCCTCACCGAATCGGGACGCAAGATCCTCGCCGACGACCCCGAATCGCCGGGCAGTCTCGGCATCGCCATCAGCGAGGCGGTCGAGCAGGCCGCCGCCGACCCGGACGCTCGCTACGCACTCGGCAGCGTGCTCAACCACGTGCTTTTGCACCAGACCGTGATCGGTGAGGAGGCGCTCAAACAGTTCGAGCTCGCCGGAGACTCCCCGGACCTGCTGGTCGGCTGCACGGGCGGTGGCTCGAACTTCGGCGGCCTCGCCTTCCCGTTCCTGCGCGAGAAACTCGCGGGCCGCATGAACCCGGTCATCCGCGCCGTCGAGCCGGCGGCGTGTCCATCGCTCACCCGCGGCACGTACGCGTACGACTTCGGCGACACCGCAGGCCTCACGCCGCTGTTGAAGATGCACACGCTCGGCCACGACTTCATCCCCGACCCCATCCACGCCGGCGGCCTGCGCTACCACGGCATGTCGCCGCTCATCTCCCACATCTACGCCCTGGGTCTCATGGAGGGCCTCGCGATCGGGCAGCGGGAGTGCTTCGCCGCCGGCGTCCGGTTCGCGCGCGCCGAGGGCATCATCCCGGCACCCGAGCCGACGCACGCGCTCGCCGCGTGCATCCAGGAAGCGTTGCAATGCAAGGAAACTGGCGAGGAAAAGGTGATTCTGACGGCCCTGTGCGGACACGCCCACCTCGACCTGCCCGCATACGGCGCGTACCTGTCGGGTGAAATGACGGACAACGAGCTGCCGGAAGACACGCTGGCGGACTCACTGGCCGCCTTGCCGTGACCACCGGGCCGCGGGTCTGCCCGCGGCCCGGTGAAATTCAGCGTTCCTTCGAGACCGTTGCCAGCAGCTCCGGCCCGTGCGTTGCGAGCCGACGGCGCGCGATCCCGCCCCACCACCACGCGAGCACCACTCCGGCCACGATCCCGACGGGCACACCGAGCCACTGCAGCGTCGGCGAGTCCGTGAGCGCGCCGGCGAGGCACAGCGCCAGCACGGGCAGCGCGCCGACGGCGACCAGCAGCGTCGTCGCGAGCATCATCAGCACCCGCACGCAGCCCGGCCGTCCGCCGGACGACCACGGGCTCGAGCTCTTGCGCTGGTCCGGCAGCGGGAACGCGAGGAACACCGACTGCAGGATCAGCACTCCCGAGCCCGCGCCCAGCAGCGCCGGCAGAAGACCGAACACCCACGGATACGCGCCGGGCTCGCCGACCGCGCCGGGCAGAATCGCGGCCAGCGCCAGCGCCACCGGCGCGACGATCAGCGCCCACGCGAGCTGGCGCCCGCGAACGTCGGCACGTTCGGCGCCGGGGATCGTGAGCGTGTGCCACAGCGCGCTGCCGTCGAAGCCGTAGAGGTTGCCGGACTGCATGCACGCGAAGAACACCACGGCGACGCCCAGATACGGCACGATCGCGGGCCGGCCACCGCCCGACAGCGCCGGGACGACGGTGATCCCCACGCCGATGATCAGCGTCGACAGCAGCGCGACCCGCCGGCGGGCATCGCGCCACCACGTGAACAGTTCCTTGCGCGCCACCGCGCCCACCGGCGTGGCCGGCAGAAGCCCGCGGCGCGCAGGAGTTCCCTCCGCCCGCGCTTTCGTGCGCGACGCGCCGCGGAACGACGGGTTCGTCACGTGCCGCGCGAGCAGCGCGCCCCACGCCGCGATCAGCACGGCGATCACCGCGAGCATCGCCACGAACAGTCCCAGCGCCGTGCCCCACGCACCGGTGCCGGCGGCGTGCACGGCGACCGTGCCCCAGCCCGAGGGCAGCACGCGCATGACGTTCACGAACCCCGGCACCTGCCCGTCGATGATCGCCGGGCCCAGTTTGTTGACCGCCAGGTTCACGCCCACGCCGGACAGCCCGGTCAGCGCCACCAGCACGACCCCGAGCTCCTTGCCCTTGCGGGAGGTCAGCAGCGCGCCGAGCGCCGCCATCACCACACGGTAGAGCAACACGACGAAAGCCAGCTGGAGCAGCGAGAACACGAGCCCGACGAGCGCCGCGCCGGCACCGAGCCGCAAGCCGTAGAAGATCAGGCCGAGGAACGCGAGCAGGCTCACCACGGCCGTCACGCCGACGAAACTCGCGGCCAGCAGGCCGACGGCGAGTTTGCGGCGGCCGATCGGCAGGAGCGCGAAGTGTTCCGGGCGCAGCGTGTCGTCACCGCCACCGGTGGCGATCGGCGCGAGGACCCAGCCGGCCGCCCACGCCGCGTAGACCGTGGTCAGCAGGTCGAGGGTGATGTCGGTGCCACCCCTGATCGGCACGGTGGCCAGCGCGATCGTGAGCGCGGCGGCGATCAGGCCGAACACACCGCCGACGATCATGCCCGCGACCTGGCGGCCCCGCATGGAGTTGCGCAGGACGCGCAGCTTCAGTCGGACGAGGACGCCAACCACGACAGCCCCTCCGCTCCGCCGGTACGCCCGCCCACGATGTGCACGAACGCCTCTTCCAGGCTGCCGCCGCCGCGCACGTCGTCGACCGCACCCGCGGCCATCACGCGGCCGCGGGTGATCACCGCGACGTGGCTGCACAGCTGCTCCACCAGAGCCATGACGTGGCTCGACAGCACCACCGCGCCGCCCGAGGCGACGAAGCGCTGCAGGATCGTCCGGATCGTCGACGCGGACACCGGGTCGACGGCCTCGAACGGTTCGTCCAGCACCAGCAGGCGCGGCCCGTGCAGCAACGCCATCGCGAGGCCGATCTTCTTGCGCATCCCGGCCGAGTAGTCGATGACGAGCGTCCGCTCGGCTTCGAGGAGCTCAAGCACACCGAGCAGCTCCTGCGCCCGCTCGCCGACGGTGGCCGGCGGCAGGCCGCGCAGCAATCCCATGTAGGTGAGCAGTTCACGCCCGGTCAGGCGTTCCGGAATGGACAGTCCGTCGGGCAGTACGCCGATCAGGCCCTTCGCCCGCTCCGGCTCCCGCCACACGTCCACCCCGAACACGCGCGCCTGCCCGGCGTCCGGACGCAGCAGCCCGACGGCCATCGACAGCGACGTCGTCTTCCCTGCTCCGTTCGGCCCGACCAGGCCGAAGAACGAGCCGCGCGGCACCTCCAAGGCGACGTTGTCGACGGCGAGCGTGGTGCCGAACCGTTTGGTCAGGCCGTACAGCCCCATGGCGGCTTCATCAGCCACGAGTGCCCCCTTCTGTGATCTGGAACCGGAGGTTACGCGGGTTGGCCATGGCGTGCTCGCTGTTTGCGGGAGGATTCAGAGGGAACGAATCCGACTGGGACGCTGGGAGACGACGATGGTGTCGGCGGTACGGACGTGGGCGCAGCAGCTGGCCGCGTGGGCGGTTCCCGCGGAGATCGCCGACGCGGCGCCGGACTCGCCGTGGGTGCTACCCCGGCGAGTCTTCGAGCGCCGCGCCGACGCGCAGATCGCGGCGCCACTCGGCAGGACGTTTGCCGAGGCGGCCGCGGTACTGGCCGAGCCGGGCACGGTGCTCGACGTCGGCGCCGCGGCCGGCGCCACGAGCCTGTCGCTCGTGGGTCGGGCCGGCGTCACGGCGGTGTGCGGCGTCGACGGGGACCTGCAGTTGCTCACGTCGTTCGCCGCCCGCGCCGAGCGGCTCGGCGTGCCCGCTTCGACGGTGCTCGGCCACTGGCCCGCTGCCGCCGCAGAGGTGGCCGATGCCGACGTCGTGTTGTGCGGGAACGTCGTCTACAACGTGCCCGACCTCGAACCGTTCGTCCACGCGCTCACGACGCGGGCCCGCCGCCGCGTGATCGTCGAGACCGCGCTCAATCACCCGCTCACCGAGCTGAACGTGCTGTGGGAACGGTTCCACGGCATCCGCCGTCCGACCGGGCCCACCGCCCGAACTTTCTGCGCCGCGCTCGGCGAGCTCGGCATCGACCCGAAGATCAGCCGGTGGCGTCGCCCGGACGAGGCAGAGCACGAGACGTTCACCGAGCTCGTCGACGTGACCCGCCGGCGGTTGTGCCTGCCGCGCGAGCGGGCCGGCGAAGTCGGGGAGGCGTTGCTCGAGTTGGGTGTCGATCCGAAGCTGCCGCCGGATCTGGGCTCGTCGGGGAGGGAGCTGGTGACGGTCACGTGGGACGGTGGGGCCGGGCGGCGGGTGCCGAACCGCTCGTGAGTGGCGAAACCGGTTCTAACCGGCGCCGCTACTCACGAGCAGTTCAGGTGGACGGGCGTCGGCGGCTAGGGTCCGCAGGTGATCTTCGGCTGCGGGTTGTAGCGCACTGTGCGCGTGTGGCGCGAGACTTCCCGGCCGGTCGCGGCGTCCTTGAGTACCCGCGTGTCCGTGGTCGTGAAGCCGGGCGCGCCCGCCGACGCGTGGCAGTTCTCGGTGGGGCCCGGCTTCGTCGGCTGAGGCGTCGGGGAGGTGCGCTCTCCGGGGATCGACTCGACGGTGTACCGCTTGGTGCCCCACAGTTTCACGGTGATCGACGACGGCGTCCAGATCGTCTGGATGGCGATTCCCGTGTCGGAGTCGTTGGTGAACTTGAGGTCGATGACGCTGGCGCCGTCGGGATTCTGGAACACGGTCGCTTCGCGGGCCGCCGGGTAACGGCTGATGTAGTAGCTGTGCTCCTTGTGCCCGGCGTCCTTCAGGCCGGCGAAGTACGCCGCGTTGTACAGCGTGGTGGCGAACTGCGAAATGCCGCCGCCGACCTCGCGCGCCGGTGCGCCGTTCTCGATCACGCCGGCCTCGATGTAACCCTGCGGCTTCCCGCGTGGGCCCGTGAACCCGTTGAGGCTGAACGTTTCGCCCGGCTTCACGACCGCGCCGTTCACTTTGTCCGCCACCACCCGGATGTTCACCCCCGAATCGGCCGCGAACCCCTTCGTGGTGAATTCGCCGACGACTTCCTTCACCCCCAGCGCCCCGGCCTGCTCGGTCGTCACCTTCGCGGGGCTGTTCTTGTAGACCGCCTTCAGCTCCCGCCCGTCCGCGCGCGGCAGTACGTCCGGCAAGGGTTTCAGGCTCGGCTCCCAATCCACCGCCTTGCCGTCGACGGAAGGCTCGACCTGCGGCTTGCCACCACTGAACGCGATGGTCGCGTCTTTGCCCTCCTGCTCGGTGGACTTGAGCTGGGGTCCGGCGACGTCGGTGAGGCGCTTCTGATCCAGCTTCGGCGCGAGGCCGCCGCCGTCGGCGGGGGTGAACGTGAGCGCGGCCGCGATGTCGCGGGGCTGCAGCGTCGCGACGGCGCCCTCGCCCTTGATCGTCACCGGGGCCGCGACCGCGGGCTCGGCGAACCGCTCCAGTGCTGCCCGCACTCCCTCGGCTGTCGTGCGCACCGGCGCCGGCACCACGGGTAGTGCGATCTCCGCGCCCGACGCCCACTGGTGCAGCACTGCGGCCTTGGCCGCGAACACGTCGAGCTTTTGCCCCGGCCGCGGCGGCACTTCGACGGGCTTGGTGCCCTCGAACCGGACGGTGCCTTCCACGGCGTCGCGGTCCACTTTCCCGCGCAGGTCCTCGAGCGCCGGACCGAGCCGTTCGTCATCGGCGTGCGAGACGACGCCGACCTCACGCGAGGTGAAGAACGACGCCAGGCGCGTGAACGGGTTCAGCGGCTGGTCGCCGGCCTGATCGAGCGTCGCGGGCCAGTCGAGGCTCAGGCCCGCGAGGGTCGGCGAGAGCGTGGTACGCGCTGAGCCCGCGGTGACCGTGATCGGCCGCGCCAGCCGCGGCTCGATGCGGTTGCGCAGCTCGCGCTCGGCCACCGGCCGATCGAGGCCGCCGACGTTGACGCCAGCCACAGTGACCCCGCGCGGCACGCTGCCCTGGCTGGTCAGCAGGTCGATCACGTACACGACCAGCAACGCCGCCAGCACTCCGCCGCTGATCCACGCGGCCTTGCGCAGGCGCGGACGGGGCTCGACCGCGACGGCCGGCAGGACCTCCGTCGGCCGGTCGTCGTCGGACTCCGGCCAGCGCGGTTCGTACGGCACCTGTTCGACCTTTCCGTTGCTGCGTCCCGCGCCACAGCGTACGGGCCGAGCCGGACATGGCGGACCAGTGCCCCTAGGTGGGACAAATCGGTCAGCGCGCGTCCGGTTCGGGGTTGGCGCCCGCGCGAGCCAGGAAGCCGAAGTCGCAGCCGTCGTCGGCCTGCGTGATGTGCTCGGTGTAGAGGGCACCGTAACCGCGTTCGAATCGCGGCGCGGGCGGGGTCCAGGCTGCCCTGCGCCGTGCCAGTTCGTCGTCGCTCACTTCCAGCCGCAACGTCCGGGCCGGCACGTCGAGTGTGACCAGGTCGCCATCGCGTACCAGTGCGAGCGGGCCGCCGACGTGGGATTCCGGCGCGACGTGCAGCACGCACGCGCCGTAGGACGTGCCGCTCATGCGCGCGTCAGAGATTCACCATGTCCCGCACGCCCTGCGCGAGCAGGTGGTCGGGGATCGGCAGCATGCCGTACTCGGGCATTCCGGGCCCGCCGAGCGGACCGCCCCGCAGCACGAGCACGGAGTCCGCCGTGATTCCGAGCGAGGGGTCGTCGATCCGTTTCTTCAGGTCCGCGTAGTCGTCGAAGACCACGGCCCGACCGGTGTGCGTGAGCAGCTCCGGCGTCGCCGCGATGTGCTTGATGACCGCGCCCGAGGGCGCGAGGTTGCCGCGCAGTACGGCGACACCGCCTTCGAATGCGACGGGTTTGTCGCGCGGGCGGATCACGTCGTCGTTGTGCACGCGGGCCTTCTCCAGCGTTTCGGCCAGCGTGTGTCCGGAGACGGTGACCCGGTCGGTGTGCAGCAGGTCCGTCAACCGCGACAGCAGTCCGGGCAATCCGCCCGCGTAGTAGAAGTCCTCCATCAGCCAGTCACCGCCCGGTCGGATGTTCGCGAGCACGGGCACGCGGCGCGCGATCTCGTCGAAGTCGGTGAGCGACAGCGACACACCACTGCGTCCGGCCATCGCGATCAGGTGGATCACGGCGTTGGTCGAGCCGCCGAGCGCGAGCACGGTCGTGACGGCGTCGGCGTACGCGCGCTCGTCGAGTACCCGTCCGATCGTCAGGTCTTCCCACACCATGTTCACGATCCGCGCGCCGCTCGCGGCCGCCATTCGGTGGTGCGCCGAGTCGACGGCCGGGATCGACGCCGCGCCCGGCAACGTGAGCCCGAGGACTTCGGCGGCCGAGGGCATGGTCGA
The DNA here is from genome assembly GCA_035551175.1 of Amycolatopsis sp. Taxonomy (GTDB): domain Bacteria; phylum Actinomycetota; class Actinomycetes; order Mycobacteriales; family Pseudonocardiaceae; genus Amycolatopsis. The sequence goes on along the minus strand of DASZNR010000065.1, from coordinate 13,181 downwards.
CGCCGTGCCCATCGTCATGCAGTGGCCGGGCGAACGCGCGAGACCACGCTCCAGTTCGGACATTTCCTCGTCGCCGATGGTTCCGGCGCGCCGTTCGTCCCAGTACTTCCACATGTCCGTGCCGCTGCCGAGCACTTCGTCGCGCCAGTGCCCGCGCAGCATCGGCCCGGCGGGCACGAAAATCGCGGGCAGTCCCGCGCTCGCCGCGCCCATCAACAACGCAGGGGTCGTCTTGTCGCAGCCGCCCATCAGCACGGCGCCGTCGATGGGGTAGGAGCGCAGGATCTCCTCGGTCTCCATGGCCAGCAGGTTGCGATACAGCATGGGTGTTGGCTTTTGGTAGGTCTCCGACAGCGTCGCCACGGGGAACTCCAGCGGGAAGCCGCCCGCCCGCCACACGCCGGGCTTTACCTGTTCGGCGCGTTCGCGCAGGTGCATGTGGCACGGGTTGATGTCGCTCCACGTGTTGAGGATGCCGATCACGGGTTTGCCGAGGTGCTCGGCCGGCTCGTACCCGAGCTGACGGGCCCGCGCGCGATGGCTGAAGTCGCGCAGATCGTCGCCGCCGAACCAGCGGTGGCTGCGCAAATCCTCCGGTGCTTTCATGGCCGGGCCGCCTTTCATCGGTTCGCACAGTATGGCATCTGATATACGATCGCAGTTCGCCGTGCGGCTCACGGGCACCGTCCGTGGCCGACTGGTTGAATGGCGGTCTGTTCGACGGCAGACCGAGCGAGTCTGGAGTTGTCCGATGCCACCGACGTTCAGCCTGCCTGCCTCACGCACCGAGGTGGTGCTGGAAGAGATTCGCCGCGGCATCCTGACGCGCGAGCTGCTGCCCGGCCAGCCGCTCGTGGAAGCCGAGCTGGCGCAGCGGCTCGGAGTGTCGAAAACGCCGGTGCGCGAGGCCCTCAAAGTGCTGTCGAACTCGGGGCTCGTCACGTTCAGCCCGTACCGCGGCGCTTCGGTGTGCGTGGTCGACGCCGACCTCGCGCGGTCGGTGTACGACGTGCGGATGGTGCTCGAACCCGAAGCGCTGCGCCGGTCCGTGGTGGCGGGTGCCCGCGAGCTGTTCGAAGACGCGGCCGAGGCGCTCAAACACGCACAGGCGGCGCTGCCGGACAAGGACCACGCCACGCTCAGCCTGCTCAACCGGCGCTTCCACCGCGGCCTCTACGCCGGCTGCGGCAACCCGCTGATGGTGTCGATGCTCGACGACCTCAAGGATCGCGCCGCCCTCATCAGCGTGGTCGGCTGGGACGCGAATCCCAGCTGGCGCAAGGAATGGAGTGAGCACAAGGCCGTGCTCGCCGCCGCGAAGAAAGGCGATGCCGACGGCGCAGCCGAGCTGCTGCGCACCCATATCGGCGCGTTCGGCGAGCGCGTGGTCGTCGCGATCGGCCAGGGGGAGTAGGCGCGTGCGGCTGCTGCTCGTCGCGGACACGCATCTGCCGAAGCGGGCCAAGGACCTGCCCGGCGAGGTGTGGGCGGAGGTCGACCGCGCCGACGTCGTCGTGCATGCCGGCGACTGGGTGGATCTCGACACGTTCGACCAGCTCGCCGTCGCGTCCCGGCGGCTCGTCGCGGTCTACGGCAACAACGACGGGCCCGAGCTGCGCGCGTGGCTGCCCGAGGTCGCGCGGGTGACACTCGGTGGCGTGCGACTGGCGGTGATCCACGAAACCGGCGCTGCGAAGGGGCGCGAACAGCGCTGCGACGCACTGTTCCCCGATGCCGACGTGCTGGTGTTCGGGCACAGCCACATTCCCTGGGACACGGTGACGCCGGGCGGGCTGCGCCTGCTCAACCCGGGTTCGCCCACCGACCGGCGCCGCCAGCCGTTCTGCACCTACCAGACGGCGGAAATCCGCGACGGTGAACTCACGTCCGTCGAGCTCCATGAGCTGCCGCCGCGCGCTTGAGGCGAGTACAACGGAACCCATGGACCCGGCCCGTGCGCTGCGCGACATCGCCTTCCAGCTCGAACGCGCGGCGGAACCGACGTACCGGGTGCGCGCCTTCCGGCAGGCGGCCGCGGTGGTCGACGGGCTTTCGCAGGAGGAGTTGGAAAGTCGCGTGCGTTCCGGCACCTTGCAGGCCCTCAAAGGTATCGGCAAGGCGACGGCGGGCGTGATCGAAGACGCGTGGCTCGGCCGGGTGCCGGCGTACGCGGCGAAGGTCGCCGAAGCGGATCTCCCCGATGGCGGGCAGATCCGCGCCGCCCTGCGCGGCGATTGCCACACGCATTCCGACTGGTCCGACGGCGGCAGCCCCATCCAGGAAATGGCCGAGGCAGCGCGCGACCTCGGGCACGAGTGGATCGTGCTCACCGACCACTCGCCGCGCCTGACCGTGGCCAACGGTCTGTCGGCCGAACGCCTTCGCAAGCAGATGGACGAGGTCGCGCGCGTGAACGAGGAGCTGGCGCCGTTCCGGCTGCTCCACGGCATCGAGGTCGACATCCTCGACGACGGCGCACTCGACCAGCGCGAGGACCTGCTGGCGCGACTCGATTTCGTGGTGGCGAGCGTGCACTCCAAGCTGCGGATGCCGGCACGCGAACTGACCCCGCGGATGGTCGCGGCGGTGGAGAATCCGCACGTACGCGTGCTCGGCCACTGCACGGGCCGGCTGGTGCGGGGCCCGCGGGCGCGGCCGCCGTCGTCGTTCGACGCCGAGCGAGTGTTCACCGCGTGCCGGGACAACGGCGTTGCGGTGGAGATCAACTCTCGTCCGGAGCGGCTCGACCCGCCGATGGGGTTGCTGAAGCTGGCCGTGGAGCTGGGCTGCGACTTCGCCATCGACAGCGACGCGCACGCACCCGGCCAGCTCGACTGGCAGGTCTACGGCTGTGCCCGCGCCGAAAAGGCGGGACTGGACGTGGCGCGCGTGATCAACACGCGCCCGGCGGACGAGCTTCTGTCTACTGTGGACTGACGCCGATGTCGATCACCGGGTGGCCTGCCGGGTCGAGCCAGCGCATCACGGCGTCGAGGTCGGGGCCCGGAATCGCCACGCAGCCCGCCGTCGGCCGACCTGAGGAGACGTGCAGGAAGAACGCCGAACCCCTGCCCGCGACCACGGGACGGCGGTTGTAGTCGATCACTGTGGCGTGGTCGTAGACCGGCCCGGCCTTGCCGAGGTTCTCGCCCGCCGACTCGTCGAACGGGCACGTGCCCGGCGCGCACGAGTAGTGCGTGTTGTACAGAGGTGACTCGACGTCGGACACCCACCAGTCGGAGTCGGTGACCTGCCGGTACGGCAGCCGGGTGCCATTGTTCGGCCGGCTGCCGAAGGCTTCGGTGAGCGGCCACACGCCGGCGGGGGTGTGCGACGAGGTCTCGCTCGCCTGGCCGATGCCCTGCGAACCGACGAACGCCGGGAACGGGCCGAGTGCCCGGACCCAGCCGTCGCCACGGCGAGACCACGCGGTCAGTGTCGCCGTGGTGGCGGTGCTGCTGGAGGCGGTGACCGTGACCAGCTGGCGGGCGGGCCCGGCGTAGGGCGGGGGCGGGGTCGGGCCGGCCGCAGGGGCGTCAGCGCCGAGCGTCGCGAGTGCGACGGAACACAGCGACGCGAGAACGGTCCTCATGGCGCGCGAGCGTACGGCAGTACTCACGCCGGACAGGGGAGGAAACCCGGGTGCGGCGGGGAAGGCCGCCCGCTGGGGAGCCGGTGGGGTCAGCCGCGCTCGTGAGTGTTCCCGCCGGTTCTAACCGGCGCGAACACTCACGAGGGTGGTCGCCGGTGTCGGGCGCCGCACGGTGAAGATGGGGGTTGCGGGTGGATCTTCCCCGTCGGCTCTTTCCAGGCGGTCAAATGGTGCGGAACACCATGCCGGCACGGGTGAGACGGTCGATCAGTGCGTCGCCCATCGCGGTGGCGGTGGTGACCTGGCCGGAGGTCGGCGGGAGGTCGTCGAGGGCGAGGCAGAGGGCGGATTCGGCGAGCATCTTGGCCGTCTCGTCGTAGCCGGGGTCACCACCGGAGACCTCCGTCGTCACATGCTCGCCGCCGCTGGTGCCGGTGAAGCGCACGGAAAACCAGGAGCGCGCGCGACGTTCGGGGCTGGGGCCTCGTCCCGGCGCGAGTAGTTTCGCCAGGCCGCGGCGCGTGGGCGGCAGCTGTGCCGCCGCGAACAGCGCGCCCATGCCGGCCACCGCGCCGGCCAGTGACGGCAGGTGCTCGAACGCGCCGAAGTGCCGGTACCGGAAATCCGGGCCGTAGCGGACGGAAGCGCGTGCCGAGTGGCCCACGACCTGCGGATCGATCGTCGGCAGTGGCACCGCCCACTGTCCGGTTCCCGGCGCGCGGTGCGGCGTGCCGAGAGGCGTCCGCACGGTTCGGCCCGGCGGCATCGGGTCGGCGGCCGCACGGTCCTTCGCGGCCTGCTGAGCCTCGGCTTGGCGGCCGAAGGCGTTCACAGCTGTCTGGAACGTGCCACCCGACGGCAGCGCGCCGACCCGCACGTAGCCGTCGACCTGCAGGGGCACGTCCTCGGGCAGCTGCCGGACGGTGAACCACGCCCCGAGGTCGTGGGGAATCGAGTCGAAGCCGCAGCAGTGCACCAGGCGGGCGCCCGTTTCGTTTGCTTTCGCGTGGTATGCCAGGTACATGCGGTCGACGAACTCCGGTTCGCCGGTGAGGTCGACGTAGTCCGTGCCCTCGGCCGCGCACGCCGCGACCAGCGGTTCGCCGTAGTGCAGGTAGGGCCCGACCGTGGTGGCCACGACCTTCGCGGACGCGGCGACCGCGCGCAGCGAAGCGGGGTCGGCGATGTCGGCGGTGAGCAGCGGCACCGTGGCGAGGTCCGCGTCGATCGCGGCCAGCTTGCCGCGCAGCGCTTCCAGCTTGCCGCGGTTACGGCCGGCGAGCGCCCAACGGAAGCCACGCGGGGCGTGGCGCGCGAAATATTCCGCGGTCAGCGTGCCGGTGAAGCCGGTGGCGCCGAAGAGCACCACGTCGTGGTCGGCCATGACCTACCTCCGTCGGGTCGGCGACGTTCCGACTGGAATCCTCGCGCACCGGTGCCGGTCGGGCACGGCGGCGTTCAAGACTCGTGAGTGTTCCGGCCGGTTAGAACCGGCGCGAACACTCACGAGTGGTTCACCCACCGCTATCCTCGATCCAAGTATGTCCACTCAATCTCCCCTCGAAGCGCTACGCGCGCGGCTGCCGGAACTCATGACGCGGGACCAGCACCGGCTGCGGCGGCGTCTCGACGGCGCGCGCAAGGCCCGCGACAAGCAAGCGGTCGTCGAGCGCATCGCCGCCGACGTCGCCGCCGCGGAGCTGCGCGTGCAGCAGCGGCGCGCGAGCGTGCCGAAGATCGAATACCCGGAAGAGCTGCCGGTCAGCCGGCTGAAGGACGACATCGCGAAGGCGATCGACGACCACCAGGTCGTGATCGTCGCGGGGGAGACCGGCTCGGGCAAGACCACGCAGCTGCCGAAGATCTGCCTGGAGCTCGGCCGCGGCGTCGTCGGCCAGATCGGGCACACCCAGCCCCGGCGGCTCGCCGCGCGCACGGTCGCCGACCGCATCGCGAGCGAGCTGAAGACCGAGCTCGGCGACACCGTCGGCTACAAGGTGCGCTTCACCGACCAGTCCGGCCAGGACACGCTCGTGAAGCTGATGACCGACGGCATCCTGCTCGCCGAGATCCAGACCGACCGCATGCTGCGCCAGTACGACACCCTCATTATCGACGAGGCCCACGAGCGCAGCCTCAACATCGACTTCATCCTCGGCTACGTCAAGCAGCTGTTGCCGCGCCGGCCCGATCTCAAGGTGATCATCACCTCCGCGACAATCGACCCCGAGCGGTTCTCGAAGCACTTCGACAACGCGCCGATCGTCGAGGTCTCGGGCCGCACGTACCCCGTCGAGGTCCGCTACCGACCGCTCGTCGACCCGGACGACCCGGGCGCCGACCAGGACCGTGACCAGATGCAGGGAATCCTCGACGCCGTCGCCGAGCTCAGTGGCGAAGCACCCGGCGACATTCTCGTGTTCCTGTCCGGCGAACGCGAGATCCGAGACGCCGCCGACGCGCTGAACCGCCTGGACCTGCGCAACACCGAGGTACTGCCGCTGTACGCGCGGCTCTCGTCGGCCGACCAGCACCGGGTGTTCCAGCGCCACACCGGGCGCCGGATCGTCCTCGCGACGAACGTGGCCGAGACGTCGCTGACCGTGCCCGGTATCAAGTACGTGATCGACCCCGGCACGGCCCGCATCTCGCGCTACAGCCACCGCACGAAGGTGCAACGGCTGCCGATCGAGCCGATCTCGCAGGCCTCGGCGAACCAGCGCAAGGGCCGCAGCGGCCGAACGTCCGACGGCATCTGCATCCGGCTGTATTCGGAAGAGGACTTCGAGTCACGTCCGGAGTTCACCGACCCGGAGATCCTGCGCACGAACCTCGCGTCGGTGATCCTTCAGATGACCTCGCTCGGCTTGGGTGACATGGCGGCATTCCCGTTCGTGGAGCCGCCGGATCGCCGTCAGGTCAAGGACGGTGTGCAGCTGCTGCAGGAGCTCGGTGCCTTCGAGGTGGGCGACACCTCCCGGCTGACCGACATCGGCCGCAAGCTCGCGCAGCTGCCCGTCGACCCGCGAATGGGCCGGATGGTGCTGGAGGCCGCACGGAACGGCTGCGTGCGCGAGGTGATGATCATTGCGGCCGCACTGTCCATTCAGGACCCGCGCGAGCGACCGGCGGAAAAGCAGCAGGCGGCCGACCAGCAGCATGCGCGCTTCGCCGATCCGACGTCGGATTTCCTGGCGTATTTGAACTTGTGGGAGTACGTGAGCGAGCAGCAACGAGCACTCACGGGCAATCAGTTCCGCCGGCTCTGTCGCGCCGAGTACCTGAACTACCTGCGCATCCGCGAGTGGCAGGACATCTTCAGCCAGCTGCGCCAGCTCGCGAAGCCGTTGGGGATCTCGCTCAACACCACCCCGGCCGATCCCCAGCACGTGCACACGTCGCTGATTTCCGGGCTGCTGTCGCACATCGGGCTCAAAGACCCGGCGAAGGGCGATTACCTCGGCGCTCGCGGCGCGCGATTCGCCGTGTTCCCGGGTTCGGCGCTGTTCAAGAAGCAGCCACGGTGGCTGATGTCGGCGGAGCTGGTGGAGACGTCGCGACTGTGGGGCCGGGTGAACGCGCGCATCGAGCCCGAGTGGGTCGAGCCGCTGGCCGCGCACGTGGTGAAACGGTCCTATTCGGAGCCGCACTGGGAGCGCAGGCAGGGTGCGGTGATGGCGATCGAGAAGGTGACGCTCTACGGCGTGCCGCTCGTCGCCGACCGGCGCGTGAACTACGGGCGCATCGATCCCGAGCTGTCGCGGGAACTGTTCATCCGCCACGCGCTCGTGGAGGGGGACTGGCGAACGAACCACCAGTTCTTCGCCGAAAATCGCGCGCTGCTCAACGAGGTCGAAGACCTGGAGAACCGCGCCCGCCGCCGCGACATTCTCGTCGACGACCAGACGCTGTTCGAATTCTACGACCAGCGGGTGCCTGCCGACGTCGTGTCCGTGCGGCACTTCGACAGCTGGTGGAAGAAGGCCCGCCGCGGCGACCCAGACCTGCTGTCGTTCGAGAAATCCATGCTCATCAACGAAACCGCGGGGGGCGTGCGCGAGTCCGACTACCCGGACTCGTGGACGCAGGGCACACAGGTCTTCAAGCTCACCTACCAGTTCGAACCGGGCGCGGACGCCGACGGCGTGACCGTCCACCTCCCGCTGCCGGTGCTGAACCAGGTGACGTCCGATGGGTTCGACTGGCTCGTGCCGGGCCTGCGAGCGGAGCTGGTGACACAGCTGATCAAGTCGCTGCCGAAAGCGTTGCGGCGCAACTTCGTCCCGGCGCCGGACACCGCCGTGGACGTCCTTTCGCGAGTGTCCCCTTCGGACGGTCCACTGCTCGACGTGCTGTCCGACGAACTGTTTGCGCTGCGTGGGGTGGACGTGCCGGGATCGGCCTACGCTCTGTCGTCACTGCCCGACCACCTGCGAATGACGTTCCGAGTGGTCGACGAGCGCGGCCGCAAGGTGGCCGAGGGCAAGGACCTGGAGGCGCTCAAGCTGAGGCTCGCGCCGAAGGTGCGCGAGACGATCTCCAAGGCCGCCAACAGCATCGAGAAGGCGGGCCTGACGAGGCCGTCGTTCGGTCAGCTGCCCAAGGTGTTCGCCTCCACCCAGCGCGGCCACGACGTCAAGGCGTACCCCGCGTTGGTCGACGAGGGCGCCTCGGTGGCCGTCCGGCTTCTCGACACGCCGGGCGAGCAGCAGCACGCCATGTGGGCCGGCTCGCGACGGATGCTGCGGCTCAACCTGAACTCCCCGATGAAGTTCATCACGCGATCGCTGTCGAACTCCTCGAAGCTCGTGCTGAACCGCAACCCGCACGGCAGCGTCGCCGCGCTGCTGGAGGACTGCGTCGACTGCGCCGTCGATTCCCTCATGGCCGCCGCCGGCGGCCCGGCCTGGGACGAGGCCGGCTTCGCCACCCTCCTGGAAACGGTGCGCGCGGGCCTGAACGACGCCGTGCTGGCGGTGCTGACCGACGTGGAGCGCATCCTGCGCGCCGCCAACGACGTCGAAACGGTGCTCCCCGACACCAGGGGCCCCACCGAATCCCTCGCCGACATCCGCCACCAGCTCGACGGCCTCGTCCACGCGGGCTTCGTGACCGAAACGGGGGCCTCCCGCCTGCGCGACGTCGTTCGCTACCTGCACGGCATCTCCCGCCGCCTGGACAAACTCCCCACCGACCCCACCCGCGACCTCCAGCGCACGGCCGACATCGCGTGGATCACGGAGGAGTACCGCTCCGCACTGGCTTCTCTGCCGCCGGGCACGTCCTCCCCGGCCCTGTCGCAGGTGCGGTGGATGATCGAGGAACTCCGGGTGAGCTTCTTCGCCCAGACACTGGGCACCGCCTACCCCGTGTCCCTCAAACGCATCACCAGGTCGATCGACGACGCCGTGGCGGCTATTTGACGACCAACGTCACGGTCGCGGCGCAGGCGGAAACCATTCCCGCGAGCGCCGACAAGGAGGCGGCCTTACCGCCGACACTGGTCAGTACGGTGCCCGCCGCTCTGCTCCACGCCTGCTGTTTCACGGCGAGCTTGAGTTTTCCGAACTTGTGCTGTCGCAGGTGGCAGCCGAGAAGGATGCCGTTTGCGTTATTGCGGCACAGCTCGTTGGCACGGGTCTGGGCGCAGCACCACATCGGCGCCTGGAACAGGCAGTAGAGCACCACGAGGGCCGACATGATCGCGATCGCCGCCGGTCCGACCGACGGCACGAACCAGCAGAACGCGACTGCGGCGAGGACCAGGTATCCCCACAACCGGCCGAGTTTTCTTTTCGTGGCTTTCCTGATCATGCGATGAAAAGTAGTGATCACCACGCGTGGTCGGCTACCTGCGCGCGAGGGAATTCCGCGTCGTTGACGATGCGCAAACTGCACCTAACGCGATCTTCATTGCTCCGAAGGAAGTTCTTCTCGTTGCGCCAAGTGGTCGTTGGGGCGGAAGGTTCGGCTGATCAGTCGTGGCGCTTGCCGGAACTCACGGCAGGACGAGGCGGCAGCAAGCTCTGGGCGGCCCCGCTATTTCGCATCGGCGTAGGTGTCGACCGCGGCGATTTGCATGGGGAAGTGGACGGGGCACGCTTCGCCGAACAGCAGCTGGGCGGATTCGGCGACCGTGGTCTCAATGAGGGACGAAACGGAGTCCGCGAGTTCGGCCGGGGTGTGGACGATGACTTCGTCGTGCTGGAAGAACACGAGGTGGGCGGGCGCCGGGAGGCGGTTGCGGAGGTTCGCGAGGAGCACGGCGGTCAGGTCGGCGGCCGAGGCCTGCACGACGAAGTTGCGCGTGAACCGCCCCCAGCCGCGGGAGGCGCGGCGCGCGCGGGTTTCAGCGGCCTCGTCCTCGGCGAGCCCGCCGGTCAGCGCACGCCAGGCGGCCGACGGCGCCGGTGAAGTGCGGCCAAGGCGTGAACGCACGCGCTCCCCACGTTCCCCGGCCGCCGCTGCTTGCTCCACATAGGACACCGCGGCCGGGAAGCGTTGGCGCAACAGCGCGAGCAGCGGGCCCGCTTCGCCCGACGTGCCGCCGTACATCGCCGACAGCATGGCGATCTTCGCGCGCGAACGGTCGTCGGCGGCGCCCGAGCGCGGCGGCACGTATCGCGCGCCCGAGAACAGCGCTTCCCCCAGTCGGGCGTACAGGTCGGTGGCCCGCGAAACCTCGGCGAGCTGGCGGTCGCCCGACAGCGCCGTGAGCACCCGCGGCTCGAGTTGCGCGGCGTCGGCCACCACGAGTTTCCAGCCCGGGTCCGCGCGCACGCACGTGCGCAGGACCTTGGGGATCTGCAACGCCCCGCCGCCGCGCGTGGCCCACCGTCCGGACACCACGCCGCCGACCACGTAGTGGGGGCGGAAGCGGCCGTCGGTGACCCATTCGTCGAGCCACGCCCAGCCGTTCGCCGAATGCAGCCGCGAGAGCTCCTTGTACTCCAGCAGCGGCCCGACGGCCGGGTGGTCGATCTCGCGCAGCAAGTACTTTCGTGCGGACGGCACCTCGATGCCCTCGCGCGCGAGCGCCCGGATCACGCTCGCCGACGAATCGGGGTTCACGGAGCGACCGCCGAACGCTTCGGAAATCTGCCCGGCGAGCGCGACCAGCGCTTTCGGCCGCTGGCCCGAAGGGACCCGCGGTCCCAGCCGTTGCTCGAGCAACGCCCGGTGCAAGTCCGCGCGCCACGGCAGGCCGGCCGCCGACATCTCCGCAGCCGCCAGCGCGCTCGCCGATTCCGCCGCGAGCAGCAGCCGCAGACGCGCCGGTGCCGCCGCGGCCGCCACGCGCTTCTCCTGCTCGGCCAGCACCCGCCGGGCGGCTTCGACGATCGTGACGCCCTCGGGCAGGCCCGGCCCGCGAGGCGAGAACAGTGTCGGCTGCGCCACCTCGCCGAAGGCCGGCCCGTCGTCGGGCACCTCCTCGCCCTGCGCCCGCGCCCAGGCCGCGCGAAGGCTGCGCGACTCACCTTCGCGCCCCTCGTAGGCGAGCAAGAGCCCCTCCGCGAGCTCTAGGTCATGGCACCGCTTCAGCCGCACGCCGGCCGCGACGAGCTTCGGGTACAACGCGTCGACGGACGGCAGCACCCACCGCGGCGCCTCGGCTTCCTCGAGCCGCCGCACTTCGGCGATCCACTCGGCGGCCGACAGCCCCCGTGACGAGCCCGACGGCGCCGAGATCGCGTAGCCCGAATCCTCACCGGAGCCGCTGGCGCCGCCGGAGTTGTCGTCCCTGCCGGTGATCACTTGCACCCCGCCATTGTGCTCGTCAGCACCGACAGTTTCGGTCACGGAACCCGTCCGTCCAGACCTGGTGCAACCGCGCCGGGCTTGGTCTACTGTCGAGTAGCCACCCATACCGACGGTACGGCGGGTGGCTGTCTCCCGTAGCAGCAACGGAGGTGCCCGGATGAGGAACCCGGCCGGCGTCCTGGGTCTCGCGAGCCAGGTGACGGACAAGGTGACGGAGACCGTGCGCAGCATCGACGTGATGCGCCGCGCCGGACTGGTCCCGTTCCCGAGGCTGGACGAGGGCGTGCGGGCGGTCGTCGCCATCCGGAAGTACGGGCCGTTCGCCGGCGCCAACCACATCGCCGCGCGTCGCGATGCGTCGGCCGTGGGGATCGTCGACGAACTCGGTCCCCTCACGTTCAAGCAGCTCGACGACCGCTCCAACGCGCTGGCGCGGGCCTGGGCCGAACGCGGTCTACGCCCTGGCTCGGTGATCGCCGCGCTGTGCCGCGACCACCGGGGTCTCGTGATCACGATGGCGGCGGCAGGGAAGCTCGGCGCGCGCCTGCTGCTGATGAACACCGGGTTCGCGAAACCGCAGCTCGCCGACGTCGCGAAACGAGAAGGTGTCACCGCGCTCGTGTACGACCAGGAGTTCACCGGCTTGCTCGACGCGATCCCGGCCGACGTCGAGCGTTACCTCGCGTGGGTCGACGAAACCGGGGACCACACCGTGCCGGTGCTCGACGAGATCATCGCCAGCACCGACGACCGGCCCCTGCCCGCGCCCGCGAAGCCCGGCGGGTTCGTGCTGCTCACCAGCGGCACCACCGGTACTCCGAAAGGCGCGCCGCGCCCGCACACGTCGCCGCTCGCGTCGGCGCAGTTCCTCGACCGGATCCCCCTGCGTGCGGGCGAAGCCACGTATATGGGCGCGCCGCTGTTCCACGGCACGGGGCTGTCGCAGTTCATCCTCAGTTTCGCGCTGGGGTGCAAGGTGGTGATGCGACGCAAGTTCGACCCGGAGCTGACGCTCAAGGGCGTCGCCGAGCACCGGTGCACCGCGCTCGTGCTGGTGCCGACGATGCTGCAACGCATCGTCGACCTGCCGGCGTCGGTGCGGGAAAAGTACGACACTTCCTGCCTGCGAATCATCTTCGTCGCGGGCTCCGCGCTGTCGCCGGATCTGGGCAACCGGGCCACCGAGCAGTTCGGCGACGTCGTGCACAACCTGTACGGCTCCACCGAAGTGGCCGTCGCGACTGTCGCCACGCCCGAGGACTGGCGCCGCGCCCCGGGCACGGTCGGACGCGCGCCCGTGGGCTGCCGTGTCGCGCTGTACGACGAGCACGGCAAGGAAATCACCCGCCCCCACGTGACGGGCCGCGTGTTCGTCGGCAGCGGCCTCAGCTTCGGCGGCTACACCGACGGCCGCCACAAGGAGATCATCGACGGCCTGCTCTCCAGCGGCGACGTCGGCCACTTCGACGACGACGGCCTCCTGTTCATCGACGGCCGCGACGACGAGATGATCGTCTCCGGCGGCGAAAACGTGTTCCCCGTCGAGGTCGAAAACCTCCTCGTCGAACGCGACGACGTGATCGAAGCCGCCGTCATCGGCGTTGACGACGACCAGTTCGGCCAGCGCCTCAAGGCGTTCGTCGTGCGCGCCAACGGTTCCACGCTCGACGCCGACGCGGTTCGCGAGTACGTCAAAGCGAACCTGGCACGCTACAAGGTCCAGCGCGACGTCGAGTTCCTGCCGGAACTGCCCCGCAACGCCACCGGGAAGGTGTTGCGTACCAAGCTGAGCTGAGCCCGGGCCCTCGTGAGTGGCGGGGGGCGGGGG
>DASZNR010000064.1:0-3562 GCA_035551175.1 Amycolatopsis sp. | reverse complement strand
GGAAGGACTTCCGGCCGCAGCCGGTACGCCCGCCTGGCCCGCATCCTCGTGACCGTGAACCTCTCCGCGGCTCTCCCCGGGCTCGCGCGCCTGCGGCGGTACCGCCGGGCCTGGCTGCGCGGGGACGTCGTCGCGGGCGTCACCGTCGCCGCCTACCTGGTGCCGCAGGTGATGGCCTACGCCGAAGTGGCGGGGCTGCCGCCGGTGGCCGGCCTGTGGGCGGCGATCGGCCCGCTGGCCGTCTACGCGCTGCTCGGCTCGTCGCGCCAGCTGTCGGTCGGGCCCGAGTCGACGACCGCGCTGATGACCGCGGCGGTCCTGGCTCCGCTCGCCGCAGGCGACCCCGGCCACTACGCCGCGCTCGCCGCCGTGCTCGCGGTCGTGGTCGGCGGCCTGTGCCTCGCCGCCGGCCTGGCCCGGCTGGGCGTCCTCGCCGAACTCCTGTCGAAGCCGGTGCTCACCGGGTACATGGCGGGCATCGCGGCGCTCATGGTCGCCAGTCAGCTCGGGAAGGTCACCGGGGTCCCGGTGCACGGCGGGGAGTTCCTCGACGACCTCGGCTCGTTCTTCACCCAGCTCGACCTGGTGCGCTGGCCGACGGTGGCGCTGGCGGCGGCGGTGCTGGCCGTGCTTTACGTACTCGAGCGGTTCGTGCCGTGGCTGCCGGGGCCGCTGGCCGCGATGGTGCTGGCCACGGTGGCGGTCGCCGTGCTCGCCCCGGCCGGCTTCGACGTCGTCGGGGCGCTGCCCGCCGGGCTGCCGCCCGCGGTGTCCGGGGTCTCCGCCGCCGACGTGGGTCAGCTGGTCCTGCCCGCTGTGGGCATCGCGATCGTCGCCTTCTCCGACAACGTGCTGACGGCACGGGCGTTCGCGGCCCGCCGCGGCGAGGAAATCGACGCCGGCCAGGAGCTGCGGGCGCTCGCGGCGGCGAATGTGGCGGCCGGGCTGCTGCACGGCTTCCCGGTCAGCAGCAGCGCCAGCCGCACGGCGCTGGGCGCGGCGGTGGGCAGCCGGACGCAGCTGCACTCGCTCGTCGCGCTGGCCGCCGTGGTCCTCACGGTCCTGTTCGCCCGGCCGCTGCTCGCGGAATTCCCGAAGGCGGCCCTCGGCGCGCTGGTGGTCTTCGCGGCGCTGCACCTCGTCGACGTCCGGGAGCTGCGGCGGTTCGCCCGGTTCCGGCCCAGCGAGCTGGTGCTCGCCCTGCTGACCACCGCCGGGGTGCTCGGCCTCGGCGTGCTGTACGGCGTCCTGGCCGCCGTCGGACTGTCCATTCTGGACCTGCTGCGCCGGATCGCCCGGCCGCACGACGGGATCCTGGGCACGGTGCCGGGCCTGGCCGGGATGCACGACGTCGACGACTACCCGGAGGCGACCACCGAACCCGGTCTCGTCGTCTACCGTTACGACGCGCCGTTGTGCTTCGCCAACGCGGAGGACTTCCGCCGCCGCGCGCTGGCCGCGGTGGACGGGACGTCACGGTGGTTCGTGCTCAACGCCGAGGCGAACGTCGAGCTGGACGTGACCGCCGCCGACGCGCTCGACCGGCTGCGGGACGAGCTCGGCCGGCGGGGTGTCGTGTTCGCCATGGCGAGGGTGAAGCAGGACCTGCGCGACGACCTCGTCGCCGCGGGACTGGTGGCGAAGGTGGGGGAGGAGCGCATCTTCCCGACGTTGCCGACCGCGGTGCGCAGCTACCGGGCCTGGCTGGCGAACGCGGGCTGAGCGGGGATCAGCCCGCCTGCTCGCCGACGGGGACCAGTTCGTCGCGCAGCACCGCCGCCACCACGTCGCCGCCGATCGTCTCGTGCTCCTGCAGGTGCCCGGCCAGGGTGTCGAGCGCTCGCCGGTGCCGTCGCAGCAACGTGGTCGCACGGTCCTCCGCGGCGCGGACCAGCCGGGCGATCTCCTCGTCGACGGCCCGCTGGGTCTGTTCCGAGTACGGGCGGCCGAGCAGCTCGGGCCGGGCGTCGTGGCCGTCGGCCGAGCCGTAGCCGACCGGGCCGAGCGACGGCGACATCCCGAACTCCGTCACCATCTTCGCCGCCAGCGCGGTGGCGCCGGCGAGGTCGTTCGCGGCGCCGGTCGACGCTTCGCCGAACACCACCAGCTCCGCCGCGCGGCCGCCGAGGCGGACGGCGAGCAGGTCGGCCAGGTAGCTCTCGCGGTAGAGGTGCCGCTCCGCCTCGGGTAGCTGCTCGGTGGCGCCCAGGGCCATCCCGGCGGGCAGGATCGTCACCTTCGCCACCGGGTCCGCGTGCTCGCACAGCGCGGCGACCAGCGCGTGCCCGGACTCGTGCACCGCGACCGAGTGCCGCTCCTCCGGCAACAGGGCGTTCGAGCTGTCCCGCCGGCCCAGCAGCACCCGGTCCCGGGCCGCGGCCAGGTCGGCCGCGGTCAGCACGGTGCGGTCGTCGCGGACGGCGTTGATCGCCGCTTCGTTGACGAGGTTGGCCAGGTCGGCGCCGGAGAAGCCGGGGGTGCCGCGGGCGACGACGCCGAGGTCGACGTCCGGATCGAGGTGCTTGCCGTCGATGTGGGTGGCCAGGATCGCCGCGCGCTCGGCCTGGTTCGGCAGCGGCACGGTGACCTGCCGGTCGAACCGGCCCGGCCGCAGCAGCGCGGAGTCGAGCGTTTCCGGCCGGTTGGTGGCCGCCAGCACGACGACGCCGCTGCTCTGGTCGAAGCCGTCCATCTCGGCCAGCAGCTGGTTGAGGGTCTGCTCGCGTTCGTCGTGGCCGCCGAGACCACCGCCGGTGCCGCGCCGCCCGCCGACCGCGTCGATCTCGTCGATGAAGATGATCGAGGGCGCGCGGGTGCGGGCTTCCTCGAACAGGTCGCGCACGCGGGACGCCCCGACGCCCACGAACATCTCGACGAACGCCGAGCCGGTGATGGAGAGGAACGGCACGCTCGCCTCCCCGGCAACCGCCCGGGCGAAGAGCGTCTTGCCGGTGCCGGGCGGGCCGACCATGATCACCCCGCGCGGTCCCTTGGCCCCGGCCGCGGCGTAGCGCGCCGGATCGCGCAGGAAGTCGATGATCTCGCCGATCTCCTGCTTCACGCCCTCGTAGCCGGCGATGTCGGAGAACCGCGTGGTCGGGCGCTGCGCTTCGATGATCTTGGCCTTGGCGCGGCCGAAGCCGCCCGCACCGAGCCCGCCCATCCCGCCGGCCGCCTTCTGCGCGCGCATCCCGGCCCACACGAGGAACCCGAAGAACAGCAGGAAAGGCAGGTAGCCCAGCAACCCCGAGAGCAGTGAGCCGCTCGCCTTTGTGGCCGTGATCTTCACGTTCTTTTCGCGCAACTTCGCCTCCAGCTGCCCCGGGTCCAGCGCGGTCGGGACGCGGCTGGTGAACGCGGCCCCGCCCCGCTCGACGCCGTCGACCGCGCCCTCGTCGTCGATCGTCACCGACTCGACCTGTCCGGTGTCCACTTTGGACAGGAACTCGGTGTAGCTCACCGACGGCGCCGGTGAAGTCCAGAACACCGGCGCGACGATCCCGGCCAGCGCCAGCAGCATGACCGCGGTGAGCAGCCACCCGCCCCAGGACCGCCGGGGCGG
>DASZNR010000063.1:0-9309 GCA_035551175.1 Amycolatopsis sp. | reverse complement strand
GGGCCGGGGCGGTGTCGCCGCCGCGGGAGTACTGCCAGGCGCGCGAGGGCGCGGCGTCCGGCGAGAAGCGGATTTCGAGCAGGTATTCGCGCACGGGGCGGCGGAATTCGCGATAGTGCGTGGCGCGGCACTGCGGGTAGGGCGGGCCCTCGTTGGTCAGCGAGTACTCGATCAAGTGCGTCTCGCCGCGGTCGATGGGGTGGTCGAAGAGCAGCTCGGCGACGAGGATGCCGTGGGCGTCGTCGGTTTCGGCGCGGCCGACGCGGCAGTTGCGCACGGCCTCCACGCGCGGCACGGGCCCGGCGTCGTCCTGGGTGTAGACGAGCAGCCAGCGGTCCTGGCCGTCGGCGCCGGCCTGGAAGACGGCGCGGGAGGTGACGGCGCGCTGGCCGCCGTCGGCGGCGATGTCGCAGCGGTCGTGCAGGCCGACGAGCTTCAGCTGGTGCTGCTGGTCGAGCGCGTGGGGCGCGCCGACGCGGTCGAGCAGTGGCTGCAGCGTCTCGCGCGTGAACGTGAGCGGCTCCTCGCCCTGGCGATCGCGGCGGGTGGCGCCACGCGGGCGTGGTGGCGGCAGCAGGCCGAGCAACGACCCGGCCGGCACGTCGAGGATTTCCTCCAGCGCCCGCACCGCCGAGAGGGATCCGGCCCGCTCCGGTTGGCGTTTGCCCGACTGCCAGTAGCTCAATGCCGTGACGCTGACGGCCGCGCCGCGCGCCCGGAGCCGGGCCTGGACGCGGTCGAGTGACAGGCCGCTGGCGGTGATCGCCGCGCGCAGCGCACTCGCGAACGCGCCTTCGCCCTGAGTTGCACCCGCCATCTCGTCCCCCGCCGATGGTGAGACCCCGCCTCGGTTGCAAACGCACAGTGTCGGATTCGACACACAGACCGTATCAGCAGCCGACCAGGCACCCGGCGTCACCGTTGGGGCGAACGGGCTAGTAATGGCAACTGTGAACCATTGCCCTGACCTGCGCGGTCACGTTTTCATGGCCTCCGGAGCCCGGGACGGCGATTCCGCCCCGCACGTACTCCGGCCCCGGCTCGCGGTCCGCGCCCCGCGCACGGCCGGCGGCCGCACCCGGAACCGGTGGCCCGGCGATGCCCCCAGCGCCGGGCCACCGGTCAGGCCTCCAGTTGGGTTACCAGCCGGTAGGATCCGGCCATGGTCCTGCGGAAGAACATCCTGATCACCGGCGCGAGCGCAGGTCTCGGCGAGGGCATGGCCCGCCAGTTCGCCGCCCGCGGCCGCAATCTGGCGCTCTGCGCGCGCCGCACCGAGCGGCTCGACGCGCTCGCCGCGGAGCTCACGGCCGCCTACCCGGGGCTCACCGTCGTCACGCGCGCTCTCGACGTGAACGACCACGAGCGCGTGTTCACGGTCTTCGACGAGTTCCGCGCGGAGCTCGGCTCGCTCGACCGCGTGATCGTCAACGCGGGCCTCGGCAAGGGCCAGCCCGTCGGCACGGGCCGCTACGACGCGAACCGCCAGACACTCGAGACCAACTTCGTCTCCGCGGCCGCGCAGGTCGAGGCCGCCGTCGGCATCTTTCGCGAGCAGCGCAACGGGCATCTGGCCGTGATCTCGTCGTTCAGTGCGCTGCGGGGGCTGCCGCGCAACCTCACGGCGTATGCGGCTTCGAAGGCCGGGATCTCGGCGTTCGTGGCCGGCACGCGGATGGAGCTGCGCCGCACCGACATCGCCGTCACGGAGATCCGGCCCGGGTACATCGAGTCCGAAATGTCCGCGCGCAGCGGCCGGACGCCGTTGGTCACGGGCGCCGAGGCGGGTGCCCGCGCGCTGGCGAGGGCTGTCGAGGCCGAACCGAAGCTCGCGTATGTTCCTTCGTGGCCGTGGCTTCCGCTCAGCTTGGTGATGAAGGTGGTCCCGGCCGGTCTGCTGGCGAAGTTCTCCTGACCACGAAGGAGCCGCATGGGCGCGATCTACCTCGTCCGCCACGGCCAGGCGTCGTTCGGCGCGGCCGACTACGACGCACTGTCCGAGCATGGCCATGAACAGTCCACTGTGGTCGGTCGCGAGCTCGCGCGCCGCGGCGTCGAGTTCGCGCAGGTGCGCTCGGGGACACTGGCCCGCCAGCGCGACACGGCGGCGACGGCGCTGAAGGCACTGGGTGTCGACGGGCCGGTGATCGAAGACGCGCGCTGGAACGAGTACGACCATGTGGACATCTCGCGCCACCACGCCGGCGGCGCGCCGCAGGAGGATTCCCGTGCGTACCAGGGCCTGCTCGACGCCGCGCTCGCCGCGTGGGTGGGCGCGGGCGCCGATGGGCCGTGCGCCGAGACGTGGCCGGTGTTCCTGGCTCGGTGCACGGCCGCCCTCACCGACGTCGTCGAGTCGCTGGGCAAGGGGGAGAACGCCCTCGTGTTCACCTCCGGTGGTGTGATCGGCGCACTCGCGGGCGCGCTCATGGGCGTGCCCGAGGTCGGATTGCTGAAGCTGAACCGGGTCACCGTGAACACCGGGATCACGAAGGTGACCTCGGGCCGTGGCGGCGTGAACCTGCTGACGTTCAACGAGCATTCGCACTTCGACGCCGACGCCGCGGAGCTGCTGACCTACCGCTGACGGACTTTGTCATGCGCTACTCGGTTCGGAGCGTAAGGCTGCCGACCCCCGGGATGTCGGCGACGAGGGTGTCGCCGGGGGCAAACGGTGTGGGCGCGCAGAGGGTGCCGGTCAGGATGAGGTCGCCGGGGTTCAGGTAGGTGCCTGAGGGCGCGAGGTGGTTGGCGAGCCAGGCGACGGAAGCGGCGGGATTGCCCTCCATCACGGCCGTGGCAGAGCCCGAGACGGTGGTGGTTCCGATGGTGAGGGTGCACGTGATGTCGGAGAGACCGGCCGGCACGGGCGACGGCGGGCCCACGAAGGCGTAGGCGGCGTTGGTGTTGTCGGCGATCAGGTGGGCCAAGGTCGGCGCACCGCCGGTCCAGCGAGACGCCACGAGCTCGAAGGCCGGTGCGATCGAGGCGGTCGCGACCAGCACGTCGGCGGGTGTGACGCCGGGACCACGCAGGCCTTCGCCGAGGAGAAGCGCGAGTTCGACCTCCGCGCGGGGCGCCGACATCCGAGAGGCGGGAAGGACGTCGCCCTCCGCGAGGACGGTCGAGGCAAGGACGTAACCCGACGCCGGTTCGGCAGCCCCGTAGACCGCCCGCGCCGCGGCCGACGTCAGCCCGACCTTGTACCCGGCCAGTGTCTCACCATCCGACAGCGCAAGGCCGCAGGTGGTCCGAGCCACGGCGTAGGCGGCCCCCACATCCGGGATCTCGACGGGCTCCACCAACGGGCCGCCTTGAACACTGCTACGCAAAAGCTGGGCCAGATCCGGCAAGGGACACCTCCAGAAGTCCGCGCGCGACGGGAATGCACGCCACCCACCATCTGACCACAGCCCGGCCGACGGGCTCACGCGCCCGTTGAGACGCCGTCGGTGATGAGCGATCCCGCGTGCAGCATGGCGTTCATCAGCCGATCGGAGGGTCGGCCAGAGCTAACCGGGGTTCTCAGCCCGCCCGGTCACCGTCCAGTCCACTGTGGACTACGCCCCGCGGTCCACGCCGCGTAGAACTCCTTGTGGTCCTGTGCCGTCATCAGCAACGCCTGGGTGATCGCCTCGAGTTCGATCGCCGAGCCGAGATCCGAATCCAACTCCCGCGTCAACAACACCTTCGTCGTCGAATACGCCAACGCCGGACCGTCCGCGAGCCTCCGCGCCAACGCCCCGGCGGTCTCCATCAGCTCCCCATCCGGCACGACCTGCGTAGCCAACCCGATCGTGTCAGCCCGCTCCGCGGTGACCTTGTCTCCCAGCATCAGCAGCTCCGTCGCCCGGCCCAGCCCCACCAGCCGCGGCAACAGGTACGCCGAGCCCATGTCCGCCCCGGCCAGTCCCACCTTGGTGAACAAGAACGCGAACTTGGCCGACGAAGCCAAAAGTCGGAAATCCGAAGCCAGCGCGATCACCGAACCGGCTCCGGCCGCCACCCCGTTCACGGCCGCGATCACGGGAATCGGCGTCTCCCGCAGCGCCTTCACCACCGCGCCGGTCATGCGGGTGAATTCCAGTAGTTCCGCGGTCTCCATTTTCTGCAGTTCGCCGATGATCTCTTCCACGTCACCACCGGAACAGAACCCGCGTCCCTCTCCGGTGATCAGCAGAACGCGAACGTCTCCGCGATGCGGCAGCTCCAGCACCAGGTCGCGCAGGTCCGCGTACACGTCGAACGTCAGCGCGTTGAGCTTGTCGGGCCGGGTGAACGTGAGGGTGGCGACCCCGTTGTCGACGGAGAAGTCGAAGTGCTCCCACTCCTTGGTGAGCGGGGCCGTAGCGCGGAACGGGCTCATTTCTGAATTCCTCCACCATCGAGTACGAGCGTTTGTCCATTGATCGCCGCCGCTTCCTCAGCCGCGAAGAACGCCACCGCGAATGCCACCTCGGAGGGCTCCAGCAACCGCCCCAACGGCGCCGCCGCGGCCAGCGCTGCCTCCGCATCGGCCTCGTCGCGCCCGGTCCGTTCCTGGATCCGCGCGACGGACTCGGCCGTCATGTCCGTGCGCACGAAGGCCGGGCACACCGCGTTCGCCGTCACGCCGGTGCCGGTGAGTTCGGCCGCGACCGCGCGCATGAGACCCACCGCCGCGTGCTTCGACGCCGTGTATCCCGTCGTGTACCGGTAACCGACGTGCGCGGCCGTCGATGCGACCGTGACGATTCGCCCGTGGTCGCGCGAGCGCATCCCGGGCAGCACTTCGCGAGTGCACAGGAACGCGCCGGTCGCGTTGACCTCGAACTGGCCCCGCCAGTCGGCGAGCGACGTCTTCGCCGTGGGGGCGCTGGAGGACACGCCGGCGTTGTTCACCAGCACGTCCACCGGACCGAGGCCGCTGAAGTACGCGCGCACAGCGGCCTCGTCGGTCACGTCGCATTCGGCCCGGCCCGGCGCGTGGACCTCGTCGCCGGCCCGCTTGAAGCGCTCGGCGATCGCGGCGCCGATGCCGCGCGTGCCCCCGGTGACGACCACCACCCGTGCCATCCCGCCTCCTCGCCGCGGCGAAACCCGCTCCTCCGAAAGCTACACTGCAGCGGGCTGAGGTGTATAGAGTTGGTCTCGTGCCCGAACCGACGAGCGCCGGCCCGCAAGAGCTGGTGATGACGCTGCTCGGCAGCTACGTGCAACCCCGCGAGACGCGCCGCGTCTGGTCGGGCGGTCTCGTGTCGCTGCTCACCGAGCTGGGGTTTTCCGACGGCGCCGCCCGCATCGCGCTGACCAGGCTGGTGCGCCGCGACCTGCTCGCGCGCCACCGCGAAGGCCGGCTCGTGCACTACTCGCTGACGAAACGCACCGTCGCCGTGCTCGCCGACGGCGACCGGCGCATCTTCGGCCTCGGCCGCCGCGCCGGTCCGGCCGGCACCTGGACCGTCCTGTGGCAAAGCATCCCCGAAACCCGGCGCCAGGCCCGCGAGACGCTCGTGCGGCGTCTGCGGTTCCTCGGCTTCGGACCCGTGCAGGACGGCACGTGGCTCGCTCCGCACGACCGCGAAGCCGAAGTTCTCGCGCTGCTCGACGAGCTCGGTGTGACCGAACACGCCGGCCTGATGCTCGGCACGCCCTCGACCGCGCTCGACGTACGCCGCTTCGCCGGCCGAGCCTGGGACCTCGACGAACTTTCCGCCCGCTACGACGCCTTCGTGTCCGAGTTCGGCGGCAGCCCGCGCGACCTGCCCGACGCCGAGGCGTTCGTCGTGCGCACCCGACTCGTGCACGAGTTCCGCGTGTTCCCGACCCTCGACCCGGAGTTGCCCGGCGAGCTGATCCCCGCGCCCGGGCGGCGCGCCGCGGCGGTCGAGCTGTTCCACGACCGCTACGCCGCGCTCGCGCCCGCCGCCCAACGGCATTTCGACCGGACCGTCCGCACTACCGATTTCGACCGCGCCCAATCGCATCGCACCGAATCGCACCGCACCGAACTACACCGCGCCGAATCGCACCGCACTGAATCGCACCGCACCGAACCGACGGGGTGAGGAAACCGTGAACCCGACCGACGACACACAGGCCGCGCTGAGCTACACCTCGTACCTCGCGCTCGACGAGGTGCTCGGGGCCCAGCACCCACGCTCCGACGAACACGACGAGCTGCTCTTCATCGTGATCCACCAGGTGTACGAGCTGTGGTTCAAGCAGATCCTGCACGAGGCCGAGTTCCTGCAGCGCAACCTCGAAGCCGGGAACACCGCGCACGCGATCCGCACCCTGCGCCGGATCCTGACGGTGCTGAAGGTCGTCGTCGCGCAGATCGACGTGCTGGAGACGATGACGCCCAGCCAGTTCACGAGTTTTCGCGCGCGACTCGACGCTTCGAGCGGGTTCCAGTCCGCTCAGTTCCGTGAGCTGGAGGCCGTGCTCGGCCGCCGCGACGAGCGCGTGTTCGCCCACTACCCCGAAGGCGGGGAGCAGCGCGCGCGAATCTCCGCGGCGATGCGGCGGCCGTCGGTGTTCGACTCGTTCCTCACCTACCTGGCGTCGCAGGGCCACCCGGTCGCCGTCGACCGCGATGTCACGAAGCCGCTGGAACCTTCGCCCGGCCTGCAGGAGGTCCTGCTGAAGGTCTACCAGGAAGACGGCGGCCCGTCGGTGGTCGCGGAATGCCTCGTGGACCTCGACGAGGGCATGCAGGAATGGCGGTACCGCCACGTGAAAATGGTCGAGCGGACCATCGGCGACAAGACGGGCACCGGCGGGTCGTCGGGCGCGACTTACCTGAGGACCACGCTGTTCCACCCGATGTTCCCGGATCTGTGGGCCGTGCGGAGCAAGCTGTGACGACACTGGATTCGCTGCGTGCCGACGCCAACGCGCTCGCGCCGCACTACTCGCGCTTCGGCGTGGCCGACCGCTTGCTGCTGTCGGCGCATTCGCACCAGGCCTGGCCGGACGTCGCCGAGGAGGGCCTGCTGGAGGCGTTCGCCGACGCGGCCCGCGACGTCGACGACAAGTGGACCCGCGCGTTCGCCAAGGCCGACGAACTGCGAGCCGGCTTTCGAGCACTCCTGTCCGATCCCGACGGCGACTACGCACTGGGCGCCAACACGCACGAGCTCGTGATCCGGTTCCTGTCGGCGATCGAGCTGCGTTCGAGGCCACGGCTCGTGACCACCGACGGCGAATTCCACACGCTGCGCCGCCAGCTCACGCGGCTCGAAGAAGAGGGCGTCGAAGTCGTGCGCATGCCGGCGGAGCCGGCGCGCACGCTGGCTGAACGCCTCGCCGAAGAGGTCACCGCAGATACGGCGGCGGTGCTCGTTTCCGCCGTGCTGTTCGAAACGTCGCGGATCGTGCCCGGCCTCGCGCACCTGGCCGAGCGGTGCCACGGGCACTCGGTGGAACTGGTCGTGGACGCCTACCACGCGCTGGGCGTCGTGCCGTTTTCGCTGCCCGAGCTGGGGCTGGCCAACGCCTGGGTCGTCGGCGGCGGCTACAAGTACCTGCAGCTGGGCGAAGGCAACTGCTTTCTGCGTCTGCCCGCGCACGCGCAGGAGCTGCGGCCCGTGGTCACCGGCTGGTACGCCGAGTTCGGCGCGCTCGCCGACCGCGAACGGCCCGGCCGCGTCGCCTATGCCCGAGGCGGCGACCGGTTCGCCGGGGCGACCTACGATCCGTCGAGCCACTACCGCGGGGTGCGCGTGCAGCGGTTTTTCGCCGACCACGGACTGACGCCGGCGTTCCTGCGCTCCGTTTCCCAGCACCAGGTCGGGCTGCTCGCGCAGTGCTTCGACGACCTCGGCCTGCCCGCCGCCGTCGTCAGCCGGGACCGTGACACGCCGCTGGAACAGTTCGGCGGGTTCCTTTCGCTGTGCAGCCCCGCCGCCGGTGAGCTGCAACGCGCGCTGGCCGAGCACGGCGTGCGCACCGACAGCCGGGGCACCCACCTGCGTTTCGGTCCCGCGCCCTACCTCTCGGACCGGCAGCTGGAGAACGCGATGGCGACACTTTCGCGGGTCGTTTCGGGGTGAACCGCCCACCTGCGGTGGTCGCCGAGGGCCGCGCGCTCTAGGTTGACGTTGTGCGGTGGACGCGCGTGCGGACGATCTCCGCCGGGCGCCGGCCGTGCACCACCATCTGAGAGCACGCGGCCACGAACCGCGGGCGGTAAGACAAGGGAGTCACGACCGTGACCGAAGGAGTGTTCGGCCGGCACAGCGGCCATGAACAAGTCGTGTTCTGCCACGACGAAGCAAGTGGACTCAAGGCCATCATCGGCATCTACTCCACGGTGCTCGGGCCCGCGCTCGGCGGGACCCGCTTCTACCCCTACGCCTCCGAAGCCGCGGCACTCGACGACGTGCTCGCGCTGTCGAAGGGCATGGCGTACAAGAACGCGCTCGCCGGGCTCGACCTCGGTGGCGGCAAGGCCGTGATCATCGGCGACCCCCAGACGCTGAAGTCCGAAGCACTTCTGCGTGCGTACGGGCGGTTCGTGCAGTCGCTGGGCGGCCGCTACATCACCGCGTGCGACATGGGGACGTACGTGCAGGACATGGACGTGGTGGCACGCGAGACGAAGTTCGTCACCGGCCGCTCGCCCGAAGACGGCGGCGCGGGCGACTCCTCGGTGCTCACCGCGTACGGCGTCTATCAGGGCATGCGTGCTTCGGCCGAGCACCTGTGGGGGGGTGCCGGAGCTGGCGGGGCGCCGCGTGGGCGTCGCGGGCGTCGGCAAGGTCGGCCATCTCCTCGTGCGCCACCTCGTCGAGGCCGGTGCGCGGGTCGTGATCTCCGACGTGTCGGAGCGCGCGCTGGACCGCACGCGAGCCGCGTACCCGGACGTCGAGGTCGCGTCCGATGTGGACGCTCTGATCGGCTCGGAACTAGACGTGTTCGCACCGTGTGCCATGGGGGGCGTACTCACCGACGAGACGGTGGCGGCGCTGCGGGCCCACATCGTGTGCGGCGCGGCGAACAACCAGCTCGCGCACCCGGGCGTCGACAAGCTCCTCGCCGACCGCGGCATCCTCTTCGCACCCGATTACCTCGTCAACGCCGGCGGCGTGATCCAGGTCGACGACGAGCGCCACGGCTTCGACTTCGCCCGCGCCGAGCGCAAGACCGCGGCGATCTTCGACACCACGAAGGCCGTCTACGAGCTGGCCGACGCCGACGGTGTGCCCCCGGCCGCCGCGGCGGACCGCCTCGCCGAACGGCGCATGGCCGACGTCGGGCGCCTGCGCTCGATCGTCACGGTCTGACCCCGATCACGTCGAGGGCCCTCACCGCGCGGTGAGGGCC
>DASZNR010000062.1:0-8803 GCA_035551175.1 Amycolatopsis sp. | reverse complement strand
GTTCACCGGGTCGCCCTCGGTGTACTCGGAGACGGACTCGACCAGGCCCCCGAGGTAGCAGTCGAACACGGCCGGGTCGATGGCCGGGAGCGCGGCCCGAGCCCGGCCGATCTCCGCGACCGTGAACGCCTCCGCCGCCGCGTCGTCCCCGGTCCCGATGGGTGCGGACCGGCCCGGACCCGCCCCGGCCGGGTCGGACTCGCCCGCGCCGGTGGACCGTTCGTGAACAGGGTCGCCGGGGGTGTTCGTGACGGCCCGCAGGTGCCGCCCGAAGGCGTCTGGCTGGGTCACTGGTGAACCTCCGATCGTGCTGCCCGAGTCCAGGGCGAGGGGTGTGGACTGGTGCTGGTCACGGCCCTGGACTCACGGCGGGTCGTGCGGCGTCCGGACCGGTGCTTATCCCGGCCCCGACGGGGTACGGACTGCGTAGGGCGGTTCGCCTGGTTCAGCCAGCAGCCGGGCGGCTGCCGTCGTCGGGGGCGTCGCCGCCCTCGCGCAACGCGGCCTCCAGCCCGTCGTAGACGTCCACGCCCACGCAGACGGCGGTGCCGTCGGTCAGGGCGAGGAACACCGGAACGTAGTAGCGGCCGAGGCCGTCGGTGAGGACGTTGACGGCCAGCTCGACCGGCTGGCCGGCGGGCGCCGTGGCCGGGTTGTCGGGCTTGCGGGCGCGCTTGGTCATCGCGGGTTCTCCCTCGGATCGGGGGGTGAATTCGGGGGTGCGTTGGTGAGTGGGCTCGCGCCGGAAGCGAGCAGGCTCAGCGGTCGCGGTGAGCGACGTGGCACAGCCTTTCGGCGAGCCGTTCGGCGGCCCACTGGGTGCGGCCGGGCCACACGTCGTCATCTCCGCAGCGCCACTGCGTGGCCAGGGTGCGCAGCTGCGCGCGGCCCAGCTTCTCCACACCCGCGAGGGTCTGGCGGGCGGCTTCGTCGACCAGGATGCGGTACCGGCTGGGCACGGTCTCGCCGCCGTGGGCGAGGGCCAGGGCGATCTCGTCGGCGGTGAGCACGACCGGGCCACGGCCGGTGTCGGCCGCCCACAGCCCGATCCGGGTCATGGTCGTGCCGTCCGGGCCGGGCTCCGGCGGGGCCGGGGCCAGCGCCACACCGGAGGTGGTGGTGAACCCGGGCGCGGTCATCACGCGGCCTCCGGCGAGAACCGCGGCGCCGGGACCTCGGTGCCCGGGGCGAACACCGCAACCGAGCAAGTCCACACCATGTCCAGGCGCTCGCTGTCCCAGGTGCCGGACTCGATCTCCGCCAGGCCCAGCCGCTCGGTTTCGATGCCGAAGCCGCCGATGCCCCACGCGGTCTCCAGCACCAGCCGCCGCACCTCGCGCGGGTCGCTGAGGTAGTTGACCACTTCCTGGCGGCTGCACCCGTCGGTGAGGTACATCAGCACCGCGGTGATGTCCTCAAGGGACAGCGGCAGGCCCAGCAGGACTGTGGTGGCCACCCGGGACGGGTTGCCCTCGCGGTGAACCGGGGTGAACTCGACCCGCTGGCCGTTGACCTGACCGAGCGTCTTCGGAGTCGTGAGCGCCATGATCACGCCACCTCCGCCGTCTCGTCGTCCGCGGCTTCCGGGGACTGGCCGCCCTCGACGAAGTCGGCGTAGCCGCGCTCCGCGCAGGTGTCCAGCCACACGTTCAGCGCCGTGCCCGGGATCCGCACCGCGCCCTTGCCCGCGCCGATCTTCAGCGCGTCCAGCTCGCCCGCCGCGATCGCCCGGTAGACCGTCGACCGCGAGACGTCCAGCAGCTCCGCCACCGCCTTCACGCGGAACATGGCGTTATCCTCAACCCGCATCGTTGCTCCCAAGGTTTCGATGTAGGCCCCGGCTGGTGTTGCCGCACCGTCGGGGCCGCTTGCGTTGTGTGCGCTCTGTGCGACACCAGAGACGTTAGCCAACTCAGCCAACTCTGCATAGCTGAGTTGATTGTGTTCACTCGGATGGAGTAGTTGGCTGAGTCGCGTATCCTCCGCGGTATGGACAAGCTCAACCCGAACGACTCGCGGGCTCCATACGTGCAGGTCACAGAGGGTTTGCGTGGGCAGATCTATGGCGGCACCTACGCGCCCGGCGACAAGCTGCCATCCATCACGCAGCTTGCCGAGGACTTCGGCGTGTCCGTTGGCACCGTCAAGCGCGCCCTTGCCCAGCTGCAGGAACGCCAGTTGATCGTGACCCGACAGGGACAAGGCTCGTACGTGCGAGATCCACTCCCGGACGACTCGCCAGCCGACGTGGACGGCGGCGACGACCTGGAGTCGGTCTACGAGCAACTGGCCGCAATTCGCCGCCTGGTCGACTCGGTCGAGCGCCAGATTCGCGCACACGGCTAGCTTCCAAGGCTGCGGAAGAACGTCACCAGGGCGTCCACTGCGCCGCCGCCCATGCCGACGACATGCCTTGCCCAGGCTGCGCTGTCGGTCGGGTACTTCACGACCAGGACGACCAGCGCTACG
The DNA here is from genome assembly GCA_035551175.1 of Amycolatopsis sp. Lineage (GTDB taxonomy): Bacteria > Actinomycetota > Actinomycetes > Mycobacteriales > Pseudonocardiaceae > Amycolatopsis. The sequence goes on along the minus strand of DASZNR010000062.1, from coordinate 6,334 downwards.
GCGACGGCTACGCCGATCAGCTTCCGCAGTGCGCCGCCGCTGGCCTTCATGTCGAACGGGTTCTTCGCCATCGCTCTCGTACCTCCGTGGGACCCGTGGCGGCTTGTGTCGCTGCCGCCTCCGCCGTTGCATCTAACGATCGCTGTCACGGAGTGTTCAAAACAGTGTCACTCAAGGTGACACGTGTGGGGCATGGTGATACGAGAGCATCACCAGCGCATCACCGCGTGACACTTGGCGTAGGTGTCACACTGGAAGTGCAGGTCAGGCCGACGGCGAGGGAGAGGCACCGAGCATGAGCGACGACCAGCCCACGTGGGCTCGACGCATCCGCGCGATGCGGGAGGCCCGCGGGTGGTCCCAGACCGAAGCTGCCGAGCAGATGCGCAGGCACTCCGCGAAGCCGCTGCCCGACACCGATCACCTGGTGAGGCGCTGGAAGGCGTGGGAGCTAGGGGAGAACAAGCCCAGTTCGCAGTATGCGTCGATCATCGCGGCCACGCTGAACACCGTGACCCAATCGCTTTTTCCGCCGGAGCAGAAAGCCGATGCTGGCGCTGAATTGCTCAGTGCAACGGGAATGGACACGTTGGAGATCGTGTCTCGCCTTCAGCAGTCTGACGTTAATGACGCGACCCTGGAAGCCGTTCGAATCACAGTCGACCGACTCTGCTCCGAATATGCGCGGCAGCCGCCCTTTGAGTTGATAAACGAGGGTAGGCAATGGCTCCGTCGGCTGGTGGAAATGCAGGAGCAACGACTCAATTTCCGTCAGCGTCGCGACACGTTGGAATTGGCTGGTTGGCTCGCCCTTCTCGTCGGCTGTCTGGAATACGACCTGGGTGACCGGCGTGCGGCCGAAGCTACGCGTCAGGCCGCTTTGAGTCTGGGGCGCGAAGTCGGCAGCCCGGGGATTCTCGGATGGGCTCACGAAATGAGCGCGTGGTTCGCGTTGACAGCAGGGGACTATCGCGGTGTTTTGGCGGCCGGTCAGGCCGGTGAACTGGCTGCCGACAACCACAGTGTCTCGGTGCAACTCATCGCGCAGCAGGCGAAGGCGTATGCCCGGATGGGTCGGCGAGCGGAAATGGAAACGACGCTTGAGCGTGGCCGTGTGGCGCTCGACAGGATGGAATACCCAACGAATATCGACAACCATTTCGTTGTGGACCCGTCCAAGTACGATTTCTACGTAATGGACTGCTACCGCCATATTGGCGAGGACCGTCAGGCGCGAGAACTCTCGGACGAAGTGATCCGAGTCAGTTCCGGGTTCAACAACCAAGATCGGTGGCCGATGCGCATCGCCGAAGCACAGATCACGCTGGGCGTCGTCGCAGCCCGAGAGGGCGACCTCGACGAGGCCGTGAGCTACGGGCGACGTGCCATCAACACGGGCCGCAAGTCGCTGCCGTCGCTGGCGATGGTCTCGCAGGACCTCGCGGCGGTTCTCCGAGAGCGGTACTCCGGCGAACCCGAGGCGACCGAGTACCTGGACCAGCTGCGGGCGATCCAGCAGCCGTCATGACGCGTGCCCCCGGCGTGCCCGATGGACAGGGGACCGCCGGGGACTCACGGGGAATGGTGTCCCAAAACCGCAGGTAGACGCGCCGCGACACCTTGCCAGGTCAGCCGTGATCAGCGAACGGACATTTGCAAGGCGGGGGTCAGGGGTTCGATTCCCCTCAGCTCCACACCTCAAGGGACGTGACAAAGGCCAGGTCAGACGGTGTTCCCGCTGACCTGGCCTTTGTCGTATCAGGCGGCCGTGTGGCCCGCCGTGCCCCCTGCGTGCCCCTCGCCCCGGCCGCGTGCCCGTCGACGGGCACGCTTGCCCTGTGGGCGCTTGCGCGCGGACTCGATGTTGCGGCTCATCGAATCGGCGATCGTGTGGTCACGCTCGCGCCGCGCCCGCTGGTAGATCAGGGCAGCTCGGGTGGTGGACTGGCCCATCCGAGCCATCAGCTCACGCGTCGTCGCGCCACCCTCCGCGGCCATCTCGTTCCCGGTGTGGCGCAGGTCGTGGAAGTGCACGTCGTCCGGGATCCCCGCAGCCTTCTTCGCCTTCACCCACAGCCGCCGGAAGTTGTGCCGACGTAGCCGGCCACCGTGCGGGCCGACGAACACCAGGCCGTCCGCGCCGCGTTCGGCGTACTTCTCGATGTGCTCGCGCAGGTCCGCCACGATCACGCGGGGAATCGCGATGCGCCGTTTCCCCGCCTCGCTCTTCGGCCCCTTCAGCTTCGGTCCGCCCTTCACCTCCGTCTGCGACCGCAGCACGCGAATTTCTCGACGCTTCAAATCGACGTCACGCCGTCGCAGCGCGGCCAGCTCGCCGAAACGTGGTGACGCGAACGTCGCCAGCAGCACGAGCATCCGGTACCGCGGCTGCATTGCGTCCGCGAGCTTGTAGACCTCGCCAATGGTGAGCACCGGACGTTCGGGTGAGTTGTCCTCGCCCGCGCCCTTGATCCGGCACGGGTTGCGCTTGACGATCCTGTCCTCATCCACTGCCGTGTTGAAGATCGCCCGCAACAGGCGGTATGCCTTCGCCACGGTCGGCTCACCGACCTTTGCCGCCAGCAATTCACTTCGCCACTTTCGCACCGTGGCTTCCTTGACCTGGGCCACCGAAAGGCCGTCAAGCCGCGTCGTCGCGAAGTGGTTGCGCACGATTCCCTCGTAGCGCTCGCGCGTCGAGTCGGCGAGCTTCCGTTCCGCCACCCACGTCGTGGCGTACTCGATGAAACCGAGCTTGCCCGCCTCCGGATTCACCCAGTCGTCCTGTGCGATTTCCGTGCGTTTCGCCGCGAGCCATTCGGACGCCTCGCGGCGCGTCCTGAACGTGTCTGGTGCGGGCCGGAGAACGCCGTCCGGCCCGGGATACCGGGCCTGGAAACGGCCGGACTTCAGGGCGCGAATGCGGCCCCAGTCCCGACGCTTGTCGGCCATCAGGCCACCTCCCTTCCCCACCCCGGTCGCGGTCGGACCGTGCAGGACTCGATGTAGGCCGTCACGACGCTTTCGGCGATGCGGACGTGACGGCCGACCTTCACGAACTCGATGCGCCTCTCCTCGATCAGGCGGCGCGGGAACCGGACAGAAGTGCCGAGCATCTCGGCAACTTCCTCGACCTTCAGGTACTGCTCACGTCGTGACGTGGTGCTGTCCACAGTGGTCTCCACGTATTGCGGCGGGCGGCGAACAGAGCGCTTCGTCATGGCAGTGGTCGTCCTTTCCGCCCCGGTCGGCCGGGGCGCTCTTGGTCAGGCCTCAGGCAGGTTGTTGAGCCATTCGGCGAACCGGTTGCGGGGGATCTCCCAGCCGTGCGCGGTGCGGACCGCGGGGATGGTGCCGTCTTCGACGTAGCCGCGGGTGAGGTCGACGGAAAGGCTGATCAGGTAGGCGACCTGTTCGACGGTGTAGGCGGTCGCGTCCCCGGCGAAGTCCGGGACGGGGCCGGTGTAGGGCTCGTCGTCGGGCTGGCTGGCCGCCGTGTCGGCGACGGCTTGGCTGGGGAAGTGGTTCAGGCGTGCGGTCATCGGTGGTTCCTTCCGGTGTGGTGCGGACCTGCTCGGTTCCGGCGGCAGGGGCGTGACGGGCCGCCGGGCGGCCAGCTGGCGGCGCACGCTGCGGGTGGTGCCGGGGGTGGGCGAGGTGCCCGGGTGGTCGGCTCCCCTTCTCTGCCAGCCGGTTGGCGAGGGGGCTGGGTCGGAAGCTGGCAGAGGAGAAGAGGGGTCTAGGGCTAGGGGCCTGGCGGTCGCGCTGGGAGCCGGGCGGGCCTGGGTTGGCGGGTGGCACGGCCGGGTGGGTCTAGGCCCCTAGTCGCCTGCTCAGCGGATGCGGCGGGGTCTAGGGGAGGGGTCTAGACCTAGGCCCCCTGGGGTCTAGTGCGGCTGGCCCCGGGGAGGCGAGGGAGGGAACCGCGGCGACGTACCCGTACCCCGCGAATCCGGGGGTTTGAACGGCTGGATTCCCTTCATTCCCTGGCCTCCCTCCTGCGGTGATCTCCGCAGCTCAGCCCTAGGGAACGGTCGGCTCCCTCGCGGTAGGGAGAATTCCCTTCCTCCGGCGCGGTTCCCTCGCCGTTCCCTCGCGACCGGCACCGGTCGCGGCGGCCCACGCCGCGGTGAGGAGGGCGGCTTCGGCGCGGTCGAGGCGGGCGATGGCGCGGGTGAGCAGCTGGTGGAGCCGGGCCGCGCTGGCGGAGGTGATCCGGGCGGCGGCCGACGCGCTGAACATGGCGAAGCTCCTTCCTGTCTTGCCCGTCCGGCGGACGGGTCCACTGAGGACGGCGGGTGGTCAGGCCGTGGCGCGCGCGGGCCGGTGCCGGGGCGGCGGGCCGGTCGGGGTGATGCGGGTGGAGAGCTGGTGGTCGATACCGCGCATCGCGGCGTGCAGCAGCCACGCGAGGCCCACGAGCGGGAGCCGCGCGAGGTGCAGGGCGAGGAACAGCGCGACGGCGAGGACGAACGCGGCCAGTCGCCACGGTCCGTAGTAGTCGAGGACGTCGAAGACGGACATGGGGTGCCTCCCGGGCGGATGAGTCGGGGATGAGTTGCCGGATGAGTTGTGCGTGTGCAAATGAGCTGTCTCATTTGGCGGATGAGTTGCCTGGTCAGGGGGTTGATCAGCGGGAATGAGCGGGGATGAGGCGAATGAGCCGGATGAGTCGGCCCCGCCCGGTCGCGCCTGGACCCCGGTTTCGGGGGTGTCGGCGCGGGCCGGGTCGCCTCATCCGGGCGCCAGGCTCGCCGGACCTGCTCGGTTGCTGTGCGTGCTCGCCGTGGTGGGTGCCGGGCGCCGGGAACGCGGTCATGGGTGCCTCCGCTGGCGGGTGTCGGCGTGGGTGCGCGGTATTGGGTGTGCGCGGTAAGCGCGGTAGCGCGGTATTGGCCTGACCTGCGGTTTTGCCGGGGTCTTTCCCGGCATTACCGCGCACCGTGCGCGGTAATGCCGGGATCTCGGCTGCGTTTGCGCTGGTCAGCGAGTTACCGCGCTACCGCGCATACCGCGCCGAGGGTCAGCCGTCGCGCGGGACTTGCACCGCGATCACCACCTCGGCGTGGCGGCCCTTCCCGCTCGCGGGCGGGCGCTTGCTGACGGCCACGCGCCCGGCCTCGATCAGCGCGGCCAGCGTGCGGTGCGCGGCTTCGGTGGCGCGCTTGTGCCTGTGGCAGTAGCCCTCCCGGATCTCGTCGCGGGTGCGCCCGGCGGCCCCGGCTTCGGCGATCCAACCGAGCAGCTTCGCGGTGGCCTGGTCGTCGGACAGCGCCGTGCGGGCCGACGCGATCGAGTAGCGGACCAGCGCGGCCGCGGGGACCAGGTGGCGGGTGTCGATCGCGGCCGCGCCGTCGAGCGCGGCGTGGATGGCCGCGATGCGCAGGCAGTACGGCGCGGCGCGGGAGATGAACTGCTCCACCTCGGGGGCGTCGCCGGTGTCGGTGCCGAACTCAACGTAGAGCCGTCGCCACAGGTCGTTGCCCGCGGCGGTGAACCCGATCGCGCCCAGCTGGCCGCCGGACTCGAGCCGCTCTCCCAGCTCCGCGCCGATGCCCTTCACCAGCGTGTCGGGCGCGCCCTGCCCGCCGGGCAGGAACCGGGTGCGCGACACCATGACCGGCAGGAACCGGTTGTAGGTGCCCCCGGCGAGGTCGGAGGCCTTGACCTTGGCGCGGAACTCCTCCGGCGTGATGTGCCCGAGGATCCCCACGTGCGACTCCGGCGCTACCCGGGCGGTGACGGCCAATGTGGACAGATCGCCGCCTTCCCACGCTGCGCGCAGCGTGGCGGAGAGGCTGTTGCCGTCGCGGCGCATCCGCTCCATCACCCCGGCCCACTCAGCCTCGAACACCAGCAGCCGCCGATCGCCCGGGGGCAGCCGCCCGCCCGCGCGGCGCCTGCCGCGCGCGGCCGGGTCGTCGTCCTCTGTGGACTCCTCCGGGGCGTCGGTGAACAGGTTGGCCAGGCCCTCACCGGAGGTGAGCCCGGACCGGACGTTGGCGACCATGAAGTCCGGCGCCGCCGCGACGGCCAGCCGCCGGGCGCTGGCCCAACCTGCTCCCTTGCGGCCGGAGTTGGTCCGCCCGATCACCAGCGGCCAGACCAGCAGCGGGTGCAGGTCGTCCCCGGCCCGCACGTGCGGCCCCTGCCCGAGGTGGACCCCGGCCACGCACAGCAGCGACGCCAGCACGTTCACCGGGTCGCCCTCGGTGTACTCGGAGACGGACTCGACCAGGCCCCCGAGGTAGCAGTCGAACACGGCCGGGTCGATGGCCGGGAGCGCGGCCCGAGCCCGGCCGATCTCCGCGACCGTGAACGCCTCCGCCGCCGC
>DASZNR010000061.1:0-6178 GCA_035551175.1 Amycolatopsis sp. | reverse complement strand
CTGGACACTTCCGACCCCGCCCGCAAGCGGGAGATCTACCGCTCGCTCCGGCTGCAGGCCACCTACTACCCCGGTAAGCGACATGTGCGGATCGAGGCTAATCTCGATCCGCACATGTAGGGTTATGGTAAGTGTCCGAGGGGGGACTCGAACACATGTTCGTGGCATCCCTGCGCGGGATGCGTGTTCATGCGACTGACCATAGCGCTGCACCGCGGCCGGACGCCAGCCGGTTCACGTGAACGTGCGCCATCAGAACGCCCCTTCTCCATGAACCTGCGGCCGCATTCGCCGTTCAAGCCCGTGGCAGACACCGTCGGAGGCACGGCTACACAGAGCCGCTGCCGGCCCCTGGGACAACGTTCCGCGTAGGGGAGTGCCGGTCGCGAAACCGGCCCTCCCCTACGTAGCACTCAACCTTAAGCCGCGTTTTCACGCATCTGCTTGGCCGTCTTCTTGTCCAGGAACGGGATCTCAGCGAACTCCAGCTTGGTGTCGAGGAAACGTGCTTCGGCGTTCAGGCGCAGCAGGCCGATCTGGGACAGCGTGAACAGCTTTTCGACCGTCCACGGTCGACCTGCCACGGCCAGCACCACCGAGGACGGTGCCTTCAACTCGCGTTCCGGGTCCGCCGCACGCACCTTGGCCCGCAGCTGTTCGAGGGCTTCCGGCTCCGCGCGAAGGGACCAGGAAGCGCTGCCGGCCTGAACGAACAGGTGGCTGGCCGCGGTGGCCTGGAAGAGCCACTTGACGTGGATCAGCTGGTCGCCAGGGCCGAGCAAGTCCCCGAGTTCCAACCTCCGGTTGAACGGGGTCTTGGCCAGGTCCCGGTCGAGGCACACGAATCCGGCCTGCTCGGCGACCAATTCGCAGTAGCGGTGCTCATCGTCCTGCTTGCCTGTCGGGACCCAGGTCGGGAGGTCGAGGTCGGCGCGGTGGGTCAGGAGCTCGGCGACCTGGCTGCGGATCTGCTCGACGAACTGCTCGCCGATGCGGTACCACTCGCCCTGGTGGTAGCAGTAGGTGCTGTGGTCGATCTCGGTTTCGAACGAGATCCACTTGCGCAGGGCGATCTGGTTGCGGAGCTGGTACTGCCCTTCGACGTCCTCGCACGGCGTCACCGAGGCATCGCGCAGCAGCCTGATCCGCTCCCGCGGGTTCAGCAGCGAGAGCCGGCCGACGATCGCCTCGAGCCCGTCCTCGCGCGTGAAGACGACCGGACTTCTACCGGCCCGGCGCAGTTTGAAGGAGTCGGCCGATTCGGCCTCTCGGATCGCGTTGTGCGGCCAGGCGAATCCCAGCGGCCCGGCGTCCGCGTCGCCGCCGAGTGCCTTCGCCAGCCGGCGCTCGAGGTCGGGCAGCAACGGGTGGCGCTTCCCGAGGGGACGCGTCTGCGCCCAGAACCTCAGCGCGGAGTGCTCGTCCGGCTCGTCAACGATCGTTGTCAGGGTCTCCAGGTCCCGGGTGAAGGCGGCGGGGCTGCTCGACATCGGCAGGTTGAGCGACCGAGCGGCCCGGATCTGGTGCTTGCGCCGGGTTTCCCGGCCGTAAGTCAGGTCGCTCAGGTCCGCGGAACCGGCGACCCGCGTGACCATCTCGCCGTAGGGCTCCAGCCCGAAGGCCCCGAGGTCGCCGCCGCCGGGGAACGACGTCTGGATCTGACGCGCCGTTGCGTCCAGGGCGGCCCGGGCGACAGTGCCCAGGCGGTCGGCGTCGAGCCGCCGGATCGCGTACGACAGCCCGAAGGACTGGTCGACCAGTTCGTCGTTGAGCAGGTGGTGAGCGCCACCGAACGTGAGGGCGAATGTCCACTCACCGACCGGGAGGAGGACGACCGTCCACGGCTGGCGTCCCGCCAGCTCCGGGAGGGCAAGGCCGGTCAGCGACTCGACCTGATCCGCCCATGCCGGGCGGTCGGTCTCCCGCGTACCGAGGACCTGACGGCCTTCAATGCCATTGATGATGACGGGGCCGTCGAAGAGGACGTCGTCCTCCACGGGGCCGAGGTAGTCGGCCAGTTCACGGCCGCCTTCGAGGCGGTAGACGCTGACTGGTTTGCAGGTGGTGCTCACGGGCATCGGCGATCCTTTGTGGACGTGGCCAGTGAACACCGCAAGAACTGGGGCTGGCGCATTCCGCGCTGCAGCCCTAAGCTCGCGGTGTTCCATGGTTGAGCGACTTGGACGTGGTTCGGCTATTCAGTTGGAACACTCACGCGGCCCTCTGTTCCCGCAGAGGGCCGCGTTCCGTTACCTGGGTAACACGTGGTCGAGCCAGCATGCGGCACGACACGGCGCGTACTCGCTGGTAGTTCAACCAGAGCGGCCAGCGGTCCACCCGAAGCGGTGAACGGCCCGCTTCGGATAGTTCCGCCGATCGGCGGTGCACACGGCAAGCATGTGACCGACAGTACGAGGCGACCAGGCCAGTTTCACTCGTTGTAGCGAAGTTGTCTCGTTGTTGACCAGACTGCGTCGAGCGGACTTGCGACCGGGCCCGGATGGGTCCGCACCGGAGATGTCCTTCGCCCTTTCGACCCGAACCGCGCTCCGGCCGCGGCGATGGACCTCGGACACCACAGCCGATGACTTTCTTCTCTCCCCGTTCGCGCACTGCCGGATGACGATGAGCGGATACGGACGCGAGAGAGGAAGGGGCATGTCCCGCCATTCAGGAGCTATTGTGCTGACGACGACCGCGCTGCTGCTCGGCCTCACCCCGGCGGCGACCGCCGGCTTCGAAGGCAGGCTTGCCGTGCAACCGGCCAGGGGCTCCGCCGGCAGCCACGTCGAAGTCCGGATCGAGTGCCCGGCGGAAGAGCCGTTCTTCTTCCGGCCGCTGCTGCCTGTCGAGTCGATGGCGCTCGCCATCTCGGGAGCCGTGGACCCTCTCCGCTCGACCGCCGACCTGCCCGCGACCGTGCGGGCCGTGCCGTCGGGCCGGTACTCGGTGTCGGTGCGCTGCGAAGGCCGGGGCGGCAACGGCCTGATCGCGTACCGCACGCTCACCGCGACCTTCACCGTCGTCCCGAAAGCCGCCCCGCCGTCGACGCCGCCGCCGCAGAAGCCCCAAGTTCCGCGGGTGCCCCGAGGCAGCGTCGCGACCGGCGACGGATCGGTCCGCGAAGGTCCCCGTCTACCCGGCGAGAGGTGACTCGCCGGGTCACCCCGGCCTGTCCCGCACCGCGCGGGCGACCTCGGGGCGGCTGGCCCGCCCGCGGCCTGATCCTGATGGGACTGTCCACGCCGGACACAGCGGAGCGGCGGACGGCAGCTCGGCCGTTCGGGGCGACGCGGCGGGCGGACTGGTCGGTGCTGGCGCGCTGGGGCCGGCCGGGATCGCGTCGTCGTTCCTGGAACCGACCCCGGGGTCACCTCGGACGCCGAGCGCACCGACGCCACCCGCCGGGCGATGGCGTCCTTGACCGTGCCCACCCCGTGAGCCGGACCTGCGGCAGGTAGGATGACCACCCGGCAGATCCGGCTCGGTGGAGCACTCTGTCACCGAGTCAGAACTCGATCACCAGACGCGCGGGAACGCGGTTGGCCAGGACCTCTTCGAACGCTTCGTTGATGTCCTCGAGCTTCCGGGTCTCGGCCTTCACGGTCGTCCGGCCCGCAGCGTGCAAGGCAAAGACCTCCGCCAGGTCCTTGCGGGTGCCGACGATCGAGCCGATCACCGAGATGCCCTTGATCACCGCCTCGAAGATCGGCACCGGAAGGATCCCGCCCGCCGGGATGCCGACGCACACCAGCCGACCGCCCCGGCGCAGGGAGCGCAGGGCCTGCTCGAAGGCACTCGGCGCGGTGGCCAGCACGATCGCCACGTCGGCGCCGCCTTCGGCCTGGATGGCTTCGGCCGGGTCGCCGGCGCTCGCGTCGACCACGTGATCGGCGCCGAGTTCGCGGGCGAGATCCAGCTTTCCGGGCTCGATGTCGACCGCCGTGACGAAGCCGCCCGCGATGCGCGCGTACTGGATCGCCAGGTGGCCGAGGCCGCCGACGCCGAAGATCGCGACCCGGTCCGCCGGGCGGACGTTGCCGACCTTGACCGCCTTGTAGGTCGTCACGCCGGCGCAGGTCAGTGGGGACGCTTCGAGCGGCGCGACGCCGTCCGGCACCGGGACCGCGTAGCGCGCGTCGGCCACGGCGTACTCGGCGTAGCCGCCATCGATCGAGTAGCCGGTGTTCAGCTGCGCCTCGCACAGCGTCTCCCAGCCGGAGACACAGAAGCCGCACTCACCACAGGCCGAGCCGAGCCACGGCAGGGCGACTCGCTGCCCGACCCGGGTCTCCGGCACGCCGGCACCGACGCGCTCGACGATGCCAACGCCTTCGTGGCCCGGGATCAGCGGCAGCGCCGGCTTGACCAGCCAGTCCCCGTGGGCGGCGTGGATGTCGGTGTGGCAGATCCCGCAGGTCTCCAGCCGGACCAGGATCTGCTGGGGGCCGGGCTCCGGGATCGGTACCTCGCGCAGCTCGAGCAGGGACGAGAAATCCGTGACGACGGCGGCCTTCATGTTCGCTCCTCTTCGGACGGTGAGCGTCCACGATCGCCGATCCACCCGTGGGCGGGCCGTGGCCGACGGTCACTAGCCGGCAGGACTTTGGTCATCCCGCCGGGTCCGGCCGGGCTGCCGGGCGAACCACTCCTGCTGCCACCGGGCGAGGCGGCGCCGGTTCAGCAGGACGACCACTCCGCCGTAGGCCAAAGCGAGCAGGAACACCACACCAGCCCAAAGCCCGGTCGCGATGACCGTCGCGTCCACGGCAGCCGCGATCGGGGTGAGCGGGCGGGCGACCGGCGTGCCGGTGCCGTCGAGCCAGATCGAGACCTCGTTGCCGGCGACCGTTCCGGACGGGGCGTCCACCTCGCCGGTGTGCCGTTGCCCGTCACGCGTCACCCAGAACGCCTTGGCCGGCCCGGATTCGCCCGGGATGCCGCCGCGCCCGGCCGTGCCGGGGGCCGGGCCGTCCGCCAGCAGTACCGCCGTCGCCTCGTAGCGCGACGCGATCTGTTCGCGGGACTTGGCCGCTTCTCCGGCGTGGATACCGATTCCGAGCAGGACCGCACCCACCCCGGCGAGGAGGGACGACACGACCACGAAGAGCAGGACGGCCGCCTGGACCCGGTCCGACGGGCGGGCCACGGTGCCGCGCCCGGGGAAGAGGCTGTGCCGCAACCGGGTGAACCACATCGACGTGTACATCGCGTCCTGCCTTCCGCTCCAGGGGGTGGGGCCAAGCATCACCGCCGAGCACGGCCACGGTGCAGGGCACACGGTCCCCCGCCCGCGGGCCATGCGTCCGTTTCCGCCGCCGCGATTCCGGTGACTTTGGGCCCTGGCGGCACCGGTCTCCCGGACCGACGCTGGAACCCCCGGCCGCCGAGCGAGAGGGCCTCAGATGCAGACTGTCGACGTCGGTGAACTCGCCGTTTCGGCGTATCGGAAGGTCGCGCCGGACTGGATCGTGGAACCGCTGCTGGCGGTGGCGGACCGGCTCCGCGGTGCCCGGGTCATCCACCTGAGCGCCACGCCCTACGGCGGCGGTGTCTCCGAACTGCTGCGCTCCGCCGTGCCGCTCTACAACGACCTCGGTGTTCGCGCGACCTGGAAGATCATCAGCGGCGAGCCGGCCTTCTTCGCGGTGACGAAGAAGCTCCACAACGCGCTCCAAGGCGGCACCGAACCGATCACGGACGCCGAGATCAGGCTCTACGAGGAGACTTCGCGCCGCAATGCCGAGCAGCTGTCGGCCGACCCGGACTTCGCGGACTGCGACTTCGTTTTCGTCCACGACCCGCAGCCGGCCGCCGTGCTGTCCTTTTCGACCACCACCGGGGCCCGGTCGGTGTGGCGGTGCCACGTCGACACCTCCCAGCCCGCCCCCGGCGCCTGGGACTACCTCGGCAAATTCGTCGAAGGCTACGACGCGACGGTGTTCACCCTGCCGGACTTCGTACCCCCGACGCTCCCGCGCGACCGCGCCGACATCATCTGCCCGGCGATCGACCCGCTCAGCCCCAAGAACATGTCCCTGGACGACCGGACCGCGCACGCGGTGCTCAACTGGATCGGCATCGAACCCGACCGCCCGCTCGTCACGCAGGTGTCGCGGTTCGACCCGTGGAAGGACCCGCTGGGCGTGATCGAGGCCTTCCGCCTGGTGCGGCCCGA
>DASZNR010000060.1:0-3111 GCA_035551175.1 Amycolatopsis sp. | reverse complement strand
GCCCTGCTCCGCAGACTTCAGCAACCCGAGACCGGCCGCGCCGTGATACCCGGCCGACTCGACCTTGTACATCGCGTCCGACAGGTGCTCGGCCGACACGCCGACTTCGCCGGCCATGCTGATGATCCCCTGCCGGACCTCGTCCAAACCCGACTCGGTCTCGCCAGCAGAGGTGACCAGCTTGTTCGTGGACGTCTGGAAATCGGCGGCCATCTTCACCGCCGCACCGGCCACGACAGCACCGGCCAGGCCGATCAGCTTCATCTTGCCCGCGGCAGCTTCGAGCTTCCCGCCCGACGCCGCGGCGACCTCGTCGAGCTTCGCGCCCATGGCCTCGGTCGACGCGACCGCTTTCGCCTCGGCGGCTTCGAGGTCGGCCGCGAACTTCTGCGTCGCAGCGGCCATTTTCGTCTGGTCGAGGTACCACTGTTCCGCGGTCCGGTCGGCCTGCGCGGACAATTCCGCCATCGACGCGAGGATCCGATCGTTCGCCGCGGCCGCCTGCTCGGCTGTCGTCATCGCGACCCTGCCGAACTGGTCGATCGTCACCCCGGCGCTGCTGAAGCCCTCGGAGACCTTTCCGCCCATCGCGGTGACCTCGGTCCCCAGCTCCCCGACCGTGGCTCCGAACTTCTCGATGTTCGCGGCGGCCTCGGTCATGTTGGCCACGAGCGTGATCGCGACCGGGGGCAGCATCTCCGCCACGGGAACCCCCTTATCCGAAGATTTTCGCCCATGCGGCGAGGTAGGTGGATTCGACGATCGGGAACGTTTCGCGCGCCGCCGGGTCCACGTACGGCCGGGGCGGCAGGTGGGTGTGGTGGCCGCGGCCGGTCATGCCGCCGAGTTCCTGGATGCGGCCGTAGATGGCGGTGGGGCCGATGGACGCACCCCACACTCCGAGCCCGCCGGTGGGGCCGCGGACCGCGATCGAGCGCATCAGGTTGCCGGTGACGAGCGACGGCGGCTGGCCGGGCGATGACGGGGTCGGGGTGCGGCGCCGGTGGCTCGACTGCCGGAGCTTGTCCTTGACCGCGATCTCGACGAGGGACGCCGCGGTCGTGGTGGCTTCGCGGGTGACGGTGTCCATGCGGGCGACCGCTGCGGCCAGTGCCGCGGTCAGTTCGTCCGCACCGGACAGGTGCACCTCGAACGACGCCGCCACGACCGCGTCACCCCCGCTTCGCGTCCGCTTTCGCTTGCTCGGCGGCGAGCTCCGCAATGAACGGCACCCGGTCCCTGGTGTTGAGCGGGAGCCGGGCGACCTCGTCCGGGTCCTTGCCGAAGTGCTCCAGCCACCACCAGTCCACGAAAGCCTGGTCCCACAGCTCTTTCTCGACCGTGTCCGGCTCCGGAAGGTCCCGCCCCTTGTAGAAGCCCGCGAGACGCGCCTTTATGCGCTCGCGGGCCCAGAAGGGGACGCCGGGTCGTCGACGTCGTCCGGAGACGGCTTCTGCGGCATCAGCACGCGCCGCGCCGGTTCGAGCAATTCCTCCAGCGCGACATCGTCCGCCGCGGTCAGCTCGTCGAGGATCGTCGGGTCGGTTTTCGGCAGCACCCACGCTCGCCGCGTCTCAGTGCCGTCGTCGTTGACGACCGGCTCCGGCTCGTACGGCAGCGACCACCCGGTGATCATGAGGACGCTGATCTGTTCGAGCCCCGCCATACCTCGTTCAACGGTGGGGATCTCGTCGTCGCGAAGGATCTTCCGCATCAGCGCTTTGCGGTCGCGGGCCCGAAGCCAGTTCGGGTCCCGGAGTTCCACCCAACCGCCTGAGGGAAGATCGTGTTTCGTGGTGAACTGCATGGTCCGTCCGTCCAATCCGGATTGATCAGTAGGTCTGCGCGGGCACGCTGTTCGTGAGCGTGACCTTCGTGGGGCTGTAGCCGCCCGACGCACCGGCGTTCGTAGTGTTCGCGATACCGGCGAAGGTGACGTCGTACATCACGGCAGCCTTGCCCGCGTTGTACTTCGCGGCGTCGTAAGCGGCGAGCTGGCAGTCGACCTGCACCTGCACCTGGCCGGCCCCCGAGACGCCGTTGCCGACGATCAGCTGCAACTGCGGCTGCGTGTTGTTGATCATCGTCAGGTACGGGGACTCGTCCGCCGCGACGAAATTCAGCTTCCCGGACACCGACACCGCGCCGCGCTGGATGATGTACGGCGTCTGCGCGTTCTGCGCCGTGTACACCGGTTCGAGCGCACGTTTGATCGCGATCTCGCCGTCGGTGATGTTCTTCAGCAACGTCCCGCCGGACGCCGGGCCACCGATACCGATCATGCCGCGCCACGACGGGATCGGGGTCACCGTGGACGGCGCCGACGTCGGGGGCGCACCCGCCGGGGCGGACGGCCAGCAGTTTCCCTTGGCGTCGTAGGTGAACAGCTGCGATTCGGCGTTGAACTTGAGCGTCAGCTCCGACAGGCAGCAGCCGGGGTACTGGCGTGCCCCGGTGGTCGCGGTCGGCCCCTGAAGGTGTGTGAACGTGTGCGACGCGGGCTGCCCCTGCGCGGCGTTGTAGGTGCTGAACGCCGACGTGAACGGCGCGGTGACCGGCTGCACGGTGGCACCCGACGCGTGGCTCTTCGCGACCGGCTGGGTGATCGTGGCGTTCAGGCCGGTGATCGACGCGACGGTCACGTTCTCGGCGAGGCCCGCAGTGTCGAGGGCGAGCACGGTGCCGACGCTGATCCCGGTCGCCGAGGTGAGGGCGACGACGGTGCTGGTGCCCGCGGTGAGCGCGGCGGTGGTCGTGGTCGAGCTGCCCGCGTTCGTGCCGCCGCTGTAGGCGTTGTCTCCGAGGATGTTCGCCAGCAGCCAGCCGAGGGTGTCGCCGAACACCGGGCCGGACATCGAGAAGTCCGACTTGATCACGCCCTGCTGGCGGCCGTACTGCTCGACCATCGAGCCGCGGATCGCCTTGTCGTCCAACCAGACCGGCTTGTCCTCGGGCTCGAACTTGTCGACCGGGATCGTCGCGACCATCGCCACCGGGGTGCCCTGCTGGGTTTCCCGGGCGACGCCGACAAACTGCTTCGCGGACGCGAAAGTGTTGCCCATCGGTCACGCCTCCTTCGGGGTGTTCGGCGCGGCCGGGGCCGGGCTCTCT
>DASZNR010000059.1:0-2262 GCA_035551175.1 Amycolatopsis sp. | reverse complement strand
CCGCTGGGCACCGAGCAGCGCGACCAGCCACCGGAGACTGTTCGGCAGCAGGATGCCGACGCGGTCTCCCGGCCGCAGGCCCACCGCGGCGAGTGCGCCCGCGAGGTCGTCGACGCGCGTGGCCAGCTCGGCGAAGGTGATGCGCCCGTCGGGGGCGACCACGGCCTCGGCGTCCGGCCGACGGACCGCGAGGTCGGCGAGCACGGCCGGGAAGGTCTCGGCGACGTCGTGCTCGCTCGTGGTGGGCGGGCTGGCGGTCATTCCGCTGCTCCTTCGTTCTCGGCTGGGTGGTCCGGGTTGACGACGACCTCGGCCCGGACCAGCGCTCCGGTTTCCGGGTCGGCGTATTCCACGAGTTCGATGCCGGCGCGGTGGTGGCACCATTGGCCGCGTTCGGCGAGCCGGGCCGACACCGGACCGCGGCGGACCGCGAACTCGCCTTCGCGAGGCCAGCCGCGCCGTTCGGCACGCTGGCGGGCGCGTTCGGCATCGGTCGCGGCCGGGTCGGGCGCGCCCGACGGACCGAGGACCACGCCGTAGGAGTGCCGGGCGGCAAGCGCGGTGACGGCGCCGCGCGCCACGTCCTCGGCGACCGCCGCGGGATCGCGCTCGAGAGGATCTCCGTAGCCTCCGCCACCACCCACTCGGAGGCGGATGACGTCACCGGGGCCGACCGGCAGGCCGAACTGCTTCCCCGCCAGCGCGCGGGCGGGCACGGCGAAATCCTCGACGGAGCCGGGGATTCCGCCCGCGGCGAGGGCCGCGTCCGCCTTCGCGCCGGTCACGACCGAGGCGCCGCTGGCCGACCCGGGGTAGCCACCGAAGACGCCGGCCGGCGGCACCTGCCAGCAGGCGGCCATGACCGACTCCTGGCCGCCCACCGTGTACCAGGGCGTGAACGCCAGGTCGATGCCGGCGCCGCCGCGGAAGCGGCCCGGGCCGCCGGAGTCGGGGTTGAGCCGCCGCCACAGGTAGAGCACCGGGTAAGCGAGCTCGTTGACCTCGATGTCGGGAATGCTGTTCTGGGGCTGGGCCAGCACGCCGCTGACGTCCATGCCGTCCGCGACGGCCTGGGCTCCGGCGCCGCTGCCGCCGCCGTTCATGTCCGGGAAGGGCACCAGCCGCCCCTGTTCGTCCGGCGCGTAGAAGAAGCTCGCACTCCATGAGTCCTGCCACGGCGCCATCACGTGGTCGCGGACGAACGGGTTCCCGCTGGCGGCCTGGAGGTCGCCGAGCAGCCGGGTGACCACCTTGCCGATCCGGAAACCCGTCTCGACGTGCCCGGCGCCCGTGGGCGCGGGCAGCCGCGCGTCGCAGATGGTGCCGGGCGAGGTCAGCACCGTGAGCGGGCGCAGCGTGCCCTGGTTGATGGGCAGGTCGGGCAGCAGGCCGCTGAGCACTGGCGTGACGACGGCCCCGAACGCGGTGGCTGCGCTGACGTTGATGTACCCGTCGGTCTGCGGCGCGGACTCGGAGAGGTCGAACGTCAGATGGTCGTCCTCGACGGTCAGCGTGCACCGCACCGGGTACAGCTCGTCGGTGTGCCCGTTGTGCTCGGCGTACTCCTCGGCCGTGTAGGTGCCGTTGGGCAGGTCCGCGATGCGCCGCCGGACGGCTTGCTCCGCGAGGTCCTTGGCCGCCTCGACCCGCCGCCGGAAGGTCTCCGGGCCGTGCCGCTCGACCAGGTCCCGCAACCGCTCGTCGCACCGGTGGCACGCGGCGATGAGGCAGCGGATGTCGTTGAGCACGAGGTCCGGGACCCGGATGTTGGTTTCGATGAGCCGCCAGACGTCTTCCACGGGTTCGCCCCGGTCGACGATCTTGATGCCGGGCAGCCGCAACGGTTCGCCGTAGGCCTCGGTGGCGATTGGGTTCATCCCGCCCGGCGCGAACCCGCCGAAGTCGTTGACGTGGGCCTCCGCCCAGCACCAGGCGGTGAGTTCGCCCCCGGCGAAGATCGGCCGGACCACCCCGACGTCGACGGCGTGGGCGTTTCCGGTGGTGTACGGGTCGTTGCAGAGGAAGACGTCCCCCGGCCGGATCAGCTCGCGCGGGTAGGTCTCGAGGAGGTGCCGGACGGCTTGGCGAGCGGCACCGAGGTACACGGTGATGAACCCGGCGTAGCTGATGACGTCGCCCTCGGCGTCGGCGATGAACGTCGAGAAGTCGTAGGCCTCCGCGATGGCGGGGCTGCCGGAGGCCCGCATCATCACCAGGCCCATCTCCGCGGCGATGTTGTCGAGGGCCTTGGCCAGGATCTCC
>DASZNR010000058.1:0-34437 GCA_035551175.1 Amycolatopsis sp. | reverse complement strand
CAACGGGTGGGACCAACGGCTCTGCTGCTCGCGCGCCCCGGCGATGAGACTTGGCCGCATGAAGGTCGACGAACTGCTCGAGAAGGCGAAGGACGGGCTGGAGACCAAGATGGTCTACAGCGAGCCGTACGAGGTCGACGGGGTCACCGTGATCGTGGCCTCGAGCGTCGGCACCGGCGGTGGCGGCGGCGACAGCCGCGACGAGAAGGGCCGATCCGGCGAGGGCGCCGGCTTCGGGCTCTCCGCCAAACCGGTCGGCGCGTACGTCATCAAGGACGGCAAGCTGCGCTGGGAACCGGCGATCGACGTCAACCGCCTCCTGGCCACTCTCGGCGCGATCGCCGTCGCGGCGCTCTTCGCCGCCACCCGGCTGGCGAAACTCAAGTACCGAGCCGCACCGCCGGTTGATGAGCGGTAACGGTGCGGTTTTGCCGTCCATTAACGTACTGCTCACCAGCCGAAAACCCGGCCGGACGCGACCACGGCACGCGGGCATGATGGCGGCATGCCACACCGAGTCCTGCTCGCCGACGACGACCGGGCGATCCGCGAATCGCTCGTCCGGGCCCTCGACCTCGAGGGCTACCACGTCACCGAGGTGACCGACGGCGTCAGCGCCCTGGCCACCGCCCGCCGCGACGAGTTCGACGTGCTGATCCTCGACGTGATGATGCCCGGCGTCGACGGGCTCGGCGTCTGCCGCGTTCTGCGCGCCGAAGGCGACCGGACGCCGATCCTCATGCTCACCGCGCGGGTCGAGACGCCCGACCGGGTGGCCGGGCTCGACGCCGGGGCCGACGACTACCTGCCCAAGCCGTTCGAGCTCGACGAACTCCTCGCCCGGCTGCGCGCGCTGCTGCGCCGCACGTCACCCGAGCCGGACGCGCGGCGCACGCTGCGGCTGGGTGAGCTCGCGGTCGACCCCGCGGCCCGGCGCGTGTGGTGGCAGGGCACGGAGATCACGCTGTCGAAAACCGAGTTCGACCTGCTCGAGCTGCTGGTGCGCAACGCCGGGATCGTGCTCGACCGCGCGACCATCTACCAGCGCATTTGGGGCTACGAATTCGGCTCCGACTCCAAGAACCTCGCCGTCTACATCGGCTACCTGCGCCGCAAGCTGGAGCAGGCCGGCGCGACGGAGCTGATCCACACCGTCCGCGGCGTGGGCTACTCGGTGCGGCCGGCGTGAACCTGCGCAGCAAGCTCGCGATCGCGTTCGCCGGGGTCGGCGCGGCGGTGGCGATCCTCGTCGGGGCCTTCAGCTACCAGGCCGCCTCCCAGCGCATCGATGCCGAACTCGACCGGTCCCTGCTGACCACCTCCGCCGAGGTCGCGGCCGGAGCGACGCAGATCCTCGCGCCCAGCCCGGTCACCCGCGGCCCCGATGACGACGACCACGACGAAGCCCAGCCGATGGTGGCCCAGGCCATCGCCGCGGACGGGAGCGTCCGCCCGCTCGGCGGCCGCCCGGTGCGCCTGGCCGTCGGCGACGAGGACCGCGCGCTGGCCGCGACCGGCACCCTCGCCGACCACCGCTACACGACCTTCACCGCCGGCCACGACGAGTACCGGGTGATCACCGTGGCGCTCGGACCCGGCCGCGGCGCCATCCAGCTCGGCATCGACGTCGACGAGTCCCGGCACGTGCTGAGCGAGCTGGCCGCCCGCATCACCGGCGTCAGCGCCCTGGTGCTGGTCGCGGCGGCGCTGGCCGGCTGGCTGCTGGCCCGGCAGATCACCCGCCGGCTGGTCCGGCTCACCGACGTCACCGAACAGGTCAGCGACGGCCGCCTCGACGACGTTGCCGTGCCCACCGGCGGCCGCGACGAAGTCGGCAGGCTCGCGACGTCGTTCGACCGGATGCTCGGCCGCCTCGCCGACGCCCGCGCCGACCAGGACCGCCTCGTCCAGGACGCCGCCCACGAGCTGCGGACCCCGCTGACCAGCCTGCGCACCAACGCCAGCGTCCTGCGCCGGTTCGCCGAGCTCACCCCCGAATCCCGCGCCCGCCTGCTCCACGACGTCGACGGCGAGACCCGCGAACTCACCCACCTCATCGACGAGCTCGTCGAACTGGCCACTCGCCGCTACCAGTCCGAAGAACCCGCCCCGGTCGAGCTGGGCGCCGTCGCCGGCCGCGCCGCCGACCGCGTCCGGCGCCGCTCGGGCCGCACCATCAGCGTCCAGGCCGACGGATCCGCGCTGACCGGTCAGGCGAAGGCCCTGGAGCGCGCGGTGTCGAACCTGCTGGAGAACGCCGTGAAGTTCGCTCCCGACGGGCCGATCGAGGTCGTCGTCCGCGACGGCCGCGTGCAGGTGCTCGACCGCGGCCCCGGCATCGGCGACGACGACGCGACGCGGGTGTTCGACCGGTTCCACCGCGCGGACGCCGCCCGCGGCCTGCCCGGCTCCGGGCTCGGGCTGGCCATCGTGCGGGAGATTGCCCTCGCCCACGGCGGGTCCGTGTTCGCCGAGCCGCGCCCGGGCGGCGGGGCCGTGGTCGGGTTCACCGTCGCTGCCGATCTTCTCTTACCCGGTTCTCACCCCGGTCACGTCGACCGCTAACCGGGCTCCGGAAGGGTGGATTCCGCAGCGACCACTCCGAGGAGCCCGATGTCCACCGTCTTCGCCACCCACCGCGTCACGCGGCCCGCGGTGCGCGCGTGGTGGCGCGACGCCGCCGGCCTGACGGCCTGGCTGAGCGTCCTGTTCGTGGTGGCGCTCTGGGTGTCCGGCCGCGGCCTGCAGGACCTCGCCACCGACTTCCTGACCTCCGCGGGGCGGCTCACCGGGCTGCTGTCGGCCGATCTCCTCCTGCTGCAGGTGCTGCTCATGGCCCGGATCCCCTGGGTCGAACGCAGCTACGGCCAGGACGAGCTGGCCCGGCGCCACCGGCTGACCGGGTTCACCTCGATCACGCTGCTGGCCGCGCACATCGTCCTGATCAGCCTCGGGTATGCCGCCACCGACGGTTCGGGCCTGCTCGGCGAGGTCTGGCTGCTCGTGACCACCTACGCGGGCATGCTCCTGGCCACGGCGGCGACCGCCGCACTGGTCATGGTCGCCGTGACGTCGGTGCGCGCGGCCCGGCGGCGCCTGCGGTACGAGTCCTGGCACCTGCTGCACCTCTACGCCTACCTCGGCGCCGGGCTCGCGCTGCCGCACCAGCTGTGGACCGGCGCCGACTTCACCGCCTCGCCGGTGGCGACCGCCTTCTGGTGGACCGCGTACGCCGCAGCAGCGGGCGCCGTACTGGTCTTCCGGCTCGGGCTGCCGGTCTTCCTCAATACCCGGCACCGCCTCGTTGTCGAAAAGGTGGTGCAGGAAGCGCCCGGCGTCGTCTCCGTGTACCTGCGCGGCCGGCACCTCGACCGGCTCCCCACTGCTGCGGGCCAGTTCTTCGTCTGGCGGTTCGTCTCGGGTCCGGGTTGGACGCGAGGCAAGCCGTTCTCGTTGTCGGCCGCTCCGGACGGTCAAGGGTTGAGGATCACGGCGAAGGATCTCGGGCCCGGCAGCCGCCGGCTGGCCACTCTGCGGCCCGGCACCCTCGCCCTGTTCGAGGGGCCGTACGGCAGGCTCACCGGCACTGTCCGGAAAGGACCAAAGCTGGCGATGTTCGCGTCCGGGATCGGGATCACGCCGCTGCGCGCGCTGCTGGAGGAACTGTCCTACCGGCCCGGCGAAGCTGTGCTGTTCCTCCGCGCGGGGTCGCAGCGGGACCTGCTGTTCCGCGCCGAGCTCGAGGACCTCGCGGCGCGGCGCGGAATCCGGCTTCACTACCTGCTCGGCCGGCGCTCCCGCGACCGCGCATCCTGGCTCCCGGCAAACTACACCTCCGTCCCCGACTACCAGGTCCTGCGCCACCTGGTGCCCGACATCGCCGGCCACGACGTGTACGTCTGCGGCCCGGACGCCTGGACCGAAGCGGTGCTCGACAGCGCCCGCCGCGCCGGTGTCCCCGCCGACCGCGTCCACGCCGAACGGTTCGGCTGGTAGGAAAGGACTTCCGATGCGCAGGATCGCCATCGCCTTCGCGGCGACCGTCTCGGTCGTGGTGCTGCTGTTCAGCTACCGCACCAGCACCGGCCAGGCCCCTGTCGCCACAGGACGTCCCCTCGGCAGCGGCACGCAACCGACCGGCGCCACGAGCCCGGCCACGCCGGGTTCGGCGAGCGCCACCTTCACCGGCGGCGCCGCGGACACCCGCTACGGCCCCGTCCAGGTCCGGATCACCGTCAGCGGTGGCAAGATCACCGATGCCCAGGCCGTCGAGTACCCCCAGGAAAGCGGTCGCGACGTCCGGATCAACTCCGCGGCTGTGCCCGTGCTGAACCAGGAGACGCTGCAGGCCCAGAGCGCGCAGATCGACACCGTCAGCGGCGCGACCTACACCTCCGAGGGTTACCAGCAGTCCCTGCAGTCCGCGATCGACGCGGCCCACGGGTGACCGCCGCGCACCGGCTACGCCGGTCCTGGACCCGGCCCGTGATGGGCACCCAGGTCAGCCTGCACCTGCGCGGGCCCCGCGTGGACATCGATCCGGCGGTCGAACCGGCCGTGGCGGCGGTGTTCGGGCACCTGCGCGCCGCCGACGAGCTGTTCAGCACCTACCGGCCGGACAGCCAGGTCAGTGCGATCCGCCGCGGTGAACTCCCCCACGACCAGTGGCACCCTTGGGTCACCGAAGTTGTGGCGCTGTGCGAAGAAGCCCGAGAACGCACCGACGGCTACTTCGACCCGTGGCGGCTGCCCGGCGGCTTCGACCCGTCCGGGCTCGTCAAGGGCTGGGCGGCCGAAACCGCCGCGGCCCACCTCGCCCGGCTTCGCGGATTCGACCACTACCTCAACACTGGCGGCGACATCACCGCCGCCACGCGCACCCGGCCGTGGCGGGTCGGCGTCGAAGACCCCGCCGATCCGGCCGCCTTCCTCGCCGTCCTCGAGCTGCGCACCGGCGGCCTCGCGACGTCCGGCATGGCCGCCCGCGGCCCGCACATCGTCGACCCGCACACCGGCATCCACCCCTGCGGCCTGCACGCCGTGACGGTCAGTGGCCCGACTCTGCGGTGGGCGGACGTCTTCGCCACCGCCGCGTTCGCCCGTGGCGGTGAAGACGTCGAGGAGTGGGTTCCGGCGCGGGCGCCGGGCTACGAGATCGCCGCGCTCGCCCGCGCGCCCTGACGGCCTGCCCTTCACCGTCCTCGACCAATCCACCACAAAGGACATCATGACCACCGTCAACGGCCTGCCCGCCCACATCCTGCTCGTGCACGCCATCGTCGTCCTGCTCCCCCTCGCCGCACTGCTGCTGGTTCTCGGCGCTCTCTGGCCCGCCGTCCGCCGCAAGGTCGCCGGCCCGAACGCGATCCTGTCCGTTCTCGTCGTGGCGCTCGTCCCGATCACCACCGAAGCGGGCGAATGGCTGGAACGCCGGGTCGCTTCGACGCCGCTCGTGCGCAGCCACACGGAACTCGGCGACACGGCCCTCTACGTCGCGATCCCGGTAGCGGTGCTCGCCGTCGTCGTCTGGTGGCGGCACCGCGAAAGCCTGCGAGGCCGGATGTCCGATCCCGCGAGCGCCGGCTCGACCGCGGTCGCCACCCGCCGCACGTTCCTCGCCCCAACCTCGACCGCCGTGACGGTGGTGATCGCGGTGCTGGCGGTGGTGGCCGCGGGCGCCGCGTGGTACGACGTCTACCGCATCGGGGATTCTGGCGCCCAGGCCACCTGGCAGGGCCAGTTCACCTCGTCCCCGGCTCCCCGTGGCACCGGCCGCTGAGGGACCGGTCAGCGGGTCAGGTTGCCGAGGGCGGCGCGGATGCGCTTGCCCGCTTCTTCGGCGACCGGGCGGAGTTCCTCGCGTTCGGGCAGCTCGATCATGACGCGCGGATCGAGCGCTTGGACCAGGCTGCGCTCGGCTCCGTCGGCGCGGACGACGACGTTGCAGGGCAGCAGCAGCCCGATCGTCCGGTCGGCCTCCAGCGCGCGGCGCGCCAGCGGCGGGTTGCACGCGCCGAGGATCACGTACGGTTCCATGTCCGCGTCGAGCTTCTCGCGCATCGTCGCCTGGACGTCGATCTCGGTGAGCACCCCGAATCCCTGCTCCTTCAACGCCGCCCGCACTTCGGCGACGGCCTTCCCGAAGGGCAGGTCCAGGGTGATACTCAGGTCGTACTTCACGGTGATCATCCCTTTCGTGACGGCTCAGCCGCCGTGGAGGGCGGCTGGAGCAAAGACGGCAGCGGCCGCGACTCCGGCGGCGACCACGAGGATCAGGAAGGCGAACGTCCGCCGGACGCTCCGCGCCGGGAGCCGATCTCCGGCTTTCCCGGCCAGCAACGACGCCAGCAGCGCCACTCCCGCGAATACCGCTGCGATGCCGTAGGGCAGGTCCGGCATCGTGGTGGCGTGCGCGGCCAGCCCACCCAGGGATGTCAGCACGATGACCACCAGCGACGTCGCCACCGCCTCCGGCGCGGTGAGACCCAGCAGCATGGTCAGGGCCGGGACGACGACGAACCCGCCGCCGACGCCGAACAGGCCGGTCAGCACCCCGACGACGGCGCCGACACCGAGCGCCTTGGGCACGCAGCTGCGCCAGTTCACCCCGCCCGCGCTGGTCCGGCAAGCACCGTCCCGCTCCGGGGCGGCAACGAGCATCCGCACTGCGACCACCGCCATCAGCACGGCGAAGGCGACCAGCAGCCACCGGTCCGGCAGCAGCTTGCCCAGCGCGGTGCCGCCGAACGCGGCCGGGACGCTCGCCGCGGCGAAGACCAGCGCGACCGGCCAGCGGATCACCTTCGACCGCCACCGCGCCACCAGGCCACCGGCCGCGGACACCGCCACGACCAGCAGCGATGTCGGGATCGCGGCGGACAGCGGCAGCCCGACCCCGTAGACCAGCGCGGGAATGGCGAGGATGGAGCCGCCCGCGCCGAGCAGGCCCAGCGCGCCGCCGATGACCAGGCCGAACACCGCTGCCAGCAGGAACGTCATGAGCTCAGCCCACGACCAAGGGGAGCCCGGCCCGGGCGGCCCGGTCGAACTCGTCGTCCACCGCGACGACCTTCCGTCCGGCCGCGGCCAGGACCGAAGCGGCGATCGAGGCGCGGTAGCCGGCCTGGCAGTGCACCCACACCTCGCCGGCCGGGACTTCGCCGAGGCGGTCCAGCAGTTCGTGGATCGGGATGTGCAGGGCGCCGTCGAGGTGGTTCTGGGCCCATTCCTGGTTGCGCCGGACGTCGAGGACGGTGACCGGCCGGTGATGGCGGACCATGGCCAGCTCCCCGAAGTCCGCCCGCGGGAACCAGCCGAGCGGGGCATCGCCCGACCAGGCGTCCGGGGTGCCGGTGGCCGCGGACTCGACGCGGTCGATGCCGATCCGGACCAGTTCGCGCTGCGCGTCGGCGACCTGCTCGGCGGTGTCACCGAGCAGGGACAGGGGCGTGCCCCAGGGGATGAGCCAGCCCAGGTAGGTCGAGAAGCTGCCGTCGGCGCCGAAGTTCAGGGTGCCCGCCACGTGGCCGGCGGCGAACGCGATGCGCGAACGCAGGTCCACCACCCACTCGCCCTTCTCGATGCGCGAGCGCAGTTCGGCAGGGTCGGCCGCCCCGGGCGGGGTGAGGTCGGGGGCGTCCGGGCCGGCGCTGTTGGCCGGGCCCATGTGCGCGTAGTAGGCCGGGTAGGCGTCCAAGCCGGCGAGCAGTTCGTCGACGTAGGTCTGCTCGTCGCGGGTCAGCACCGGGTTGACCTGCTTCTCCCGGCCGATCGTCGACCGGTCGGCCTCGGACTGGGTGGCCGAGCAGAAGCTGCCGAAGCCGTGCGTCGGGTAGATCTCGGCGTCGTCGGGCAGCACGTCGGCCAGCCGGCGCGCCGACGCGTACTGGCGCTTCACCAGCTCCCCGGTGTTCGCGGGGCCCAGCAGGTCGGGCCGGCCAGTGGAGCCGAACAGCAGTGACCCGCCGGTGAACACCGCCGGGACACGTCCTGGCGCCTCCAGGACGTAGGAGAGGTGGGTAAAGGTGTGCCCTGGTGTCGCCAGCGCGCGCACCCGCATGCGCGGCCCGACCTCGATCACGTCCCCGTCCGCGATCGGGGCGCGTTCGAAGGACACCGGATCCGCGGCGTTGACGTGGTAGGCCGCACCGGTCACACGAGCCAGCGCGAGACCGCCGGTCACGTAGTCGTTGTGGATGTGGGTCTCGAACACGTCCGTGATCCGCAACCCGCGCACCTGGGCCAGGTCCAGCACCCGGTCGATGTCGCGCTGCGGGTCGACCACGAACGCCGTCTCGCCGTCCTCGACGAGGTAGCTGCGATCACCGAGACTCGGGGTGTCGATGGCGATGATCTCGATCATAGTTCCTCTCTTCATACCCCCGGGGGTATCTGAATTCAGGATAGCGCACTCTTCCCCGCCTCTCTTGATACCCCCGGGGGCATGACAATCCCAGAGAACTAGGTCCTCGGCACGCGCGACCACGGTCACTCCGGACGAGGCCGGCCCCTCAAAGGAGGGGTACCCCCAGGGGTATAGTGAGCGGAGAAGCAGGACCTGGAGAACCGTGGAGGAACACCGGATGTGCCAAAGGATCGTCTGTTCGAAGTGCGGGAAGCCGTCCTACCAGGGCTGCGGCAACCACGTCGAACAGGTACTCGGCGACGTCCCCGCCGCCGAGCGCTGCTCGTGCTCCGCCGAGCAGTCCGCACGGAAGCCGTGGCGGCTGTTCGGCCGCCGCTGAACCCCCGGGAGGAAACATGACAGGGGGCACCGCGCTTCCGCGGCTCGAGCGGGTCCTGGCCGTGGTCGCCCACCCCGACGACGAATCCTTCGGCCTCGGAGCGCTGCTGGACACGTTCGTCCGCGGCGGCGCGGCCGCCTCGGTGCTGTGTTTCACCCACGGCGAAGCGTCGACGCTGCACGGCAGGCCGGGTGAACTCGCCGACGTCCGCGCCGCCGAACTGACCTCGGCGGCGGAAGTCCTCGGAGTGACCAGCACGACGCTGCTGGACCACCCGGACTCCGCCCTGGCCTCGGTAGCCGTCGCCGATCTCGCCACGGACATCGCCGATGCCGCCGCCCGGGTCGCCCCGGGCCACCTCCTCACTTTCGACATCGGTGGCGTGACCGGCCACCCCGACCACATTCGCGCCACGGAGGCCGCACTCGAGGCCGCGGCGGCACTCGGCATCCCGGTCCTCGGCTGGGCCGTGCCGGACGAGGTCGCCACGCAGCTCAACGGCGAGTTCGGCACGGCCTTCGCCGGCCGGCGAGCCGACGAGATCGACTGGACCGTGCCCGTCGATCGAAGCCGGCAGCGGAAGGCGATCGCCGCACACGCGAGCCAATCCGCTGACAACCCGGTCCTGCATCGCCGGCTGCAGTTGCTCGGGGATACCGAGTACTTGCGCAGCCTGGGCTGACTCGCCACGGTGAGGACCTTGGTCCTTCCTCCCGGGGACCATGGCCCGCGTCGGCACCCGCCGTCGCCGCGCAGGCTTGACCCACGTCGACGAGGCAAGGAGTCCCGGTGCCCCAGACCGCAAGGCCCGCTACGGCATCCGCGTTGCTGGACCGGATCAGCCGGGGCCTGATCGGTGAGGGCGAGGTCCTCGACGGCCCCTACGGCCCGCACCGCATCACCTACGCCGACTACACCGCTTCGGGTCGGGCCCTGGACTTCCTCGAAGACTTCATCCGCGAGCACGTCCTCCCCCGCTACGCCAACACCCACACCGAAAGCTCCGGCACCGGACTGCACACCGGCCTGCTGCGCGAGCAGGCACGGGCCATCGTCCACGCTTCGGTGGGCGCTGCCGAAGACGACCTGGTGATCTTCTGCGGCTCAGGCGCGACGGCCGCGATCAACAAGCTGATCGGCATTCTCGAGCTGCGCATCCCCGCCGGCCTCGACGAGCGCTACCGCCTCACCGACCACATTCCCGCCGGCGAGCGGCCGGTCGTGTTCGTCGGGCCGTACGAGCACCACTCCAACGAGCTGCCCTGGCGTGAATCGATCGCCGACGTCGTCGTCATCGACGAGGACGAGAACGGCCACATCGACCTCGGCCGGCTCGAAACGGAACTCCTCCGGTACACGGATCGGCCGCTGCGGATCGGCAGTTTCTCCGCGGCCTCGAACGTCACCGGCATCCTCACCGACACCGATCGCGTCGCGGCCCTGCTGCACCGGCACGGCGCACTGTCGTTCTGGGACTACGCTGCCGCCGGGCCCTACGTGCCGATCCGGATGGCCGAAAGCACACCCGGCCGCGGCGACCACAAGGACGCACTCTTCCTCTCCCCGCACAAGTTCGTCGGCGGCCCGCAGACCCCCGGCGTCCTGGTCGTGCGGCGCGACCTCGTCACCAACCGGGTGCCCACCGTCCCCGGCGGCGGCACCGTCGCGTTCGTCGGCCCGCACGGGCACCGCTACCTCGACGATCCGGTCGCCCGCGAGGAAGGCGGCACTCCTGCGATCGTGGAGTCCGTCCGCGCGGGCATCGCCTTCGCGCTCAAGGACGCCGTCGGCACGGACCTCATCCAGGCCCGCGAGGAACGGCTGTGGCAGCACGCGATCACCCGCTGGTCGGCTCATCCCGCGATCGAGGTGCTCGGCGACCACCGGGCGGCCCGGCTGTCCATCGTGTCGTTCCGGATCCGCGCCGGCGGCCTGTTCCTGCACCACAACTTCGTCGTCGCCGTCCTCAACGACCTGTTCGGCATCCAGGCCCGCGGCGGTTGCTCCTGCGCCGGGCCCTACGGGCACCGGCTGCTCGCCATCGACCCCGAGCACTCGATCGCCTACGACGACGAGAGTGCCCGCGGGTGTGACGGGATCAAGCCGGGCTGGGCCCGGCTCAACTTCAACTACTTCATCTCCGACACCGCCCGCGACTACCTGGTCGACGCCGTCACGCTGCTCGCCGAGCACGGCCACCGGCTGCTGCCCGAGTACCGCTTCGACCCACACACCGGACTCTGGCGCCATGCCCGCTCGGCCGAGTTCACGCCGCGGGTCCCGGACCTGCGCGCGTTCGACGCCATTCCGGAGGAGCCTGCCCACCGGCTCGGCGAGGACGCCCTGGCCGAGCACCTACAGCGGGCCGAGCGGATCCTGCGGTCGCGGCCGGACGTCGCCCTCGACGAGCCCAGCGCGCTGTCCCACGACTTCGAGATTCTGCGGTGGTTCCCGCTCCCGCCCGGCTGCCTGGGTCCTTAGGCCAGGGTCAGGAAGAGCTTCTCCAGCTGCTCACGGTCGGCGGCACCCTTCTCCGAATCGTCGGACACGCACTGCTCCAGCCCGCTGGCGATCAGCCGGAACCCGGCCCGATCCAGCGCCCGGGACACCGCGGCGAGCTGGATGATGACGTCCCGGCACTCACGGCCTTCGTCGATCATCTGGATCAGGCCACCGACCTGGCCCTGGGCCCGCCGCAGCCGCTTGCGCACGTCCGCGACCACGTCTTCGTTCAGCTCCACGCCAACCTCCTCTGGTACCCCCCAGGGTACGTGCTCACGATCGTGACCGGGCTTCGGCACGCACCTGCGCCATGTCGAGCTGCTGGACCTTGCCGATCAGCTCCTCCAGGGCGGCCGCGGGCAGCGCGCCCGGTTGCGAGTAGACGACGACGCCGTCGCGCACCGCCATCAACGTCGGGATCGACGAGATGCCGAACGCCTGCGCCAGCTCGACCTGCGCCTCGGTGTCGACCTTCCCGAACGTGATGTCGGGATACCGGGCCGCCGCCTGCTCGAAGACGGGGGCGAACATCCGGCACGGTCCGCACCACGACGCCCAGAAGTCGACCAGGACCGTGCCCGGGCCGTCCACGATCTCGGTGAAGTTCGTCTTGGTCAGTTCCACAGTGGCCATGGGCCCTCCTCGTCTCACATACCCCCCGGCGTATCTGTCAACCGGTGGCGCACCGGGATTGTTCCCGGCACGCCGCCCTCGCTCAGCCCTGCCGCGACAGCCGGGCGAGAGAGTGCTCGATGTCGGTTCCGCCGCGCCGGTTGTACGGCAGCTTCGTCAGCAGCATGCCCAGGACGCAGGTGTCGGTGACCGCGGCCAGCGCCAGCCCGGCGCCGATCACCCCGGCCAAGAAGCGCGCCGGGAGCCACCACAGACTGACCACGACCGCCAGCAGGACGATGCTGCCCGCCGCCAGCCGCACCTGACGCTCCAAGGACCATCGCGGGACGCCCCGGGCGATCGGAGCGCCCGCTGCGGCCCACGCGTTCATCCCGCCGTCGAGCACTGTCGTGTCGGCCAGCCCGGCGGCGGCGAGCACACGCTGACAGCGCTCGGCACGCGAACCGCCTTGGCAGACCAGGATCACCCGGCCGCCGGCGTCGTCGACAATGCGGCGGAGGTGGGTGTCGACCTGGTCGAGCGGCAGGTTGACCGCTTCGGGGATGTGAGCGGTGCCGAATTCGGCCGGGGTGCGGACGTCGACCACGAGCGTGTCGGGGTTGTTCGCGATGAGATGACGCGCGGAAGCGACATCGAGAGAACTCACCTGGGTTTCCTTTCCGAGGGGCCGCGCCGGCCGGACGGTCCCGGCCGGGCCACGAAGGCGACAGTACCAAGTACCCCCGGGGGTATACCGAGACGACCATTCAGAGCAGGCACTCTCCACCTTCCGAGACCAAGGACCCTTGCCTGGCAGGGAACTTGCACGATGCGCCCCGGCTGGTTACCGTGGAGAGCAGATACCCCCAGGGGTACCTTAAATACTCGGGTCGACGACCAGCGAAGGAAGCCTCGAATGGGCAGTTCCCCCGTCCCCCACCGTGTTCTGATCGTCGGCGGCGGCACCGCCGGCATCACCGTCGCCGCCCGGCTGCGCCGCGGCGGCGTCGAAGGCGTCACGGTGCTCGACCCCGCGGTGACGCACTACTACCAACCGCTCTGGACGCTCGTCGGCGGCGGTCAGGTCGACGTCCGGCGCACCGGCCGCCCGGAGGCGAAGGTCATCCCGAAGGGCGTCGAGCACATCGCCGAGGCCGCGACGGCGATCGACCCGACGGCCAAGGTCGTCACCACAGCGAGCGGACAGCGACTGCACTACGAGACCCTGGTGCTCGCGCCGGGCCTGCAGCTGGACTTCGGCGGCGTCCCGGGTCTCGCCGAAGCTCTGGCCGAGGCGCCGGTGAGCTCGAACTACCGGGCGGACCTCGCGCCCCGCACCTGGGAGCTGATCCGCGGCCTCCGCCGCGGAACGGCGGTGTTCACCCAGCCCGCCGGGCCGATCAAGTGCGCCGGTGCCCCGCAGAAAATCGCCTACCTGGCCGCCGACCACTGGCGGCGGCGGGGCGTGCTGGACGACATCCGGATCGTGCTGGTGCTCCCGGGCCCGGTCATGTTCAAGGTCCCGGTCTGGGCCGAACGGCTCGAACGCGTCGCGGCCCGGTACGGGATCGAAGTCCGCAAGACCAGCGAACTCGTCGAGGTCGACGGCGCCGCGCGCACCGCGGGGATCGTCGATCACACCACCGGGACCAAGGAGGCGCTGCCGTTCGACCTGCTGCACGCGGTGCCACCGCAGAGCGCACCCGCCTTCGTCAAGGCGAGTCCCCTGGCCAACCCTGAGAACCCGTTCGGCTACGTCGACGTCGACCAGTACACCCTGCGGCACAAGCGGTTCCCCGAGGTGTTCTCCCTCGGCGATGTCGCCGACCTGCCGACGTCGAAGACCGGCGCCGCCATCCGCAAACAGGCACCCGTCATCGTCGCGAACCTGAAAGCAGTACTCACCGGCCAGGAACCGACGGCCCGCTACGACGGCTACACCTCCTGCCCCCTGGTCACCGCCCGGGACAAGATGCTGCTCGCCGAGTTCGGCTACGACCTCGAACCCGCGCCCACGATCCCCTTCATCGACACCACCCGGGAGCGCCGCGACATGTGGCTGCTCAAGCGCTACGGCCTGCCCGCCTTCTACTGGCACGCCATGCTGCCCGGCCTCGCCTGAAACCCCTTGGAGCACAACGTGTACTTCGCCCAGCACTACCTCGAATGCCTCTCCCAAGCCTCGTACCTGATCGCCGACGAGAAGACCGGCCGCGCCGTCGTCGTCGATCCCCGCCGGGACGTCACCGAGTACCTCGACGACGCCGACGCCCGCGGATTCACCATCGAAGGCGTGATCAACACCCACTTCCACGCCGACTTCATCGCCGGGCACCTGGAAATCGCCGCCCGCACCGGCGCCTGGATCGGCCACGGCCGCCGCGCCACCGGCGTCGAATTCCCCATCAAACGGCTCGGCGACGGTGACAGCATCAGTCTCGGTGACGTCACCCTGGAGATCCTCGAAATCCCCGGCCACACCCCGGAATCGATCGGCGTGCTGGTCTACGAACACGCCAACGACGAAGTCCCGTACGGCGTGCTGACCGGCGACGCGCTGTTCATCGGCGACGTCGGCCGCCCGGACCTGCTGTCCTCGCTCGGCTCCTCGGCCGACGAGCTCGCCCGCGAACTCCACCACAGCGTGCAGCACAAGCTGATGGCCCTGCCCGACGAGGTCCGCGTGTTCCCCGCCCACGGCGCCGGATCGGCCTGCGGGAAGAACCTGTCCACCGAGCGGCAGTCCACGATCGGCATGCAGCGGCTGACCAACTACGCGTGCGCGCCCATGAGCGAAGCCGAGTTCGTCGCCATCGTCACCGAAGGCCAGCCCTCGGCCCCCGGGTACTTCGGGCACGACGCCGTGCTCAACCGCAAGCACCGCAATCTGCTCGACGTGCCCGCGCACCTCAAAGCGCTCCCGGTCGAGGAGTTCCTGACCCGGCGGGACGCGGGCACTGTCGTGCTTGACACGCGGGAGCCGCAGGAGTTCGCGGCCGCGCACCTGCGCGGCTCGCTCAACGTCCCGGCCGACGGCCGCTTCGCCGAACGCGCCGGCATGGTGCTGCGCCCCGGTGAGGACATCCTGGTCATCGCCCCACCCGGTGCCGAGGAGGAGGTCATCACCCGCTTGGGGCGGATCGGGCTCGACACCGTCGCCGGGTACCTGCCCGAACCCGAGTCCGTACTCCTGAACATCCCGGGTCAAGTTGATCGCGCGAGCAGGCTCACCGCGACCGAACTGCACGCCGCACTCGCGGGTCCGGCGCGGCCGGTGGTCCTGGACGTGCGCAACATCGGCGAACTGGCCGGCGGCACCATCGACGGGTCCCTGCACATCCCGCTCGCCGAACTGCCGAACCGGCTGGCCGACGTCCCGTCCGGCGCGCCGGTGGTCGTGTACTGCGCCGGCGGCGTCCGGTCCTCGATCGCAGCCAGCCTGCTGCGCCGCAATGGCTGGGCTGACGTGTCCGACCTGACCGGCGGCTACAGCGCCTGGGAACTCGCCTTCACCGGCGCGGACGCCTGAGCACCGGGAGGGGCCGAAAGTACCGCCGAGGCGGGACGATCGGCTCCCCGGTTCCCGCGCGTTCGGCGCACACTGGCTGCCGAGTCCGGTGCGGGAAGGGATCAGCCATGGGATACGGCAAGACGGTCCGGGACGAATTGCGGGAACCTGCGCGGGACCTGCGCAAGGCGATTCCCACGGTCTACCAGGGGTTCGCGCAGCTGCACGAAGCCGCGCTCGCGGCGGGTGCCGTGGACGCGAAGACCAAGGAACTCATCGCGCTGGCCATCTCGGTGAGCAAGGAGTGCGACGGCTGCATCGCCGCCCACGCCCGCGGCGCGGTCCGCAAGGGCGCGACGCTCGAGGAGGGAGCGGAGGCCATCGGCGTCGCGATCATGATGAACGGCGGCCCGGCCACCGTCTACGGCCCCCGCGCCTTCGCCGCCTTCCAGGAGTTCGCTCGGGAACGCGACGAGTTGCCCGGGTGAGCGCGGGTGCCGAGACCCCGGGAGATCTCGGCGCCCGTGTCGCACTCATCGCGCGAGCCAGTTCTCGAACGCCGTCAGGTGGTGCTGCGACGCGGTCAACAGGTGCTGGTAGATCCGCTGGACGTCGGGCGCGGTGGCTCCGTCGAGGGCCTTCCGCAGGTCGGCGATGTCCGTCGTCTCCACCGTCCGCCCCACCTCGAGCGCCGCGGCCTGACCGCTCGCCCCCTGGGCCAGCAGCTTGTCGTAGGTCGTCTGCACGGCCGGAGTGGTGAAGTGGCCCTGCGCCTGGCCCGCGGTGGGATCGGTGACCCCGTAGCGGGCCATCAGGGTCCGCACGGCGTCCAGGTGAGCCGTCTCCGCCCTGGCGATCCGGTCGAAGACCACGGCGTCGTAGCGGCCGGCGAAATCGGTGTAGAGGTCGTGCGCGAGCTTCTCCTCTTCGGCGTTGGCCGCCAGCGTCGTGCGCTGCGCCTCGCTGAGCGAGCCACTCGGGTCGGCGACGCCGGTGAGGCAGCTCCCGTCGCGGTTCATCCCGCCCTGGACCATGACGCCCGAACCGGCGTCACGCCCCGGACCGGTCCCGGTCGGCGGGCCACCGGCGAACGCGGGGATCGCGACGAGCGCACCCACGCTCAGGATGCCGCCCGCGGCGATCGTGGTGATCAGTGTGCGGGTCCTCATGACTCCTCCTTCTCCGGATTTCCTCTGACACCTTCAGGGTGCGTCCCTCGCGGCGAGGTCCCGTGTGGTCGGTGTGGAGATGGCGTGGAGACCGGCACCGGGGACCTTGGACTCTCGATCCGCCGGCACCGCACCGGGTAGACCTGCCGGTGTGAGTGCCACCGTGCTGGTCGTCGAGGACGAGAAGGAGATCCGGGAACTGCTGCGCCGGTACCTCGAACGCGCCGGCTTCGCCGTGGTGACCACCGGTTCGGGCGCCCAGGCGCTCACGATGCTCACCGCCCACGCCGTCGGGATCGTCGTGCTCGACCTCGGGTTGCCGGACATCGACGGCTTGGAGGTGCTGCGCGCAGCCCACCGCGACGGCGGGGTGCCGGTCGTCGTGCTGACCGCCCGCGGGTCCGTCGACGACCGGATCCACGGGCTCGAGCTCGGCGCGGACGATTACGTGACCAAGCCGTTCAGCCCGACCGAGGTGGTGTTGCGGGTGCAGGCCGTGCTGAACCGCGTGACCGGCTCCCCCGACCCGGCGACGGCGTCGTACGGGGACGGCCAACTGCGCCTGGACGAGTCACGGCACGAGGTTCACTGGCAGGGCGAACTGCTGGAGCTCACCCCCACCGAGTGGGGCCTGCTGGTCACGCTGGCGGCCGTGCCCGGGCGGGTGTACTCGCGCTACGAGCTGATCAACCGGGTCCGCGGCTACGAGTTCGAAGGCTACGAACGCACCATCGACTCCCACGTGAAGAACCTGCGCCGCAAGCTCGGCCCCACGGGCGCGGACGTGGTGCAGACCGTGCTCGGCGTCGGCTACCGGCTGGGGTTGCCCCGTGACCACTGACCGCCCGCGATGGGGACCGCTGGCCTGGCGGCTACTGCTGGCGTTCGTGCTGGTGGCGCTGTCGTCGGTGCTGGTGCTCGCGGCGGCGGCGCTGCTGGGTACCGACCGGGGCCTGGCCGCCGCGGAACACGCCGAGCGGCAGCAGACCGCGGAACAGGTGGCCACCGCTGCAGGCGCGGCGTACGCCGCGGCGGGCAGCTGGACCGGGGCCCGACCGGACGCCGCAGTCGCGATCGCCACCGGCGCAGGAGCCCGGCTCGTCGTCCGGGACGTCGACGGTTCACCCGTCACCGGACGGGGGCACGGCATGCCCGGGATGAGCACCCCGATGGCCGGTGCGCTCGGCGGTGGCCGTGTCGATGCTCCCGTCGTGGTGAGCGGCGTAACCGTCGGGGCGGTCCAGCTCGCGTTCGGCACGTCCACTGCATCCGCGGCCAAGGACGTCGCGTGGGGCTGGATCGCCCTCGCGGCCGCGGTGGCGCTGCTGCTCGCGGTGACCGCGAGCTGGTTCGTCAGCCGGCGCATCGCCGATCCACTGGTCCGGCTCACTGCCACGGCGAAGGACATCGCCGCCGGTGACCGCTCGGCCCGAGCCCTGCTCCGGGCTCCCGGTGAACTCGGCGAGCTGGCGGACGCCTTCGACCACATGGCCGACCAGGTCACCCGGGCCGACCGCGCGCGGCGGAACCTCACCGCCGACGTCGCGCATGAACTCCGGACCCCGTTGGCCACGCTGCAGGCCGGACTCGAGGAACTGCGCGACGGACTCGAACCGCCCGACGTCGAACGGCTGACCAGCCTGCACGACCAGGCGTTACGGCTCGGCCGGGTCGTGCAGGACCTCGCCGACCTGACCGCCGCGGAAAACGCCGCCGTCTCCCTGCGCCTCACCGACTTCGACCTCGCCGCGTTGATCGGCGAAGTGGTGACGGCCCACAGCGCCCGGCTGCGCGCGGCCGGCATCGACGTCCACTCCGAACTCACCGAGCACATCCCGGTACACGCCGATCCCGATCGGCTGCACCAAGCCGTCGGGAACCTGCTCGGCAACACCGCCCGCTACGCCCGGCCCGGCGACAGCGTCACCATCCGGACCCGCTCCGCCGGCGGCGCCGCGACCATCGAAGTCGCCGACACCGGACCGGGGATCCCCGCCGACGAGCTGCCGCACGTGTTCGAGCGGCGGTGGCGCGGCCGGTCCGGCGCCCCGGTCCCCGGTGCGGGCATCGGCCTCGCCGTGGTCCGGGAACTCGTCACCGCCCACGGCGGCACGGTCACCGCGGCTTCAGAACCGGACGGCGGCAGCACGTTCACCATCACCCTCCCGCTGAAGGATGCCGGAGGCGCGTAGCGCATCACAGCTCTCGTGCTTCTCGCAGGACTGTGCGAAGCGTCAGCGCGTCGTCGAGAACGAGAACGTCGGCGCGGTCGCCCGGACGCAGCAGCCCGAGGCCGGCCTGCGGGAACAGCGCGGCTGGTGTGCGGGTCGCCGCGTTGAGGGCGGCTTCCGGCGGTACCCCCGCCGCGCACGCTCCGCGGACCGCGTCGAGCAGCGTGATCGTGGTGCCGACCAGCGTGCCGTCGGCACGCCGGGCCGTGCCACCTGACACGTCGAACTCGACGTCGCCCAGCCGGTAGTGGCCGTCCAGGCAGCCACCGGCGGCCAGGACATCGGTCACCAGCACGACCCGGTCGCGCGCCGCCTGGAAGGCCAGGCGGACCGCTTCCGGGGCGAGGTGGCCGGGATCGGCGATCACCCCGACGAACACGTCGTCGCGGGTCAGCGCGGCACCCGCGATGCCGGGGTCGCGATGGGTGAACGGGCGCATCGCGTCGAACAGGTGCGTGACCGACCGCGCACCGCGGTCGAAAGCCGCGTGTGCCTCGGCCGCCGTCGCGTCACTGTGGCCACAGGAGACGAGCACACCGGCCTGAACGCACGCGCTGACCACCTCCAGCGCACCGGGCAGTTCCGGTGCCAAGGTCACCTGCGTGACCGGACCGGCGGCGAGCAGCCGTCCGATCAGCTCGGTGTCCGGAGCCCGCAGCAGCCCGGCCGGATGTGTCCCGGGCCGCGCGGGAGACAGGAACGGCCCTTCCAGGTGCACGCCGAGGATCCGGGCACCGCCTGGCGCCGCCCGTGCCTTGGCGGCGGTCTCGATGGCGGCCACGGTCTGCCCGGCACGACTGGTGATCAGCGTCGGCTGGTAGGCCAGCACTCCCGTGCGAGCCAATGCGGCACCCGCGTGCGCGTAGCCGCCGACGTCGGCGGTCAGGAAGTCGACGCCGGCGAATCCGTTGACCTGCAGATCGACCAGGCCGGGCACGGCCATTCCGGCCCCGGTCCCGCCGACGCCCACGGCGACGACTCGCCCGCTCTCCCGGTCCACCTCGACGTCACCGCGCCGGTACGCACC
This sequence comes from Amycolatopsis sp., assembly GCA_035551175.1. GTDB lineage: Bacteria > Actinomycetota > Actinomycetes > Mycobacteriales > Pseudonocardiaceae > Amycolatopsis. The sequence goes on along the minus strand of DASZNR010000058.1, from coordinate 14,644 downwards.
ACCGACCAGTGCACCTGCCACGCCCAACCGCACGACACTCCTCCGTTCCGGCACCACGCCGGACGCGGGCACCGTGCTCGATCGGTCCATCCTCGCCCGCTCCACCCGCCGTCCTGGGCAAGGCCGAGCCGGAACTCAAGCCCGCAGCCGGGCCACCAGTCCTTCGCGGCCGGCATGGGCGCCCGGCGGGCGCCCATGCCGGCGGTGAACACGAGCGCGGCCGCGGCGACCACGGCCAACGCGGCGAGACCGAGGCGTAGGAGCTGAATGCGCCGTAGCTGGCGCCCATCACCAGCGGCGGGATGAAACCGCCGAGGCCGCCGGCCGCGCCGGTCACCGACCTCCACCTGGTGTCCGTCGGACACTGCTCAGCTTCGACGACGGCGTCGCATTGATCACCAGGCGAATGTCACGCCTCGAATGGACTTTCGTCCTTCGCATGCCACTGCCGGATCCGCTACGGATTGATGGATTGATAGAGTCATCAATCCAGGAGGTGCTCATGCCCGCAAGATCCCGCACGACGGAGCCGCTGTACCGGATCAAGGCCGACCTGTTCAAGTGCCTCGCGCACCCGACGCGGATCCAGGTCCTGGAGGTGCTGGCCGCCGCCGGTGACGACGGCGCGTCGGTGACCCGGCTGCTGGAGGTGACCGGCTGCGAAGCTTCCCAGCTGTCCCAGCACCTTGCAGTGCTGCGCCGCACCCGGGTCGTCACCTCGTCCCGGACCGGCAACGCCGTCGACTACTGGCTCGCCGAACCGCTGGTGGCCGAGCTTCTGGTCGTCGCCCGCGCGTTCCTGCTGGCCGGGCTCCGCCCCGGTTCGGAGCAGCTGCGCGCCGCGCGCGAACTGCCGCCGCTGCCCGGCGCGAGCCCCCAAGCCGTGCTCGACGCGATCGCGGCCCGGGCGTGACCGCCCGCGACCTGCTGCCCGGCCGTGGTGACTACGACCTCCACGGGCCCGTGCTGCGCGCAGACCTCCTCGCCGGGGTCACCGTCGGCGTCGTGGCCCTGCCCCTGGCCCTGGCCTTCGGAGTCAGCTCGGGCGCAGGACCCGCGGCGGGGCTGGTCACGGCCGTCGTGGCGGGGATCGTGGCCGCCGTCTTCGGCGGCTCCCCGGTCCAGGTGTCCGGACCGACCGGCGCGATGGCCGTCGTCCTGGCCCCGATCGTCGCAGCCCACGGACCGTCCTCGATCGCCCTGGTCTCGATCCTCGGCGGGCTGGTCGTGCTCGTCGCGGGAGCCGCGCGGCTGGGCAGGCTGGTCGGGTACCTCCCCTGGCCAGTCGTCGAGGGCTTCACCCTCGGGATCGCCTGCATAATCTTCCTGCAACAGGTCCCCGCGGCCGTCGGCGCCACCGCGCCGCCGGGAAAGAACCCGCTCCTGGGCGCGGCCAACGCCGTCGCTCACGCCGTGACCGGCGGCGGGACAGCCGTTTGGACGATCGCCACCGTGGCGCTCATCGCGGCCATCATGCTGGCGCTGCCCAAGCTGCACCGCGGGCTCCCGGCATCCCTGCTCGCGGTCGCCGCGGCGACCATCGCCGCCGAGCTCCTCCATGCACCCCTCCCCCGGATCGGCGGACTGCCCAGCACACTGACCCCCGCCCTGCCGTCCTTCACCCTCGGCGCGGTCGGCGACCTCACCGGCGCCGTCATCGCCGTCGCCGCACTGGCGGCCATCGAGTCCCTGCTCTCCGCCCGCGTCGCCGTGACGATGACCCGCGGCGGACCGTCGGTCGGGCCGACCCGCCCGGACCGCGAACTCGTCGGCCAAGGCCTGGCCTCGATCGCCAGCGGTCTCTTCGGCGGCATGCCCGCCACCGGTGCGATCGCCCGCACCGCGGTCAACGTCCGCTCCGGCGCCCGGACCCGGTTGGCCGCCATCACCCACGCCCTGGTGATCCTCGCGGTGATCTACACCGCCACCGGGCTCGTATCCCGCATCCCGCTGGCCGCGCTGGCCGGCGTCCTCATGATCACCAGCCTGCGCATGGTGCCGCTGCCCACGATCCGCGAAGTCCTCCGCGCGAGCCGGTCCAGCGCGGCCACCTTCGCCGTGACCGCGCTCGTGACCGTCGCGGCCGACCTCATCCTGGCCGTCGAGATCGGCCTGCTCGTCGCCGCCTTCTTCGCCCTGCGCCACCTCGCCGGTGCCGCTCACGCCCGCCGCGACCCGCTGCCCGGCCCCGCCACCCCCGGCGACGAACACATCGCGGTGTTCGGCTTCGAAGGCGCCCTGTTCTGGGGCGCATCCGAACGCATCGTCACCGACATCGCCGGCACCACCGACGACGTCCTCGTCGTCATCCTGCGCCTGTCCCGCCTGCACCTCCTCGACGCCACCGGCGCCAAAGCACTCGGCGAAGCAATCGAAGAACTCGAAGCCCGCGGCATCACGGTCCTGGTCAAGGGCATCCGGCCGCACCACCGGCACCTGCTGACCGCCACCGGCGCCCTCGGCAAACTCCGGCACGAGAACCACCTGTTCACCGACCTCGGCGAAGCAACCGCCCACGCCCGGTCACACGTGCAACGCGTCCGGACGACCGACGCCACCGCCGTCGGCACGCAGGGCTGACCTAGTGCAATGCGACGGTGAGGAGGACCGCGCTGTCGGCGAGCGCGGTCAGCCCGTGCCGTTCCGGGGGAATGCGGACGAGCTGACCGCGCTCGAGCATCCAGGTGTGGTCGTGGGTGTGCAGCTGCACGCGGCCGGTGACGACGTAGAGGGTGGCGGCGGGCGGTGCGTCGTGTTCGGCGAGCTCGGCGCCTTCGGCGAGCGCGACGACGGTCGCTCGCTGGAGGGAGCCGGTGATGAGGGTCCGCGCCGCACGGTGAGCATCGTGGCGGCGCGCTTCCTCGAGCAGTTCCGCCGAGACGGCGTCGAGCTGGGTGACATCTTCGTGGATGGTCATTTGCCTGATTACCTCCGCGGAGTCGGGTCAGCCCCTCATCGACGGTACTGGTGGCGCGGGTCGGCATCCGCGGCGCTGACTAGCCGTCCTCCTCGAGCAGGACGGTGTCCGGCGGGTACACCCAGGTGATGGCCAGCGAGCCCAGGCCCCGAGCCACCAGGTCCTGCCGGATCTCGTGGGCGGTGCACCCGCCGTAGACCAGGTGAGTCAGCCGCAACGTCTCCGCGTCACGCATCGGCCGGGCGATGACGCTGAGCACGCCGTCACCGAACGAGTGGTGCTCGACCTGCTCATCGGGGCCGGCGTACTCCGCCGCGATCATGGTTTCGTAGTCGCGGCGCCCGTTCTCGGACAGCGTCGCGTACAGCTCGTCGACGAGGGCCTTGACCTGCGGTGGGTGGTCCAGGTGATGGGTGATCAGGGTGCTCCGCCGCCAGCTCTCGTCGTCAGGCGCTCGCCAGGACACATTCTCTCCTCTCCGCGGCAGGGCGCCGCGGCTTCCGGGGTTCACCGACCCGCAGGCGATCCGTCAGCGGCGAAGTGCCCGGCGGCGGACGAAACCGATGACGGCGGTGCCGACGAACAGCACGATCCCGACGATGGCCAGCCAGACCAGGCCCTTGAACGCGAACCCGATGACGGCGGTGATCAGCCAGACCACCAGCAGAACAACGATCAAAATCATCATGACGACCTCCTGGTCGACTGGAACGAAATCCGGTCCACGGACGCCTTTGCGTCAGTGGCTTCTCGCGCGGCCCTTCTTCCGCGCGTCTTCGGCCCGCAACGGCGCGCCGACCTCGTGCAGGTACCGCAGGATCTGGCCGTAGGACATCAGCAGGCCACCCTCGCTGTAACTGATCCCCCTGCTCGCGCAGAACGCCTGCACCAACGGCTGAGCACGCCGCAGCGTGGGGCGAGGCATGCTGGGGAACAGGTGGTGCTCGATCTGGAAGTTCAGCCCGCCGAGCGCGAAGTCCACCCACGGCCGGCCGGTGACGTTGTGCGAAGTCAGCACCTGCTTGCGCAGGAAGTCCAGCTGGTTCCCCTTCGACAACGTCAGCATCCCCTTGTGGTTCGGCGCGAAGGAGCACCCCATGTAAAGACCCCACAGACCCTGGTGCACCGCGATGAACACGAACGCCTTGCCGGGCGAAAGGACCAGGAACACCGCGGCCAGGTAGGCGACGACGTGGATCGTCAGCAAGGTCGCCTCCACCCACCGGGCCCTGAGCCCGCCGTGCCACACGGCCTTGATGCCCGACCAGTGCAGATCGAGCCCCTCCAGCAGCAACAGCGGGAAGAACAGAAACGCCTGGTACTTCGCCATCCACCGCAGGAACCCCCGCTTCGCCCGGCTCTGCCGCGGCGTGAACGCCAGCGCGGCGATGTCGATGTCCGGGTCGGCGCCCTCGACGTTCGGGTTGGCGTGGTGGCGGTTGTGCTTGCCAACCCACCAGCCGTAGCTCATCCCGACCAGCCCGGCCAGCCCGATCCCCACCGCGTCGTTGGCGCGGCGGCGGGGGAAGATCTGCTTGTGCCCGGCGTCATGCCCGAGGAACGCGATCTGGGTGTACGCGACGGCCAGGAACACCGCGGTGAACAACTGCCACCACGTGTCCCCCAGCACCGCGAAGACCACCCAGGCGCCGGCGAAGGCCAGCAACGTCAGGCTGCCTTTCACCGCGTAGTGCACCGGACGGCGGCGCATCAGCCCGGCTTCCTTGACGACGTGCAGCAGTTCGGCGTATTCGCTACCGTGCTTGGGGCCCGGCACTTGCCGGGTCTGCGGTTGAACGGAGTTCATGGTTCGACCTCCCGATCGTGCTGTCAGGCCGGTGCCCGCAGGCGCCCGCCTTCCGCTTCCCAGCGCTGCCGGGCCGACGCCATCCCGTCGGCCCCGAGCAGCGCATCGGGGCTCTCGATGTTGCCCACCTCCGAGGCCGTCCTCAGCACCTGCCCGGCAGTCCCGGGTTCGGTTCCGGGCGGCACCGTCAGCAGGGTGAGCCGCCGCTGGCCGCCGGTCCCGATCACCGTCAGGGTGCCGGGGTGCTGCGAGCGGAACCCTTCCAGGCGCACTACCCGGCCTCCGACGATCAGCCGACGACCAGGCGACTCCCAAGCCGTGAGGTTGAAGGTGACCCGCTCGGCAGCCCCCAGCCGTCCGGCCAGGGCGGCGAGCAGGTCCGGCAGCTCGGCGGCCAGGTCTGCCGTCCGCGGCCACCAGGCGCCGTCCACGAAGCCGGCGGGAGAACCGGCCGGCTTCACCGACACCCGCGACGTGCGACGCTCCGAGTCCGTCTTGGCGAGAGTTTCGTTTCCCATGACGACCTCAGCGGATCTTCTCGGGAATCTCTTCAAGCGTCCGCAGCAGCCGGATCGCCAGCTCGCGGGCTTCTTCCGCACTCAGCGGCGAGTTGTCCTTCACCACGTCCTCCACGAGCTTCACGAGCTGCTCGTAACGGGACACGAAGATCGGTTCCACGTCCATCTCGAACCTTCTCTCGACGACCGATGCCGTGCTCCTTCGATGATCGAACGGGCCCGGTCCACCGGGAAAGGGCGCAAAGCACTCATCCCGGTGGACCAACGTCCCGAAGCGCCCGGTGGCTACACCGAAGCCGGAACCGCCGGCGTTTCCCGCCGGGGCGCGGCCGGAGCCGGGGTGAACGCCGCGTCCGGCCGGGCCGGAACCACCGCGGTGGCCGACGCGGCTTCGCGGGCGAGGAAAGTCCCGAGCTCACCGATGGTGCTCATCAGCGGCGCGGGGAACACGACCGTGGTGTTCTTGTCCACGCCGATCTCCACCAGTCTCTGCAGGTTCCGCAGCTGCAACGCCAGCGGGTGCGCCATCATCGTGTCCGACGCGTCACCCAAGGCCGCGGCAGCCTGCGACTCACCCTCCGCGTTGATGATCTTGGCTCGCTTCTCCCGCTCGGCCTCCGCCTGCTTCGCCATCGCCCGCTTCATCGACTCCGGCAGCTGGATGTCCTTCAGCTCCACCAACGTGACCTCCACGCCCCACTCGGTCGTCGTGACGTCGAGGATCTGGCGGATGTCGGAGTTGATCGCATCCGTCTCGGACAGCGTCTCGTCGAGTGTGTGCTGCCCCACGACCTTCCGCAGCGTGGTCTGCGCGATCTGGTCGATCGCCGCGTGGACGTTCTCGATCGCCACGACCGACTTGGTCGCGTCGACCACGCGGAAGTACGCCACCGCGGACACGTCGACGCTCACGTTGTCCCGCGTGATGATGCCTTGGGACTGGATCGGCATCGTCACGATCCGCAGCGACACCTGCCGCAGGACGTCGACGACCGGGATGATGAACCGCAACCCCGGCTCGCGCACCCCGATGACCCGGCCCAGCCGGAACAACACACCCTTCTCGTACTGCTTCACGATCCTGATCGACATGCCCAGCAGGAGCAGGACGACCACGGCGACCGCGGCGATGATCCAGCCATTCATGGTGAGTCTCCCGTCGTAGGTGGAACCCGGGCGACCTCCGTGCGACATTCCCAGGTCGCCGGAGTCCAGGCGGACGGCCGTCGTCCGTGAGCCAAGCCAAGCCCGCCGACGTGGTCGCGGCCACGGCCGGAAGTCACCGTGGCCCGGGACCTCGGCCACCGGCATCCGTCCGGCGCGGGCCGAAAGTCCTTCTCCGGCGGGACGGACGACTCTGGCCCCGCTCGGGCAGCCACTCGGACACTCTCGTCATGCAGATCCACGAGATCCGGCTGCACAACCGGAACGAGCAGCCCACCGCCGTCGTGGAAGCGACCTTGCCGGTCGCGCAGATCGGGCCTTGGCTCGGCCGGCACTACGGCACCATCGCCGAAGTCCTGGCCGCCCACGGCTGGGCACCGACCGGCCCCCCGTTCGCGCGCTACCACCCGGAAGCCGAGGGCCGGTTCCGCGTCGAAGCGGGGTTTCCGGTCGCCACCGCCATCGAACCCGTCGACGACGTCCACCCGTCGACGCTCCCGGGCGGTCCGGTCGCCGAGACCGTCCACATCGGACCATACGACGCGATGGAGTCCGCCTACGGCGCGCTCGCTTCGTGGGTGCACGAGCACGACGGCGAACTCGCCGGGGACGCCTGGGAGATCTACTTGACCTCCCCTGCGGAGCAACCCGATCCGGGTACCTGGCGAACCGAGGTCGTGCAGCCGTACCGGATCCACTGAACCGTCGTTTCGGAGCAGGCCCCTATACTCGCACCTGATCGCCGCGTTGCCCCAGTCCCCGGCGACGTCGCCGTCAGCTCGTCGCTGATCCTTGTTTCCTGCCTGGCCGGGCTATCCGAAGGGGCCACGTGGTGCGAGTCGGAATCCTCGATCTTCTCGGTTCACCGGTCCGGCGCCCGGTGGACCTCGCCTACCAGCTGCTGATCACCAAGCAGTACGCCAGTATCACGCCGCAGGCGGTCTCGGTGTGGTGCCGCCGGAACGGGCACGAGACGTTCTACGCCACCTACTACGGCCTCGGTCGGCCGCACCGCCTGCTGCCCACCGACCTGGACGTGGTCTTCATCTCCTGCTACACGCAGGTCAGCCACCTCGCCTACGCGCTGGCGAAGCTCTACCGCCGGGCCGGCGTCCGCACGGTGATCGGCGGCCCGCACGCCAAGGCCTTCCCGGTCGACTGCCTGCGCTTCTTCGACCTGGTCGTGCAGGAGTGCAACCCGGAACTGGTCGCCGACATCCTGGCCGGCCAGTTCGACCCGGGCACCATCATCTCGGCCGACCGCCCGTTCGACGACGTACCGGCCGTCGAGGAACGGATGCCCGAAATCCGGGCGTCGGCCTTCTTCTGGAAACGCAAGCCACTGCTGCTGTCCGCCGTCCCCATGCTCGCCAGCATGGGCTGCCCCTACCGATGCGACTTCTGCATCGACTGGAACAGCACCTACCGCCCACTGCCGACCGACCGCCTCCAGGCCGACCTGCGATACCTGGCCCGGCACCTGCCGAACCGGCTCATCGTGTTCCACGACCCCAACTTCGCCGTGAAGTTCGACCAGGTCTTCGAAACGCTGGAGGACCAACCTCCCGGCCAACGCCCGCCCTACATCATCGAAAGCTCGCTCACGGTCCTGCGCGGAGACCGGCCACGGCGGCTGAAGGAAACGAACTGCGCCATGGTCGCGCCGGGCGTCGAGTCGTGGACCGACTACTCGAACAAAGCCGGGGTCGGCCGGACCGGCGGGACCGCGAAGGTCGACCGCGTCGCCGCGCACTTCGCCCAACTCGCCGAGAATGTGCCATACCTGCAGGCGAACTTCATGTTCGGGCTCGACACCGACCAGGGCGACGACCCGGTCGAGCTGACCAAACGGTTCATGGACCTGGCCCCGTTCGCTTTCCCGACGATCAACATCCCGGTGCCGTTCGGCGGCACGCCGCTGCACGCCGAACTCACCGCGGCCGGCCGGATCCTCACCACCATGCCGTTCACGTTCTACTACGCGCCCTACCTGGTGACCACCATCAAGCACTACGACCCGATCACCTACTACGAAAAGCTCATCGAGCTCTACTCGCACGCCGCGTCCCCGGCGATGCTGCGCCGACGGCTGCGGAGCACGTCCCACCGCCTCGTCGGATACGTCCACCGGGCGCGCACCGCGGGTTTCCGCGCCGACGTCGCGAGTTTCCGCCGCATCCTGGAAATGCTGCGCTCGGATCCGGGATTCCTCGCCTTCCACGAAGGCCGCACCACAGTCCTGCCGGATTTCTACCGCCACCTCGGCGATCGCATGCTGGGCCGCTACGCCGAACTGCTCACCCCGGCCGACCGGACACCCGACCTCTCACCGGCCGGCACTCCACCCCATTCCGGCCTCGACAAGCAGCAGTAGCGGCGGATCGCGGTTCCTTCGCTCCCTATGCCGCGGACCTGGGACCTCCCGGGAGCGGTAAGTCCCGAGGAGCAAGGGGATCCCGGTCGAGGACCTTAGACCCTTCTGGGTGAACGCCGGGCCCGGCATGGTGGTGCCGTGAACCTCCGACGTCGCCCCGCCTTCCGGCGCCTGCTCACCGTCGCCGGGCCGGCCGCAAACCTGGGAGTGCTCCTGGCCGGCTGTGCGCCGGCTGCGAACACCGTCGCCGGCACCGCCCTCCAACCCGGCTTCTGGCTCGGCCTCTGACACAGCTTCATCTGCCCGATCACGTTCCTCGTCTCGCTGTTCAACGACCACGTCGGCGTCTACGAGGTGTACAACAACGGGCACTGGTACGACTTCGGCTTCGTGTTCGGCATCCTGCTCGCCGCCAGCGTCTTCCACGGCCCGCGGTACGCGCGCCGCCGTCCCTCGGGCCGCGGGAAGTAACAGCTCCGGCACCCGTGCCCGAGCCGGGCGCGCTTCGTGGACGGTGTCCGCGAGCAGCGTCAAGCCACCCGGACCGTTCTGGCCGCGTCGACTCACCGAAGTCCTTCCCCGAAGGGTCCATCGGCCGCATCGGCGCCACCACCTGCGCGGCACGCTCCTCGTATACGTCGGCCTTTCCGACACCGGAGGCGAAGGCCATGACCGACTCGGACCCCTATCCCCGCACCGACCCCGATGGCGCGCTCCGACTCCGCCCAGCGACCCACCGGAACCAGGTGTGCAGGGAAGCAACCGGCGGTGGACCCGGATCTGGCAGGTCCGGCCGGCCTGCACGATCGTGCACATCATCTGCGGAACGTTCGCGGTCGTGCTGCTCGCCCGGATCGTGCTGGTCATGGGCGACGCGAATCCCGCCAACGGGATCGCGGCGTTCGTCCGCGGCTGGTCGGGAGCGGTGTCCCTGGGGTTCGAAGATCTGTTCACGCCGGCCTCGGCCGGAGCGCGGGCTCTCCTCAACGATGGCCTCGCGGCGCTCGCCTGGGTCGGGTTGAGCGCGCTGGTCACCACGCTCATCCGGCGGCTCGCGCTCCCTGCTCGTGACCAGGACGCTTGAGGCCGCTTGCTCCCCGCCGCGGCGAAATGATCCAGTCCTCGCTCTCCGGACCGTGTGCATGCCGGACATGTCCGCTGTCGGCCGGTCCGGTCATGGCCGGTGGGCGCAGCACGTGTCCGCCTTGTCCTCCACACCATCGCGACGGCAGACGAAGGGAACGCCGTGAGCAGACTCAGGTTCGACATATGTCCAGTGCTCCCCGGAGATCGACAGCTCGGTGATGACCATGTCGGGGTGGTTCTGTTCGCGTTGCCGCAACGCTTCCCGTTCGGTGCCGGCTTCGGTCACCGCCCGGACGCCGGCGTAGTCCTGCAGCAGCTGCCGGACCGCGTACCTGAGCACGGGCTGGTCGTCCACCACGAGCGTCGTGGCGCAGTGCACAGTTCCCCTCGGTGTGTTGTCCGGTGCTCGGGCCTCTGCGATCGTCCCGCTTCCGGTACCGGGTGAGGACCGTCAACCGGATGATACGGCCGTTCTCCCGCGGAGCCGGCGCCGGACGGTCTCCCCTCACCCGGGGGTGCAGGTGGCCACCGCGGCCCGCACCTCGTCCAAGTGGTGCCACAGCACGGGCGCCGACCTGGCGGCCAGTGCCTTCACCTCGGGCGACCACCCGTTGCGGGTTTCCCGCTCACCCTGTGCGAGTCCCCGCAGGTGCGCGGCGACCTGGTCCCGCAGCCAGGCGGTGTCGAAGTCCCCGCCCGACCGGGCCGACAGGTCGGCGATCTGCCTGAGCTGGCCGGGATCGGGCACGGAGTACAGCGTGACGGCGGCCTGCGCCGAGACGGCGACCAGGTCGGCGTCCAGCTCCGTGTGGTGCGCGGCGAACCGGGGACCGAGCTCCCGTACCCGGGCGCAGCTGCCCCGGTCCCCCAGGTTGCCGGTGACGATTTCGAACAGGTTGTCCTGGTGCGTCCGGTTCAGGTACTCGCGATCCTGCTGGGACACGTCTGAGCGGACCGGCGGCGGTGCGGCGCCCGCGGCCGGCACGACCGGCAGCAGGACGCCGAGCACCGCGGCGACGACGGATGCGGACCGGATGTTCATGGTGATCTCCCTGGGTTCGGGTCGGGGGCGGCGGGACGATCGTCGGCGATCGATCGCGGCGCGGGCAATCCGTGGCCCGAGCCGCGACGTCCCATTCGGGACTCAGCAATCGCCTTGTCGCGGACGGCAGTGCTCGATCGCGTCGAGCAGGATCGTGCTCGCCGCTTCGATCACGTCGTGGGTCACGTTCAGGGGCGGCAGGAGCCGGACGACGCAGTCGTCGCGGCCACCGAGCTCAAGGATGAGCCCGGCCCGCAACGCGTGTGCCTGCACCGCGCGGGCGTACCCGGAAGCCGGGCGGCCGTCCTGCGGGGAGGCGAGTTCGATCCCCCACATCAGGCCGAGGCCGCGCACCTCCCGGACCCACGTCCGGTCGCGCAGCGCCGAGAGCGCCCGGCCGAGCTGCTCGCCGCGCCGCCGGACGTTGCCGAGAACGTCGTCGCGCAGCATGATCCGCACGGTCTCCGCGCCGGCGGCGAAGGCCGCTTGGTTGCCCCGGAACGTGCCCGTGTGCGCGCCCGGCGCCCAGACGTCCAGGCGACGGTCGTAGAGGATGACCGCCACGGGCAGGCCCATCCCGCTCAACGCCTTCGAGGCGACCACGACGTCGGGCTCGATGTCGTACTGCTCGAACGCGAACCAGGTTCCGGTGCGGCCGCACCCGGTCTGCACCTCGTCGAGCACGAGCGGGATGTCGAGCTCCCGGGTCAGCGCGCGAACCCGGCGGGCGAACTCGCGGCGGGCCGGGATCACCCCGCCTTCGCCCTGCACCAGTTCCATGACCACGGCGGCGGGCCGCGGCACGCCACCGAGCGGGTCGCGCAGCGCGTTTTCGAGCAGACCGACGCAGTTGATGTCGCAGCTGTCGGGGGTCAGCCCGAGCGGGCACCGTGAACAGGACGAGTACGGGAAGAAGTGCACACCGGGCACGCCGTGGGCGATCGGCTGCTTCTGCGCGACGAGGCCGGTCAGCGCCATCGCCGCGTGGCTAGCCCCGTGGAAACCGCCCTGGAAGGACACGACGTCCCCGCGTCCGGTCGCGGTCTTGCAGAGCTTGAGCGCGGCGTCCACCGCGTTCGCGCCGCCGGGGCCGCAGAAGTGCAGTTTCATCCGTGACCTCAGGGCTGGCGGGAGCATCGCCAGCTGAGCGTCGACGAACGCGCGCTTCGCCGGGGTCGGGAAGTCCAGGCCGTGGGTGAGCAGCCGGTGCTGGTCGTTCGCCGCGCGGACCACTTCGGGGTGGTTGTGGCCCAGCGCGAGCACCCCGGCGCCGGACAGGAAGTCGATGAAGACGTTCCCGTCGACGTCCCGAACGTAGCTGCCGGTCCCTTCGGCGAGGGCGATGGGCAGGTTCCGCGGGTAGACCCGGGCGTTGGACTCCCAGCGCCGCTGGTGCGCCAGGAGCTCCGCCGACCGCGGACCGGGCAGGTCACCGGTGACGTGCGGCTGTGTGATGGTGGTCCGGGCGCCGGTCATGACCACCTCCCGGGTGCGACCGGTTCACCGGCGATCTCCGTGGCCGGGTTGCCCCGCCAGCGCGACCCCGGCGCCGTGACGGAGCCCTTCATCAGGAACGCATCGGCGTCGACGACGGCCGCCTCGCCGATCGTGACGCCGTAGTGGACGAACGCTCCGACGCCGATCGTGCTCCCGGCGCCGACAGTGGTGCGGTCCGACTTGAACGTGCCGTCCTCGAGCGAATGGCACTGGATCACGCTGCCCACGTTGAGGGTGACGTCGTCGCCCAGGGTGACCAGCGACTTCTCCGGCATCGCGCACCCGTCGTCGAAGACGCGGCGGCCGACGCGCACACCCAGCAGCCGCCACAGCAGGCCCTTGAAGGGCGTGCCGTTGAACAGCGCGAGGTAGCGGCCGGGGCTCAGCTTCCAGAACCGTTCGTGCCGCCAGAAAACGGGGTCGTAGATCGAGCAGAACCGGGGCCGCAGCGGCCGGAAGCCCTGCGCCGTGCGTTCGGCCAGCACCAGGAAGAGGACGGAGAACAACAGCGCGGCCGCGATGCCCCCGGCGGTGGCGAACACCCCGAACCGCGGGTGCAGCCCGCCCGCGAGTACCCCGATGCCGACGACCCCGGTCAGGTTCAGCCACTGCACGAGCACGTACCAGGCGATCGTGACCGTGTTGTGTCGCAGCTTGGCCGCCGGCCCGCGGCGCCGGGCCGCCCCGGTCCACAGGTGGTCGAAGCCCCGGTCCCGCCGGACCGAGCGGGGGATCTCGAACGCCGGCGAGCCGAGCAGGCCGACGTCCTCCCGGACCGGACCGTCGAGCGGGACCAGCACCTTGGTCGCCAGCAGGCAGTTCCGGCCGACGCGGGCCCCCGGCGGGTACGCGATGTCGTTGCCCAGGAACGCTTCCGGCGCGACGGCGGTCCGGCGGAGCCGGAAGGACGAACCCGAGTAGTCCGCGTTGAGCAGCGAAAGCCCGTCCGAGACCATGGTCCCGGTGCCGACCGTGCTCAGGAACGGCGTCTCGTGCTTGACCTCGACCCCGAAGTTCGACCCGGTCTGCCGGACCGAGGACAGGTCGTACCCCAGCCCGCGCAGGTAGTGCACGATGTAACTGCTGTCCCCGAACAGGTAGGTGAACGTGCGGACGTTCGTCAGCCGCGCGATCCACCCCTGGACGGCGTGGTGGAAACCGTAGAGCGGGTCGAAGCGCTGCGGGTGGACCACGCCAACCACTTCCTCGGACTGCGACTCAACGACTGGACCTCGCTGCTGGTCTTCCTCGCCGCGCTGGCCGTGTTGCTATGGCACCGCCGGCAACGCCCCTCGAACGATGTCGCTGACGCTCCTGATGCAGCCGACCATCCGGGTAGACCACAACGGGACCGGACGTAACAACGTTTGGCTCGCAGGCCGCGATGACCACAGGCGAATGACTCGTGACGCGTCGAGCGTCTGCGCTACATCAGCCTCGTGCTCTACGACGCCCAGCGCGGCGTCCTGCTCGATCCGGAAGACCCGCGGGTGCAACGCGAAGCCGAACGCGCAGGCATCCAGCGGGACCGGATCGAGGCCGCGCGCCGGTGACCGATCTACGCGCTCATCAACACCTACCGGGTGGCGCTGCCGCTGCACCCGAAATACCGCACCATGCCGATGGTCTGGTGTATCCCGCCACTGTCGCCCGTCGTGGACATCGTGCGCGACACCGGCCACAAGTTGACTCGCTGATTGACTGGTTCTGCTCGGCCGGTCCTTCGCAGTGAAGGACGTCGAACTGCTGGTTTTACGGCATCGAGTCGCCATGCTGCGCCGGACCTCTCCCGCCCGCGGCTGAACTGGACCGACCGCGCGGTGCTCACCGCGCTCTCAAACCCCACGCCGGTACGTCGTCAATCAGTCCTCGGCGGCCGATCAACGAACATGAACCCGCGGCGGATCAACTCGCTGTTCAGTAGACATATGGCCGACTTTTGACACCCGCAGTCGACGGCCCGCGCCGCGACCGGAGATAACGAGAGCCGTGTGATGTATCGGACTCTGCAGGCCAGACCCTTGGTCGAAGTTTCGGCACTGATCCACTCCTAATGCACGGCCGGGCCGGTCAACGGCTGGTGCGACACCGGTGATACCTGGGGTTGCCCCGTTTTGACGGACAGGGTCGTTGAGCTGTGGTCAGGCTACGTGACGTGTGGTCGTTTCGTAGCTGGCGGGGCTGAGGTAGCCGAGGCTGGAGTGCAGGCGGCGGGTGTTGTACCAGCCTTCGATGTACT
>DASZNR010000057.1:0-4152 GCA_035551175.1 Amycolatopsis sp. | reverse complement strand
TGGCGCTTTTCTCAACGGGACCGTTGCTTGCCGTTGGGGTAGTAGCAGCCGGGGCAAACATTGGCCGGCGACTCGAAGAACCAGCGTTCTTTTCGGAACGTGCCCTTCGGGAGCCTGAGCCCGCAGATGGTTTTCAGGTCTCCGCTCCATAAGAGGGTGGAGCCTGCGTGCTTGGTTTCGAGTTGCGGCTTAGCCATGACGGTTTTCCCTTCTCTCCGTTGGGTTTTCAATCGACCCCGGGGCAGTCCTCGCCCGGGTGGTACAGCGGTTCCTCGTCTGGGCCGGGCATCGATCCCTTGAGCGGCACCAGCCAGTAGTGCGGATGTTGCGGTCGTGTGCGGTATTCGGCGGCGGGCAGGCAGCGCACGGCGGGCACCGGGTTGCGGAGCTGGCTGCCGGTGGTGTCGCAGCAGTGCATCTCGACGATGTCGAGCACGACCCACGGGCCGGGCATCGTTGGGCGGGCAGGGCGCGACACCGTCTGCTCCGGAGCTGTTGAAGTGGCGGGCTGGATCGGGGTGGAGGGGCCGAGGCCCGGAGTGTTCGGGTAGGCCAGCCGGATCACCGCGAAGAACCCGAGCACGGCTCCGGTGGTGGCCGCGGTGAGTGCGACCGTGCGCGCCCAGTTTGGTATCCGGCGGCCGGTCATCGGTGGTCCCGGCCGGCCGCGGCGCGTCGTGCGCGAAGCATGGCGAGCGCTGCGGAGATGGTGTCGGGAAGGGTTTCGCGCACCGGCGCGCAGTGCTGGTGCGCGACCCAGATCAGGTAGCGATTGCGCTCGGGGTTGGCGCAACCGGGCGGGCATCCGAGCACGACCCGACCGGTGCCGATGTCGAGCCCGAATTCCACGTTGGTCGTGAACCCGGGCAGTGTCGCGAGGTCGCGGGGAATCCAGAAGACAATTACGTCGGCGCCGAGACGGGCGCGGGTTTCCCATCCGACCTGGTCGTCGTAATGCTTGGCGAGCTTGCCGCCCCGGGACTCCGGGGTGAGGACGGTGAGCGTCGGTTCTGTTGCACCCCACTGTTTCTCGATTTCGGCGATCGCATCGGGTCGCCAGGAGGGACAGTCACTGCCGAGCCGCGGCGTCGGCCCGGCGAGGAAAATGGACGGACCTTCGGGGATCGGTTCGCGTGCGTAGACCAGGGACGGTGCGGTCATCGGATTCCTCCGGTTTCCCGTGCGGTTTGCTGCGGGGTCCAGGGCAAGGGCAGGTTGTCGTCGGCCGCGCGCGGCACCACGTGAATGTGCAGGTGGAACACGGTTTGCGTTGCCGCGCTGCCGCGAGAGGTGATGATGTTCGCGGCCGGATGCTCGGCCATCAGTTCGGCGGCGCGTGCCATCGTGCGCGCTGAGATCTCGGGGCAGACGCTGGCGTCCGCGACGTGATCCCGGGGGATGACCAGAACATGGCCGGGAGTCACGCCGCCGTGAGGCAGGATTGCGATGGCATCCGGCCATTCCCGGACGACTGTCGCGGGGGCGCGGCCGGTGACGATCCGGCAGAAAATGCAGCCTTGTTGTGCAGTGGAGGCGGTCATCGCTGCTCGCCTCGCTCCAGTGCACGGCGGGACAGGTGCATGCTGATGGCGCCGGCGGCGGCCAGTGCGATCGGGATCAGGCCGAGAGTGGTGAAGGGGCGGTTGTCGATCGATCGCGTGACCGCGAAGGCGATGCCGGACAGCGCGGTCAGGGCGATGCCGAGGTTCAGGATGAGATGTGCTGTGCGGGTACTCATGATCCCCCTCTTGACGGGTGATGAACTAGCAGCAACTTATAGCAGCATAGCAGCACTACGGTGTTGCGGTGTTACGGCATTACGGTGAAATGGTGGTCAGGCTGCTGCCGAACCAGGGGTGAGAGCCTGGGCCGCGCGCTCGCCGAGCCAGCGTGCGATGCCGACCGGGACCGCGTTGCCGATGTGCTTCTTCACCAGCGCTTTGGTTTTGCCGGTGAATCGGTACGTGTCGGGGAAGCCTTGCGACCTGGCGCATTCGCGGTTGGACACCAGGCGGTGGTGCGGGACGCCGTCGATGATCGTGACGACGGCGTGGTGGTTGCCGCCGGCGGTGACGGTGGCGAGCTGGTGCCGGTCGGCGCGGCGTGCGTGGGCGTGGTTGCGGTAGGTCACCAGGTGCGGCACGTTCTCGTCGGCGATCTCGGCGATCTGGTCGGACACGTACAGCCGGCGGGTGACCGGCTCGCCCGGGTCGGGCTCGAGAATCTGGGCCGCGGTGACCGGCGCGATGGCCGGCGGGGTGAGGTCGATCTCGATGCCGTCGAGGGTGGCGACGACGAACAGGCGAATCCGGTTCTGGGCGTGCCCGTAGTCGGCGGCGTTGAGCACGAGCACCTGCACGCGGTAGCCGAGGGCCTCGAACATGGCGAGCCACATCGGGTACAGCACCCAGTCGCGGAACTCGACCACGTTCTCGACGAATACCACCGGGTACCTGTGCACCTCCGCGGCCTCGATCGCGGCGAATGCTGTAGCGCGGTCGATCGCCCCGGCGTCGGCACGCTTGCGTTCCTGGTCGACGTCCGGCTTCTTGCGCCCGCCGGAGCGGGCGTGCCAGACGCAGGACGGCGAGATCCACGCCGCCGTCGTGCTGGGGAAGCTGCGCCAGTCCACTTCGCTCAGGTCTTTGGTGCGGTGTTCGGTGTTCGGGTGGTTGGCCTTGTGCGTGGCGACCGCGGCCGGGTCGTGGTTCGCGGCGATCGCCCCGTGCCAGCCGGCCTGGCGCAGCCCTTCGCTCGACCCGCCCGCCCCCGCGAACAGGTCAGTGAAGTCGAGAAACATCGCCGATCACGCCTTGCGGGCGGCTCGCCGTTGCTCGGCGATTTCGGCCTGCTGGGTGGTGACTGTCTCGTGCAGCTCGGTGGACGAGGTGTCATCCGGGCGCGGCTGGTCGTGCATCATGAGGGTGCCCTTCCTGTTCGTTGCGGATGGTGAAGGTGCAGCGGCGGGCGACCCGGGGTTCCTGGCAGAAGTCGGGGCCGCCCGCCGCGTCGGATTACTTTCCGCGTCGGCGAAGTTCGGCGCGGGCTTTTTCGAGTGCTTCCCTCCCCACGTCCGGGGTGTCGACCACTGCCTTCAGGTCGTTGTCGCTGACCGAGGCGGCATCGTCGTAGACGCGATTGACCACGGCCGGGTCGGCCCCCGCCTTGATCGACACCAAGTGGTTGGGCTCGCCGCCGATCCGGACGGCTGAGTCGTGGTCTTTCTGCTGGAGCAGCCGTTGGGCGCTTTCCGGCACGAGGTTCGCCTTGCCCTCCCGGGACATTTGCTTGAGCACCTCGGTGACTTTGTCCTGGTCGACGTTCCCCAGCGCGGGCCGGAGGTCCGCCAGTCCGACCCAGTCTCCGTTCTTGTGCGCCAAGCGGACCACGGTGTCGCGAACGTGCTGTTCCAGGGTGGCCGGCTTTTTGGCAGCGGCGGACTGGTCGCGTTCCGCAGGTGCCTCGGCGGGCTGCTCGGAGTCGCTGCTCCGGGGGTCGGGGGGAAACGAGCCGAATACCCTGCTGTAGGCCATGCGAGCTTTGGTGATCCGCTCGCTGTCGCCCGATTCGTACGCGGCGGCGAGGCCGCGGTTCGCCCGGCTTCGCCGTTGGCGCTCACGGGTGCTGGCAGGGCTGGTGCTTCGGCCCTGGCATCTGCGTCCGCCTTCGCAACCTGCTCGACACATGTTGGCCTCTCCTGATTGGTGGGTCGAGGTGCACAGATTTTGTCACGTCCCCGTGGCGACCTGGGGGATTATCAGCGGCAAGTCTTAGCATCAACTAGTAGCAGCATAGCAGCACTACGGTACTGCGGTGTTACGGCATTACGGTGAATCGATTGCATGGCGGACGTGCGCGCGGTTCACCTGGGGACGTGACAATCCGCATCTCGGGAAGCATGGCGGCGGCTTGCTCGGTGCCGCGGCGAGGTGGGCCCGCGCCGGTCGTCCGGCGCGGGAAGCGGGGCGATGGGCGTAGTTCCGGCGGGGATTGCTCGTGAGGCCTCTTGTGCCGGGGTTCTCGTGGTCGCGACGGCTTCCTCTGCGGGAGGTGAGCGTTCGCGCGTCTGCTGCGCCCTGAGCCCCTCTTGCGTCCTTGCTGGACCCGGTTGCCCGTGGGCAACCGGGGTGGGGGGGGGGGGCCCGGCCGCGG
>DASZNR010000056.1:0-53392 GCA_035551175.1 Amycolatopsis sp. | reverse complement strand
TACATCCACCCCGACGAGTGCGTCGACTGCGGCGCCTGCGAACCGGTCTGCCCGGTCGAGGCCATCTACTACGAGGACGACGTCCCGGACAACTGGTCCGATTACACGAAGGCGAACGTCGACTTCTTCGACACCCTCGGTTCGCCCGGCGGCGCCTCCAAGGTGGGCAAGACCGACCACGACCCCGCGTTCATCAAAGCCTTGCCTCCGCAGGGCGAATGACGCGCGCACTACCCGACTTCCCCTGGGATTCGCTCGCCGGATTCAAGGCTCGCGCGCAAGCGCATCCCGGCGGGATCGTCGACCTTTCCGTCGGCACGCCCGTGGACCCGGTTCCGGCCGGGATCCGCGCGGCGCTGGCGTCGGTGTCGGACATCCCGGGATACCCGGCCACGCACGGCACGCCCGAGCTGCGGGCCGCTGCGGTCGAGTCGATGGCGCGGCGGTACGGCGTCACGGGTCTTGAGCCCGACGCCGTGGTGCCGACCATCGGGTCCAAGGAAGCCGTGGCCTGGTTGCCGCGAATGCTGGGGTTCGGCCCGGGTGACCTCGTGGTGATTCCCGAGCTCGCGTACCCCACGTACGAGGTGGGTGCGCTGCTCGCCGGTGCGGAGGTCGTGCGTGCCGACGGGCTCACGCAGCTCGGGCCCCGGCGGCCGAAGATGATCTGGCTCAATTCGCCGTCGAACCCGACCGGCAAGGTGCTGCCCGTCGAACATCTGCGCAAGGTCGTGGACTGGGCGCGGCAGCGCGACGTGATCGTCGCGTCGGACGAGTGCTACCTGTCGCTCGCGTGGGACGCCGAGCCCGTGTCGGTGCTGCACCCGTCCGTGAACGATGGACGGCTGGACGGGTTGCTGGCGCTGCATTCCCTGTCGAAGTCGGCGAATCTCGCGAGCTACCGCGCCGGCTTCATCACGGGCGACCCGAAGCTCGTCAAACGGTTGCTTGAGATCCGCAAGCACGCCGGCATGATCGTGCCGCGCCCGGTGCAGGAGGCCATGACCGCCGCGTTGACCGACGACGCCGCGGCCGCCGAGCAACGCGAGCGCTACGCCCGCCGTCGGCTGGTTCTGCGGAAGGCGTTGCAGGACAACGGATTTGGTATTTCCCATTCCGAGGCTGGGCTGTATTTGTGGTCTTCGCGCGGGGAACCCGCGCTGGACACGGTGGCGTGGCTGGCGGAGCGCGGGATTCTCGTCGCGCCGGGGACGTTCTACGGTCCGGCCGGTGGCGAGCACGTGCGAGTCGCGCTGACCGCGACCGACGAGCGGATCGAAGCGGCAGCCGAACGTCTCGGGTCTTGATCCTGGGTCAGAAGTCGCGGCCGGTGAGGCCGCGGTAGACGAAGCGGGTCAGTGCTTCGATCGCTTCGTCGTCGTCCGGTGCCGATGTGCCGTCCGGTTGCGGGCCCGTGAGCCACGTCCGGGCTGCGCTGTCGACCAGGTGGTACATCATCGCGATGCTGGTCTCCGCCGACGCTGGTAGCCGGTAACCGGCGGCCGTGACCTGGGCAAGGTGGCCGCCGAGGTCGGCGGCCTGGGTCGCGCCGAAGCTCACGAACGTGCGCGCGAAGTCGTCGTTGACCATCGCTGCCTGGTGCAGGGCCTGCATCGTGACGGCATTGGCGCGGTAGAAGCCCCAGTACTGGCGCACGTGCCAGCGCACGGCCTCCGGGTCGCTGAAGTCCGCGAGATGGTCGCCGGCGAGCGCGTCCTGGTCGCTCGCTGCCGCCAGGTCCGCCAGCAGGGCGCCGAGCAGTTCTTCCTTGCTCGAGAAGTGGTTGTAGAACGAGCCCGCGGCGCGCCCGGCTTCAGTGGTGATGTCGGTGATCTTCGCACTCAGGTAGCCCTTGCGGGCGAACACGCGCTTGGCCGCCTCCTTGAGCGCGGTCTCCGTTTCGGCGGCCCGGTCTTTGCGGCTCGTCGCGGGCATACCTCACCTTCCCTGACCTTGACAAGGACGCTATCAGCGGTAATGCTGAATAGCAATTCATTGAATCCGAATTCACTGGAGGGGACATGGACACCACTGTGGTCATCGCGGGTGCGGGACCGACCGGGTTGACTCTGGCCATCGAGCTGGCGCGGCGCGACGTCGCCGTTCGGCTTGTCGATCGTGCGGACGAGTACTTCGCCGGCTCCCGCGGCGACGGCTTGCAACCGCGCACGCTGGAAGTCTTCGAGGACCTGGGGGTGCTCGACGCGGTGCTGGCCGCGGGCGCGCCGCCATTCCCGATGAAGGTCTACTTGTCGGGCGTGTTCGTGCAGGAGCGGATGATGGGCGAGCTGGTCGAGCCGACGCCCGACGTGCCCTACCCCAACGCCTGGTTCCTCGGGCAGTCGCAGACCGAGGGCATCCTGCGGGCCCGGCTGGCGGAGTTCGGCGTACGCGTGGAGCTGAGCACGGCGGTGACCGGGTTCGCTCAGGACGACGACGGCGTGGCGGTTTCCCTGTCGACCGGCGAGACGATCCGCGCCGGATACCTGGTGGGTGCCGACGGCGGCAAGAGTTTCGTGCGCAAGACGCTCGGGATCTCATTCGAGGGCACCACGGACGAGTCGATCAGGATGCTGCTGGGCGACGTCCAGGCGGACGGGCTCGCCCACGACTCTGGATACTGGTTCGCGAGCGCGGACAACTCGATGACCGGCGTCATGTTCACGCCGCTCGCCGGCACACCGCATTTCCAGTTCGGCTCGCCGATCGGCGACGAGGACGCCGCCGCGTCGCTGCCCGCACTGCAGGCCCGCCTCGACGCGGTCTCCGGCGGGGGGATCCGCTTGCACGACCTCGCGTGGTCCACAGTGTGGCGGCCCAACATTCGTCTGGCGGCCGCCTTCCGCGCCGGCCGCGTCTTCCTCGCGGGCGACGCCGCCCACGTCCACCCGCCCACCGGCGGGCAGGGCCTCAACACCGGCGTGCAAGACGCCTACAACCTGGGCTGGAAGCTGGCCTCCGGATCATCCGAGCTGCTCGACTCGTACGAGCCCGAGCGCCGCGCCGTCGCCGCTCGCGTCCTCGGCGTCTCCACCGCACTCCTGGAGAAGTACACCGACGGCGACGAAGACGCCCACCACCGCGGCGCCGAAACCAAGCAGCTCGACATCGGCTACCGCGGCGGCCCGCTCGCCCCGCCGTCCGACGGCCCGTTGCGCGCGGGCGACCGGGCACCGGACGCGCCTTTGATCGACGGAAATGGCAAGACAGTGCGCCTTTTCGACCTCTTCCGCGGTCCGCACGCCACGGAGCTGGTCTTCGGTTCCGGGGTCGCCTCGGGGGAGTTCCCTGCTTACCGCGTTCTGCCGGCCGGCTCGGTTTTGTCGGGCTCGGTTCCGTCGGGCGGCTCGAGTTCGTCGGGCTTGTCGGTTTCGTCGGTCGGCTCGAGTTCGGTGGGCTCCTTGGTCGGCTCGGGTTCCTCGGGCTCCGCAAGCGTCTCAGGCCCCGCGGTCGCCGCAGTTCGCTCGGGACTCCCGGTCTCTTCGTGCCATGACCTGGTTGACGCAGGCGGCCATGCCTACTCCGCCTACGCCGCCGCTCCGGGCCGCCGCGTCGTCATCCGCCCGGATGGCTATGTGTGGTCCGTCACAGACTGACGCCCGATGAGCGTGGGGCCCGCTGGCCCGGCCTGTACCCACGGATTCGCTCCGGACGAGGCAACCCGGCGCCACACGGGAACGCCGCCACACGGGAACGCCGCCGTGCGGGAAAGTCAGAGAGCGGCGCGAGCGGCGGCGGAAACGCGAGACCAAGCGGAGGGCCAGGCGGCCCGCGCGGCCGCCCGCTTCGCGAGCTCGTGCTCGGTGATGCGGCCGGCGATGAAGGCGACCTCGGGATCGGCGGTGGGTAGCAGTGTGCGGACGCGGTCGGAAGCCACGACGGCATCCTGGTGCTCGCCGAGGATGGTTTGGAGGGTGCGGGTGGCCTTGACGAGGGCGGTGAGGCGCGCCGACTGCTTCTTCTTCGCCGATGCGCGGGCCAGTTCCGCGGTGTAGCGGAGTTTCTTGCCGTGGATGCGGAGGGCGTGCAGGTCATCGTCCGGGGGGTCGGCGGGAAGCGCGCGGACGGCCTTCTCCAGCCGGCGCAAGGGTTTCCGGATGTCGGCGGCCAGTGTGCCCACCACCGTGCCCGAGTCCGGGGCCTTGGTGAGCGTGGCGACGCTGTGCAGCAAGGCCGTGTACCGCGCGCTCGACAGGGCGCGGGTGAGGCGGCGCCGGGCGACGGAGCGTTCGGCGACGAATTTCGACACCAGGCGGCGGCCCGCCGACTGGTCGCGAACGTCGAACGTCGCGACGACGTCACGCAGGTGGCCGATCAGCACGTCGTAGTCGCGGACCTCGCCGAGTGACTGGCCGAGCCAGCCCAGTTCCGCGCGCACGGGTTCGGCGCCGCGGCCGACGAGTGCGCCAGAGGTCTTCAGCACGCTGCGCATCCGCCGCAGGGCTACCCACATCTGATGAAGGTCCTCGGGATCCACGCCGCTGCGGGTGCCGGCCTCGCGGGACAACAGCTCGCGCAGCTCGTGGTCGAGTTTGGCCCGCACGTGGGCGGCCGCCGAGTCTCGTGAACCCGCTTTGAGGGGCTCGTCGGGCAGCCCGAGCTCGGCCGGGGTCGTCGGGTCAGGCACGCGGCGGCGGGTCGACGACGGCAGCGGTTCGGCGGTCACGGCGCAAATGGTAGGTCAACCAAGGCGGCCGTCCCGCCGGCCGAGACACCGAAAAAAGAGCGCGGCCCGAACGGACCGCGCCCTCTTCGGTACGAAAATCAGTTCGCGTGTAGCGCCTCGTTGAGCTGGATGCCCGCGCCCGTGCGCGACACGACCTCGACGGCGCCGGTCGCCGAATTGCGGCGGAACAGCACCCCGGAAATGCCGGAGATCTCGCGCGCCTTCACGGTTTTGCCGTCGACGACGACCTTCGTGCCCGCCGTGATGTAGAGGCCCGCCTCGACGACCGAGTCGTCGCCCAGCGAGATCCCGACACCGCCGTTCGCGCCGATCAGGCAGCGCTCGCCGACCGAGATGACTTCCTTGCCGCCGCCCGAAAGCGTGCCCATGATCGACGCGCCGCCGCCGACGTCGCTGCCGTCGCCCACGACCACGCCCGCCGAGATGCGGCCCTCGACCATCGACGCGCCGAGCGTGCCCGCGTTGTAGTTCACGAAACCCTCGTGCATCACCGTTGTGCCCGACGCGAGGTACGCGCCGAGGCGCACTCGGTCGGCGTCGGCGATGCGCACGCCGCTGGGCAGCACGTAGTCGACCATCCGCGGGAACTTGTCCACGCCGTAGACGGCCACCGTGCCGCGCGAACGCAGGCGAAGCCGCGTCTGCTCGAAACCTTCGACGGGGCAGGGGCCGTAGCTCGTCCAGACGACGTTGGCCAGCTTGCCGAAAATGCCGTCGAGGTTCTGCCCTCGCGGGCGCACCAGCCGGTGGGACATCAAATGCAGGCGCAGGTAGGCGTCGTGCGCGTCGGCGATGGTGTCGGACAGCCGTCCGACGGTCACGCGCACCGCGACGACCTCGACACCGCGATCGGTGTCGGGTCCGAGCAATGCCGCCGCGGCCGCGCCGAGCAGCTCGGTGGTCTCGGCCGCCGACAGGCGCTCGGTGCCGCCCGTGCCGGTTCCGGTCAGCTTGGGGTGCGGGTACCAGGTGTCCAGAACCGTCCCGTCGGTGGTGACGGTCGCCAGCCCGACGCCGACGGCGCCGGTCGATTCGGGGTCAGGGGTCTGCTCGCTCACGCCCGTCACGGTAGTCGAGCGACCCGCCTCAACCCGTGGTGGCCTGCTCGCTCACCAGTTTCTTCACCGACGTGAGCGCCGCGGAAATCGTGATGAGGGCTTCCGTGCACGGGCCGCCGGAGTTCGGCACGGTCGTGCAGCCAGCGCCCCGGAACGCACCGACGCCCTGGTCCAGGGCAGCGGCCGCGTGGTCGAGGGCGACGTCGAGCGTTTTGCCGGACGCCGCGCGTTGGTGCACCGCCGCGGCCGTGCCGCCGACCTCGGTGACGTATTTCTCGCACCCCTTCGGCTCCTGCGCTTGCGGGCTGAGATAACACGTGTCGTTCTCGAGCGCGTCGAGCTTGATCGGGAGGGCGTCGGGGCCAGGGGTAGCCGGGTTCGGGCCGGGGGTCGGACCGGCCTCGGACCCGCAGCCGGCAAGCACCAGGGTGAGGACGACGCCACCGAGAGCGACAAGGGAGCTTCGCGTGCGCACGTCATCACGGTAGCCCTCGCGCCAGGTCGGTAGGGTGCGGGTATGACCGCGCTCGACCTGCGGGCCGACCCCGCCGATCTGACTGCTGCCCTCGTCGACGTGTTCAGCGTCTCAGGGCACGAGGGACAGCTCGCGGATGTGGTCGAGGCAGCGCTACGTGAGCAGGCGCCACACCTCGAGGTCGTCCGCAACGGCGACGCGGTCCTCGCCCGCACGAACCTCGGCCGCGGTTCACGCGTGATCCTCGCCGGGCACCTCGACACCGTGCCCGAAAACGGCAACCTGCCCTCGCGCCGCACCGGCTCCGGCGACGACGACGTGCTGCACGGCCTCGGCGCCGTCGACATGAAGGGCGGTGACGCGGTGTTCCTGCACCTCGCCGCCACCCTGGCGGACCCGAAGCACGACGTGACCTTCGTGTTCTACGACCACGAGGAGGTCGAAGCGGTCAAGAACGGCCTTGGTCGTATCGAACGCGAACTACCGGACTGGCTCGCGGGCGACCTGGCCGTCGTCGGCGAACCCTCCAACGGCGTCATCGAGGCGGGCTGCCAAGGGACCCTTCGCGTCGAAGTCCGCACGAGCGGGACCCGCGCACACACCGCGCGTGCCTGGATGGGGGAGAACGCCATCCACGCGCTCGCGGAGCCGTTGCGACGGCTGGCCGCGTACTCGCCGCGCGTGGTCGACATCGACGGCCTCACCTACCGCGAAGGTCTGCAGGCCACGGCCATATCGGGCGGCGTGGCCGGCAACGTCGTCCCCGACGCCGCTGTGCTGACCGTCAACCACCGCTTCGCCCCGGACCGCAGCCCGGCGCAGGCAGAGGCCCACGTCCGCGACCTCTTCGACGGCCACGACGTCGTGCTCACGGACATCTCACCCGGCGCTCTGCCCGGCCTGTCGGCCCCCGCGGCAGCCGAACTCGTCGCCGCCGCCGGCGGCCGCGCCGCCGCTAAACTCGGCTGGACCGACGTCGCCCGCTTCGCCGCCCGCGGCCTGCCGGCCGTCAACTTCGGCCCCGGCAACCCGACTCTGGCCCACACGCAGGGTGAACACGTGTCCGTGGCCGAAATCCGCCAGGTGGCCGACATTTTGCGCAAGTTCCTCGCCTGACCCGGCCCAAGGACTCGTGAGTGCGCAGTCCGGTTCTTAACCGGGTTCTAACCGGCGCGAACACTCACGAGGTTTCCGGCTCAGGCGCCCTCTCGGATGGCCTGGATGTCGAGTTTGATCTCGATCGTCGAGCCGACGATGACGAGGCCCTTGGCGAGCGTCTGCTGCCAGTTGATGGTGAAGTCCTCGCGGTGCAGCTGGGTGGTGGCGACGGCGCCGAGGCGGTCGCCGTTCCAGGTACGGAGACCGAGGTAGCCGGCGTCTAGCTGGACGCCGCGGCTGGCGCCGTGGAGGGTGAGGGTGCCGTCGATGGTCCAGTGGTCGCCGGGGGAGCGGCGGAAACGGTGGCCCTGGAAGCGGATCGTCGGATAGCGCGTGACGTCGAGGAAGTCCGGGGAACGCAGGTGGTCGTCGCGCTTTTCGGCGGCCGTGTCGATGCTCGCGGCCTCGATGACGACCTCCACGGTGGAGTCCTCGATGCGACGGCCGACGTCGATAATGCCGTCGAATCGCGTGAACCGGCCGTGCACCTGGGAAAGCCCGATGTGCCGAGCGATGAACCGGATGCCCGTGTGGTCCGGGTCCAGCACCCACCGACCGGGGTCGGGCAGACGATGGTTTTCGTCCGGTTCGAGCCGCAGGTCGTCGAGCGACGTGTGATCGCCGCTGACGACCTCGACGGTGCGCGTCTGCGCGCGGTAGCCGCCCGCGCTCACCGACACGGCATACGTGCCGGCGGTGAGCGTGCTCACGGCAAGGCCGAAGTCGTCCGCGGTGGTGCTGGTCCGCCGTTGGGTGCGCTTGTGCTGCATCACCACCTGCGCGCCGCCCAGCGGACGGCCGTGCTCATCACCGATCCGTGCGCTGAGAAGCCCGGCCTCCGCGTTGAACGTCACGGGTCCGCCTTGATTTCCGGCAAGTCGCTTCCGCCCGAGCACGTCGCCTCCTTTGGTCAGGTCCGACGGGCACCGTACCAGCGACGTCAAAAATTCCCCGATATTCCTTGACAAAAGGCATTGTTGGTGGGGAATTCCCCGGCCCCGCAACGACTTGCGAGTGGCCGCGTCGGCATGCCGTGATCCCGGGACCGACGGTGTACGCCTGGAAAGCCAGATCCGACGTCCTGCCGGGCGGGTTGCCACGGCACCTGTTCGCGCACCGGGAACCGTGATCGTGGTGCCTGCACGAGGAGTTCCAGTGCCGACAACCCCTGCACTGTCCCGGCTTCGTGCGTCCACCCGCACGCTGCCGTCCCAGTGCTCGTTGTCGGACCGCATGTTCAGCGCCACCGCTGGCCGTTGTCCACGTTCTTCTCGATGATCGACAGGCACGAACTCGGCTGCCGCGCTTCACGTATGTGGTTCTCCGCCGGCTTCGACTTCACCGCGCGCGGCTTCGGCCGGCGATCAGTGGAACGGCGAGCATGCAACCGCGAGCACTCGAAGCTCTCGCGAGTCCCTGGAACGTCGGGGACCACCGATAACTGAAATGGTCTAGACATGATTTCGGCACTGTCCACTGTGGCGGACGTTTACTCTCCGCCAACCACACCGTCACCGGGGGTGGGATGCTGGGGAAACCCGGTCGCGCCCGGCCCGTAGGCTGGGGTGGGTGAGCGAACAGTCTGAATTTCCGGACGGCCAGTACCCCGAGCGCCCGGTGGAGCGCCACAAAGGGCCGGTCGTGCTGCGGCGCGACCGGCGCGACCAGGGCAGCACCACCGACCAGCGGCTGCTGGACGCGCGCGGTCCGAGCGACTGGGTACACACCGACCCGTGGCGGGTGCTACGCATCCAGGCCGAGTTCGTGGAGGGCTTCGGGGCGCTCGCGGAGGTGCCGCGCGCGGTGACGGTGTTCGGGTCGGCGCGCACGAAGCGCGACGAAGCCGAGTACGAGCTGGGCCGCAACATCGGCGGCGCGCTCGCGAACGCGGGGTTCGCCGTGATCACCGGCGGCGGGCCGGGCGCGATGGAGGCAGTGAACCGCGGGGCCGCGGAGGCGGGCGGGTTCTCGATCGGGCTCGGCATCGAGCTGCCGTTCGAGCAGGGTCTGAACCCGTGGGTCGACCTGGGCGTGAACTTCCGGTACTTCTTCGCCCGCAAGACGATGTTCATCAAATACTCGCAGGCGTTCATCTGCCTGCCCGGCGGCTTCGGCACGCTCGACGAGCTGTTCGAAGCGCTCGTGCTGGTACAAACCAAGAAGGTGACGAAGTTCCCGGTGGTGCTGTTCGGCACCGAGTACTGGGGCGGGCTCTACGACTGGATTTCGAAGTCCGTGCTCGAAGGCGGCAAGATCGGGAAGAAGGACCTCGAGTTGTTGCACCTGACCGACGACATCGACGACGCGGTCCGCGTGGTCGAGGAGTCCTACAAGGCTTGGGAGGACTCCCACTGATGCGCCGGGTCTGTGTGTTCTGCGGGTCGTCGACCGGCGCCTCGCCGGTGTACGCCGAGGCCGCCGCGGCGCTCGGCAAGCTGCTCGCCCAGCGTGGCCTCGGCCTCGTCTACGGCGGCGCGAGCGTCGGCACGATGGGTGTGGTCGCCGACGCCGCGCTGGCCGCGGGCGGTGAGGTGATCGGCGTGATCCCCGAAGCGCTGTCCAGTGTGGAGATCGCCCACGCCGGGCTGTCACAGCTGCACGTGGTCGCCGACATGCACGAGCGCAAGGCCAAGATGGCCGAGCAGTCCGACGCCTTTCTCGCGCTTCCCGGCGGCGCCGGCACGCTGGAGGAGCTGTTCGAGGTCTGGACCTGGGCGCAGCTCGGCATCCACGGCAAGCCGATCGGGCTCCTCGACGTCGGCGGCTACTACCGCGGGCTCGTTGACTTCGCCGACCACATGGTCACCGAGGGGTTCCTCGGCGCCGGCTACCGCGATCTGCTCTTCGTGGACGCCGACCCGGCTCAGCTGCTCGACCGGTTCGAGGCGTACGAGCCGCCGGCACCCCCGAAGTGGACGTGACCGACGGTCAGGCGGCGCCTTCACTCGGCCGTTTGTGGTAGCTGTCCACGTACTCCTGGCCGGACAGCTCGAGGATCGTGTACATGATCTCGTCGGTCACCGAGCGGCGGATCGCCGACGACGAGTCCTGCCCTTCGTAGCGGGAAAAGTCGAGCGGTTCACCGAATTTGACACGGATGGGGCAGACGCGCGGGATCTTCGAGCCGCCCGGCTGGATGCGTTCGGTGCCGAAGAGCGCGACGGGGACGACCTTCGCACCGGTGGACAGAGCCAGCGCCGCGACGCCCGTGTGCCCGCGGTAGAGGCGCCCGTCGAGTGACCGCGTGCCTTCGGGGTAGATCGCGAACGTGCCGCCACTCTCCAGCACGCGTCGGCCTGCTTCCAGCGCGGCCAGCCCGGCCGACGCGTTGCCGCGCTCCACGGGGATGTAGCCGAGCGCGTCGAGCGATTTGGCGATGAACCGGCCCTTCAGGCCCTTGCCCGTGAAGTACTCCGCTTTGCCGAGAAACCGCACCTGGCGTGGTGTCGTGAACGTGATCACGCCGGTGTCGAGCGCCGCCCGGTGGTTGGCCGCGAGCAGGACCGGCCCTTCGGACGGCACGTGCTCCACGCCTTCGACCTGAGGCCGGTAAACGGCACGGACCAGCGGGCCGAGCACGAAACGCACGAGCAGGGGCAGCAACGGGGTCTCCCTCCGGTGGACAGGTCGCCTCGTCCAGCATGGCACGATCGCCGGATGAGCTGGTTCGAACGTCGCACCTGGCAGGAACCCGCGTGGACGCCCGCGGACATCCTCGCGGCGAAGCGCGGCCGCACGGTTTCCGTGGTGCTTCCGGCACTCGACGAGGAGGAGACGGTGGGCGCCGTCGTCGCGTCGGTGCGTCCGCTGCTCGGCTCGGTCGTCGACGAGCTCGTGGTCGCCGACTCCGGCTCGACCGACGCGACGGCCGAGGTCGCCGCCCGGGCGGGCGCGCGGGTGGTGCGCCGCGAGGAGGTTTTGCGGGGCTTGGCGCCGCGGCCCGGCAAGGGCGAGGTGCTGTGGCGATCGCTCGCGGCGACCACCGGCGATGTCGTGGTGTTCCTCGACTCGGATCTCGTCGAGCCGGACCCGGCGTTCGTTCCCGCGCTGCTCGGGCCGGTGCTCACCGAACCCGGCGTGCACCTGGTCAAGGGCTTTTACCGGCGCCCGCTGCGGCTGGAGAGCACTGGCGGTGGCCGCGTGACGGAGCTGCTCGCGCGACCCGTGCTGTCGGCGTTGCGCCCGGCGTTGGGCGAACTCGTGCAACCCCTCGGCGGCGAGTACGCGGGCACGCGCGAGTTCTTCGAGTCCGTGCCCTTCGCCGGCGGGTACGGCGTGGAGATCGGCTTGCTGCTCGACGCCGAGGAACGCTACGGCCTCGACGGGCTCGCCCAGGTCAACCTCGGCGTCCGCAAACACCGCAACCGATCACTGCTGCAGCTGGGCGTGATGGCCCGCCAGATTCTCGGCACGGCGCTCGCGCGCTGCGGCGGGCCGTCCGACGAGATGGCCCGGTTCACCCAGTTCGTGCAGGTGTCGGGTGAGTGGCTGCCCGACGTCACCGAGGTCCCGGTGCTGGACCGGCCGCCGATGTCGCAAGTGCGGGCCGCGCAAGTACGGGCCGTCCCTCCCCGAGCCTGAGCACGCGATCGAAGCCGGCTCGGCGCTGGGGCTGGTCTCGTGAATGTTCGCGCCGGTTAGAACCTGGTTAGAACCGGCAGTGCCACTCACGAGTCCTGGGTAGCGAGTGCCGGTCGACGCGCGCGCGGTTCGTACGCCGTAGAGGCGCCGGGACGAGGTCAGCGCGCACGATGGGTCCGAAGTGGACACGAGTACCGTCGGAGAGCGCAGCACGCCTACGAGGCTGAGCGTCACGCGGTCGTCGGCTTCGGCGGTGCCGGCGTGATCGCCGACGACCACCAAGCGGAGCTGTCGATACACACCGGCGAGCGCACGCGGTAGACGCTCGTGCTCGGCGGGCCCGCGACGCAGCTTTCGCGGGGCTTCGCCCGGATTCTCACCTTCGGTGGCTGAGCCGGCGCGTCGAGGGGGTTCGCCCGGCGCGCACGTGCGGGTTCTTCATCGTCGGTGCCGTGGGTGTGACCGCGCTTCGCTGCTCGCCCTCGTGGTCGCGACCGGTTTGGTCGCCGTGTCCCGGTTGTCGCTGTCGGTGTCGTGTGTGCCGCTGATGGTGGCGTACGGACCGCTGTCGATGCGTCTGGTCGTGCTCGCGCAACGTTCGCCGGCCCGGTGTGCCACGATCGTGGCGTGACGACCGCGCTGATCTACCTCGTAGTCATGCTGCTGGTGGCCGCCGTGGTGTTCCTGCTCGCCGCCGTGGTGTTCGGCCGGGGCGAGGAGCTGGCCCCGCTGCCGCCGGGCAGCTCGCCAACCCGCCTGCCCGCGGAGGACATCACGGGCGAGGACGTGCGGCAGGTGCGCTACCAGCTTGTGTTCCGGGGGTACAAGATGTCCGAAGTGGACTGGGTGATGCGCAGGCTCGGGGGCGAGCTCGACGAGTTGCGCGGCCGCGTGGCGGAGCTGGAAGCGGCGCGGCGGGAACCGAGGCACCCGGGTGAGTAGCGATCTGGTGGTCTCGGTCGAGGTCGACGCGCCGGCGGGTACGACGTGGCTCGCGCTCACCGACTGGCCGCGCCAGCACGAGTGGGTCCTTGGCACGAGCGTGAAAGTCCTGACGGGCAACGGCCGGAGTGTTGGCTCGCGGATCGCGGCGACGACGGGTATCGCCGGCGTCGGGATCTTCACCGACACCATGGAGGTCACGGCCTGGGAGCCGCCGTTGCGCGTGACCATGAGCCACCTCGGCAGCCTCGTGCGCGGCACGGCGGCGTTCCAGGTGGTGGCGCACGGCGCGAACCGGTCGACGTTCGTGTGGGCCGAGCACCTCGACCTGCCGTTCGGGGTCGTTGGCCGCGTCGGCTGGCCCGTCGTGCGCCCCGCGTTCTCCCTGGGGCTGAGGTATTCGATGAAGCGGTTCGCGAAGTTCGTGCAGGACTATTCTGTGGGTGGCCGATGAGCGGGATGCTGGGCGATGACGGCGTTTCGCGCTGTTCGTGGGGAAACTCCACGGCGGACTACGCCGCCTACCACGATGAGGAGTGGGGCACGCCGCTGCACGGCGAGGCCGCCCTGTACGAACGGCTCTGCCTCGAATCGTTCCAGTCGGGACTGTCGTGGATCACGATCCTGCGCAAGCGCGAGAACTTCCGGAAGGCGTTCCGCAAGTTCCAGCCCGCGAAGGTCGCGCGTTTCGGCGACGCCGACGTCGAGCGGCTGATGGCCGACGCCGGGATCGTGCGCAACCGCGCCAAGATCCTCGCTGCCATCACCAACGCGCGCGCCATCGCCGAGCTGGAGCGGCCGCTCGACGAGCTGCTGTGGTCGTTCGCGCCGGTCGAGCACAAGCGGCCGAAGACGATGGCCGAGGTGCCCGCGATCACCGACGAGTCAAAGGCCATGGCGAAGGAGCTGAAGAAGCGGGGCTTCGCCTTCCTCGGCCCCACGACCTGTTACGCGCTGATGCAGGCGACCGGCATGGTCGACGATCACGTGACGGGCTGCTTCCGGGCGGGCTGACGCGGGCCGGAAGCAGCCCCGCACAGCTACTTCCCCTGGAAGTTCGGTTTGCGCTTGCCGACGAAGGCCTCCACGGCCTCGGTGTGGTCGGCGGTCGCGCCGAGCGCGGTCTGGGCTTCGTCCTCGGCGGCGAGCGCGTCGTCCAGAGAGGACTGCGCGGCGGCCGCCAGTACGTGCTTGATCTTCGCGTACGCCACCGTCGGGCCGGCGGCGAGCTTGGCCGCCACCGCCTGTGCGCGCGCGGCGAGTTCCTCGTTCGGCACGACCTCGCCGACCAGGCCGATGCGGAGCGCCTCGGCGGAGTCGACGGTGCGGGCCATCAACATCAGCTCGGCGGCACGGCCGAGGCCGATGAGCCGCTGCAGCGTCCACGACGCGCCGGAGTCGGGCCCGAGGCCGACATTGGCGAACGCCATCAGGAACGACGACGACTCGGCGGCGATCCGCAGGTCGGCGGCGTAGGCGAACGCGGCGCCGGCGCCGGCGGCCGTGCCGTTGACCGCGGCGATCACCGGCTTCGGCAGCTCGACGATGGCCTTGATGATCGGGTTGTAGTGGTCGCTCACCGTGTGCAGCGGTGCCGGATCGCTCGCCTGCAGCAGGCCGACGTGTTCCTTCAGGTCCTGCCCGGCGCAGAACGCCTTGCCGGCCCCGGTGAGCACGACGGCCCGCACCTGCCCGTCGTCGGCCGCGGCCCGCAGTTCGGCGAGCAGCCGTTCCTTCAGCTCGACGGTCAGCGAGTTGTACGCCTCCGGCCGGTTCAAGGTCAGAGTTCGCACGCCGTCGGCATCGGCGGAGAGAAGGACGTCGGTTTCCGTCATGGTGCTCCTCTTGGCGTAATCACGGGTGTTCCGCCGAGTGTTTCAGCCCTGCGTGGCGCATACCAGCACCGATGTGGCGGCAAAAGATCGGTCCGCGTTCGCGCCCGGCCGCTGATGAGGGACAATGGGGCCAAGACCCGGCTGGCATGGGAGTGCGCGACCCGGGCGCGCCGGTTGACACGGAGGGAGCACGCTATGGCGGCCATGAAGCCCCGGACCGGAGATGGTCCCCTCGAAGTGACCAAGGAGGGTCGGGGTCTCGTGATGCGGGTGCCACTGGAAGGTGGCGGCCGGCTCGTCGTCGAGCTCTCCGCGGAAGAAGCGAAGGACCTCGGCGCGGCACTTCAGGAGGTCACCGGCTGACCCCGGCTCACCAGGCTCTGTCCAATTTGCACCCCGGTCTCCTGCTGGAGGCCGGGGTCGCGGTTCGTCTGCCCCCGAAGGTTGCTCACTGTGCGTAATTCGCTACCGCCAGTTCCGACGAAATTGCCCGAGATCGAGGTCGTCGCATCCTTCCGCGGCGCGGCGCCGCGTGTGGTGCTGACGGGCGAGCCGGGTTCGCTGACTTCCGGCAAAACCGGCGACGTGGTGCGCGATCCGGACGGCGGGTGGGTCGCCGGCATCGGCGACGGCGAGCCGCGCGATTTCCGGCGGGCCGGAGCGGCCATCGCGCGAGCCGTTGCGGATTCGGGGGACCGGCTGCAGGTCGAGTTGACCGAGGACGTCGTGGTGGCACAGGCGGGAGAGCTGGCCATGGGCTTGTTCCTCGGCGGCTACCGGTTCGTGGTGACCACAGAGGACCCGAAGCCCGCGCTGCGCGGGGTGCGACTGGTGGTCGGACGAGACCGTACGGCGGTGGCGGCGTTCGCCGACGAGGTGGCGCGCGTGCGTGAGCTGGCCGCGGCCGCCGCGTTGACGCGGGATCTGGCCAACGCACCGTCCAACGTGAAGAACCCGGCGTGGCTTGCGAACACGGCGGCGAAGGTCGTCGGTTCCGATGCGGTAACCGTGACGGTACGAGACGAGAAGTGGCTGGCGGAGCAGGGTTTCGGCGGCATTCTCGCTGTCGGTGGCGGTTCGGTTTCCCCGCCGCGGCTGATCGAGCTGGACTACCGCCCGCGCGGCGCGAAGACGCATCTGCTGTTCGTGGGCAAGGGCATCACGTTCGACACGGGCGGCCTGTCGATCAAACCCGCCGACGGTATGCACCTCATGCGCACCGACATGGCGGGCGGTGCGGCCGTGATCGCCGCTGTGCGTGCGATCTCCGCGCTGAAGCTGCCCGTGCGCGTGAGCGCACTGGTGCCCGCGGCCGAAAACCACGTGTCCGGCGGTTCCTACCGCCCCGGCGACGTCGTCCGTCACTACGGCGGCCGCACCACCGAGGTCGGCAACACGGACGCCGAAGGTCGCATGGTGATGGCCGACGCGCTGGCGTACGGCATCGCGACCCGCAACCCCGACTTCGTCATCGACGCCGCCACCCTGACCGGCGCGATGAAGGTCTCCCTCGGTCTCCGCACCGGCGGGCTCTTCGCCACCGACGACGCCCTGGCCGCGCGCGTCATCGCCGCCGGCTGCCGCGCCGGCGAATCCTGGTGGCGCATGCCCCTCACCGACGACTACGCCCAGTCCATCGAAGGCGACCTCGGCGACGTCCGCCAGGCCCCCGGTGGCCCTGGCGGCATCATGGCGGCGCTCTTCCTTCGCGAATTCACGTCCGGTCTCCCGTGGGCCCACCTGGACATCGCGGGCCCCGCCCGCGCCGACCAAACCTACGACGACATCGTCCCCGGCGCCTCGGGCTTCGCCGCCCGCACCCTGGTGGAACTGGCCGCTTCTTTCGGCACTCAGTAGCCGCGGCCGCCCACCTGGCGCAGCTGGCGGACTCGTGAGTGGTGGTGCCGGTTAGAACCGGCCGGAACGCTCGCGAGGGGTTGGTGGGCTCGTGGGTTGTGGTGCCGGTTAGAACCGGCCGGAAGGCTCACGAGCCCTGACGGTCACGGTGAACTGTCCCACCAGAAACTCCCTGAACTTCGCCACCGCCCCCGGAACCGGCTCCCCTTTCCGCCAAGCCACCCCGATCGTCCTCCCCACGGCAGGTGCAATCGGCACCTCCGCCACCCCCACCGCGACCCCTGGTCCAAACCGCGGCAACAACGCCACCCCCAACCCCGCCGCAACCAACCCCCGCACCGTGTCCGACTCCTGGCCCTCGAAGGCAATCCGCGGTGAGAACCCCGCTGCCGTGCACAGTTCGTCCGTGATCCGCCGCAACCCGTACCCCGGTTCCAGCATCACGAATTCCTCGTCCGCCAACTCCTCCATCCGCACCTCGGATCGCCCCGCCAGCCGATGTCCCTCAGGCACCGACAGCAGAATCGGCTGCGTCGCCAAAACGGTCGTCTCGAAGGCGGGTTCGTCGGGCACCGGCGCCAGCAACGCCACGTCCAGCTCCCCACTCGCGAGCCGATCCACCATCTCCTGGCGAGATCCCTGCTCCAAGGTCACGCGCGCGCCCGGCACCCGCGCGCGGTACTCCTTCAGCAACGAGGGGACCAACGACCGTCCCAGCAGATGGAGGAACCCGAGCACCACCCGGCCGCTCTCGGGCTCGATCTCCTCCCTCGCCAGCCGAGCCCCGGTGTCGACCGCGCCGAGTGCGCGCTCCGCGGCTGAGGCGAGGAGTTCCGCCGCGCGCGTCAGCCGGATCCCGCGCCCGTCGGGCACGATCAACGGGGCCCCCAGCGATTCGGCGAGCGCCGCGAGCCGTCGGCTCACCGTAGGTTGCGGGACGCCGAGCAGTTCGGCTGTGCGTGTGATGTTCCTCGTGCTCCGGAGGGTGGCCAGGAGCACGAGGTGGGGCGCGAGCTGCGAAGTAAGACTCTCATGCGGCACGGTATCGATTATCGCTCATTACCGTATTGGACGTATTGGTTAGCATTCCTTAGTTTCGACTCACGTGACCACCACCGCTCGAGTCAAGGTCGCCGTCACAGCGGCCGGCTTCACGTCCTTCGCCCTGCTGTACGCGCCGCAGGCGGTGCTGCCGCAGCTGGCGCAGCAGTATCACCTGGATCCGGGTGCGGCGTCGCTGGCCGTGAGCGTGGCGACCGGGGCGCTGGCGATTTCCGTGTTGCCCATCGCGGCGCTCTCGGAGGTGATCGGCCGGCGGTCGGTGATCCTCACCTCGGTCATCGTGTCGGCGGTGCTGGGCTTGCTGCTGCCGTTGGTCCCGTCGTACTCGCTGCTGCTGGTACTGCGCGCGGTGCAGGGGGTCGCCATCGCGGGGTTCCCCGGCGTCGCCACCGCGTACCTCGTGGAACGGCTCGGCAAAGCCGGCGTCGTCGCCGCCGTCGGCGCGATGATCGCCGGCAACTCCCTCGGCGGCATGATGGGACGGCTCGCGACCGGGTTCACCGCCGCCCCCCTCGGCTGGCGTGGCGCGCTGTACGTCGTCGCGGGGATTTCGCTCGTCTGCGCCGTGGTCACGGTCGTCACGCTGCCGCCGGCGTATCGCGCGCCGGGCGACCGGCAGCACGTGCGCGAAGTCTGCGTCGGCGTCGTTCACGCGCTGCGCGAACCGGTGCTGCTGGCGCAGTACACCGTGGGAATGCTGGCCATGGGTTCGTTCGTCGCGCTCTACAACGCCGCGGGATTCCGGCTGACGGGCGAGTTGCACCTGTCCGAGGCGATCGCTTCGCTCATCTTCCTCGCGTACGCGACGGGGTCGGTGTCCTCGGCCCTCGCCGGCCGGCTGGCTGCCCGCGTCGGCCGTCGCCGCGCGGTGATCGGCGCGCTGCTGCTCATGGCCGTCGGCGGTGCGGTGACGATCCCGGGGTCCGTGATCCTCTTCGCCCTCGGTTTCGTGATCCTGACCTGTTCGTTCTTCGCCGTCCACGCTGTCGCGAACGGCTGGGCCGCCGCCGAAGCGCCCGAACACGCGCGTGGCCAGACCGGTGGGCTCTACATGCTCCTGTACTACCTCGGCAGCAGCGTCGGCGGCGCGGTCGGCGCCGTCATCTACGGCGCGGCCGGGTGGGCGTGGCTCATCGTCGCCGTGGCCGCTTGGCTGGCACTCGCCGCGGTCGCCGTCGCCGTCGGTACGCGAGCCCGGCCTCACCTGCGCGAACCCGTGCCGACCTGACCGGCGACGGTCAGCTGACGGCCGCGACCAGCAGCCCGCCGCCGACCGGCAGGAGTGCCGGGACGAGGCGCTCGTCCTCCCGCATGGCCCGCGCGACCTCGCGCACCGCCAGGGTCTCCGGGTCCCTCCGCGACGGATCGGCCACCCGCCCGCCGGCCAGCACGTTGTGGAACGCGATGATCCCGCCGCGGCGCAGCAGCGAGACACTCTTGTCGTAGTAGCCGGGGAACTCGATGCGGGCGGCGTCGATGAATACCAGGTCGTAGCCGGCGGGCGTGAGCCGTGGCAGCACGTCGAGGGCCCGGCCGACGATGAGCCGGGTACGCCCCGGCGCCACCCCGGCTTCGAGGAACGTCCTGCGCGCCGCACGCTGGTACTCGGGTTCGACGTCGATCGAGGTCAGCACGCCGTCGCCGGCCATCCCGCGCAGCAGGTGCAACCCGCTCACGCCGACGCCCGTACCGACCTCCACCACCGCCCTGGCGCCGACTGTCGCGGCCAGGAAACTCAAGGTTGCCCCTGCTCCCGAGGCCAACGGGGGGCACCCGAGGTCGGCCGCGCGCGCCCGAGCTGCGGCCAGCACCTCGTCGTCGGGAAGGTACCCGTCGACGTACTCGGCGCCGACCGGCTCGGCCGCCGAGGCCGCATGCGTCCCGGAACTCACGCGCGAAGGTTAGCGGTGCCTGTCGATAAATCGGAGCAGGCTCCCTGGTAAGCCCGCCGAAATAACTTCTCAGGCTGCTCTCAGACGCGTCTCATCAGAACCCTAAGGAGATTCGCCAGACTAAAACTCGGGCGGTGCGGGAACACCGTGCGTCCGGACAACGTTGGGCAAGCAGAAGAGGAGACACACTGATGGAGGTGCCTGCTCCCCTGATGCAGAACGCCGAAACCGAGAAGCCGGCTGAGCCCGCAGCGGTGACTGTGGACAGCGACGCGGCGACCTGGACGCCGCCCTCGTGGGACGAGGTCGTGCGCGAGCACGCCGACCGCGTATACCGGCTGGCGTACCGGCTCACCGGCAACGCGCACGACGCCGAGGACCTCACGCAGGAGACGTTCATCCGCGTGTTCCGTTCGCTGGCGTCGTACAAGCCCGGGACCTTCGAGGGCTGGCTGCACCGCATCACCACGAACCTGTTCCTCGACATGGCGCGCCGCCGCTCGCGCGTGCGCATGGAGGGGCTGCCGGACGACACCGACCGCATCGTCGGCGACGACCCGAGCCCCGAGCAGGTCTATAGCGACACCCACCTGGACCCCGACCTGCAGGAAGCGCTCGACGAGCTGCCGCCGGAGTTCCGGGCCGCCGTGGTCCTGTGCGACGTCGAAGGCCTGTCGTACGAAGAGATCGGCGCGACGCTCGGTGTCAAGTTGGGCACCGTCCGCAGCCGTATCCACCGGGGCCGCCAGGCCTTGCGGGCTTCGCTCGAGCGCCGCCGGGCGCTCAAGGCCGAAACTGCGAAGGTGCCGGTATGACCGCTGCGCGAGGGTGGGGTCTCCCGGAGTCGCACCTGCTGCCCGACGTCGTCGTCGCGCTCGTCGACGGCGAGCTCTCGCCGGGCCCCCACGACCGTGCCACCGCGCACCTCGCCCGCTGTCCGATGTGCGCCGCTGAGGTGTCCGCCCAGCGCCAGGCCGTCGAGGCCGTCCGGCGGGCGGACGCGCCGTCGATGTCCGCGGGGTTCCTCGCGAGCCTGCGCTCCATCCCGGAGCACACCGACCTGCCCGGCGCACCCGACAACCTCGCGGTGACCGCCGAGGGCCAGCTCGTCGCCGTGCAGCGCCCCGACCGTGTCGCCGGCCTGCGCGATGCCGGAGTGCTCGGAGGTCCACCCCCGTTGGGCTCGTCCACGCCGCTCGGGCATTCACCCCACGTGCTCGGCGGCGGCCGTTTCACTCTCACCCGTAAGCGCGCGGCGCAAGGCGCCGGCGTCGTCGTGTCCGGGCTCGTGCTGAGCGCGCTGGCCCTGGTGGGCACCACGGCCGACAGCGGCGAGGGCGCACCCGACACCGGCACCGTCCCCCAGCCCAACGCCAACTTGCTGCCCGCGCAGATGGCCGTGCCGCGGTCCGCACCGGCGACCGCCACCACGACGTCGGCGACCGAATCGGCGGCGCCCGGGACTTTCGACGGCGCCCCGGCAGGCGAACGGCTGACACCAGCCCGCTGATTTCTGTCCGACGGCGAACCGCACCACGGTTCGAGAGGGAGGCCGTGGTGCGGTTCGCTGGGCCGAATCGTTTGGCCAACAGCCACTTCACCGTCGGATGGGCACACTCGGAGGTCGAGGCTTGGGTATCGTCACGCCAAGCCACCTGATCTCAGCCCCGGGGAATGATGACCGAGCAGCCGAACGCGAACTACGCACCGACGCCCGACGGCGGCGACCGGCTGGGTCCCCGGCCGCTCGACCGCCCGGCGGTGGATCCGGCGCAGCAAGCGGTGTTCGGCCGGCCCCACGGCGTCGAGGGCGCGTTCGACAAGCTGTACACGCCCAGCTCCAACGGCAACCGTGAGCTGCAGCTCGCGCCGCCCACCCCAGAATCGCTCGCCGAGGCGTTCCGCCGCCCGCCGGGAGCCGAAAACGTGGTGCTGGAACGTCCGCGCGAAGCCACCGGTGAACCGCCGTCGCCCGAGGATCCCCTGTGGACGGACGCGCGCGACCCGTGGCGTGATCCCGCCGCCGGCGCCGTGCTGGCGGGTCCGGCCGTGCCGGCCGAAGACGAGGAGAAGCCGGGCAAACGGCCGACCGGCGCGTTGCTGAGCCTGCCCGAGGTCCTCTTCGGCAGGCGCGTGAAGCCCCGCGCGCTGGCGCTGCTGGGCATCGTCGCGCTGCTCGTGGGTGCGGTCGGCGGCCTCGTCGGCTGGTGGATCGCCGACACCGGCTCGGCGCTCACCGGCAGCGCCACGATCTCCGAAGCCCAAGCCGCGAAAGAACGTCCGCCGGGCTCGATCGCCGACATCGCGCGCCGGGTGTCGCCCGCGGTCGTTTCGCTGGAGGTCTTCAAACCCGGGGCGGATTCCGGTGAACAGGGCTCCGGCGTGATGATCGACCCGCAGGGCTACATCCTCACCAACGAGCACGTGGTCACCACGGCCGTCGCCGACCCGAGCGTGAAGATCACCGCGATCTTCAACGACGGCACGCGCACCGAGGCGAAGATCGTGGGTGCAGACCAGAAAACCGACCTCGCGGTGGTGAAGGTTAACGTGACCAACCCCGTGGTGATGCAGATCGGCAAGTCGTCCGACCTGCAGGTGGGCGACGCCGTGATCGCCGTCGGTTCGCCGCTGGCGCTGCAGAACTCCGTGACCTCGGGCATCGTCAGCGCGCTCAACCGGCCCATCACCGCGGGCGGTGACAGCGGTGAGCCGCCGGTCACCTACGAAGCCATCCAGACCGACGCCGCCATCAACCACGGAAACTCCGGCGGTGCGCTCGTGGACTCCACCGGCGCGCTGGTGGGCATCAACTCCTCGATCCGCTCGTCGAGTGCCGATGGCGGCAGCATCGGCATCGGCTTCGCCATCCCAAGTGACTACGCGATGAAGATCGCCAAGCAGCTCATCAAGACCGGCAAGGTCGTCCACGCCGACATCGGCATCAACGCCTCCTCGACCGTTGTCGGCGCCAGCACGATGGGCGCGCAGGTGAAGAACGTCGAACCGGGCGGACCCGCCGCCGCGGCCGGCATCAAGGAAGGCGACGTGATCACGAAGGTCGGCGACCGGCTCGTGCGCAACTCCGCGGAGCTGACCGTCGCCGTGCGCAACCACAACGTCGGGGAAGTGGTGCCGGTGCAGCTCGCCCGCGACGGCGCGTTGCTGGTGGTCGACGTGACCCTTGGCGCCGACTGAAGTCACGCTTCCTCAAGGCGTGCTTCGAGTTCGGGCCTGCCGGGACCACGGGCGGTCCGGGTACTCTGACCGGGGAAGCACGAGCGGAGGTCCACGGGTGTTCGACAGTATCGGCTGGGGCGAGATCCTCGTGCTCATCGTGGCCGGCCTCTTCATCCTCGGCCCGGAACGGCTCCCGGAAGCGGCATCCTGGCTCGCGAAGAGCGTGCGGAAGGTTCGTGAGTTCGCCAACGGTGCGCGTGAGCAGCTGCGTGAAGAAATGGGTCCCGAGTTCGACCAGCTGCGCAAGCCCCTCGAGGATCTGCGCGGGCTGCGCAACTTCGACCCGAAGAGGGTGGTGACCCAACACCTGTTCGACGGCGATTCGGATCCGTTGGGGCTCAACGGGTTCACGGGATCGAACGGCGCCAATGGCTCCAACGGGACCAATGGCTCGAACGGTGTGAAGCCGCAAAGCCTGACACCCAAGGCGGATCCGCTGAAGCCGGGCGAGCGCCCGCCGGTGGATCCCGACGCGACTTGAGCCGGTTCTGTCCGTCTGCGACCGGTCCGGGTGTGACGTGGATCGGCTCTGCGCGTGCCGACTTGCGACGGGTCGGCGGGACGAGTTGGCTGTGGCGGGCCCGTGGCAGTCACGAATGACGCCACTGGATAACCTCGGGCAAAACGCCCATATCGACCCTGGAGGTTCTCATGTCACGCCGTGCGGGTGCGCTGGCCGGACTGATCGCGGCGACAGCTGTCTTCGCCGCCGGCTGCGTTGCCGACGACGAGCCGAGCACCGCGCCGCCGGCCACCTTCACCTCGGTTCCCGCCCCCGTGACGTCCGGCAGCCAGGCCGGTCCGGCGTCGTCGGGAGCGCCCGCCTCCGGGACTCAGGCCGGTGACCAGTCGAACGTCAAGCGTGGCGCGCAGACCGGCGAAGCAGGGGTCGACGTGCTCGTGACCGTCGACTACGCCGCAGGCAAGGTCACGCCGCCCGCCGGCGTCGTCGACGCGCAGGTCGGCGATCACGTGAAGGTGCGCGTCACCTCGGACACGCAGGCGACCATCGACGTGCAGAACATGCCCCAAGCATCCTCGGACGTCGGCCCGGGCGCGCCGCGAGACGTGGACTGGACCGTCGCGAAGGCGGGCGACACCAAGGTCACGCTCGGCAGCACCGGCACGCTCCTGGTGACCGTGCACGCCGTCTGACCGGAACGCGAAGGGCCGGGCAGTCGCCCGGCCCTTTCGCTGTGTCAGCAGTCAGCGCCCGGCGGGGCTGACGTTCAGCATCTTGCCCGCCAGCCCGCGTGCGCGGACCGTGAGCTTCTTCGCCGCTTCCTTGAGCACCTGCGACGCCGGCGCGTCCGGCTCCGCGAGCACGAGCGGCGTGCCCTCGTCGCCCTGCTCGCGCAGCCGCGGGTCGAGCGGCACCTGGCCCAGCAGCGG
Organism: Amycolatopsis sp.; assembly: GCA_035551175.1. Lineage (GTDB taxonomy): Bacteria > Actinomycetota > Actinomycetes > Mycobacteriales > Pseudonocardiaceae > Amycolatopsis. The sequence continues at coordinate 29,213 of DASZNR010000056.1, read as the reverse complement.
AACGGTGGAGCCGACCGACTTCGACAGCGAATCTGCCACGGTCTGGCCACCGCCGGAGCCGAAGATCTCCATGCGCTCGCCCGAGGGAGTCTCGAGCCACGACATGTTCTCGATGACCCCGGCCACGCGCTGGCGCGTCTGCATCGCGATCGCGCCCGCCCGCTCGGCCACCTCGGCGGCAGCCTGCTGCGGTGTCGTGACCACGAGGATCTCGGCGTTGGGGATCAGCTGCGCCACCGAAATCGCGATGTCGCCGGTGCCCGGCGGGAGGTCCAGCAGCAGGATGTCGAGGTCGCCCCAGAACACGTCGGCCAGGAACTGCTGCAGCGCGCGGTGCAGCATCGGGCCGCGCCACACGACGGGGGCGTTGCCGGGCGTGAACATGCCGATGGAGATCACCTTCACGCCGTGCGCCTGCGGCGGCATGATCATCGTCTCGACCTTGGTCGGCTTCTCGCGCGCGCCCAGCATGCGCGGGATCGAGTGACCGTAGATGTCCGCGTCGACCACTCCGACGGACAGGCCGCGCTCCGCCATCGCGACCGCGAGGTTGACCGTGACCGACGACTTGCCGACCCCGCCCTTGCCCGACGCCACGCAGTACACGCGGGTCAACGAGCCCGGCTGCGAGAACGGGATCACCGGCTCGGCCGCGTCGCCGCGCAGCGACTTGCGCAGCTCCGTGCGCTGTTCGTCGCTCATCACGTCGAGCTCCACGCGCACGTCGGCGACGCCTGGGAGCTTCTTCACGGCCTTCGTGGTGTCCTCGGTCAACGTCGCCTTGAGCGGGCAGCCGGCGACCGTGAGGTAGATGCCGACGGCGACCACGCCGTCTTCGCCGACCGCGACGTCCTTCACCATGCCGAGGTCGGTGATCGGCTTTTTGATTTCGGGGTCGTACACGTCCTTCAGCGCGGTGCGGACGTCTTCGACGCTGGGGAGCTGCTGTGTACTCGTCACCTCACCCATGTTACGGACCGGTCGGCACGTCCGATTTCGCCGCCTGCTTCGCCTTGCGCGGGTTGCCGACGGCGAGGTCCTCGCGCAGCCGGTCGAGCTCGCTGCGCAGGTAGTCGCGCGTGGCGACTTCACCGACGGCGAGTCGCAGCGCCGCCAGCTCGCGCGCCAGGTATTCGGTGTCGGCCTTCGTCTGCGCGGCCCGCGCACGGTCCTCTTCCAGCGACACGCGGTCGCGGTCGTCCTGGCGGTTCTGCGCGAGCAGGATGAGCGGCGCGGCGTACGCGGCCTGCGTGGAAAACGCCAGATTGAGCAGGATGAACGGGTACGGATCCCAGCGCAGCGACACCGCCGCGAGGTTCAGCACGATCCAGACGATGACGATGAGCGTCTGCCAGAACAGGTACTTACCGGTGCCGAGGAACCGCGCGACGCGCTCGGTGAAGCGCCCGAAGGTGTCCGGGTCGATGTTGAGCCGGAAACGGTTCTGGCCGCGGGGCTGGTCGAGCCGGCGGCCACCGGCGAGCTCAGGCACGTCCGGCCTCCTCGGGGTGGTGTCCGGCAGGGTTGGTTTCGGTGGGGTTGATCTCTGCAGGGTGGATCTCGGCACTGTCGGCCACGTCGTGGAGGCCGGTTTCGCGCCAGTCGTCGGGCAGGAGGTGGTCGAGCACGTCGTCGACGGTGACGGCGCCCAGCAGGTGTTCCTCGGCGTCGACCACGGGGCCGCACGCCAGGTTGTACGCGGCGAAATAGCGCGTGACCTCGGCCAGCGACGCTTCGGGCCGGAGCGCGGTGAGGTCGGTGTCCACGGCACTCGCGATGAGCTCAGCGGGTGGCTCGCGCAGCAGCCGCTGGAAGTGCACGACGCCGACGAATCGGCCGGTCGGCGTGGCCGTCGGCGGGCGGCACACGAACACCATGCTCGCGAGCGCGGCGGGCAGGTCGGCGTTGCGGATGTGCGCGAGCGCCTCGGCGACGGTCGAATCCGGTGTCAGCACCACCGGTTCCGGCGTCATCAGGCCGCCCGCGGTGTCGGACGAGTAGGCCAACAGCCGCTTGACCGGCGCCGACTCCGCAGGTTCCATCAGGGCGAGGAGCCGGCTCTGGTCCGCAGGCGCGAGCTCGGCCAGCAGGTCGGCGGCGTCGTCGGGGTTCATGGCCTCGAGCACGTCGGCGGCCCGCTCGTCGGTGAGGTACGCCAGCAGCTCCTTCTGGTCGTCGTCGGGGAGTTCTTCGAGGACGTCGGCGAGCCGCTCGTCGTCCATCGCGTCGGCGATCTCGTGACGGCGCTTGAGCGGCAGGTCACGCACGGTGGCTGCGATGTCGACGGCGCGCATCGTGTCGAACAGCATCAGCAGCCGGCCCGCGCCCTGTGGCTGACGCGCGAGGTCCGTGAGGCCGAGTCCCGCGACCTCGTCCCACCGCAGCACCTGCATGGCCGAACGGCGGCGGGTGAGACCGAGGCGGGGGGCGCGTTCGCGAATGGCGAGTTTGGCCAGCACCCAGTCGCGCGTGCGGGTGGGTTCCATGGCGGCATCGACGACCGTCACGCGCGTCTCGGTGCCGGTGAGCGTCGCGTGGGCGTCGAGCAGCTGGCCGCACACGAGCACCTCGTTGGGGCGCTGGGTGAAGTGGCGCATGTTGACCGAACCCGTGCCGAGTGTGACGGCGGTCGGTTCGATCGTCGTGACCCGCAGCATGGGCACGAAGACCCGCCGCCGCGTCGCCACCTCGACCACGAGGCCGAGAATGCGCGGTGGCTGCGCGTCGAGGCGCAGGCCCGCGACCACGTCGCGAATCTTGCCGATCGACTCGCCGTCGGGCCCGAACACCGGCAGGCCCGCCAGCCGAGCCACGAAAACCCTGTTCACGCTGGCCATGGCAAGACACTATCGGCTGCGCCGCCCATGCGCCCGTGCCACGGAACGCCGGGCTTGCCGAGGTTGTCCCCGGTCCGGGCTCTCGGGTCCAAGCGGTCAAAGCCGGCAGGAACGCGGGGCAGGCCGGCCACTGTCGGTTCCGCACGGTCGTCCAGGCCTTCGCGGGCAATGTCCAATGCTGTCCCGGGTGGTTTGAGAATCTATTGTGGACATTCCGAAGTCTCGGCACAGCAGGGATACCTTGGTCGCGATCCACGGTGTCCGGCGAGAGGGTCGTCGTGGCGCGGGGCTTCGTTCACCCGGAGTTCGCCTGCCGGCGGATCGCGCCGCGTCGAGCTCTCGAGCGCCGAATCCAGCGGCCGAACGCGCCGTGGCCGATGTGGACAGTGCGTGGGGCCCATCACGATTCTTCGCAGAGCCGAGTCGAGCACGGCGGGAGCACCTTCGGCGTGGCGAACGGGCTGTGCGGGGCCGGGCTGTGCGGGGCGACGAACCGGTTCGTCGGGTCAGGCCTCTTTTCGCCCGTCAACCGGGCGGCGAGGTCCGGCAGCGCCGCGAGCCACGGGCGGCACGCGGGCGCGGGCGCGTGCCGCCCGTGGTGGGGAGCCGCGCCGGGCGGCGGGTCCGCTCATCGTGGCGCGTTTTCGTCTGGGCGGAACGCGCGTACAGTGAAAACCAGGGGTTTTCGGTCCCGGGAGCTGCCATGATCGCAGAAATTCTCAGTGCCGTGATCATCGTGTGCGGGATTCTGGCCGCGTCGGGCGTGCGAGTGGTGAAGCAGTTCGAACGCGGGCTGGTGTTCCGGTTCGGCCGCGTGCGGCCCGAGGTGCGGGGACCCGGGCTGACGCTGCTCGTGCCGGGCGCCGACCGGCTGCAGAAGGTCAACATGCAGATCGTCACCATGCCGGTGCCCGCTCAGGACGGCATCACGCGCGACAACGTGACCGTACGCGTCGATGCGGTGGTGTATTTCAATGTCGTCGATCCGGTGCGCGCCGCGATCCACGTGCAGGACTACCGCGCGGCGATGCTGCAGGTGGCCCAGACGTCACTGCGGTCCATCATCGGCAAGAGCGACCTCGACGACCTGCTCTCGAACCGCGAACGGCTCAACCAGGGTCTCGAACTCCTCATCGACAGCCCGGCCGTCGGCTGGGGCATCAACATCGACCGCGTCGAGATCAAGGATGTGGCGCTGCCCGAGTCCATGAAGCGCTCCATGTCCCGCCAGGCCGAGGCCGAACGCGAGCGCCGGGCCCGGGTGATCTCCGCCGACGGTGAGCTGCAGGCGTCGGCCAAGCTCTCCGAAGCGGCCGCCACCATGGCGGACACACCGGGTGCCCTGCAACTGCGCTTGCTCGAGACGGTGGTGCAGGTGTCGGCGGAGAAGAACTCGACGCTCGTGTTGCCGTTCCCGGTGGAACTGCTGCGGTTCCTCGACGCGAGCACGAAAAACGCGAGCGCACAGGCGGCCGCGGTGGACCCGGCTTCGGAGCCGGCTTCGAAGGAACCTGCCGCCGAGGCGCGCGAGCTCCCACCCGTCGACACTTCGGAGCCTCTCGCCGCCGCCGAGTCCAACGGCCACGCCGGCCCACCCCAGCCCCGCACCGGCGATTAGTCGCCGAGGTATCCGTTCACGCCGAGCACGATGATCGTCACGATGAACCCGACGTACAACGCGACGATCACATAACCGATCACCACAGCGGACAACGCGATCCCGCGGCCGCCCGCCACACCGCGGTTCGCCTTCGCCAGCGCGATGTGCCCCATGACGATGCCGGGGACCGCGATGAGACACGTCAGCAACCCGAGCAACGAGCACACCAGCGCTCCGATCGCCAGCCCGTTCGACGGCTGGTTCGGCCCATACGGCCCGTACGGCTGCCCGTACGGCGCGGGTGGGTACGGCTGGCCGTACGGCCCCGGTGCGCCCGGAACCGGTCCCGGCATACCCGACGGCGCGCTCGCCGCGCCGGGGAACTCCGCCGTCGCCCCCGGATACGGCTGCCCCGGGTACGCCGGCACCTGGTATCCGCCGGCCTGCCCCGCGGGCACCGCGTACCCGCCCGCGCTGGTGGTGCCGGTGGAGGTGGGGGGTGTGCTGAAGTCGCTTGTCCCGGTGGGTGTCGCGAACGCGCCCGCGCTGGTGGTGCCGGCGGAGGTGGGGGGTGTGCTGAAGTCGCTTGTCCCTGTGGGCGTCGCGTACCCGCGTGCGGGCGGGGTGCCCTGGTCGGCGCTGCTCGGACCGGGTTGCGCGGCGCTGCCGGATCCGCCGACGCCGTCCGAAACGGCGAGGCCCTCCGGAGCCGCGGAGCCGCCCGAGCTTGCGGCGCCGGGCGATTCCGTCGTGCTGGCGATGGCGGGCGTTTCCGGCGCGGCCGGGGTTTCGGACCCCGCGGCCGGATCCGACCAAGCGTCGGGCGTGGGTGCCGCGGTGGGGTCGGGAAGGGGTGCGTCGTAGTTCGCCGGCGGGTCGTACGGGGCGGGGTCGGTGGCGGGGGAAACGTCCGCGCCTTCGTCGGAACGGCCGGGCTGCTCGGGTGGGTTGGTCATGGGATTCCCCTCGGGTTGGGCGGTTGGGCACCGCGAGCCTGCTCAGCCGAAGGCACCGAGCTTGTCGAGTTCGTGCACCACGAGCGGGATCGTGATGCCCCAGACGACCAGCGCGAGGTACCCGATCACGAACCCCGCGACGGCCAGCGCGCCGCCGGTCGCGCGGCCGTGGCGGGAGCGGTGGAACGCGATGTGGCCCATCACGATGCCGGCGATCGCGGCGGGTGCGCACACGATGAGACCAGCGATGGAGCACACCAGTGAGCCGATCGCGAGACCCGCGCCGGGCGGCGGGCCCTGCGGCGGGTACGGCTGGTGCTCGAACGACGGATGCTCGTAACCTTCGCTCATCACCTCTCCTTCCCGCCGTTGTCCGGATCCGCACCTTAACGGGGGAAACCGCGGACCGGCGTGAGCACCCTCTGCGGCGCGCCCGGCATACTCGTCGGTAACCTCGCTCAGCGCGTTTCCAGGACCAGGGGAACCAGCACGTCCGGGGACCCGTCCCGTCCGCGCACACGTGGGTTCCCGAGGACGGACCGTCGCGCGCTGCGGCGAACTCGCACTGCTCGCGAATCCGGGCCGGACGCGTGATCGCGCCTGCGGCGGACCGGCGACCGCGCCTGCGGCGGACCGGCGACCGCGCCGGCTCGGATGCGGCGGAAACGTTGGGCGGCAAGGCCGACGGCACCTGAGCAATGTCCACATGCGACATTCCGCAGTCCTCGCGAACCCCGGGGCAGCCACGGTGTCCTCGTCTCGGGCAATGCCGTTCACGATCGCTTGCCGACCCGACGCGATCTGCGATGTCCGCCGGGCCGGTGCCCCCCCCCCGGACCGTCGTGAACGCCTTTCACCACCAGGCGGTTCGCACGGTTCGCCGGTTCTTGACAAGATGGACCTCTCGGACCGGACGAGTGTGCAGGTGATGATGGTGAGCAGTCCTTTCGGAGGCGGGCGCCCGCCCGGGCCGCCGCGGCTGCCGACGCCGCCCACAGGCTGGCCGATCGGGTCGTACACCACGTATGAGGAAGCACAGCGGGCGGTGGACTTTCTCGCGGAGCACGCGTTCGAGGTCACCGACGTGACCATCGTCGGTGTGGACCTGATGCTCGTGGAGCGGGTGATCGGCAGGCTCACCTGGCGCCGGGTCCTCGGCGCGGGCGCGATGTCCGGCGCGTGGTTCGGGTTGTTCGCGGGCCTGCTGCTCGGGCTGTTCGTGAACGAGGGATTCGCACTCCAGGTCCTCACCGGGCTCGTGCTGGGCGTGCTGTCGGGTCTGCTGTTCGCGGCGATCGGCTACCGCATGTCGCGCGGGCGCCGTGACTTCTCGTCCGCGAGTCAGCTCGTGGCCGGCCGCTACGACGTGCTGTGCCAGCCCAGAACGGCCGAACAGGGTCGCGAGCTCCTTTCGAAACTCGCGCTGAAGCCGCCACCCGCCACGGCCTGACGCCGGCATCGTCAACCGAATTGCGGTTGCGTACGGGCGCTATTCGCCGGTGTTCACCCGAACGGCACAAGGTTCACCGGGTTTATTCGGGACTTCGGGCTGCGCGGGCTTTAATCGTTACCGATACTGCTTGCGGGTGGTGATCGCCCGGCATAGGTTGACCGACACCAGTCGGGCGGACGCGTCCTGCGGCGCGCCTGGTCGAGCACTGGCACGTCGGGGTGCTGGCGCGAACCCGCCTCATCTCGCCGTGATGCCTGGGGGCTTCACGGTACCGGCGTGCACGCGGGTGAGGAGGCTTTTGCTCGATGGGGAAGAAGAGACTACGAGGTCGCTCACCCGCACGCGCGGGGGCGCTGCTGGCCGCGGGATTGCTCACCACGGGTCTGCTGACCGCGTGTGGTGGCAGTTCCGGGTTGACGATCAACGTGTACTACTCGCCCGAGGACCATTTCCAAACCGTTGTCGACAACTGCAACAAGGCCGCCGGCGGGCGTTACCGAATCGTCTACAACAAACTCCAACGCGGCGCGGACGATCAGCGAATCCAGATGGCGCGCCGCCTCGCCGCCGGTGACACGTCGATGGACGTCCTCGGTCTCGACGTCACGTGGGTTTCGGAGTTCGCGGAAGCGGGCTGGGCCGAAGAGTGGACGGGGCAGAACAAGGCCAAGGCCTCGGCCGGCGTGCTGCAGGGCCCGCTCGAAACGGCCACCTACAACGGGAAGCTCTACGCCGCACCGAAGAACACCAACGTGCAGCTGCTCTGGTACGACGACCGCATCACGCCGAACCCACCGAAGACGTGGGACGAAATGATGCAGATGTCGCGACAGCTCAAGGATGCGGGCAAGCCCTACAGCATCGTTTTCACCGGTGCGCAGTACGAGGGTCTCGTCGTCATCTACAACACGCTCGTCGCGTCGCTCGGCGGCCACATCCTGTCCGACGACGGCAAGTCCGTGGTGATGGACGCCGGCGCGGTGCAGGCGCTGCAGCTGCTCAAGCAGGTCTCGTCCTCGGGGCTCACCGACCCGTCGCTGACCAACCAGAAGGAGGACGACGTCCGCCAGACGTTCCAGCGCGGTGATGCCGCGTTCGAGCTCAACTGGCCGTTCGTCTACGCCTCCTACGCCGAGGAGAAGCCGAAGGACCTGTCGCACTTCAAGTGGGCGGTCTACCCGGAGGCCAAGGCCGGGATGCCCGCGAAGTCCACCATCGGCGGTTTCGATCTCGCGGTGAGCACGCTCTCGAAGCACAAGCCGCAGGCGTTCGAAGCCGCGTTGTGCTTGCGCAGCGCGGAGAATCAGAAGTACTCGGCCATCAACGACGGCGTGCCACCGACCATCGAGTCGGTGTACCACGACGACACGCCGGTCAACCCGAGCGAGCCGGCATCGACCGCGAACCCGAACATGGCGATCAAGTACCCGATGCGCGACACGATCCTCGAGGCGCTGAAGACGGCTGCGGTCAGGCCGCTCTCGCCCGCGTACCAGAACGCCTCCACGGTGATCTCGAAGGTGCTGTCGCCGCCGTCGCAGATCGATCCGCAGCAGACCGCGCAGACGCTGCGGGAACAGCTCAACGACGCGCTCCAGTCGAAGGGAGTGATCCCGTGACCGTGCAGAATCCCTCGGCCGCGACCGAACCCGGCGTGGTCGACGGCCACGAAGTCGTGAGCCACCGCAAGAGTAGGCCCGCGCTCAGCGAGGGCAAGAGGGCCGAACGGCGGCTGGGGCTGTGGCTTTGCGCCCCGGCGTTCATCGTGATGATCGCCGTGACCGGGTACCCGATCGTCTACTCGATCTGGCTTTCACTGCAGCGCTACGACCTCAGGTTCCCCGCGCAGCACGAGTTCATCGGGTTCGCCAACTATGCGGCCGTGCTCACCAACTCCTACTGGTGGACCTCGTTCGGCATCACGATGTTCCTGACCGTGGTGTCGGTGGCGATCGAGTTCGTGCTCGGCATGGCGCTCGCACTGTTGCTGCACCGCACACTCGTGGGGCGCGGGCTCGTGCGCACCGTCGCGCTGATCCCGTACGGCATCGTCACGGTGGTGGCGGCCTTCTCGTGGTACTTCGCGTGGACGCCGAAAACCGGGTACCTCGCCAACGCGCTGGGCTCGGGCGCCGCGCCGCTCACGGATCAGTGGCCGTCGCTGTTCATCATCATCCTGGCCGAGGTGTGGAAGACGACCCCCTTCATGGCGTTGCTGCTGATGGCCGGCCTCGCGCTCGTACCCGAGGACCTGCTGAAGGCCGCCTCGATGGACGGGGCCTCGGCGTGGCAGCGCTTCACCAAGGTGATGCTGCCGGTGATGAAGCCCGCGATCCTCGTCGCGCTGCTGTTCCGCACGCTCGACGCGTTCCGCATCTTCGACAACATCTACGTGCTCACGAGCGGAGCGCAGGACACCGGCTCGGTGTCGATGATGACGTACGACAACCTCGTGAAAGGGCTGAACCTCGGGATCGGGTCGACGATGGCCGTGCTGATCTTCATCACGGTCGCGATCATCGCGTTCCTTTTCATCAAGGTGTTCGGCACGGCCGCACCGGGCAGCGACGACGGGGGTAAGCGCTGATGGCCACCGCGACGACCGGCCGCAAGGTCACGTGGGGTGTACTCGATCTGCTCGTGATCGCGTTCGCACTCATTCCTGTGCTCTGGATCCTTTCGCTGTCGTTCAAGACGAAGGACACCCTCACCGACGGCAGTTTCTGGCCACAGCAGTGGACGCTGAAGAACTATGCCGACATCTTCCAGACGTCGGAGTTCCTGCGGGCGCTGGTGAACTCCATCGGGATCGCCATCATTTCCACGCTGATCGCGGTCGTGTTCGGCACGATGGCGGCCTACGCGATCGCGCGCCTGGAGTTCCCCGGCAAACGCCTGCTCGTGGGGCTTTCGCTCCTGATCGCGATGTTCCCGCAGGTCTCGCTCGTCACGCCGCTGTTCAACATCGAACGTGGCCTCGGCCTGTTCGACACGTGGCCGGGCCTGATCCTGCCCTACATCACGTTCGCGCTGCCGCTGTCGATCTACACGCTCTCGGCCTTTTTCCGCGAGATCCCGTGGGAGCTGGAAAAGGCGGCCAAGATGGACGGTGCGACGCCGGCGCAGGCGTTCCGCAAGGTGATCGCACCGCTCGCCGCGCCAGGAGTGTTCACTACGGCGATCCTCGTGTTCATCCTGTGCTGGAACGACTTCCTGTTCGCCATTTCGCTGACGTCCACCACGGCTTCGCGCACGGTGCCGGCGGCGCTGTCGTTCTTCACGGGGTCCTCGCAGTTCGAGGACCCGACGGGACAGGTGAGCGCGGCCGCGGTCGTGATCACCATCCCGATCATCATCTTCGTGTTGTTCTTCCAGCGTCGCATCGTGGCGGGGCTGACGTCCGGTGCGGTGAAGGGCTGACCCATGGCTGAAATCGTCCTCGACAAGGTTTCCAAGCAGTACCCCGACGGCGCGCTCGCGGTGTCCGAAGTGGACATCACGATCGCGGACGGCGAGTTCATCATCCTGGTCGGCCCGTCGGGCTGCGGAAAGTCGACCACGCTCAACATGGTCGCCGGGCTGGAGGACATCTCCTCGGGCGAGCTGCGCATCGACGGACAGCGCGTGAACGAGAAGGCGCCCAAGGACCGTGACATCGCGATGGTGTTCCAGTCCTACGCACTGTATCCGCACATGAGCGTGCGCGAGAACATGGCGTTCCCACTGCGGCTGGCCAAAGTGGACGACGCGACGGTGAACGCGAAGGTGGAGGAAGCGGCGCAGATCCTTGACCTCACCGCGCACCTCGACCGTAAACCGGCGAACCTCTCCGGTGGCCAGCGCCAGCGCGTGGCGATGGGGCGCGCGATCGTGCGCAACCCGAAGGCGTTCCTCATGGACGAACCACTGTCCAATTTGGATGCCAAGCTGCGCGGCCAGATGCGCACTTCGGTTTCGAAGATCCAGAAGCAGCTCGGCACGACCACGCTGTATGTGACGCACGACCAGACGGAGGCCATGACGCTGGGCGACCGCGTGGTGGTGCTGCGGGCCGGTTACGTACAGCAGATCGGCTCGCCGCAGTTCCTCTACGACAACCCGGCGAACCTGTTCGTCGCCGGGTTCATCGGTTCGCCGTCGATGAACTTCGTGCCGGCGACGCTGGAGAACGGTGAGCTGCACAGCGCGCTCGGCACCACGCCGCTCACCGACCGGATCCGACGGCTCGCGGAGGCGGAAAACGCGCCGCGCGAGGTGATCCTGGGTATCCGGCCCGAACACTTCGAGGACGCGGCACTCGTCGAAGCCGGTCAACGCACGACGGGTTCGACGTTCACCGCGCACATCGACGTACTCGAGTCGATGGGGTCGGAGAAGTTCGCGCACTTCACGATGGAAGGCGACGTCGCGACGTCGGCCGAGCTCGCGGAGCTGGCCGCCGACAGCGGTTCCGCCGACGTGCCCGGTGCCGATTCGCTCATCGTGGCCCGGCTTTCCGCCGAGTCGCGAACGAGGGAAAACGCCGACGTCGAGCTGTGGTTCGACGCCGACAAGATCAAGCTGTTCGACCCGGCGAGCGGGAAGAACGTGACCTACGAGGACTGACCGGCTCGTCAGGGGATTTTCGCGAACACGAGGTTCGCGACCTGCCGCGCGGCCGGGCAGGCGAGGGCGCCGTCGGAACCGGTGGTGTCGACGACACTCACCACCGCCTGCTCGCCGCGCCCCGGTGTCGACGGCGACGGCTGCGTGGTCGTGATGCGGCAGAAGGCACCGTCGGCGGCTTCGTGCGCCGTGCGGCCGCCGAGGGTTTCCGTGGCGCCGGTCGGAGCCCGCTTCTGCACGGCGAACTCCACGCTGACCGTGCCGCGGATGCACGAATGCCCGGACAGCGCGGCGGCGGGCTGGGTGTCCGGCCCGCTGATCGCGTCGAGCTCGTGCACGTCGAGCAGCGCGCACGGATCGACGCGGCCCCACGACCGGTCGAGGAAGCGGTGGTGGCCCACCTTGCCGTCGCTCACGGCCGCGAGCACTCCGCCGACGGTCGCGTCGGCGTCGGTGCACCGCTCGTTCCCGCCGGTGGCGCCTTCGTCGTCGGCGACCACGACGGCGAGCCGGACGCCGTCGGCGAACGTCACCGTGCGCGTACACGAGCGGTCCGGCGTGAAACCGGCCTGTTGCACGGAAACGCCGTCGGGTACCGGCCCGGCGTATCGGTAGGGCTTCACGTTCGGATCGGCGTCGGCCGCGAGCGGGCCCACCGTGACCGTGTGCGAGCGGCCGCTACGCAGGTAGTCGGCGCGGCAGTCGGTGAACGACGAGTCGGGGTCGTCGGCCGTCGCGCCGCGCAGCCGCGAGACGTCGAGCAGGCTGCAGTAGTCGAGCGTGGTGAAGTCGCCGAGTGCGGCGGTGGCCGTCAACGGTGACGGTGGCGCGGGGCTGGGAGCCGGGCCGGCGGCGGAACACGCCGCCGGCACCAGCGCGAGCCCGACGACGAGGGGACCGAGTGGGGAACGCACGACGTGCAGTATCACCACCCACCGCCCGGAAATCAGCCCTGACGGGGAAACCTGTCACAGCGGTGCAGGTCAGCGCGGTGAACGCCGGACCGTCCCCCGCGCGTGGCGCCGGAGCAGCCCGGTCCCCTAAGGGGCCGGATCGTTCCGCCGACCGATGCGGCCGCCGTGGCGGAGATGGTGACATGGAGGCACGCAACCAAGGGGAGAGGAAGCCCGATGACTGCACCGACAACACCGCCGGCACCGACCGTACAGCGGCTCAGCCGCCCACGTCACGACCGCATGATCGGTGGCGTCTGCGCTGGTCTCGCCCGCCGGTTCGGCACGACTCCCGGCAAGATTCGCGTGCTGGCGCTGCTTTCGTGCCTGCTGCCGGGCCCGCAGTTCGTCGCCTACCTGATTTTGTGGGCCATCATCCCGAGCGAGTAGGACTCACCTGCGTGGGTGGCGCGGCCGGCGCCACCCACACGCTTTTCACCCGCCGTAACGGTGGCCGCCCCGACCCGACTTTCTCGGCATGGCAGACCCGGCGAAGGTCTTCTTCCGCGATCCCGGTTACGACGGCCAGTTCACGCGCACGCTCAACGCGGCCGTGGTGCACGCGGCCGATCTCGGCGAGGCGTTCGCGACGGCACGCCGTATCGGCAAGCCGACCGGCGGCGGCTGGTACGACGCGTGGTCGGCCACGGCCGATCACGCGCGTGCGGCAGCCGAGGCCGCACTGGCGGCGGGGGATCGCGTCAGTGCCCGCCATGCGTTCCTGCGGGCGAGCGAATACCACCGGCAGGCGTACTTCTTCGTGCGCTCGGATCTCGACGACCCGCGGCTGCACACGGCCTACCACGGCCACGTCGAAGCGTTCGCAGAAGCCGTACCCCTGCTCGACCACCCCGCCGAAGCCGTGCGGATCCCTTACGAAGACACGACTTTGCACGGTTACCTGTTCACCCCGGACCCGTCCGGAACGCCACGGCCGACCATCGTCCTGCCCTGCGGCTACGACTCGACTTCGGAAGCCGCGTGGCTCGACGTGCCCGCTGCGATTTCACACGGCTACAACGCGCTCGCCTTCGACGGTCCCGGTCAGGGCGAGACGCTCTACACGCAGCGCAGGTTCCTGCGGCCCGACTTCGAACACGTGCTCACGCCGGTGCTCGACTGGCTGCTCACCCGCCCCGAAGCGGACCCGGACAAGGTGGTCCTCTTCGGCCGTTCGTTCGCCGGCTACCTCGCGCCGCGCGCCGCGACGGCCGAGCACCGCCTCGCCGCGCTCGTCTGCGATCCCGCGCAACCCGACCTCGGCGCTCGGGTACCCACCGGTCCGGCCGCTCTCGTCGCGGTCCCCGTGGTGCGTGCGGGGATGCGCCGGAACCCGGACCGCGCCGAGTTCTTCCGCTCCCGCATGGCGGCCCACGGTGTTTCGTCGGTGGGCGAGTACTTCGCGGAAATGCGGTGGTACACGATGCTGGCCGACGCCGCGAACATCACCTGCCCCACGCTGCTCATCGAGTCCGAGCACGACTTCACCGCCGGCGGAGGACCGGTGCTGTGCGACGCGCTGACCGCGCCGGCGCACCTCGTGCAGCTCACCGGGGCCGAAGGCGTCGACGGGCACTGCGCGGGACTGGGCCAGCAGGTGTGGACGGGCACCGTCTACCCGTGGCTGCGCCAGACACTGTGAGCACACTGTCTTGGCGGGGAGCTCACTGTCCTGGCGGGGAGCTCACTGTCTTGGCGGGGAGCACACTGTCTTGGCGGAGAGCGCACTGCCCGGCGGAGCCGAGGCAGAAGGCCCACCTGACCGGTGTTACGAACGACGGGCCTTCAGCGCCTCGATCACCTCGTCGTCCCAGCGGTGGGTACGGATGAGCCGGTAGCGTTCGGCGGCAACGCGCAAGTAGGCCTCGGCCTCGGTGCAGTCACCCACGAGGTCGGCTTGGCGCAGCAGGCCCACGACGGGTGTGAACTCCTCGTCGAACCAGCGTTGCGCGATCCGGGCGCGATCGAGGAACCCGCCCTCGTCCTGCATGAGCCGAAAGCCCCACGCCTCGACGTGTTCGCCGAGCCGCGCGTAGTCCCACGGGTCGGCCACGATCACCGCCGCCCGCGCGGCGCCGGTCAGCGGCACGCGGTCGAGGAACAGCCGCCGGTAGTCCTTCACGATCAGGTCGCCGCGGTACCGGATCCCGGCCGGGTCGAGTTTGGTGCGTACCACGGTGACCAGAGCCTCTATTGTGGACACACCCTGCGCATGGGCGACGGACACGCGGTGGTGGCCGTCGATGATGAAGTGCAGCTCGCCCACGCGGTACACCTCGATCGGCGGGATCGCCTCACCCCGGCGCGCCGCGCGCGCCAGCCGTTCCCAGCGTTCGCGCACGCGCCCGGACGTCGGCCGGAAGCGGCGGTCGAAATCGCGGCTGCGATCCACGGTGCCCACGATCGAGTCCATGGTGATCACTCGCAGTCCGAGCACCGTTTCGCCCGCGTAACCCAGTGCTTCCACGACTTCCGCGAACGGCAGCATGATGTTCACGTCGTCGGGTTCGCGCCGCAGCCAGGTCGACAGTCGCGAAAGAACCTGACGGCGGCGGGCGCGCAGGAAGTCGTGTTCGGCGTCGGCGCGGGGGAATCCGGTTGATCTGGTCATCGCGGGAACTCCATGATCCGGTGGCCCACCACGTTGCGCACGCGGGTGGCGCCGACCACACGGTCGGGCACCGGTTCGCCGTGCGGGTGGATGTGGCCGTGCAGCAGCCACTGGGGGCGCAGCTGGTCGATCGTGCGGTGGAGGCAGGCGAAACCGCGATGGGGGAGATCGTCGCGGTCCCCGAGGTGCAGCGGAGGGGAGTGGGTGAGCAGGACGTCGACGCCGCGCCCGTCGCGCCGGCGGCGCCACTTCGCGCGAAGCTCCAGCCGCCGTGCTCGACGCGACTGCTGGCGTTGCGTCCACTGATTGGGGCCGTCGGAGTAGCGGATCGAGCCGCCGAGCCCGGCGACGCGCAGCCCGGCGACGTCGACCACACGCCCGTCGGCGTTGATCCCGCCCGCCGGGCCGGGCCACTCGGCCGGAAATCCGTCCCTCATGGACAGTCCGCCGTAACGCGTGTAGCCGCTCAGGTCGGGATCGTGGTTGCCGGGGACGAACACGCACGGCACGTCGAGGCACCCGGCGAGGAACTCCAGGTACTCGTACGGCAGGTCGCCGGCACTGATGACGAGGTCGAGGTCGGCCGCGAGCGAGCGGACCACGCCGGTCCACAGTCGCTCGTCGAACTCGTCGGCCACCACCAACGCTTTCGGCACGCACCCAGAGTACGGCCTCCGGCCGTCACTTCATGCCGTGCGAAAACGCCGGGTGGAGGCTGATCACGGTGATGATGCCGAGGATCCAGGCGATCCCCAGCGCCAGTGCCCAGAACTTGAGGTTGGTCAGCAGTCGGGACATGGTGGTGCTCCTGTGTGGATTCCGGAATGACAAGGGGACCTCTAGAGCCAGCCGTTCTTCCGGAATATTCGGTACAGCAGGAGGCAGATCGCGAAGATCACCGTGATCGCGAGCGGATACCCGAACTTCCAGTGCAGCTCGGGCATGTAGTCGAAATTCATGCCGTAGATCCCCGCGCCCATGGTGGGCACGGTGATGATCGCCGCCCACGCGGTGATCTTGCGCATGTCGGTGTTCTGCTGCAGCGAGATCTTGGCGACGGTGGCGTCGACCAGCGTGCTCAGCAGTTCGTCGAACGCGGCCACGCGCTCCGACACGGTCACGAGGTGGTCGGCGACGTCGCGGAAGTACGAGCGGACCTCGTCGGGCACCAGCCGGGTGTAGCCCTCGGCCAGGCGCGACACCGGCGTGGCCAGTGGCAGCACGGCGCGGCGGAGCTCGAGCACTTCCCGCTTCATCAGGTAGATCTGCTCGGCGCTCACGAGCGAGCGCGGCGCGAACACCTGCGCTTCGATTTCGTCGATGTCGGACTCGATGCGGCTCGACACCTCGAGGTAGTGGTCGACGACGTGGTCGGAGATCGCGTGCACCACGGCGGCGGGGCCGAGACTGAGGCGCTCCGGGTCGTCGTCGAGGTCACGGCGCAAGCGGGCCAGCCCGGAGTGGTTGCCGTGGCGCACGGTGATCACGAAATCGCGGCCGAGGAACACCATGAGCTCGCCCGTCTCGACGATCTCGTTGGCCGTGGTCGGCGACTCGTGCTCGACGTAGCGGACGGTCTTGAGAACCAGGAAGAGGATGTCGTCGTAGCGTTCCAGCTTGGGCCGCTGGTGTGCTTCGAGCGCGTCTTCCACGGCCAGCTCGTGGAGACCGAAGGTTTCGGCGATGCCCTGGATCTGCTCGGCGTCGGGTTCGTGCAGCCCGATCCACACGAAGCCCGTGTGCCGCTTGCGCACTTCCTGGATGGCGTCGGAGTGCGTCCAGCGGCCGGGTAGGCGCTCGCCTTCGACGTACACGGCGCAATCGACCACGTAGGCCGACAACGGAACCGGGATCGGCCGGTCGACCGGCAGCTTGGTACGGCCGGTGCCGCGACCACGAAGGCCGCCGAGCGAAGGGATGGCAGGCATGGGATCTCCTGGGCTGCGTCGTGGAACAGAAGACGACGGCCAGGCGGACTTCAGTGTCCGTCCGGCATCACCGGCGTTCCCGACCGCCGGCTACCAGGAGGGGACTCGGCCGGCCCGCGAGGCGGGAACGCTGGGACTACTAGGGAGCGGACTATCGCCACTACTCATAAGGCGTTCCTCACCTCCTTCAGGCCGAGTGGTGGGGCTCGCGTTGACGCACGAACACCAATGGTCGAGGGTACTCCTCACCACCGGTGAGTGTCGCTAGTGGCTCACGCCGCGTTACCGCGCCGGTGTCCTTCGACGGCTGTGTGCAGAGGAGTACGGGTGTCGATCGCCCTGGAAGAGGTCAAACGGCGGCTGCGAACGTTCGCCGAGGTCGAGGCACGTGGCGAGTCGCCGCTGTACGAGCACCTCGCCGGCCGGGCCGCCGAGGACGACGACGTGGCGGCGCTGCTCACCGAGGCCCGCGGCGGAGATGCCCGCGCCACGCTGCTGCTGGCCGCCGCCCACCGGCTCGTCCAGGCCGAACCCATCCACCCGCTGTCGCGGTACTACCCGTCGCTCGGCGGTTTCGACGGCGTGGACAACGAGACGTGGCCCATGTTCCGCCAGTTCCTGATGGAACGCGCGGACAAGGCGCGGGAGATCATCGCCACTCGTTACACACAGACCAACGAGGTCCGCCGCGCCGCACTCGTGTACCCGGCCGTCGCGGCCGCCGCGAAGGAAGCGGGCGGCAAGATCGCGCTGCTGGAGGTCGGCTGCAGCGCCGGCCTCCTGCTCGGGCTGGACCGCTTCGGCTACCGCTACCAGTGCGACGGTGGCGAGCAGCTCGTCGCCGGCCCCGCCAAGGCGGCCGTCGGGCTGCATTGCGCCCTCGACCTCGCGCCGGGCGCGACGCTGCCAAAGGTGCCGAAGAAGCTGACCATCGCCGCACGCGCCGGCCTCGACCGCGCCCCGGTCGATCTGGCCGACGAGGAAGCCCTTGCCTGGCTGGAGGCCTGCGTCTGGGCCGACCAGCCCGATCGCATCCGTCTCCTCCGCACGGCCGCTGCCGAGCAGCAACGCAAGCACGCCCCGCCGCTCATCGCGGGCGACGGCGTCGACGGCCTCGCCACGGCTGCCGCCACCCTCCCCGACGACCTTCCCCTCGTCATCCTCACCAGCCACGCCCTCGCCTACTTCGGAGACCGCCGCGCCGACTTCGTGGCTGCCGTCGGCGCACTCGCCGCCACGCGCCCCGTGTGGTGGGTCACCGAGGGCTTCTACGCCGCCGGCCTGCAGGTACTGCTCCCCGACCGCGCCGACCTGGCCTCCCCCGCGCCCGGCTCCGCGGACATCTGCGTGCTCGGCCTGGTGACCTGGCCGTCCGGCGCCCCTTCCGCCCGCGTCCTGGCCCGGACGACGGCGCACGGGGAGCGCATGACGTGGCTTCCCGCCTGACGGCAGGCGGTGCCGCGTCCACGCTCTGTAACATGCGTCACATTCACCCCGTCAGCCACAGCGGTTGTCGCGCCGGCGGCCGAGGCACCTGAGTGGCCTTTCTGCACGTGCATTGCCGAGAAATAGCTCAACCTCGGCATTTACCGTGCTCACTCCCTCGTGAGTGGCGGTTCCGGTTCTAACCGGCGCGAGCACTCACGAGTCCTTTATCCCGCGTATTCACAAATGCGCCCGCGCCATTCACACCCGGTCAAGTCCGGTCAAGTTTGGTCAGGTCCGGTCAGGTCCCGTCGAGCCCCGTCAAGCTCGCGGCAACGCGCCCCAATCACGGAGCGTAACGAAAAGCAGATCCACCAACTGCCCCTCGGCGTCGAGTGCCACCAGTTCGGCCGAGTCGACCCAGCGCGCGGCCGTGGCGTCGTCGCCGGGGGTGAGGATGCCGGCGTCGACGGTGCACGTGTAGTCGCGGATGTCGTAACGGCCCCGGCTGACGGTGCCGGTGAGTGTGTGCGGAGTCACGTCGAGTCCGGTTTCCTCCCGGAGCTCACGAATCACCGCCTGAATGTCCGTTTCGCCCGGCTCCACGCGGCCGCCGGGCAAGGACCAGAGGCCGCGGCCGGGGTCGTGGCCGCGGCGGATCAGGAGGAGTCTGCCCTGGTCGTCGAAGACGATGCCGCCCACGCTGGGCACCCGGGAGTCCACGCGCGTCCGCTCCAAATCGTCGTGCTGTACACGGAGAGTAGCCATACGGTACACTTCGGACCGCCTGCTGACCCATGCGCGGGACTTTCCCGCCGCACGGGTGGTAGGTGCGGTACAACGTAGAAAGTCAGTTTTCCGGTGCCACGTTTAGAGACGGGATTGATGGCTGTGAACGCGAAAAAGCTTGCGGGTCTCGTGGGTATCGCGTTGGTGCTGTTCTTCGTGATCGCCCAGCCGAGCCAGGCCGCTGGTCTCGTCGGCAACATCGTCGACTTCCTCCGTAGCTCGGCCGAATCGGTGGTCTCGTTCGTCAGCAACGTCTTCAACGGCTGACGGGGGGATAGCCTCGAGACATGTTCGCGCCACGCGACCCCGACGAGTACCTGCTCGACACCGAGCGGCGGGTCATCCGGATTCGCCGCCACTGGGCGGTGCTCCTGTGGGACACGTTCGAGGCGGCGGCGCTGCTCGCCGTCTGCGTCCTGGTGTCCTACTTGCTGCCACCGTCGTTGTGGGTGGTGCAGAACATCCTCTGGTACGTCGCACTGCTCGTGGTGCTGCGGTTCGCCTACGCGGTGATCCAGTGGTGGGTCGAACGGCTGGTCGTCACCGACAAACGGTTCGTGCTGACCAAGGGCGTCATCACCACGAAGGTGCTGATGATGCCGATCACGAAGGTCACCGACCTCACCTACGAGCGACCCGGCTGGGGCCGGCTGCTCGGTTACGGGACGATGATCGTCGAGTCGGCAGGCCAGATCCAGGCGCTCAACCGCATCGACTACCTGCCGCGGCCCGAGGAGTTCTACGACACGATCTCGGAGCTCGTGTTCGGCGACAAGCAGAAGCAGGCCGAGCGGTTCTCCATGATCAAGGCGCAGCGCGCGGCAAGGGGCAAGAAGCCGGTCGGCTGACCTGCGGGTACCGCCGTCGCTGTGATGCAGCGCATCGTCGACAATGGACCGGATGCGCATCGACCTGCACGCCCACTCGACGGCCTCCGACGGCACCGACAGCCCCTCCGGGCTCGTCGAAGCCGCGGTCCGGGCCGGCCTCGACATGGTCGCGATCACCGACCACGACACCACTGCCGGATGGGGCCCGGCGGCCGCCGCCGTCGCCCCGGGGCTGACGCTCGTCCCGGGCGCCGAGCTCTCCACGGTGTCCGTCGACCCCGAAACCGGCCGGCGGATCAGCGTGCACCTGCTCGCGTACCTGTTCGACCCGACGGCGCCCGCGCTCGTCACGGAGCAGACGCGCCTGCGGGCCGAGCGCCGCACCCGCCTGCGCGCGATGGCCGACCGCATGGCCGCCGACGGCCTGCCCGTCGACGCCGACGAGATCATGGGCCTGCTGCCTGCCGACTCACCGGCCGGTCGCCCCCACCTGGCGCAAGCGCTGGTGCGCGCCGGACTGGTGACGAGCGTCGACGAAGCCTTCGCCGAGTACCTCGGCAGCCGCCGCGGTTACTACGTGCCGCGCCGCGACACCCCCGTCGAGGAGGCGATCGACATGATCGCTGCGGCAGGCGGCGTCACGGTCATCGCGCACCCCTTCGCGTACAGCCGGGGCGCGACGATCAGCGAGGACACCCTGCGCGACCTCGCACGGCGCGGGCTCACCGGCGTCGAGGTCGACCATCCCAACCACGAGCCGGCCACGCGCGTGCGCACGCGCGAGCTCGCCGACGAACTCGGCCTGATCCGCACGGGCTCCAGCGACTACCACGGCACCAACAAGACGATCGGGCTCGGCCAGGAGACGACCGACCCGGACCAGCTCGACGAGCTGATCGCGCGCGCCACCGGGTCACAGGTCGTGAAGGGCTGACGTGTTCTTCGACGCCAAGCTTTTCCTCAGCGCCACCATCACGCTCATCGTCATCATGGATCCGCCGGGCACGGTGCCGGTATTCCTGAGCCTCGTCGGCCGAAAGCCGATGGCCACGCGCGTGCGTGCCGCGCGGCAGTCCGTGCTGGTGTCGTTGCTGGTGATCACGCTGTTCGCCGTGGCAGGGCAAGCGATACTGGCGTACCTGGGCATCGGGATCCCCGCGTTGCAGGGCGCGGGCGGGCTGCTGCTCCTGCTCATCGCGTTGCAGCTGCTCACGGCTAAGGGCGGTACGGAGCCGGAGGCGGCCGAAGACGTCAACGTCGCCCTCGTGCCGCTCGGCACCCCGCTGCTCGCGGGGCCAGGCGCCATCGCGGCGACGATCGTGTTCGTTCGCCAGGCCGACGGCCATTTCGGTGCGTACCTCGCGCTCGCGCTGGCGATTCTGGCCGTGCACGTGGTGATCTTTCTGTGCATGCGGTTCTCCGGCGTCGTCATCCGGTTGATCAAGGAAAGCGGGATCACGCTCGTCGCGAAGATTGCCGGCCTGCTGCTGGCGGCGATCGCCGTCGAGCTCGTGGCGAACTCCGTGAAGGGCTTCATCGCGGGCGCCGGGTAGCCCGCCCCCCGCGCCGGAAAGTGTCGGTGGTGGTGCGTAGCGTGGGCGGCGTTATGAAGGAACAGCTGGGGTTCGACTTCGGAACCGAGCAGCCGCAACGGCTCACGAAGGTGTCGCCGGCGCGGCTGAGCACGTTCGACGACTGCCCGCGCCGCTACCGCTTGACCTACCTCGACCGCCCGACGCCGCAACGCACCGGGCCGTGGGCGCACAGCACGCTGGGTGCGGTGGTGCACAACGCGCTGCGGGCGTTGTTCGACCTGCCCGCCGCGAAACGAACGGCGCAGCGCGCGATGGCGCTCGTCGGTGAGCACTGGAAAGACGGCGGGTTCGCCGACGCCGAGCAGGCCGCTCGGTACCGGGCGCGCGCCAGGTGCTGGGTCGGCGACTACGTCGAGGACCACGACGTGAGCGACGACCCCGTCGGTCTCGAACGCTGGATCTCAGCACCGGTCAGCACCACCGGCGGCGCGCCGACGTTCATCATCGAAGGCCGGGCCGACCGCATCGACCGCCGCGACGGCGAACTCGTGATCGTGGACTACAAAACGGGCCGCCGCGAACCCGACGAGTTCGAGGCGCGCGCGTCGCAGGCTCTGGCGATGTACGCCGTGGCGTCGGCGCGGACGTTGCGCATGCCGTGCACCAAAGTCGAGCTGCACCACCTGCCGTCGGGCACGGTCGCCGCGGCGGAACACACGACGGACTCGTTGCGCCGCCACCTCCAACGCGCCGAGCAGACTGCCGCCGACCTCCGCCTCGCGACCGATACCCTGGATGCGGGCGCCGACGGCGACACGCTGTTCCCCGCCCGCCCCGAGCGCCGCTGCTCCTGGTGCGACTTCCGCCCGAGCTGCCCCGCCGGCCAGCAAGCCGCGCCGGCTGCTCAGCCTTGGGATCTGCTCGCCCCCTGAACCCGCCCCGCCCTCCGGCCCTGACGATTGGACGGACCCGACGTGGCCTCCCCGGACACCGAAGAACTGGCTGCCCTGCCGACCGACCCTGCTTCCGCTGCCGCCGAAAACGGTGCTGCGCCAGGAGTTTCCGGACCGGTCGGGTCGGTCGGGTCGCTCAGGTCCGAGGCCGGCGCGATTGCGGAGGTTTCCGGGTGCGACGACGGTGGGGCCGCGGAGGATGCTTCTGCCCCGGTGTCTGCGGAGCCGGGTCTCGGTGCGGTCTCCGCGATGGGCCCGGGCGCGGCGCCGGAATGTTCTCCTGCCGCCGGCAATGGGGCGCTGCCGCAGAGCGGCGGGCACGGCAAGGTCGGCGCCGGCGCTGATTCGGTGTGGTCGTCCGTCGAGTCAGATGGTGGGTCCGGCCTCGCGGGGGCCAGGAAGATCCCGGGACGGCATCACGCCGGCTCGTTACGAGCCGAGGCCGGGGCGGAAGCATCGGAGTTGGTGCCGACCGAATCGCCGGCCGCTGTCCCGCCAGCGTCGAGACCGGCGGTGCAGGAATCGGCGCCGACGAGACAGACATCGCCGGACCAAGCGGGGCGGAAACCCGCGCCGTTGGAACATGCGGCGCTGGAACATGCGGCGCCGGAACTTGAGGCGCCGGAACATGCGGCGCCGGAACATGCGAGGCCGATACAGACAGCGCCGCAAGAGACGGCGCTCGAAGAGACAGAGCTAGAACAGACAGAGCTAGAACAGGCAGCGCTAGGACAGGCAGCGCTAGGACAGGCAGCGCCGCAAGAGACGGCGCTAGAACAGACAGCGCCGGAACAGACGGCGCCGGAACAGACGGCGCCGGAACATGCGGGGCCGATACAGACAGCGTCGCAAGAGACAGCGTCGAAGGAGACGGGGAAGCCGCGCGGGCGGTGGTGGCGTGGGTTCACCGGATCCGTCGCGGCGGGACTGGTGATTCTGGCCGTGGGGGTGCTGGGCGTCGGGGGCGTGTGCCTGGCCACGGGGGCGCCCGGGCCGGGTGCGGCGATGCTCGTCGGGCATCCGGTGGCGGCGGTCGTGGGGCTGCTGCTGCAGCGCGTCGCCGATCGGCGTTACGGGCGGGTGGCGGGGATGGCCGGCGCGGGGGTGCTGGTGGTGGCGATGGCTGTGCTGGTCGTGTTCTGGTTGGCTTGACGAGTGCCGCTCACCGCAGGGCGGCGACTACCGGGCCGCGCTGCTCGAGCAGGATCGGGCCCAGCGCGGTGAGCCGGACGGGGCCGGTGTAGCCACCGCGGTCCACGCCGACGGTGCGTAGCGTCGCG
Source organism: Amycolatopsis sp. (assembly GCA_035551175.1). Lineage (GTDB taxonomy): Bacteria > Actinomycetota > Actinomycetes > Mycobacteriales > Pseudonocardiaceae > Amycolatopsis. Next base: position 5,458 of record DASZNR010000056.1, on the reverse strand, counting down.
CCGTTCGATTCGTTGAGGACGGCGAGGCCGCCCTTGATGGGGACGACCAGTTGGTTCGCGAACGTGATGCCCGGGCCGAGGGTGCCGGAGAGCGTCCAGCGAGGGGCGAGCGTGTCACGGGAGAGGGCGACGGTTTCGCTTCCCGTGTACCAGAACACGGAGCTGTCGGTCTCGCTGGTCTGCTCCGTGTGGCTCGCGGGCTCGGCGGCGAGATCCGACGCCGGCAGGTTCATGGGGTACGCGGTCTTTTCGGTGCCGTCCGGGCCGTAGATCACGAGCAGTTTCTGGTCCGGCAGCAGCACGGCGGTGAAGTCACCCGACATCGCGATGACACGGGCGTGCGAACCGGCCAGGACGGTGCTGAAGTCGACCACCGGCTGGTCCGAGTTCTCGGCCGTGGCGTTGTAGACGGTGAGCCGGTCGTGGGGGTCGCCGGGACAGCGTTCGATGACGCCGACCTTGTCGGCGCCCGCGGCGACCGTGCCGTAGGTGCAGCCGGTGCGGGGCTGCTTGCCGGGGTTGACGAGGAACGGCACCTTGCCGTACTCCATGCTCTTCACGAGGTCGTCGCGCCAGGTGTCGAGGAGTCGCTTGCCGGTGGTGGTCACGAACGAGCCATCGGTGACGAGCTGCGTGCCGAGTTCGGCGTCGCCGTTGCGCTGGGCGGTGATGTGGCCCGTTTCGGGGTCGAGCTGAGTGACTTCGCTGCAGCCCATCGACTTGTGGTACACGGCGTTCACGCGGCCCCATGCAGTGTCCACAGTGCACAGTTGCAGGTTTTCCCGCGTGTAGTGCCAGCGGATCTTGCCCGTGAACGGGTCGCGGCCCGCGACCTCGCCACCGTCGGCCGTCGTCACGGTGTCGCCGGTGCCGATCGGCACCGGCGTCGCGGAGCTCGGTGCCTGCCACAGCTGCGCCATCGACCCCGGCACGGCCGCGGGCGCCTGCGGCACCGCCGGCGGCGGATCGGCCAGAGCCCGGCTCGTGTGCAGGTTGTCGCTTTTCAGCGCCACGACCAACCCCACGGCCACCACGACCACCGCGATCAGCGCCACGACGACCCAGTCCCGCCCGCGGTTCCACGGCGACCGCCGTGCCCGTTTCGGCGATGGGCGGTGTGCCCGCGGCGTTGCCGGTGCCGGCTCGCCTTCCACGCCGTACTCCGGAACGGCGGAGCTGGTCACTCCGGCGGGACCTTCCGCAGGAGACTCGGCCTCATGCGAAACGTGGGTGTCGGGCGTGTCCCCGACACCGGAACGGCCGGCGGCGTCTGGTGAAACGCCGCCGGCCGCCGAGATATCGGAAGTGTCCCGAAAGGACTCGAGTGCGGGCTGGTTGTCCGGTTCGGGCGGGGTGTCACGGCGTGCGCTGTCCTCGTGCTCGCTCACGTACCTGACTCCCGCCCGTCGGCTGTGCTGGTGCCCCTCAGTCTGCCGACGCAGGTGTATCAGACGGCGCCGTCTCAGACGTCGCAGAGGGGCGGCGACGGCGGCGCCGCCGGGCAGGCCGCTCGCCGGTTTCACCGGAGTCGGTCGTGGCGGAGACAGCGGCGCCGGCCGTGCCGGCGGGGCCGGTCGAGTCACCGCCCGTGCCGCTGCGGGTGCGCCGGCGGGTGCGAGTGCGGGGCTGCTCGTCGCCCGACGGTTCGGCGGACGCGGCGGCGGCGTCCGCGGCCTCGACCGCGGCGGCTGCGCGGGCACCCCCGCGGGTGCGCTTGCGCGGCGCCCGCGAACGCTTGCGCGGCGCGTCGTCCGCAGCCGGACCGGCGCCCGGGCCGGAGCCACGACGACCGCGGCGCTTGCCGCCCAGATCCTCTTCCTTTTCGGCGGCCAAGCCCGCGCGCGTGCGCTTCGCCAGCGGCAGCCGCCCGGTTGTGCCTTCCGGGATACCGAGGTCGCTGAACAGGTGCGGCGACGAGGAGTACGTCTCCACCGGCTCCGGCTTGTCCAGGCTCAGCGTGTCGGAGATCAGCTTCCAGCGCGGCTCCTCGTCCCAGTCGACGAGCGTGACGGCGACGCCGGTGCGGCCCGCGCGCCCGGTGCGGCCGATGCGGTGGACGTAGGTCTTCTCGTCCTCGGGGCACTGGTAGTTGATGACGTGCGTGACGTCGTCGATGTCGATGCCGCGGGCCGCGACGTCGGTGGCCACCAGCACGTCGACCTTGCCCGAGCGGAACGCCCGCAGGGCCTGCTCACGCGCGCCCTGTCCGAGGTCGCCGTGGACGGCAGCGGCCGCGAAGCCGCGCTCCACCAGGTCGTCGGCCACCTTCTGCGCGGTGCGCTTGGTGCGGCTGAAGATCATCGTGAGCCCCCGGCCTTCGGCCTGCAGGATTCGCGCGATGACCTCGGGCTTGTCCATCGAGTGCGCCCGGTAGACGAACTGGGTGGTCCGCTCGTGGATCGCGCTCGCGTCGTTCTCCTCGGCCCGGATGTGCGTGGGCTGCCGCAGGAACGTGCGAGCCAGCGTGATGATCGGGCCCGGCATCGTGGCGGAGAACAGCATGGTCTGGCGCTCGTCGGGCACCATCCGCAGGATGCGCTCGATGTCGGGCAGGAAGCCGAGGTCGAGCATCTCGTCGGCCTCGTCGAGCACGAGCCCGCGAACCTTGCCCAGCACGAGGTGCTGCTGCTCGGCGAGGTCGAGCAGACGGCCCGGCGTGCCGATCACGACATCGACGCCCTTGCGCAGCGCCTCGATCTGCGGCTCGTACGGGCGCCCGCCGTAGATCGCGAGCGTGCGGACACCGAAGTGTTTGCCGGCGCCCTTGAGGTCGTTGGCGACCTGGATGCACAGCTCGCGCGTCGGCACGACCACGAGCACCTGCGGGGTGCCGTCGCCGGGGACCTGCAGCCGGTGCAGCAGCGGGACGCCGAAGCCCAGCGTCTTGCCCATGCCGGTGCGGGCCTGGCCGATCAGATCGTCGCCCGCCATGGCCAGTGGCAGCGTGAGTGCCTGGATCGCGAACGTGCGCTCGATACCGGCTTCGTTCAGCGCCTTCACGATCTCCGGCTTCACGCCGAACGATTCGAACGTCGGCGACTCTTCCTCCACCGGTGCACCCGCCTGGAGTGGGTGCGAGGTGTCGAGCGCGGCCGGGCCAATTTCGCTGTGTTCGAGCGCGACCGCGGCGGTGGACTCTTCGGTTGTGGACTGTTCTGCGGTCAGGGTGATCGCCTCTCTCGTGACCAGCGCGCACAGGCCGGTTGTCACTCGACACTCGACCGGGGGGTCTGGCGGGCACCGTGGATTTCGCTCGGCGCCGCAGCCGCCCTCCCGGGAATGCCGCTGGAGGCGTGCACGCACACTTTCGGCGAACCCCGGCCGCCCTGGTGGCGCCGGTCGCCCGCCTTGTTCCCGCAGCCAGACGGCGTGCGGAAGCTTCTCGATCTCCATCGCAGTGTACCTGGTCAGGAGTTTTTCAACACTACCGGGCGCGACGGGGTGACGTGGGATCGGTCTCTTCACGGCGTGGACCACGGGTTCGGCGATACTCTCGTCGCCGTGACCGACCCGAAAGAGATCAGCGAAGGCGTCGTCGACCTGCTCGGGGTGATCGCCTATCTCGAGCTCTCCGCTTTCGACCGCATGGCCGAAGACGCCCGCAGCGCGCCGACGCTCGCCGGGCGGGCCGCGCTCGCGTCGATGGCCGCCGCCGAGATCGGTCACTTCGACCTCCTGTCCGCGCACCTCGCCGCGCACGGCGTGAACGTCGACGACGCGATGGGTCCCTTCGTCGCGCAGGTCGACGCGTGGCACGCCTCGACGCGTCCGAAGTCGTGGCTGGAATCGCTGGTCAAGGCGTATGTCGGTGACGGGTTGGCGGCCGACCTGTACCGCGAGATCGCGAGCTGGCTCGACGCCGAGACCAAGGACCTCGTGCTCACCGTCCTGGCCGACACGGGTCATTCCGCGTTCGCCGAACGCGAAGTCGCGGCCGGCATCAAGGCCGACCCCAAGACCCGTGACAAGCTCGCGCTGTGGGGGCGCCGGCTGCTCGGCGAAGCCCTCACCCAGGCCCAGTACGTGGTCGCGGAACGCGATGGCCTGGCCGAACTCATCGTCGCCGGCTCCGGTGACCTCTCGGGAATCGGTGCACTGTTCCGGCGGTTGCAGCAGGGACACACGAAGCGCATGCAGGCGCTCGGGCTCGGCTGAAGTGCCGGTTCACCACACGGTGGCGCGACACCGCAGCGCGGAGCTTCGGCTAGCCTTGCCGAGCGTAGTCACAACGAATTTCCAGCGGAGGTCCCAGGTGGAGGTCAAGATCGGCATCAAGGACACGCCACGTGAACTGGTGGTGTCCAGCGGCCAGACCGCCGACGAGGTGGAGAAACTGGTCAGCGAGGCGCTCAACGCCGGCGACGGACTCTTCCGCCTCAACGACGACAAGGGCCGCAAGTACATCGTCCCGGCCGACCGCATCGCGTACGTCGAGATCGCACCCTCCGACGCCCGCAAGGTGGGCTTCGGCGTCGGTGCCTGACTGTCGTGAGCGTTCGCGCCGGTTCCAACCGGCGCGAACACTCACGCCCTGCGGCGGCCGGCGTGCTTCGGCGCGTCAGATGCCGGTCAGGCAGTGCGGCGGGTGCCCGGTCAGGCAGGGCGTCGAGTGCCGGTCAGGCAGTGGCCGCTTCGACTTCCTCCAGGGTCTTGGGCACGGAAAACGGCGGAGTCGACGTGCCCATGATCCGGTAGCGGCCCCACGGGTCCGGATCGGACAGCTCACCGGACGCGGTCAGTGAGCCCACACGGATCGTGCACGGTTTCTTGCGGTCGCCGACCGCCGACGCGAGGGGCGCGGAAGCCGCGATCCGGCCGTACCAGTGGTAGAAGCCGTCGATGGGCTGGAAGTAGCCGCGGAGGTCGACGTCGGCGGGGATCTCCGTGTCATCGACGGTCAGGGTGGCGGGGCCGGCGTAGCCGTCTTCGTCGTGTTCGCTCATGGGGGCCTCCAACGGGTCAGCCGGCGTCGGTGTCGGCTTGCGTGGTGCGCGCGAGCTGGACGACTTTGTTCGCCTCCAGCGGCAGGTTCGGGTCGATGACCACGCCCTGCTGGCGGGTCAGGCCGTCGATGGCCGCCCAGATGATCTGAGTGAGGTACTCGACGACGGAGTCGCGGCCCATGGAACGACGGTCGAGCCACCATTCGCCGGTGCTCTGGACCATGCCCACGATGCCGTGCGCCCACGGTTCCGCGGCGCCGGAGTCCATGCCGAACATCCGCATGTAGTCGCCGAGCAGCGCCGTCAGCGCCGTCGCGATCAGCTCCTTGTCCTCGGCGACGACGTCCGAGGAGACCGGCTTCTCCGGGCGCCCATGCGCCAGCAGCCGGTACAGGTTCGGGTGCTCCTCGATCACCGTGAAGAACGCGTCGAGGGCCATCCGGATCCGCGGGACCGGCGCCAGCTCGGCGTTGATCGCCGGGATCAGCCGCTCGAAGAGGATCTCCGTGCCGCGC